>JAJXWD010000003.1 GCA_021781835.1 Pseudomonadota bacterium | reverse complement strand
GCTGGGGAATGACGCTGATGTTGAAGCTGGTGCTTGCGCAAGCCGCGCCCCAGCCCGATCGCCCGCTCCCCGAATCTGGCCCGCAGCTGGTCGATCGCCCCTTGGCGGGCCGCGCGCCGGGGGGCGGCGCTGTCGGCCAGATCGCCCTTGTCGGCGGCCCCGGCCTCGGCCAGCGGCGCGGCGCCGATGCCGATCAGCCGGAACGCCGTGCCGTCGGCCTCGCGGGCCAGCAGCGCGCGCGCGGCCTCGAACAGGGTTTCGGGCAGCTGGGTCGGGTTGGGCAGGCGCTGGGCGCGGGTGCGGGGCACGAAGCCGGCGGTTTTCAGCTTCAGCGTCACCCCGGCGGCGGCCAGGGCCTCGCGCTTGAGCCGCCGCCCCAGCGTCTCGCACAGGCGCCAAAGCTCGGCCTCCAGCACGGGCAGGGCGCGCAGATCGGTGGCGAATGTCGTCTCGGCGCTGATCGATTTGGCCTCGCGCCCCGGCCGCACCGGGCGGGGGTCGAGCAACCGCGCCCGCGCCACCAGCGCCAGCCCCTCATCGCCCAGTTTGCGCGCCGCGCCCGCCTCATCGAGCGCCGCCAACTGCCCGACGCGGGTAATGCCCATCTGGCCCAGGCGCTTGACCGTGGCCGGCCCCACGCCCGGCAGCAGCGCCACCGGCTCGCCCGCGAGCAGGGCCGGCGCCTCGGCGCCCAGCACGCAAAAGCCGCGCGGCTTGCCCCGCTCGGCGGCCAGCTTGGCCAGCAGCCGGTTGGGCGCCAGCCCGATCGAGACGGTAATGCCCAGCGCCCCCTCCACCGCGCGCGCGAAACGGCTGAGCATGACCGCCGGCGGGGCGTGATGCAGGGCTTGCGTGCCCGCCAGATCCACCACCGCCTCGTCGATCGAGAGCATTTGCACCAGCGGCGTCAGGGCTTCGAGCCGCGCCCGCACCTCGGCCGAGACGGCGGCGTATTTGCGGATGTTGGGGGGCAGCACCACCGCATGGGGGCAGAGTTTGCGCGCGGTGGCCATGGGCATGGCCGAGCGCACGCCATATAGCCGGGCGATGTAGCACGCCGTGCTCACCACCCCGCGCGGCCCCGTGCCGCCCACGATCACCGGCTTGTCGCGCAAGGCGGGATCGTCGCGTTTTTCTATGGTCGCGTAGAAGGCGTCGCAATCTATGTGGCCGATGGTGAGGCTGAACAGCTCAGCGTGGCGCACCACCCGCGCCGAGCCGCAGGCCGGGCAGGTTAGGCCCGGTGCCTCGGCGTCACAGTCGCGGCAGAGGCCCGGCATGGGGGCCGCGCCTATCCGGCCGTGTCATCGATGACATAGGCGCTCGTCAGCCCGCCATCGATGGCGATGGCGCCGCCATTGATGTAGCTGGCCTCATCGGAGACCAGAAACGCCACCAGATTGGCGATTTCCTCGGGCTGCCCCAGCCGCCCCATGGGCAGATAGCGCCGGCGCAGTTTCCAAGCCGCCTCGTCGGCCAAAAAGGCGGTGACCAGAGGCGTCGCCACCGGCCCCGGGCAAATGGCCACGCTGCGCAGCCCCTTGCGCGCGTAGGCGATGGCGATTTCGCGCGTCATGGCCAGCACGCCGCCCTTGGCCGCCGTATAGGCGATCTGCGGAAAGGCCGAGCCGACCAGCGCCACGATCGAGGCGTTGTTGACGATCACGCCCTGGCCCGATTGCAGCAAATAAGGGATCGCCGCCTTGCAGCACAAAAACACCGAGGTCAGATTGGTGGCGATGGTCGCCTCCCAGGTCGAGAGCGGCGTCTCCACCGGGCCCAGATCATCGCCCAGGCACACGCCGGCATTGTTGAACACCGCATCCAGCCCGCCAAACGCCTCGGCGCCCTTGGCGAACATGGCAAGGCAGGCATCCTCATGCGTTAAATTGCCGATCACCGGCACGGCCGCGCCACCCGCCTCGCGGATCAGCGCCACCGTCTCGCCGGCGGTTTCGGCGCGCAGGTCGGCGCAGATCACCCTTGCCCCCTCGCGGGCGCATTTCAGCGCGGTGGCCCGCCCGATGCCGCTGCCCGCCCCGGTGATGACGATCCGCTTGTCTTTCAGACGCATGAGAGAATTTCCTTGAGTTGTGCGGCGAGCCCCTGGGCTTGGGGGGCGAACCGGCCGGCGAAGGCCGCCGAGCCGACGGTAAACCCATCAGCGCCCGCCGCGCGCAGCGCCTTTATGCGGGCCGGGCTGTCCACATCGCCGGCGCAGATCAGCCGCCCCGCCGTGCCGCAGCCTTGCCGGGCGGCGCGGACCAGGGCCAGCGGCTCGGCCTGGGTGGCGCGGTAGGCCAGCAAATCCACCCCCGCGCAGCCCTGGGCGATAAAGGCGCGGGTCTGGGCCTCGATCAGCGGCGCATCGCCGCCTAGTCTGGTCGGGTGCCCCACGGGCAGGCCGGGAAACGGATAATAGCCAATGGCGGTGCCGCGCAGCAGGGCCAGCGTCTCGGCCACCATGGTGCCGCCGAGCAGATGATCGACCCCGATCTCCACCGCCACCCGCGCCGAGTGCAGCATGGCCTCGGGCGAGGTCGCCACCACCTCCAGATAGCTCCGGGCCCCCAGCGCCTTGATCCGCTCATTCAGCCGCCGCAAGGTCGCGGGCGGGGCGCCCACATCCTTGAACCCCACGGCACGCAGACCCAGAGGCGCGATCTCATCGAGCACCTCCAGGCAATTGGCCACCGTGCGGTCGGCCTGGGTGAGCATGAAAATGAATTCCATGCCGCGTTTGTCTCACCGCCGCCGGGCGCGCGCAACCGCCTTTGCCATGCCGCGCGCCCCGGCGGGTGCCAGGGCGCGCGGTTTGCCTTAAACCTGGGCCAGCGCCTGGGTCAGGTCGTCGATCAGGTCTTGCACATCCTCAAGCCCCACCGAGAGGCGGATGGTGCCATCGGTGATGCCCATCCGCGCCCGCTCCTCGGGGCCGATGCGCATATGGGTGGTGGTGGCCGGATGGGTGGCGAGCGAGCGCGCATCGCCCAGATTGTTGGAAATGGTGACGATGCGCAGCGCGTTCATCAGCCTGAAGGCGCCGTCCTTGCCGCCCTCGACCTCGAACGTCACCATCGTGCCGCCGCCGCTCATCTGGCTCATGGCCAGCGCCCGCTGCGGGTGCGAGGCCAGGGTGGGGTAGAGCGCGCGCGCGATCTTGGGCGAGGCCTCGAGAAACCGCGCCACCGTCTCGGCCGAGTCGCTTTGCGCCTTCACGCGCAGATGCATGGTCTCCAGCCCTTTCAGGATCACCCAGGCATTGAAGGGGGACATGGTCGGGCCGGTATTGCGGAAAAAGGGCTGAAACACCTGCTCCATCCAGTCCTTGGCCCCCAGCACCGCGCCGCCGAGCACGCGGCCCTGGCCATCCATGTGCTTGGTGGCCGAATACACCACCACATCCGCGCCCAGCTCGAGCGGTTTTTGCAGCAGCGGCGTGGCGAACACGTTATCCACCACCACGATGGCCCCGGCCTCGTGGGCCAGCGCCGAGACGGCGCGCAGGTCGATGATATCGAGCATCGGGTTGGAGGGGCTCTCGAGCAGCACCAGCGCGGTCGGCTGGCTGAGCGCGGCGCGCCATTGGTCCAGGTCCGCGCCATCCACGAACATGGTCTCGATGCCGTATTGGGGCAGCAAGGTCGAGATGATCCAGTGGCACGAGCCGAACAGCGCGCGCGAGGCGACGACGCGCTGCCCGGCCTTCACGCCGCACAGCACCGCCGCCGAAACCGCCGCCATGCCCGTGGCGGTGGCGCGGCACACATCCGCGCCCTCAATTTTGGCGAGCTTGGCCTCCAGCATGGCGACCGTCGGGTTGGAGAAGCGCGAATATTGGTAATGCTGGATCTGGTTGGCGAACACGGCTTCCGCCTGCTCGGCATCGTCATAGACAAAGCCCGAGGTCAGGAACAACGCCTCGGAATTCTCGTAGAGATTGGTGCGGATGCGCCCGCCATGCACGAGGTCTGTGGCAAGTCGGGTTTTTGGTGTGTCAGTCATGCGGCCCCCAAGAACAATCAACCGGCCACCGGAGACAAGCCACGGGCGCGCCGGGGCTTGGCCTCTTTAGCGCGTTTTTTTTACTCCCGGCCGCGCAAAACCCCCTGGTTTTCACGCCCCGGCCTCGCCGCAATCCGGCCAGACAAATCACGAGGTGCATTTCGCCTACGCCCCCCCGCTTGCGCGGTCAAGAACATCAGACTAAGAAGGCGCCCACGGCGCGGGTATGATGTAATGGTAGCCTGCAAGCTTCCCAAGCTCGACGCGCGGGTTCGATTCCCGCTACCCGCTCCAGTTTCCCGTTCGACGATGCTCGCCGATGATTGAAAAGCCCATGAAATTCCTGTATTTTTGAGTGGTTACTGATTGTCAGTGACTGCCTTTGTCTGCCTGCAACCGCAGAAGATGGGGGCCTGATTTGGGGGCCTCAAAAAGCCCCCTCCAATCCGAGGCCCCCATATGGCGCTGACTGATACAGCGATTCGCAATGCCAAGCCAAAGGATAAACCCTATAAGGTGGCCGACGCCCAGGGGTTGTACCTTCTCGTCAATCCAACGGGGAGCAAGCTTTGGCGGATAAAATACCGCATAGATGGAGCCGAGCGTAAACTCGCTCTGGGAGCTTATCCCGAAATAACCCTGGCTGAGGCACGGGCAGCCCGTGACGCTGCACGCAAGCAACTGGCCCACTCAATCGACCCCAACGCCGCCAAACGCCAGGCCAGGATTGAGGCAAGCATTCGCGCCGGGAACACCTTCAACGGCGTGGCGGAGGAGCTGATTGAAAAAAAGGGCCGGGAAGGGCGGGCGACCGCGACACTGGAGAAGCAACGCTGGCTATTGAAACTACTGGGGGCAGACTTCGGAAAGAGGCCGGTGGCCGACATCACGCCCCAGGAGCTGCTTCACGAGCTTAAAAAACACGAACGCAGGGGGAGGCTGGAAACGGCCAAGCAGCTCCGTGCCTTTGCCGGGCAGGTATTCCGCTATGCGGCGGCCACCGCACGGGCGGAGCGCGACCCGGCTCAGCTCCTGCAAGGGGCGCTGATTTCCCCGACCGTCAAACATTTCGCCGCGATTACCGATACAGCCCAGTTTGGGGCGCTCTTGCGGGCGATAGACGATTATCAGGGCGACCCTTCCGTTATGTATGCCTTGAAGCTCACGCCGCATGTCTTTCAGCGCCCTGGCGAGATACGCCAGATGGAATGGGCCGAGGTCGACTTCGACAAGGCCGTCTGGACGATACCCGAGATCAAGATGAAGATGCGCCAGCCCCATGCAGTTCCACTATCACAGCAAGCCCTGGTGATTCTCCGTGAGATGAGGGGCTTGTCCGGGGCGGGGCGCTATGTTTTTCCCTCTGTGCGCACCAAAGCCCGGCCAATCAGCGACAACACCGTTAATGCTGCACTGCGGCGAATGGGCTACTCCAAGGATCAAATGACGGCGCACGGCTTCCGTACTTCGGCCTCATCGTTGCTCAACGAATCGGGCAAGTGGAACCCAGACGCAATCGAGCGCGCGCTGGCCCATATGGTGCCCGGCATCATTCGGCGCATTTACAACCAATCCGCCTATTGGGCTGAGCGGGTAGAGATGGCGCAGTGGTGGAGCAATTATTTGGACGAGTTGCGAACGGGAGGAAATGTCTGATGGCACCAAGGTCGGTAACGCAGAAAGAAGTGGCCCAGGCGCCAAAAGCAAGCAAAACACCGAATATACGAACAGAAGAAAAATCTCAAAAAGAGGCGCGGTTGGTACTAGAGCAAGCTCAAGAAAAAGAGTTTCCTTTAAGGCAGATTGCAGCCAACTTCATTTCAGAAGACGAAGATGATGGATTAAAGCGGTTGGATGCCTTTACCGGAAGAATTTATAATCAATATTCAAATAAATATAGTTTATTGATGGCTAGAGCTGCTTGGCTTTGCGGACTTTTTGTTGTTTTGATTATTTTTGCAATAATTATTGACCGACTAAGCGCAAAGTATGGCGACCCTCTCTATGTCGTTGCCGTGCTTTCGTTTTTTGGGGTGCTCTTCAGCTTTTGGTCATGGCAGGCTTTCCAATATGGAAGTCTTTCCGCAAAAAAATCTCAGGAAGCCTTTTATGGTGAAAGTGATAAAGATGTCGCACTCAAATTAGATGGCCTTTTTAAGCACTTACAAAGCGGGAAAACGCCAAAGGCTTACTTCAAAAAAAATGGATCAGACAGGTATCTTGACCAGAAGCACTTCTATGGAGGCTTACGTTTCTTACTCTTGTCGCCAGAGAGAACATATAGAGAACTTGTTTTTCAGCCCGTAAGGCCATGGCCATTTTCGCACGAGACTTTCATGAGGGTGAACATAAAGGCTTTAATCCAAAGGACAAATGCTAGCCCCGACAAGCGTCAAAAATCAGACCAACACGATTACAAGCGGCTGCTGCTCCTAATAATTGAGCATCCGGCCCTCAAGCAGATTATTCGAGGCGAACCTCGTGACGCGGGCAGACTCAAAAAACTGATAACCAGCTTGAGCGATGCCGACGCTGATGAGCAAGACATGGATTTTGACGATCTCACGCCTGAAAAGTCGCAGATGTATAAGTTTGTTGGCGAAATTTTGACGGCTATAGAAAAAAACAAGTCGCTTCCCGGTTGAATTTTCAACGGCGCCTTCGCCGGAATTTGTTGTAAATCAAAGCATTATCTCCGGGCGTCTCTACCGGAATTTGCATAGTGTCTGGACTGGATTGGTTGTTTTAAAATCGGACGACGCGCCACCATCCGTGTGCAATTTGAGAGGCCTTCCAACGAACATCAGGAGGCTCTCTCAAACATGGAACCGATTGCTATCTCCGTTAACGCCGCCGCCAAAGCTCTCGGGGTTGGACGAAGCTCCATTTACGTCTTGCTTAAATCTGGCAGGCTGGAGGCGATCAAGATTGGCAGGCGAACTCTGCTGACAACCGTCTCTATTAAGCGCCTGGCACAGGCCAACCAATCCCCCTGAACCGAAGGCCCGCGGTCCCAGCCTTTTGAATGAGTGGACTGCTGCGCCTTCGCCTCCTCCCATGAACAAAAACTGACCTCCACGCATTCGCGCCCCCGTGCGCGGAAAGGATACCTCTATGTCCATTTTCCAGCATATTGTCGCCCGTTTGTACGCCCGGCTCCTCCCCGAGAGGGTTGCCAGTTTCACCGTGCGGACAACGCCGCGCATTACCCGTTTCGTCATGCCGATCATCGAGAAGCTAATACGCGATGACAGGGCTGGCGAGACCTATCGGTTTGCCGTCGCCTTCTGGCATCGCTGGGACGTGCCACCCCTCAATGTCTACCTTGGAACGTCCTCCCTCTGCCGCATCGACGGCCCTTCAACCTCCGATGAAAGAGGCTACCGCCCAGCGGGTGGCTTGGTCGAGACGCCAGGCTTGACCGCACACCTCTCGCCTGACGAGGCCCATGACCTCGATAACCGCATCAAGACGGCTATCGAAATGGCCATCCGAGACTGGGCAGACGAGATCATGCGCGGCCGTTGGACAACTCTCCCCCAACATCAACATCGGGGGGCAAAAGATGCGTAAGCCCCAACAATTTTGGCGCTTTGCTGATGGTCTCGATGCTGCGCATCAAGACAGGGAAGTCACACACCCCACGCTCGGCAGAGCAGCTATTGGCCTGAGCCGATCGAGGGTGCGATCCGGGTGCAGGCATGGCGCGTGCTCGATACCTCGCGCCATGCCTGGGCTGGCCGAGGATACGCGCCGGATGCGGGGGGAGGACAGGCTGTGAAGTTTGTTCAGCACTCCGTGCGCCTCCCCTTGGTGCTGGATAAAGCATTGCGTCACGCTGCCCAAAACCGCCAGATGACCCCCTATGCCCTATTGCAACAATGCGTGCGGGCCGGGCTGGCCTCCCTTTCCGGCGAACAGGCGGGGCCGCAACTTACCGCCGAGATCGCCCAAGAGATCGGGGCATTGGCCGCGCGCCTGGCCCATGTCGAGCGCTTGACGGAGCGGACGCTGTTTACCGCGTGCGCCGCCTACACCTACACCCGCGTTGCCGCCGGTCCCCGCTCCGACGAGTCCATTCTGACTACTGAGATAGGGGCAGCGTTTCAACGCCAACTCAACCTTGCCGGAGATTCGTGATGTCCAAAGACAGCAGCAGCCGGGCGCATATCGCCGCCCTGCGGGCGCGTGACCGCGCCGATGGTCAAGCTCAATTCCGCTTCAATGCCCGCGTGTTAGCCGGTGGCGCGCTGCTTGGCGCGCTGGCCTTGGGGGCGGTTGTCACCAGCCCGTCGCAAATCCAGGCCGACACCGAATATGGCGTTGCCGCCTTCACGAGTTTTCTCTTGTCGGATATGCCGTCCGACCCCTTGATGACGATTGCCTGGAACGGTCAGGCAGGCCGCACGGGGGTCAAGGAATGGGCGGCGTTCCAGCCATTGCGACAGGATGCGGCAAGCTTTGCCCGCGCCCTCGGGCTGGGTGGCGCATTGGGCTTTGCCGGGGGAATGGCTGGCCTCTGGCTGACCGCTGACCGGCGGCGGCGCAAGCAAGAAGCGCGGCTGGCGGATCGGGTCATGCGGGGTACGCGCGTGGTCAGCGAGGCAACCTTGGCCGGCATAACCGCCGAGGAAAGCGATGAGCCGCGCCTGCAATTCGGTGGCGTTACCTTGCCGAGTGGATTGGAAACCCGGCACACAGCCTTGATTGGAACAACCGGCGGCGGCAAGACGACGGCGCTCCGGCAGCAACTGGACGTGATCGAGGCGAGAGGCGAGGCTGCTTTGGTGTACGACACCAGCGGCGAGTTCGTGGCGAATTATTACGATCCGGCACGCGGTGACATCATTTTGAACCCGTTCGATCAGCGGGGAGTATTTTGGAGTCCCTTCGCCGAGATCATTCATCCGGCCGATGCCGACCGGATTGCCCGCTACCTCATCAATGAGACCGGCGACGAGGATAAGGACATCTGGCTGGAAACCAGCCGCAATTTGGTGGCGAATGTCATGCGCAATCTTTGGCGGGAGGGACGCGGCACGCTGCAAGCATTACTGAATGCGCTGCAATCCATGCCGCGCAAGGAGTTAGAGCGGTGGCTGGCCAACACGTCATCGGCCCGTACCTTCGAGAAAGATGCCGACCGCGCCACCGCCAGCGTGCTGTTCATGCTGGTCAAGGCGGTCAACATGCTCATGTTCCTGCGCAAGGCACCTCGCGATGGTGAAGAAGCCTTTTCGATTTCCCAGTTCTTCAAGGGCATCGACCAGCACAAAGCCCGCAAGCCTTGGATATTTGTGCCCAGGAAGGAAGATTATTTCGAAGCCATGAAGCCTTTGATGGCGCTGTGGCTGGAATGCGCGGCCAGCGCCATGCTGGGCCTGTCCGCCAGCACAACCCGCAGGGTATGGTTCCTGCTGGATGAGCTGCCCGATCTTCCCCGCGTCCAAAACCTTGAACGCCTCGCGCCGCAAGGCAGGAAATTCGGGGCGTGCATAATTTTGTCGTGCCAGGCGATTGGCCAGATGCGCGGACATTACGGCCCCGATGGCGCCGAAACCCTTCTGGGGTGCTGCAACACCAAGCTGTTCCTGCAAATGAGCGACCATGCTAGCCGCGAATGGGCGGCCGCGACCATTGGCAGCGTCGAAGTGGAAACGTCCACTTTCAGCGAGACGTTCGATCCGAATACGGGTAAACCGCAGCGGACCTTGAGCACGATGCGCGAATTGCGCGCCGCCGTGCTGGAGAGCGATCTGCGCTTGCCGAAATATACCGGCTATCTGCTGTTGCCCGATGGCTTGCCGGTGGCGCGGATCAAGCTGACCGATGACCATATCATCGCACGCGGTCCCGCCCGGCAGCCGGACTTCATCCCCGCCGATATTGCGGAAACGCTCTGGGGCGGATTGCAGGAGGCCAAGGCGGCAGAAACGCCCGACGCCCCCATCCAGGGTACAATTCTTGGCCCGGGGCCGGTGTAATGGTGGCGACAATCTCCGCCCTGACCAGTGCCGGGCAGGCTGCCAGCTATTACGAGGCTGATGATTATTACGCCGAAGGGGGGCTTGCCCCCTCGGAATGGCTGGGCCAAGGCGCACAAGCGCTGAACCTGACCGGGGCCGTTGACCGCGAGCAATTTGCCCGCCTACTGGACGGCCATGTCGCCGGTCAAAGCCTTGGCACCATGCGGGAGGGTGAGTGGGAGCACCGGCCCGGTTGGGATGTAACCTTCAGCGCGCCCAAATCTGTGTCGATCATGGCCGAGGTGGCGGGCGACCGTCGCCTCATCGCGGCGCATGAACAGGCGGTGAAAACCGCGCTGGGCCTGGCGGAGCAGCATTTTACCGCCACGCGCATTCGGGAAGATGGCAGCAACCGGCGGGAGGCGACCGGCAATTTGGTCATTGCCTCTTTCCGGCATGGCACCAGCCGGGCGCTCGACCCGCAGCTTCATAGCCATAACATCATCCTCAACATGACCCGGGACGAGGGCGGGCAATGGCGCAGCCTGGAGCCGCGTGCCTTCTACCAGATGCAAAAGCAGATGGGCGCCATTTATCGGCAGGAGCTGGCCGCCGGGGTGCAAAACCTGGGCTACGCGATTGAGCGCGGCAAGGATTCGATCTTTGAGATTGCCGGTATCGGCAACACCACGCTGGAGGCGTTCAGCCAGCGCAGTGCTGCCATCGAGGCGCGGCTGGCCGAGCGGGGTAAAAGCCGGGCGGAGGCCAGCGCCGCCGAGAAGCAGATCGCGGCGCTGGACACGCGGCTGGCCAAGGAAGCCGTGCCCCATGCCGAACTAATCGGCGCATGGCGTGAGGCCGCCGATACAGCCGGATGGGATGAACAGGCGCGGCACGGGTTGATTGCCCAGGCCGAGGCGCAAGCAAAATCCACCACCCTCAGCGCCGACCATGAATTTGCGCGTGAGCTGGCGGCTGATCGTGCGGTGGCGCAGGGTGCGGCGATGCTGGGAGAGCGGCAATCCGTGTTCTCCACCACCGCCCTGCACGAGGCAGCGGGGCGGTTCGGCATGGGCCGCGTTGGGCATGATGACATCGCCGCCGCCATTGCCCGTGCCGAGACGACCGGCGCGCTGGACGCGCGCGAATGCCTTGACCGGCGGGGCGTGGTTTTCGAGGGCTTCACCACTGCCGCCAATATCGCCAACGAGACGGCACTGCTGCGGCTGGAGGAACAAGGCCGCCAGCAGGTGGAACCGATCCTCTCCCCCATTGCCGCCAGCAGGGCGGTTGCCGTGGCCGAGCGGCGCAGCGCCACGCGGGGGCATAGCTGGACCGATGAGCAAAAAGTGGCGGCGGCGCAAATCCTCACCAGCCGCAACCGGGTCATTGGTTTGCAGGGAGCTGCGGGCACCGCCAAGACTTCCACCGTATTGGCAACCATCGCACGCGAGGCCGAGGCCCGGGGCATTCAGGTGGTAGCACTCGCTCCCACGGCATCGGCGGCACAGGTTTTGGGCGAGGCGCTGGATAGCCGCGCCGATACACTGGCCCGGCATTTGTTGGCGCCGGGCCGCCCCACACTCAAGGAGCGGCTTTGGATTGTTGACGAAGCCTCGCTGATCTCGGCGGCAGATGCCGCCAAGCTGCTGGGCCTAGCCGAATCCCACCGGGCGCGGGTACTGCTGGTAGGCGATACGGCGCAGCTTGGTTCCGTGGCAGCGGGTGCTGCCTTTGCCCAGCTACAGGGTGCGGGCATGGAAACCGCCCGCCTGACCCAAATTCTGCGCCAGACCAACGAGCACGCCAAGGCGTCGGTGGAGGCCAGCCTGGAGGGCAATGCCAAGAAGGCCCTGGCGGCGCTGGACGCGGGCGGCGGGCGCATTGTTGAATGTGACACCCGCGAGGCCCGCTTTGCCCAAATCGCCCAGGATTATGCCAAGTTGGACGCCAAGGAGAGGCGCAAGGCCCTGGTGATTGAGCCGTCCCGCGAGGGGCGCGACGCGCTGACCAAGGAGATTCGCCATGCGCTTGCCGAACGTGGCCAGCTTCACGGCCCGGCGATTACCGCGCCAAGGCTTGTGTCCAAAGATATGACCCGCGCCGAAGCCAAAGACCCGCACAGCTATGCCATCGGCGACATGATCCGCTTCGCCAAGGATTACGCCGATAAGGGTGTATCAAAGGCACAGGCCTACCGGGTGACCGGCATCGACACCGGCAAGGCGGCAATCTCGCTGGCTGACCAGACCGGCAGGATGATCGATTGGCGGCTTCGCCAATGGGGGGCTGCGCAGTCCCAAGCCTTCACCTCCGAGACGATTGAGCTGCGGGCGGGAGATAAAATGCAGTTCACCCGCAATGACCGCGCCCTGGGGCGGATCAACGGCCAGCAAGCCGAGATTACCGCCATTGACCCTAGCACGCGCAGCGCCACGGTCCGGCTGGCCAGGGGCAAGGTTGAGACCCTGAAGCTCGATGACCCGAGTAACCAGCATATTGCCCATAGCTATGTGGCAACGGCCTTCGCCGCTCAGGGGCGCACCGCCGAACGGACCTTCATCCACGCCGACAGCGCCGCCACCAACCTGCTGGATCAAAAGAGCTTTTATGTCGCGTTGTCCCGCGCCAAGGAGAATACCGCCATTTATACCAATGACCGGGGCAAGTTGGTGGGGGGCTTGCTGGAGCGTATGGGGATGAAACAGACAGCGCTCAGACCAAATGCCAGTGCCATCGTAGCGAACAACAGTCAAATTGTTGCGGCACACGGGGACTCGACTGATCGAAAAAAATTTTCATTTTTGTCGTTCAGAGGCATAGCCTTGTAGCGGAGCGATACGTTAAGCGAGAGGCTCTGCCTCTCGCGCTCTCCGGGATATTTGAGTAAGGAAATTTTAGCTGACGACGCTCGATTGCTATGCTAGGGTCTTCTCACGGTACAGCCGGGGACGGCGATGTCCGCTAAGGAAATGGGCCCTGCCTTGACAAAGGGCGGGCCTCAATTTTTGGTTTGAATCCAATTTTTAAAATTGCTATAGGTCTCACGCTGTGGTGGGCAAAACCATCCATTTAGCCTACATTTTTGAATGTTATGCATTTGGCATTTCATTGTGAGAATGCCACAAATTATCCTAGGAGCCCAAGGCTTCGATTCAAATTTTGCCCGCTCCCAATCATGTTTGAGTAAGAGCGAGATCCTTATATAGAACTCTAGGATTGCCGGATCTTCCCGATCATTTATGAGCTTTTCGAGTGCAGTCAGAATTCCTTCATCTTCTGTGTCAAACGGATTTAAATATACTGCAAATGTTGACTTCAGTTCTTTGATCTTTTGGATATCTGCTGTTTCCCAGGCTTTATGGGTCTCGACCAACATTGCGCGGATTTTATCACGCCATTTGGCGCGTTCTTTTGTAATGTTATCGATTTGAATTTGCCTGTCGTTGATTCGTATCGTAACGAACGAGGTAATCAAGGCGACGATTATTGGCAAAAGAATGTCTTTGAAAAGGCTGTCCATTTCTTTATCCCTTAAAACAAATCTCTATCTCGACAATAGCATCATGGGTCCACTGATTAAATTGCGTGCCGTAGTAGAATATTTCTAACCGAATATTCATGTCAGTTTTGACCCGAGAATGCATTTGGAATTTGTGTACAAGCATCTCCGTAATAAGCCATAATCTCTTGAAAGGGAGTAACTCAACTATTGGGTATTGTTACGTTTTCGACGACTAGATGGTCTAGGTAAAGGCGAAGATGGACTATCTGTTGAAATTTTATGTCTTTTAACTGATCTTGAACACTCGCTCCCACTTCTACGTCGTATAAACATCCAAGATTTACATAATCCTGCGCGGCATCAAGGTATGAGATCGGATGTAAGGCATCTAAAGATAGACTCACCAATAACACTCCGCCCGTACTATTGATACGTTTCGCCAGCTCTGACTGTAAACTCTGATTGTTGCATACAACTACAGCTAGCGGATCTGACTCGGTGTCCACCGCACGCGTTGGATCAGCTCCCGCATAATGGGACGGAATGATTGTTATCAGAATCACAAGAAAAATCACATCTCGAATGCGAGATATTTTCATCACCTTTACGCCCGTTTTCCCAGTTTAATGAAACTCAACTTTTAAAGTTGTCGCTCCGGTAATGTTGAGGTTAGAAAGGGGCGTAGCATGACGAACAGTCGTCAATATGTTCGTGACCATTGAGTTCTCACGAGGGCATACCTTTTTACATACAAACATGACATTTCAGTGATATTAGCTTGCGTTTGCTCCGACAACGACAAAGGCCGTTATGAGGAGAGCTAATACCGGTAGAACTTTATTTGTGTGTGGACGGCTCAATATCCATATCATCCAAGGTCCAATAATTATTGCTCCTAGATCAGCAACAGCTTTCGCCCAATCCGGAGTAGTTTCGCCTTGGCCAAACACCGTGAACAAAAGAATTACAGAAACAATCAGCCCTGCCCATCCATGACCATATTTGGTTTTAACTTCTTCCGAGAAAGACGGCTTCTGCTCAACTGTATTTGTAACGATTTGAACGGTGTTTCCGGCCGCTGGAACTGGTGTGACGGCGGCAGGAGCAAACTGATTCAAAGGTACTAGAATGCTGCCGCAGTGCTTGCACTTCAGCGCATCCTCCATGATAACTTCCTTGCAGAATGGACATTTCTTTGTCCCAGGAACCAAATTTGAGCTAGGAATGCCAGAATTTGTTGGTTCGTCGTTTGCCATATTTGACTCCACATTCGGCATGTTCACGAAACGGATTTAAAGAGCCGGTTCCAGCGAATTTCGGTTGGCCAATACCAAAACTTTGATGCTGGATGCTTAAAGTCGATAGAAAACTCAACTATGTCGACTTGACCGATGATGTCGTTGATTGGCACGTATCCCACAGGGCCATCCGAAAAGCGTGAGTCCTCGGAATTGTCGCGGTTATCGCCCATCATAAAATAATGGCCCGAGGGCACAGTGTAGAGGGGCGTATTGTTGGCGAAATCGTCATCCGTGTCAGGTAAGCGTAGAATTCGATGAATGATGCCGTTGGGGAGCGTTTCGGTAAATGCTTGGCCCTGTAGGGCCTCACCCGAACTATCATCAACGTAGGTGCCAGCGTCGGCTTCGGCCGCAGGTTGGCCATTGATAAGTAACTGCCCGGCTGTCACCTGGATGGTATCACCCGGTAGGCCGATTAGGCGTTGAACGAAAGCTTCACTGGGTGCGCCTGGTGGGCGGAATATTAGTATATCGCCGCGCTTGAACGTCATTCCATTCTTAGAGTTGGCTGAGATAAAATAATCTCCAGCTAGTAGCGTTGGAGCATTTGAGTCAGACGGCAGGAGGTACGTCCGCCAATGTGGCGGGGAAAAGGCACCATGTAACAATGCTAAACAGAGGACATATAAAATGCCCAATACCCATGCTGACCTGTACCAGGGAGGGGCTGCTCGGATATCTCTGGTTGCTGCTTTTATGGACGCATCGACCGCCGCAAAAAAATGAATAACTATGAGCATCAAGAATGAAACAAAGACAGGCAAGACGGTAAAAGTACTTGGGTTAGATGAGTTAATAATTATCCCAGCGATCAAGTTCAGGAAAAGAGCAATGAGACCGATTGCGACACCAAGACGATATTCGCGTGCATAAATCTGGCCGACACCGGGCAAACAAAAAGACAGCAATGCCGCCAAAATTCTTGCGGCCCACGGCGTCCGTGTTTTTACTAAGGTCAATCCGTTTTGGGAAGCGCCGTCGATCATGCATGTCCTCTGGTAACGATCACTGGTTTTGAACGAGGTCGGTGCTATCCGCGGGGATTGCCTGTTGAGGTTGTTGAATGTGCGATGGTGTAACTTTTGCGATTGAGACCACAGCGGCGTGGAAGGGGCAAGGGGTTAACTTCAAATTGCAGGTAGTTTGGTTCCTTATATCGCCCATCGCCACCTTAATATTTGGGGGCCTTAACGGGGGCTTCAATGGATTTTAGATAAATATACTCACATGTTTTTTAATTAGATAGCTATTACAATTCGATTCCCGCTACCCTCCAGTTTCCCATAAAGGCTCATTTCCACGGCTCTTCCGGCCAGTCATGCTTGGGGTAACGCCCGCGCATGTCGCGGCGCGCATCCAGCCAGCCGCCGCGCCAGAAGCTGGCGAGGTCGGCGGTGATCGCGATCGGCCGGCCGGCGGGGGAGAGCAGGGCAAGTTGCAGCTTCACACGCCCGGCGGCCAGTTTGGGGGTGGTGTCGGTGCCGTAAAACACATGCGCGCGCGCCGAGGCCACCGGCACCGGCCCAGAATAATCCACCCGGATGACGCCGTTTTTCAGCCGGATCTCGGGCGGCAACTCCTTGTCCAGCCGCACGGCCTGCTCGTGGCTCAGCTGCCCGCGCAAGGCCTGGTGGAGATCCACGGCGCGGGCCTCGCGCAGATTGGTCATGCCGGCCAGATAGGGCGCCAGCCACGCCTGCGCCGTGGCCGCCAGCGCGGCGCGCGAGAAATCGGGCCAGGTGCCGTCCAGCCCGCGCATCACCGCCACGCGGGCGCATAAATTTTCGGCCGCCGCCGTCCAGTCCAGCTGCTCCAGCCGGGTTGCGAGCGCGCCGGCCAGCGCGGCCTGGATCTCATCGGGCAGGGCGGGGGCGTTGCGGTCGGCCAGCACCAGCGCGCCCAGCCGCACGCGCTCGCGCACCGAAACCGCGCCCGAGCCGGGGTCGAACCCCACATCGCGCGTGGTTTTGCAGCGCGCGCGCAACACGGGCGGCAGTTCATCGAGCGTGAGCGCCGCGCCCAGGCGGATCTTGCTGCCCTTGGCGTCCATTTCGGCGGCCACCAGCAGCCGGGCGCGGGCCAGCGGGTCGGCCGGCGAGAGATTGCCCGCGCCGCCGCCCGAGAGCCGGTAAGACCCGGCCTCGCCCCGCGCCTGGCCGATTCGGTCGGGGAAGCCGCAGGCCAGCAGCGCGCCGGCATGGCCCTCGGCGGCCATGCCCCCAACGCCCAGGCGGTTGCGGTAAATCTTGGCCCCCAACCGCACGCGCGCGAGTATGGCGCGGTCGCCCTCGCCCCGCCCGGCCAGGGCCTCGAGGCGCAAGGCGATGTCGGCCGAGGCGGTGGCGGAGAGAAAATCCCGCTCCTCCAAAATGGCGGCGATGTCGGCGGCCAGCGCCTGTTCGGGCTTGCCCGCGCCGGCCAGCATCATCGCCCCCAGCCGGGGTTCGGCGCGCAGCCGGGCCATGGCGCGGCCCAGGCCCGTAATCCGCCCGGCCTCGTCCACGGCGCCCAGCTCGGCCAGCAGCGCCTGGGCGGCTTTCAACGTGCCCTCGGG
The DNA here is from genome assembly GCA_021781835.1 of Pseudomonadota bacterium. Taxonomy (GTDB): domain Bacteria; phylum Pseudomonadota; class Alphaproteobacteria; order Acetobacterales; family Acetobacteraceae; genus Acidocella. The sequence continues at coordinate 110,674 of JAJXWD010000003.1, read as the reverse complement.
CGGCTTGTCTATGAAGGGCAGGGCGTTGGGCGCCTCGCCCCAGGCCGCGCAGGCGAGCGCCAGGCCGGAAAGCTCGGCGGCGAAAATCTCGGGCCGGTCGAACAGCGCCAGGCCGCGGTGCAGCGCCTCGCTCCAAAGCCTTATCGCCACGCCCGGCGCCAAGCGCCCGGCGCGCCCGGCCCGCTGGGTGGCGGCGGCGCGCGAGATGCGGGTCGTCATCAGCCGGGTCAGCCCCGAGCCGGCATCGAGCACCGGCGCGCGGCGATACCCGCCATCGATCACAATTCTCACCCCCGGCACGGTCAGCGAGGTTTCGGCAATGGAGGTGGACAGCACCACCCGCCGCCCCTCATGCTCCCTCAGCGCAAGGTCCTGCGCCTCGCGTGAGAGGTCGCCATGCAGCGGCAGCACCAGCGCCGGGCATGTCTCCAGCGCCGCCTGGGTGCGCCGGATTTCCGCCATGCCGGGCAGAAACACCAGAATATCGCCCGCGTGCTGGCTGAGCGCCTCGCGCACCGCCTTGGCCGCGGCCTCGGGCAAATCGCGCGGGCCGGTGAGGTCGCGCTTGGCGTGGATGATCTCGACCGGGAACATCTTGCCCGCGCTCTCGACCACCGGCGCCTCGAGCGCCGCGCAGAATTTCTCGGCATCGGCGGTCGCCGACATCGCCAATAGCCGCAATTCGGGCCGCAGCGTGCGCTGCAAATCGCGCACCAGCGCCAGCGCCAGATCGGCCTCCAGGCTGCGCTCATGCACCTCGTCGAAAATCACCAGCCCCACGCCGTCGAGCCCAGGGTCGGCGAGCAGCTTGGCGGTGAGCAGCCCCTCGGTGATCACCTCGATCTCGGTGCGCGCGCTCACCGCGCTCTCCAGGCGCGTGCGAAACCCCACGCGCTCGCCCACCGATTCGCCCAGCAGCGCGGCCATGCGCATGGCCGCCGCCCGCGCCGCCAGCCGCCGGGGCTCGAGCAGCAAAATCCGGCCCAGCCCCGCCTCGCGCGCGGCGAGCGGCACCAGCGTGGTTTTGCCCGCCCCCGGCGGGGCGACGAGCACGGCATTGCGCCCCTCCGTTTTGAGGGTACGCAGCAATTCGGGCAGCACATGGGCGACAGGCAGATCAATCACGCCGCCCCGATACCAGAGACCGCCGCGCCGTGCGATAAGGGGCGCATGCGCCATGTCATTCTTTGCCTCGCCCTTCTGCTTTTGCCGGGTTTCGCGCGCGCGCAAGGGGCGGGCGGCTTCACCTCGCCGCGCGATCAGGTCGAGCTCGTGGCAACTGGCCCCGAGGTCAACGGCACGCGCCCCCTGGCGCTTGCCTTCACGCTGGCCCCGGGGTGGCATATTTACTGGCAAAACCCGGGCGATGCCGGCTACCCGCCGCGCCTCGCCGCGCCCGCGCCGGTCACGCTCTCGGCGCTGCGCTTTCCCGCCCCCAGCTACCTCAACCAGGACGGGGTGGGGGTTTATGTGCTCTCGGGCCATGTGCTGCTGCCCTTCACGGCCCATGGCCTGCCCGCCTCGGCGGCGCCCGTCACGCTCACCGCCAACTGGCTGGTCTGCGCCGATCTCTGCGTGCCCGAACATGCCGCGCTGACCGTGCCGCCGCCCTCGGCCCCCGCGCAGGCCGCGCCGCCGCCGATCATCGCCTCGCCCTTTGCCGCCAGCTTCACGCCGGGCGGCACGCTCACCATCGCCGGCCTTGGCGCCAACCAGGTGGCCGCGGCGCGGTTCTTCCCCCTCCAGCCCGGCCAGCTCGACAATACCGCCCCGCAGCGCCTCTCTTTCACCGCCAACGGCATCGCGCTGCACCTGCCTCTCACCGGCCCGGCGCCGTCGCGCCTCGCGGGGGTGCTCGAACTCACCGATCCCTCCGGCGCCACCCAGGCCCTCAGCCTCGATGCCCCGCGCGGCACCGCCCCCGCCCACGCCCCCTATTGGCTGCTGGCGCTGCTGGGCGGGCTGGTGCTCAACCTCATGCCCTGCGTGTTCCCGATTCTGGCCATGAAGGCGCTGGCCTTCGCCCGGCTGGGCGGGGCGGCGCCCGGCCATGTGCGGCGCGAGGCGCTGGGCTATGGCGCGGGCGTGCTCGCCTCCATGCTGGTGCTGGCCGGGCTGCTGCTCACCTTGCGCGTGCTCGGCCACCAAATCTTCTGGGGCTTCCAGTTTCAAAGCCCGGTCTTCGTGGCGCTGGCCGGCTGGGTCATGCTGGCCGCGGGCCTCAACATGGCCGGATGGTTCCAGTTTCTGCCCCCCGGCTTCATCCGCCATCTGCCCGCCCAGCATAGTTTTCTCACCGGCCTGCTGGCCGTGGCGGTGGCCACGCCCTGCACCGCGCCCTTCATGGGCACGGCGGTGGCCGCGGCGCTCAACATGCCCGTGCTGCCAGCGCTGGGGCTGTTTGCCGCGCTCGGGCTGGGGCTGGCCCTGCCCATTCTGGTGCTGGCGTTCATCCCCAGCCTCGCCCATCTCCTGCCCCGCCCCGGGCGTTGGATGCTCATGCTCCAGCGCCTGCTCAGCCTGCCGCTGCTGGGCGGGTTTTTCTGGCTCGCCTGGGTGCTGTTTCACCAAAGCGGTCAGACCGGGCTGATGATCGCCCTCCTTGGCGGGGTGTTTCTGGCGGCCGCGCTGCGCCTGCGCCCGGCCATGGCCTTGGCGGTGCTGGTGGCGCTGCCGTTTCTGCGCTCGGCGCCCGCCGCCGCCGGGCAGCTCACCCTGCCGGGCGCGGCGCCCTACTCGGCGGCCCGCCTGGCCAGCCTGCGCGCCGCCGGCCAGCCGGTGTTCATCGACCTCACCGCCGCCTGGTGCGTCACCTGCCTGGTCAACGAGACCACGACCCTCGCCGCGCCCCAGGTGCAGGCGCTGTTCGCGGCCCGTCATGTCGCCCTGCTGGTCGGTGACTGGACAGACCGCGACCCTGCCATCACCGCCCTGCTGGTGGCCAATCACCGCGCCGGGGTGCCGCTTTACCTCTATTATCCGGCGGGCGACGCCTCCCCCCGCGTGCTGCCCCAGCTGCTCTCCCCGGCCGAGATCGCGGCCGTGCTGGCGCGTTAGAGGCGGATGCACATGTTTATACCCGCCAGCCCCTGAGGCTCGCGCAACGGCCACTCCCCGTCGCGCATATCCTCGAATGGTCAATATTCAGACGAAGTCATCAAGCCGCGGCCAGACACGCTCATCTCAAATCAAAAGGCAACTGTAGCGCTAGATCAATATTGGTTTAGATTGAGTCGACAGACGTAAGCTAAACCAATGAAATTGATCGTTAAAATATAACTAGAGCGGGTGCGTCATAACGCATCCCGCTCTAGAAGCGCCAGGTGAGGCCTCCTGAGAGGCTGACATCGTTGCCGCCGGTGCGGAATACCGTGCCGCCGACCTCGGCCTGGGCCGACAGGCTTTGGCCGAGCGCCACCGATGTGCCCAGCTGGTAAATGGCCCAGGCGGACTGGCGGTGCGGGTAGCGGATGGTGAGCGGCACCAGGGGCTCGGAGGTGAAGACCGCCGTGAAGTCGCCATTGCTGCCCGAGAGCGGCACATCGGCGCCGAGCAGCGCGGTGGGGGTGAGCTGCCAGCCCCCCAGCGCCCCGGCCCAGGAGACACGCAGGCCGGCCGTGGCGTCCAGTTGCTGGTCGGTCTGGGCGATGACTTGTTTGGTGAGCAGGGCGTCGCCCGTTTCGGTGTAGCCGTTCAGCCCGACGCGGGAATAGATGAGCCCCAGCTCCGGCCCGGCGCTGAGCCCGCCGCTGAACGCATAGGCATAGCCCGCCGCGCCCTGGACGGCGAGGCTGAGGCCAGAGGGCTTGCCGGTGACCGCGCCGCCCAAATAGGCCGGGCTTTGCGCCTTGTACCAGTTCTCGCCCGCCGCCCCGCTCAGCCGGGCATAGAAGGCCGGGCCGCTATAGGCGCCGTAGAGGCCGAATTCGAGCGCGTCATCATGCACCGAACCCGCGGTTTTGGGGCTGGCCGAGGCGCTGGCATAGCCCAGCGCCAAACCGGCGACCAGGGTATCGGAGAGGTGATCCTCGACGCCGAGGGTGGTGGTCTCGAGGCTGGAGGTGAAGCCGGTATCCTGGCCCTTTGTGGCCTGGGCGCCAAAGCTGCCGGTCTCGGAGAGAAACAGGGAGATGCCGTGATCGGGCAGGGGCGCCGAGGCGCTCATGCCGCCCAGCGTGTAGGAGGCGCCGCTGGCGCCATTGGCGAGGGCGGAGAGGCGCTGGTCGAGCAGGCCGGTGAAGGTGGTGACCACGCTGGTGCCCAGCTGCGCGGGAATGGCGAGGTTTTGGTAGCCCAGAAGGGAATCGGCCGCGTATTGGGCGATGATGTCTTGCGCGTGGGTGGTGGGGTGGACGCTGTCCCAGAACAGATACTGGTTTTGCTGGGCGGTGGTGCCGGTGACGCAGGCCGCGACCGCGATGCAGGCCTGGGTGACGTTGGTGAAGCCGTAGGTGGCGGGGCTGGCGACGACGTTGTTGAGCAATTGCTCGGTGTTCAAGACGATGATGTTGGCCCCGGTGTTTTGGTGGAGGGTGGCCATTTCTATGGGGAGGTAGAGATTGTGGTTGACCGAGAAGGCATCGCCCAGCGCGATGCCTTGGGCGCTGGTGTTGAAAAGCGGGGTGACGCCGAGATCTGGCATGTTGGGCACGATGAGCGTTTGGGCGCCCAGCCCGATGAGAGAGCCGACATCGGTGGTGAGCTGGGAGATGGTGGTGGCCACGCCCTCGGCGACATAGGCGGCGGCGTTGGCGGGGTTGGCCTGGGCCAGCTCGGCATAGAGGAAATAATTATTGGCGCCGCCCCAGAGGGTGACCACGTCGGACGCGGTGAAATGGCCGCCAGCCCCGGCGAAGCCGCTGATTTCGGTGCTGATGCCGGGCAGGGCGGCGCTTTCGAGGTTGGTGCCGTAATTGGTGCCGTTGACGGTGAGGTCGCCGGTGAAGGCGCCGCCATAGGCGTAATCGGTGGCGGCGGAAAAGCCGAGGCCGGTGAGGCTGGGCAGATACTCGACCCAGACGGGGCCATTGGAGAAGCGGCCCTGGTAATAGGGCGCGGGAGGCTGGCCGGTGAGGGCGTAGAGATTGCCGTCATCGGACAGGCTGTCGCCGAAGACATAGAGCGTGCCGGCCATGGCGGGCGCGCCGAGCAGCCCGAAAAGCACGGTGGAGGCGAGCAGGTTGCGCCTGGTCATTATGGGTCTCCCTTGGTTGGTTCGTCTGGATTTTTGGCTTCTTGGTCGGTTTTTATTGGTCTGGGTTTGGTTTGGCCGTGGCTGGTTTGGTCGTGTTTGGTTTGGCAGCGTAGGGCCGGTAGTTGACGTTTACGTATGTTTATGGACGAAATGTGGATATTTGCAACAAAATGTTGAGGCGCCCTGTGCGACAAAATAGCGCACAGGGCGGCGAATGGGCACAAAAAAGGGGGCGTTTTTGGGAAAACGCCCCCTTGATTGCCAGAATTTTACCGATCGGTCAGGTTTTGACGATTTTGGGCGGCAGGGCCAGGCCGATGGACAGTTCCTTGAGACGGTTGGCCGGCACGGGGGCGGGCGCGCCCATCATCAGGTCTTCGCCTTGCTGGTTGAGCGGGAAGGCGATGACTTCGCGGATGTTGGGCTCATCGGCCAGGAGCATGACGATGCGGTCGATGCCGGGCGCGGAGCCGCCATGCGGGGGGGCGCCGAAGCGGAAGGCGTTGAGCATGCCGCCAAAGCGGGCTTCGACTTCCTCGGGGCCGTAGCCGGCGATTTCGAAGGCTTTGAGCATGATGTCGGGGCGGTGGTTGCGGATGGCGCCCGATGACAGCTCGATGCCGTTACACACGATGTCGTACTGGAAGGCCTTGATGGTCAGCGGGTCCTGGGTTTCCAGCGTCTCCATGCCGCCCTGGGGCATGGAGAAGGGGTTGTGGCTGAACACCACCTGCTTCAGCTCCTCGTCGTACTCATACATCGGGAAATCGACGATCCAGCAGAATTTGAACTCGCCGGGCTTGATGAGGTTGAGGTCTGTGCCAAGCTTGGTGCGCACCGCGCCCGCGAACTTGGCCGCCGCATCGGGCTTGCCGGCGGCGAAGAACACGGCATCGCCCGCGCTCAGGCCGCAAATCTCGCGGATGGCCTCGGCGCGCTCGGGCGAGAGGTTTTTGGCGATGGGGCCTTGGGCGCCCTGGTCGCTCCAGGTGATGTAGCCCAGGCCGCCAGCACCTTCGGCGCGCGCCCAGTCATTCAGCTTATCGAAGAAGGAGCGCGGGTTGGCGCCGGCGCCGGGCGCGGGGATGGCGCGGACGATGCCGCCCGCTTCGACGATTTTGGCGAACAGGCCGAAGGAGGAGCCGCGGAAGGCCTCGGTGACATCGGAGATGAGCAGGGGGTTGCGCAGATCGGGCTTGTCGGAGCCGTATTTGAGCAGGGCATCATCGTAGGCGATGCGCAGGAACGGCGGCTTGCCGACCTCGCGGCCATTGGCGAACTCATCGAACACGCCGTGCAGGATGGGCTCGATGGTGGCGAACACGTCTTCCTGGGTGACGAAGCTCATCTCGAAATCGAGCTGGTAGAACTCGCCGGGGGAACGGTCGGCGCGGGAGGCCTCGTCGCGGAAGCAGGGGGCGATTTGGAAATAGCGGTCGAAGCCCGCCACCATGAGCAGCTGCTTGAACTGCTGGGGCGCCTGGGGCAGGGCGTAGAACTTGCCCGGATGGTTTCTGGAGGGCACCAGGAAGTCGCGCGCGCCTTCGGGGCTGCTTGCCGTGAGGATGGGGGTTTGGAACTCGGTGAAGCCGGACTCGATCATGCGGCGGCGGAATGAGGCGATGACGCCCGCGCGCAGCATGATGTTTTTGTGCACGCTCTCGCGGCGCAGATCGAGGAAGCGGTATTTGAGGCGCAGCTCGTCGGGGTAGTTCTCGTTGCCCGCGACCTGGAGGGGCAGCACATCGGCGCCCGATTGCAGCACCAGCGCCTCGACCTTCAGCTCGATCTCGCCGGTGGGAAGCTTGGGGTTTTGGGTGCCGGGCGCGCGCTCGACCACCTGGCCGGTGACGGTGATGACCGACTCGACCCGCAAATGCTCGGCCTGGGCAAAGGACGCCGAGCCCGCCGGGAACACGCATTGGGTGAGGCCGTAATGGTCGCGCAGATCTATGAAGAGCAGGCCGCCATGGTCGCGCTTGGCGTGAACCCAGCCGGAAAGCCGGGCGGTCTGGCCGATATTTTCGCGCCGCAGGGCAGCGCAGCTATGGGTGCGGTAGGCGTTTATCTGTTCCATGCAGGGCAAAGAGACCGGGCCCCCTTTCCTGTCAAGCGGGGATGGCGCAAAGGGGAGGTATGAGTGAGCCAAAAACCGCCTTTATCGCGTCATCCGAGGAGCTGGCCGCCCTGTGCGAGCGGCTGAGCCAGGAAAGCTTCATCACCGTGGACACCGAGTTCATGCGTGAGAAAACCTATTACCCGGAGCTGTGCCTGATTCAGCTGGCGGGAACGGATGACGTGGCGGTGGTGGACGCGCTGGCGCCAGGGCTCGACATGGCCCCGCTGGGCGCGCTGCTGGCCAAGCCCGAGGTGGTGAAGGTGTTTCACGCCTGCCGGCAGGATGTGGAAATTTTTCTGCAGATGTATGACGCCGTGCCCGCCAACCTGTTTGATACCCAGGTGGCCGCCATGGTGGCCGGGTTTGGCGACCAGGTGGGCTATGACTCGCTGGTGCAGGCCTTGACCGGCGCGCATATCGACAAGACCCACCGCTTCAGCGACTGGGCGGCGCGGCCGCTCTCACGCGCGCAGGTGGAGTATGCCGCCGCCGACGTGACGCATTTGCGGGTGATTTATGAGAAACTCGCCGCCCGGCTGGAGAAAGAGGACCGGCTGGCCTGGGTGGCCGAGGAAATGGCGGTACTGGCCGAGCCCGCCACCTACCGGGTGGACCCCGAAAAAGCCTGGGAGCGGCTGAAGCTGCGCACCAGCAACCGCCGGCAGCTGGCGATTATTAAAGCCGTGGCGGCGTGGCGCGAGCGCGAGGCGCAGCGGATCAATATTCCGCGCCAAAGGCTGCTCAAGGATGAGCAGATACCCGAAATCGCCGCTTTGGCGCCCGATACGGCCGATGGCCTGACACGCGCGCGGGGCGTGACCGCCGGGTTTGCCAATGGCAAGTCTGGGGTTTCGCTGCTGGCCACCATTGCCGCCGCCAAAACCCTGCCCGAGGCGGAATTGCCCAAGATTGACCGGCCACGGGACGTACCACGCGCCTCGCCCGCCTTGGTGGCGCTGCTGAAAGTGCTGCTGAACGCGGCGGCGGAGCAGAATAACGTGGCGCCCCGGCTGGTGGCCGGAGGCGACGAGATTGAGGCGCTGGCGCTGGATGAGACCGCGCCCAACCCGATTTTGGAAGGCTGGCGGCGCGAGATGTTTGGCAATGACGCGCTGCGGCTGATCAGGGGGGAGGTGGCGCTCTCGGCCAAGGGCAAGCGCATACGCATTGTGGAATTGCCCGCCGAATGAGGCTGCGCCCCGCCCAGGCCGGTGAGGGGCAAATATTGTACGACATTACCAAAGCCGCGACCGAGGCGAAGGCCGGGGCGTTTTATACGCAAGCCCAGGTGCGCGGCTGGATGGCCGGGCGCGATGCCCGCCATTACGAGGCGGTGATTGCCGAAGGCGGCGTGAGGGTGGCCGAGCAGGCGGGCGCCGTGCTGGGGTTTGTGGATGCCGTGCCGGGGCTGATCCGTCGGCTTTATGTGCGCCCGGAGGCCATGGGCCAGGGGCTGGGGCGGCTTTTGCTGGAGGCGGGCTGCCAGATGGCCGGGCCCGGCGCGGTGCGGCTGGAGGCGACGCTGCATGCCGCCGGATTTTATGCCAGCTGCGGGTTTGTGGAGACCGGGCGGGCGATGTTTGCCGATCCGCCGGAGCGGGCGCCGGTGAAAGTGGTGCTGATGCGCCGAGAGGGCGCGAAACCGGGCTGAAATGCCGGTGATTTTCCTTACATCCTAGAAAATTCTGGGGTTTTGGTAAGGAAATTCCGGGAATCGCAGCGGTTTTCGGAGCGGTAAGGAAAATTCGGGGCGGGGCGGGAAAATTCCGGCCGGTAAGGAAAATTCTGGGTTTGGGGCGGCGGGTAAGGAGTTTCCGGGTTTACGGAAAACTCCGTGAAAAACGGCGGAAAAATCCGGGAAATTTACGCGGTGTTCAGCTTTGGGCCGGTAAGCCTCAAGGGCGACTCGGAAAGGAGCGGGACTTGATCACCAGCAAGATGACGGCCAAGGCGCAGACGACCATTCCGCAGGCCGTGCGGCGGCATTTGGGCGTGGCGGAGGGGGATTTGCTCGGGTTTATTCTGGATGGCGAGCGCGTGCTGCTGGTGAAGCCGGTGGTGAAAATGCCGGGCGGGCCGGTGAGCATCTCCGGCGAGTGGGAATCGGAAGCGGATCAGAGGGCGTTTTATGGTCTTTAAGCGCTGGGATGTGGTGAAAATTCCCCACCCGATGAATGACACGCCGGAATTCCGGCCGGCTTTGGTGATTGTGGCCGGAGAGCTGCTGAAGCAGCACGGGCTGCTGTGGGTGCTGATGATTACCAGCGCCGGCAATAAGGGCTGGCCCGGGGATATTGAGATTCAGGACACGATTGGCGCCGGGTTGGGCGTGCCGGCGGTGATCCGCACGGCGAAAATCTTCACGGTGGAGGCGCGCAAGGCCGAGCTGATTGGCGCGCTCGCGGGCGAGGCGCGCAAGGCCGTGGGCAACCAGGTGTTTGCCGCCATGGGGATTGCCGGGGCCGTGGCGGCCTGACCAGAGCCCCTGCCCTGCCCGCTACCAGATGATTTTGGCGAGGCCCGCCCCGGCGAGCGCCGGGTTTTGGGTGATGAGCGGGCAATTGAGCCGGCGGGCCTGGGCGATGAGCAGGCGCGCGGCGGCATGGGCCAGCGGCAGGGGCGCGGCCTGGAGGGCGAGCGGGGCATCGATGGGGGCAAGGGTGATTTCGGGGGCGGCCTGGAGGCGGGCGAACCAGTCCGCCGGGGACATGCTCAATTCCAGCCGGCCTTCATGCACCCAGCGGGCGATCTGGTAGGCGGAGAGGGTGGAGACGATGATTTCGCCGCCAGGGCGCTCGGCCTCGATGGCGCCGAGGGCGCGCGGGCTGAGCTTGTTGTCGCGGTTGATCCACCAGAGGAGGCTGGGCGTGTCGAGCAGGACCATGGTTACGGGTCTGGCGGGGTGAAGCGGAGCACCGAGCCGCGCAGCGCTTCGAGCTGGTCGGTCCGCGGGCGCCAGGGGCGGATTTCGAGCACCGGTACGCCATTATCGGTGATGATGAGGGGTTTGCCGGTGGCTTCGATGGCGCGGAAATATTCCAGCGCGCGAGGCTTGAACTGAGATTTGGAGAGATGCTCGGCCATGACCATGGTCATAGGCCATGGTCATGAACCGGAGGTTAAGAACCCCCGCACAAATTATCAAAAGTTTTTGCGGGTTTGGGGGCTTTTTTCAAAAAGCCCCCAAGGAGTCCGCCCCGTTTTAAGGAGCGGTCAGCCCAACCCGGCGCGGATGGCTTTGAGGGCCTCGGCGGCCTTGGCGCCTTCGGGGCCGCCGGCCTGGGCGGCGGATTTGTTGCCGCCACCGCCCTGCCCGCCCACGGCCACGGCGGCCGCGCGCACCAGATCGACCGCCGAGAAGGGCTGGTCATCGGATACGGTCACCACGATGGCGGCTTTGCCATCGGCCACCGAGACCAGCGCGACCACGCCAGAGCCCAGGGTTTTTTGCAGCTCGGTGGCGATGGGGCGGAGCTCCTTGGCCGGAATCTCGCCGACATTGCGCAAGATGGCCGGGGTGGCGCCGACCTGCTCGGGCGTGCTGGCGGTGGCCAGCACCAGCTTCTTTTGCAGCTCGGCCACCTGACGCTCCAGGCGCTTTTTATCCTCCTGCAAGGCGGTGATGCGGCCGGGCAGCTCGGCGGGCGGGGCTTTGACGGTGGCGGAGGCCTCGGCCAGCAGGCGGCTTTCATCCTCGATGGCGGCGACGGCGGCTGCGCCGGCCAGGGCCTCGATGCGGCGGATGCCGGCCGACACCGCGCCCTCGGCGACGATGCGGAACAGCCCGATATCGCCCGTGCGGGCGACATGGGTGCCGCCGCACAACTCGATGGTCCAGGCGGATTTGTCGGGCTGGGGGGTGCCCATGGAGACGACGCGCACCTCATCGCCGTATTTTTCGCCAAACAGCGCCATGGCGCCGAGCTTGACGGCTTCATCGGGGGTCATCAGGCGGGTGGTGACCTCGGTATTCTCGCGGATGCGGGCATTGACCTCGCGCTCGACGCCGGCCAGCTCATCGGCCGTGATCGGGCGGGGCTGGGAAATGTCGAAGCGCAGGCGGTCGGGGCCGTTGAGCGAGCCTTTTTGGGTGACGTGAGGGCCGAGCGCGCGGCGCAGGGCCTCGTGCAGCAGATGGGTGGCCGAGTGGTGGGCGCGGATTTTGGAGCGGCGCTCGTGATCGACCGTGGCGATGACGGGGAGGCCCGGCTTGGCGACGCCGGCCTCGATGGTGCCCAGATGCACCGACAGGCTGCCCAGCTTCTTTTGGGTGTCGGTGATGCGGATGACGAGGCCTTCGGGGCTGGTGATGGTGCCTTCATCGCCCACCTGGCCGCCGGATTCGGCGTAGAAGGGGGTTTGGTTGAGGATGAGGGCGACGGTTTGGCCGGCCTCGGCATGCGGGGCGGGCTGGCCGTCGGCGATGAGGGCGGCGATGGTGGCCTCGGCGGATTCGGTGGAGTAGCCGAGGAATTCGGAGGCGCCGAGTTTTTCGTTCAGCTCGAACCAGACGGCTTCGGTGGCGGCCTCGCCAGAGCCGGCCCAGGCGGCGCGGGCGCGGGCCTTCTGCTCGGCCATGGCGGCGTCGAACCCGGCGGTGTCGACGGTTTTGCCTTCCTCGCGGAGCGCGTCCTGGGTCAAATCCAGCGGGAAGCCGTATGTGTCGTAGAGTTTGAAGGCGATGTCGCCCTTGAGGGCGCCGCCCTGGGGAATGCTGGCCGACTCTTCCTTGAGCAGCGAGATGCCGCGCTCGAGCAGCGAGCGGAAGCGGTTTTCCTCGAGCTGGAGGGTTTCGGTGATCAGCGGCGCGGCGTGGGTCAGCTCGGGGTAGGCTTGGCCCATCTGGCGGATGAGGGTGGGCACGAGGCGGTGGAGCAGCGGCTCACGCGCGCCCAGAATATGGGCATGGCGCATGGCGCGGCGCATGATGCGGCGGAGCACGTAGCCGCGCCCCTCGTTGGAGGGGAGCACGCCATCGGCCATGAGGAAGGCGCTGGAGCGCAGATGGTCGGCCACCACGCGGTGCGAGGTTTTGAATGTGCCGTCGGCGTCTTGGCTGGTTTCCTCGGCGCTGCTGAGGATGATCGCGCGCAGCGTGTCCGTGTCGTAATTATCGTGCTTGCCCTGGAGGATGGCGGCGAAGCGCTCCAGGCCCATGCCGGTGTCTATGCTCGGGCGGGGCAGCGGCGTGCGGGTGCCGGGGGGGCCTTCCTCATATTGCATGAACACGAGGTTCCAGATTTCGATGAAGCGGTCGCCGTCTTCATCCGGGGAGCCGGGCGGGCCGCCCGCGATGGCGGGGCCGTGATCGAAGAAGATTTCGGAGCAGGGGCCGCAGGGGCCGGTATCGCCCATGCGCCAGAAATTATCGTCGGTTTTGATGCGGATGATTTTTTCATCGGGCAGGCCGGCGATTTTTTTCCAGAGATCGAAGGCTTCGTCATCGCTGTGATAGACGGTGATGAGGAGCTTGTCCTTGGGGAGGGCGAAGTCCTTGGTCAGCAGGGTCCAGGCATGGTGGATGGCCTGGTCCTTGAAATAATCGCCGAAGGAGAAATTCCCCAGCATTTCGAAGAAGGTGTGGTGGCGGGCGGTGTAGCCGACATTGTCGAGGTCGTTATGCTTGCCCCCTGCCCGCACGCATTTCTGGGCCGAGGTGGCGCGCACATAAGGGCGCTTTTCCTGGCCGGTGAAGACGTTTTTGAACGGCACCATGCCGGCGCTGGTGAAGAGCAGCGTGGGGTCGTTGCGGGGCACCAGAGGGGCCGAGGGCACGATCTGGTGGCCGTTGCGGCCGAAATAGTTGAGGAAGGTGGCGCGGATATCGTTGCTGGTGACCATGAGGCCTGGATTACAGGGAAGCCACGCTTTCGCCAAGGGTGAAGGCTGGTGGGGGCCGCGCCCTGGGTTTTAAAAATTTTTGGGGCCGCTTTTTTTAAAAAGCGGCGAAAGACATGGGGGCTTTTTGGAAAAAGCCCCCATACCCCCAAAAACTTTTATAGGTTTTTCAGATGGTTGGTCAGTCGTCCCCGCCATCTTCGCCACCGTCCGAGGCCATCAAAGCCTCGGAGATGACGGCGGACTGGTCGCGGATTTTCTTCTCGATCGCCTCGGCGACCTTGGGATTGTCGCGCAGGAACTGCTTGGCGTTCTCGCGGCCCTGGCCGATGCGCTGGGAATCGAAGGAGAACCAGGCGCCGGATTTCTCGACCACCCCGGCCTTGACGCCGAGATCGATCAATTCACCCGATTTGGAAATGCCCTCGCCGAACATGATGTCGAACTCGACCTGGCGGAACGGGGGCGCGAGCTTGTTTTTGACCACTTTCACGCGGACATGGTTGCCGGTGACCTCCTCGCGGTCCTTGATCGAGCCGGTGCGGCGGATTTCCATGCGGATGGAGGCGTAGAATTTGAGCGCGTTGCCGCCGGTGGTGGTCTCGGGATTGCCGAACATGACGCCGATTTTCAACCTGATCTGGTTGAGGAAGATCAGCATGGTGTTGGAGCGCGCGACCGAGCCGGTGATTTTGCGCAAAGCCTGGCTCATCAGGCGGGCATGCAGGCCGACATGGCTATCGCCCATCTCGCCTTCGAGCTCGGCGCGCGGCACCAGGGCGGCGACTGAGTCGATGACCAGCACATCGATGGAGCCCGAACGCACCAGCGTGTCGGCGATCTCCAGCCCCTGCTCGCCGGTGTCGGGCTGGGAAATCAGGAGGTTATCGACATCGACCCCGAGCTTGCGGGCATAGACCGGGTCGAGCGCGTGTTCGGCGTCGATGAAGGCGCAGACGCCGCCGCGCTTTTGGGCCTCGGCGATGGCATGCAGCGCCAGGGTGGTTTTGCCCGAGGATTCTGGGCCGTAAACCTCGATCACGCGGCCACGGGGCAGGCCGCCAATGCCGAGCGCCAAATCAAGCCCCAGAGAGCCGGAGGGAATGGTCTCGATCGCCTCGGTGCCGCCCTTGGCGCCCATGCGCATGATCGAGCCTTTGCCGAAGGCGCGCTCGATTTGCGCCATCGCGGCGTCGAGCGCCTTGTTTTTTTCGAGATCCGGTTTTGCCATTGGTACTGCCATCGGTGTTGCCTCCACAGCGTCCAACATCGACTCGATTTCTGTCAAACGCGGCTTTTTGCTGGTGGTGGCTGCAACCATAACGTGTTCTCCATGAAAGGCCAGAGGAATTTGTTAATCTATGGTCGCAGCTTGCCACGCCTGGAACAAACAGGCAACATTCCTGTTAATAATTTGTTCTTTTTTTGTTCGATCGACTCCCTGTGCTCTATATTCGTCTCGCCGGTCAGATGTTTTCCAGCAGGCCGCAGCCGCGCTGGAGGTTGTGGGCGATGCGCTGGGCCGTGGCTTTGATGGCGGCGGCGGGCTCGGGGGGCAGCAGGCGGGCGGCGGTTTCGCCCCAGAGCGACAACCAGCGGCTGAACAGCGCCGGCGAGAGCCGGGCCCTGATGGCGACATGTTTGGCCATGGGGTTGCCGCTATAGCGCCCCGACCCCAGCATGACGCCCGACCAGAAGGCGGTGAGCTTGTCGAGATGTTCGGGCCAGTCTTCGATGATGTCGTTGAAGATGGGGCCGAGGGCGGCGTCCTGGCGGATGGTGGCGTAGAATGCTTCGACCAGGGTGCGGAGCTGGGGTTCGGTGAGGTCGGACATGGGGGCTCGCTTGAAGATGAATATTAAATTCATCTTAAGGCGCGGCGGCGGGGCTGGGAAATGAGATGGCGTGGGCGCTGGGATGCAAAAAGGGCGCCTCTCGCGAGGCGCCCTTTTTTATGGCTTAGAGGGCGCCGCCGCGGCGGCCTATGGAGGCGCCTAAGCGCAGGCGGAGCGCCTGGAGCTTGATGAAGCCCGCGGCGTCTTGCTGGTTATAGGCGCCCTGGTCGTCCTCGAAGGTGACCATGCGGGTGTTGTAGAGGGAGTGCGGGCTCTCGCGGCCCATGACGATGACGTTGCCCTTGTAGAGCTTGAGCCGCACCGTGCCGGTGACGGAGGCCTGCGAGGCATCGATGAGGGCCTGGAGCATGCGGCGCTCTGGGCTGAACCAGAAGCCGTTATAGATCAGCTCGGCGTAGCGGGGCATCAGGCTGTCTTTGAGGTGGGCGGCCTCGCGGTCGAGGGTGATGGACTCGATGCCGCGATGGGCGGCGAGCAGGATGGTGCCGCCGGGGGTTTCGTAGACACCGCGCGACTTCATGCCGACAAAGCGGTTCTCGACCAGATCGAGCCGGCCGATGCCGTTGGCTTTGCCGTATTCGTTCAGGCGGGTGAGGATGGTGGCGGGCGAGAGCGCCTCGCCATTCAGGCCCACGGCGTCGCCATGCTGGAACGCGATGGTGATTTCGGCGGCCTGATCGGGCGCGGCCTCGGGCGAGATGGTGCGCTGATAGACGATTTCATCCGGGCCGACGGCCGGGTCTTCGAGCAATTTGCCCTCGGAGGAGGAGTGCAGGAGGTTGGCATCCACCGAGAAAGGGGCTTCGCCGCGCTTGTCCTTGGTGATGGGGATCTGGTTGGCTTCGGCGTACTCAATCAGCTTGGTGCGCGAGGTCAGGTCCCATTCGCGCCAGGGGGCGATGACGCGGATGTTGGGGTTGAGGGCGTAATAGCCGAGCTCGAAGCGGACCTGGTCGTTGCCTTTGCCGGTGGCGCCATGGGCGACCGCGTCGGCGCCGACGGCCTCGGCGATTTCGATCTGGCGCTGGGCGATGAGCGGGCGGGCGATGGAGGTGCCGAGCAGGTACTGGCCCTCATAGAGCGCGTTGGCCCGGAACATGGGGAAGACGAAATCCTTCACGAAGGTTTCGCGCAGATCCTCGACGAAGATCTGCTTGACGCCAAACATCTCGGCCTTTTTGCGGGCGGGCTCCAGCTCCTCGCCCTGGCCGAGGTCGGCGGTGAAGGTGACGACCTCACACTGGTAGGTGTTTTGCAGCCAGCGCAGGATGACGGAGGTGTCGAGCCCGCCGGAATAAGCGAGAACGACCTTTTTGATGCTCTTGTCCATGGGGGGGTTTTAGGCTGAGAGCGGGGGATTGTGAAGGCGGGGGGGCGGTTTTGCGGCTCAGGGCGGCGCGGGGGCTGGTTTTGGCTGGACGGGGGGCTTGATGATGTGGGGCGGCGGAAGGCTGGGGCCGAAGCCTTGCCCGCAGGAGCGGGGCGCCTTGGCGCCGGATGGGATGGGTGAGCGGCGAGACGCCTGCTGATGCGGGGGCGTTTGATTAAAAACGATCGGTTACGCTCAGTAGCCCATGCTACGCTTGCTGGGACTGTCCTAAATTTTGTGCTTGGCCATAGAGTTGGGCATGGAGGCCCGAAGAGATGGCGATTAATAATGACTTGCTTGACCAGTTGCTTGCCGGCCGCGATGCGAAGGAGCTGTTTGGGAGCGGCGGGCTGCTTGATGAGCTGAAGAAGGCGCTTTCGGAGCGCATTCTATCGGCGGAGCTGGACGACCACCTGGCTCGTGAAGAGGCGGCGGAGCGGAGCAACCGGCGGAATGGGACGTCGAAGAAGACGGTATTGAGTGGCACCTCGCAGGTGACGCTGGATATTCCCCGCGACCGGGCCGGGACGTTCGATCCGAAACTGATTGCGAAGCACCAGCGGCGGTTTCCAGAGTTCGATGACAAGGTCATCTCGATGTATGCCCGCGGCATGAGCGTGCGGGAGATCCGCGGGCATCTGGAGGATCTCTATGGCATCGAGGTATCACCCGATCTGATTTCGACGGTGACGGACGCGGTCCTGGAAACCGTGGCGGAATGGCAGGGGCGGCCGCTGGACAGCAGCTACCCGCTGGTCTTCTTCGATGCCATCCGGGTTAAAATCCGGGATGAAGGCTTTGTCCGCAACAAGGCCGTCTACGTCGCCCTTGGCATTCTGCCTGACGGCACGAAGGACATTCTCGGCCTGTGGATCGAGCAGACCGAGGGCGCCAAATTCTGGCTGCGGGTGATGAACGAACTGAAGACCCGCGGCGTCGGTAACATCCTGATCGCCGTCGTGGATGGGTTGAAGGGCTTTCCCGAGGCCATCACGGCCGTGTTTCCGCAGACGATCATTCAAACCTGCATCGTCCACCTACTGCGAAACAGCATGAATTTTGCGTCCTGGAAGGACCGCAAGGAAATCGCCGCGGCACTGAAAACCGTATACCGTGCGGTCGACGCCAAGGCCGGGCTTGCCGCTTTGGAGGCTTTCGAAGCCAGCCCCTGGGGGCAGAAATACCCCGCCATAGCGCCGTGCTGGCGGCGGGTCTGGGAGAATGTCATCCCCTTCTTTGCCTTCCCGGAAGCCGTCAGGAAAATCATCTACACCACGAATTCCATCGAAGCGATGAATTCCAAACTGCGCCGCGCCGTTCGCGCCAGGGGACACTTTCCCAATGACGAAGCCGCCATCAAGCTGCTATATCTCGTCCTCAATCACTTGGCCCAGGAGTGGAAACGACAGCCAAGGGAATGGACCGAGGCCAAAACCCAGTTCGCCATCATTTTCGGCGAGCGGTTCAAAAATTAAGTGCAACAGGCCAAGCACAAAACTAATGACAGTCCCTATCGACGCAGCCGATCGATTCGCTATAACTCTTCTGTGGCTTTTACTAAGGCGACGATCACAACTCTTGTTTGTAGAGAAGGAGAAAAAATGCTCGTCGCGAACACGGGAAAGGCCGATCACTCAAAATCCATCCCGGACATCATCAAAAACGCCGACGAAATCTTCATCGCGGTAGCGTTCCTGAAGCGAGCTGGCGCCGATCTCATTGCACCGCTTCTCGAAAAACGCCTAGCGGACGACGCAGATGTCGAGCTCTTCATCGGGACAGACTTCTTCCTTACCGAGCCGGCCGCACTTGAAACTTTCCTGGCGCTAAAAGACCGCCACCCGGCTTGCAAGATCTATCTCGCGGACCGCGGGTCCGCGACTTTTCACCCGAAGGCCTATGTGTCGCGACGGGGCGACCAGTATCGTAGCCTGATCGGCTCGGCGAACCTCACGGGCGGTGCGCTTAACACCAACGAGGAACTTTCGCTTTGCGTGGACCATAGCGTTGACGACGCGCTCACAACCCAGCTGATCGCCACTTTTAACCGCTACAGGAAATCGCCGCGGTTCCAAGAGTTGGACTCTCTCGTTCTCGAGCAATATGCCTCCAGTCACGCCATTGACGAACGCGAACGTAAAAAATACGAGAAAGCGAGGGACAATGCGCTCCCATCCGCATTCGACCTCCGCGTCATTGAGAATTGGTATCGGCGCTATCAAGCGGACCCCGAGGCGATGTCAGACCTCGCCAAGCGCCGGCAACGGCGCGTCGCGGCGCTTGGCGTTCAGACCGCCATCGCGGCCCTTGCGGCGGCCCCACTCAACGCAACCACGAAACAGGCATTCCAGACACACTTCCGCGACCTCATGACCAGCAATGGCGGCCGGCACCTCTGGGGATCAGGCGATATCCACCGGCGCGGCAGTGAGGCCCTTGACCACCCGAAGAAGGTCATCGCCTTGTTCGCCCTCGGCCGATCCGTAGCTGCTAAGCCGCCGCGCGATGGCTATGATGCCATGCGCAAAGCAGGCGAACCGATCCCCGGGGTCGGCCTCAACATGGCGACTGAGATCCTCTGCACCTTCGCTCCCGATCGCTATGCGGTCTATAACGGGAACACCGTGGGCGCGCTCGACGCACTCGGCATCACAGCCCCGGTGCACCCAAATTTCCGGGCGATCTCCCCGCCACGATACGAGAAGCTCTGCGCCACAATCGGCGCGCTCGGCAAGCGGATTGGGGTGACGGATTTCTCCGAGATCGACGCCTTTCTGAACTGGATCTATTGGGAAGTGAAAGCCGGCCGCGGTTAGAAAGGAAGCGCTGGAACTGTGGCGTTACATAATACGAACACAGATATACGTTTAGGCTATCGACGAGCCGGGCTGAGAGCGGACGAAATTGGCAGATTGCAGAACGGCCTCAATTCGTAGCGGAAAACCGAGCGCTTCCATGCGCCCGATGAGGCGCCCCTGGCGGTGCCGTACAGCAGCCAGGGGGGCTAGAACCGCGTCCTGATCCCAACGGAAATGGGGCCAGTCGGTGAGATTGTGGATGTAAAGCGCCATGCAGGCCTTCGCGGGAGAGATGCTGGCACAGGGAGCGGAGGTTAGCAAGCGTAGGGTGCAATGCCTCAGGCATTGCACCACCAATAGCTACCAGCACAATGCTCGTCACCGACGCTCTCCCCATGTTTCCGTCCCGTTATCTGGCTCGGCCCACGTCGCGGGGTAAAGACCCTGGCTTACCGCCCGGTGAAAAGAGGAGAATTTCCACTCAGAGGGCAGCGCGGCATAACCGTGTTTAACGGGATTAAAATGAATATAATCCAGATGCGCCGCGTAGTCCCGCTCGTCTCGTATCGTATGTTCCCAATAGCGCCGCTGCCATATGCCCCTTTCACCGCGTATGGAGCGACTCATCGAAATGGGCTCGCCGGGGTCTATCCGCCGCGAAAACCCCGTTTTGATGGCCTGCCATCGTTTCGGAAAATCACCGTCATGGGCAGGCA
The DNA here is from genome assembly GCA_021781835.1 of Pseudomonadota bacterium. Classification (GTDB taxonomy): domain Bacteria; phylum Pseudomonadota; class Alphaproteobacteria; order Acetobacterales; family Acetobacteraceae; genus Acidocella. Next base: position 90,784 of record JAJXWD010000003.1, on the reverse strand, counting down.
AGGTCCAGAGACAGTGCATATGGTCGGGCAATACGCACCAGCCATCGATATGGAACGGCATCAATTCGCGCACTCGTGCGACGGCGGCGCGTAGCACGTCAATCTTGTCAACCAGCAGCGAACTCCGCCGGTCGAGCAGATTGACCGTGAAGAAATAGCTGGCACCAGCCACGCGATGGCGTCGGTAATCGGGCATTATGGCAATTTAGCGTTGCCGTAGTGAGGAGGGAAGACCTTCTTATGGTGGTACCGGAACGAAATTGGTGCAATGCCTTTGGCATTGCACCCTACGCGGGTTTACGCCCGGTAAGGCCAAACGTCTTGGCCAGTGAGGCGAAGAACATTTTGGCCCCGCAGATTTGCTGCGCGAGATAGGAGCCCGTGGCCAGGGCCTCGGGGGCTTTGGCGTCGCCGGTGGGGAGGTAGAGGGGGGAGAAATCGGCGGTGCGGAAGATGACATCCCACAGCGAGAACACGCCGGCATAGTTGAACGAGCCCCGGCCCGCCGCGCGGAGCGCGTGGTGCAGGCGGTGGAAGCGGGGCGAGACGACCAGCCATTCGAGCGGGCCGAAATTGACCCGGATGTTGGCGTGGGAAAAACTCTCGATGAAGCGCAGCCCGAGCATGAGCAACGGAAATTGCAGAGGCGGGATGCCAATGGCCAGGCCGATGATGAAAAACCACGCGAAGGAGATGAAATCATCGAAAATATGGTTGCGGTCGTCGGACCAGAAGGACATCTGGCGCTGGGCGTGGTGGAGGGCGTGCAGCGCGTACCAGGCGCGGAAACTGTGCGAGAGGCGGTGGCGCCAGTAATCGGCGCCGTCGAGCAGCAGGGCGTAGAGCCAGAAGGTGAGGATGGGGTGGCCGAACAGGCCTGGGATCAGGCTGTCCAGCGTTGGCGGGATGTAGCCCAGATCGACCACCCAGCCGGTGAAACAGGTTTGCGCCTGGTAGAACAGCAAAAACGTGATGACGGGGATGACGCCGACGCGGTTGAGGAAGGTGTAGAACACATCCACCAGCACGGCGCTTTTATTGTCCCAGCGCTCGATGGGAAAAAAATGCTCGAGCGGCCAGCAGATGGCATAGGTGACGATGACCGCGAACAGGCCGTACATGCAGACCAGGCACCAGTCGAAGGACAGCTCGTCCCACTCCATCCAGTGGAAATGATAGAGCACCGGCACCACGGTGTATTCGTCCATGTAGCCGGCGAGGATGGAGAAAAACTGGTCGAGGCTGTGGAGCATGGCGGGGCCTTAGATGGTCTCGGCGGTGATGCGCCCCTGGCGGGACAGGATGGTGGAGAGATAGATGCCGTGGGGCGAGCGGCCGACCTGGATGGTCTCGTAATCGCCGGTTTGCGGGTCCATGACCGCCACCTCCTCGTTGAAGCGCAGCGCGATCCAGATCTTGCCGTCGGGGGCGATGCCGATATCGTCGGGGCCGCCATCGATGGGATAGACGCGCTTGACCTCGAGGGTGACGGGGTCGAGGGCGGCGAGCGAGGTGTGGCCGACCGCGCGATTGGAGACATAGAGAATCTGGTTTTTGGAATCCAGAAACACGTTATGCGCGCCGGGGCCGGTTTTTTGGCGGCGGGTGATGTGGCCGTCCACCGGGTCAACCTCGACGATGCCGTTTTCGCCCATGATGCAGACGATGAGCTTGCCGTTAAGCCACAGCACGCCGGCCGGGGTGTGGCCGATGGGCACGGTCCAGCGGGGGGTCAGGGTTGTCATGTCGAAGGAGAACAGCGTGTCGCTCTCCTGCTGGGAGGAGAAGCACCAGCGGGAATCGGGCGAGAAATCGAGGTGGCTGGGCATTTTGCCGGCCTGGAAACGCTTGACCAGGGCGAGGCTCGCGGTGTCGTACACATCGACATGGTTGAGGCGGAGCGCGTTGACCACAAGATATTTGGCATCGGGGCTGTAGCCGAGCTGGTAGGGGTCGGCGATGGGGGCGTGGCCCTTGGGCGCGCCGGTTTGCGGGTCGAAGGCGAACAGGGCGTTGCCGCCGGCATCGGAGACGTAGAGGGTTTGGCGGTCGGGGGTGAGCGCCCAATGGCTGGGCTCACGGAAGGTTGGCTGGGTGGCGATGATTTGTCTGGTGGTCATGTCGATGACCGAGATGGTGGCGTCGCCCGAGTTCATGACCATGCAGATGGGCGGGGGCGCGCCGGTATCGGCGAAGGCTGGGGTGGCGGCAAGGGCGAAAGGCAGGCCTAGGGCGGCGCGGCGTGTGATCATGGGTCCGCTCCTAGTCCCATTTCACGCCTTTGCGAAGATGGCTGGATGGCGCTTCAACAAAACCCACCATCTGGTTGCCTGGGCTGGGTTTTTCCGGGCCTGACGGTGCGAAATGAGAATGAAACGCACACGCAGGGCGGCGCAGGGCAGATGCGCCCCCGGAAGTGCTTGAGATTTTTGGCAAAGGGGAGAAAACTGCCGGCCATGAAGCTGAATTACACAATGGCCGGCCAGGGCGCGCCGGTGGTGCTGCTGCACGGATTGTTTGGGGCGGCGCGGAATCTGGGCGTGCTGACGCGCGCGCTAAGTGCTGATTTTACTGTGATTGCCCTGGATTTGCGCAATCATGGCGACAGTCCGCACGGGGCTGATATGCGTTTTGCGACCATGGCCGCGGACGTGGCCGAGACGATGGCGGCGCTGGGCCTGGAGCGGGCCGCCGTGGCCGGGCATTCGCTGGGCGGCAAGACCGCCATGGCGCTCGCCTTGACCCGCCCGGAGAGGGTCGAGCGGCTGTGCGTGATGGACATTGCCCCGGTGAGCTATGACCATGATTACGATGATTTCGTGGCCGCCATGCTGCGCATCGAGCTGCGCCCCGGCCTGACCCGCGCCGAGGCCGAGCGGGCCTTGAGCCCCGTGGTGAAAGCCGCGCCGATGCGGGCTTTTTTGCTCAATAATCTGGTGCTGGGCGAGACGCCCCATTGGCGCGTGGGGCTGGAGGAGATCCAGGCCGCCATGCCCGACATGCTGGCCTGGGAAGACCCCGCCGGCGCCGCCCCCTATCGCGGCCGGACGCTGTTTCTGGCCGGCGCCTTGAGCGACTATGTGCGCCCGGCCTATGAAAGCGAGATACACGCCCGCTTTCCCGCCGCGCGGCTGGCGCGTGTGGACGGGGCGGCGCACTGGCTGCATGCCGACAAGCCTGCCGAGGTGATTGCCGCGCTGAAGGAGTTTTTGAGCGCATGAGCGATAAATTCGATGTCATCATCGTGGGGGCCGGAATGGTCGGCGCCTCGGTGGCGGCGGCGCTGGGCAGCCAATGGCGGGCCGCCATCGTGGAGACCGAGGCCCAGGCCGGATACCATACCACCGGACGCTCGGCGGCCATTTGGGTGCGCAATTACGGCCCCCAGGATGTACGGGTGCTGACCGGACTCTCGGCCGATTTCTACCATAACCCGCCCGCCGATATCGGCACCGACCATTTGGCCGTGGGGCGGGAGATTTTGTACCTCGCCCCCGCGGGCCAGGAGCAAAATCTGGACGGGCTGATCGGCCAGGGGCTGGGGGTTGAGGAGATTTCGCTGGCGCGGGCGAAGGGGCTTTGCCCGGCGATCCGGGATGGCTATGCCGTGCGCGCCGCGCTGGAGACAGACGGGTTCGACATGGATGTGGCGGCCCTGCACCAATATTACCTCCGGCGCGCCAAGGCCGCGGGCGGGCAGCTGATGCTGCGCAACCGGGCCGACCGGATCGAGCGCCGGGACGGGCTTTGGCATGTGCACACGGCGGGCGGGCTGGAGATTGCGGCGCCCATCTTGGTTAATGCCGCCGGGGCCTGGGGGGATGAGGTGGCGGAGATCGCCGGGCTGCGCCCGCTCGGGCTGGTGCCCTGCCGGCGCACGGCCGCCATCATCGACCCCGCACCGTGGCAGGTGGAGCATTGGCCGATGGTGCAGTCGGCCGGGCATGATTGGTATGTGCGGACCGAAGCGCGCACCCGCCTGATGGTGACACCCTGCGACGAAACCCCCATGCCCCCCCATGATGTGCACCCCGACGATCTGGATGTGGCGATCGGCATAGACCGCATGCAGCAGGCGCTGGATATAGAGGTGCGGCGGGTGGAGCATAGCTGGGCGGGGCTGCGCACCTTTAGCCCCGACCGCTCGCTGGCCTTTGGATTCGACCGGGATGCCGAAGGGTTTTTCTGGTGCGTGGGCCAGGGGGGCTATGGCATCCAGACCGCGCCGGCGGCCAGCGCGCTGGTGGCCGCCATGATCAAGGGCGAGGATCCGGGCGAAGCCGGGGCGGTGATCGCGGCCATCGACCCCATGCGATTCAGGTAAAGTTTCGGGGCTTTTTACCTTTGGGCGCGGGCGTTGGCGGAATGTTAACCAGCGCCGGCCCAACATGATGCCACTGGAGTTGGCAGTATGAGCGACACCACACCCCCGCCCCCAGATGCAGGCGAGCCCGGCGGATGGGAAGCGCAGGGGGGAATGGATTTCGCCCAGATTTGCGGCTGGGCCAAGCCCGCCCACGCCCCGCGCGACGAGGCTTTGGAAAAACGGCTGAAAGTGGCCTGGCTGCCCGATGGGCGCCGGCTGCGGCTGCGCAACGGGCCGCTGGATGTGGTGGTGCAGGGCTTTGGCCGGCCCAGCCATGTGGGGCGGGCTTATGATGCCGCGATCAGCCGGGCGCGGGAAATTTGCCAGGAATTGAGCCATGATCTGCCGGCGCTTCATGAGGGCCGGGCGCCGCGCGGGGCGGCGGCCTGGGCCGCGCTGGGGGCGGTGGCGCGGCTGCCCGGCGGGTTGCGCCATGGCTGGGGGGCTTGTGTGGCGCTCAATGGCGCGATTGCCGATGAGCTGCTGGCCGCCATGGCCGCGGGCGCGCCGCTGGAGCGGGGGTTTGTGAATAATCGCGGCGCGGTGGCGCTGCATTTGGCCGAGGGCCAGATGCTGGACGTGGCGGTGACCGAATGGCCGGGCCAACGCCAGATGGCGGGGCGGGCGCCGCTGGACTGGACCAGCCGGACCCGCGCGCTGGTGACGGCGGGCTGGCGGTTTGCGCCTTATGCGCTGGGATGTCTGGACACGTTGTGGGTGGGCGGACAGAGCGCGGCGCAGGCGGCGGCGGCGGCGGCGGCGGCCATTGCGCTGGAGGCGGCGCCGGAGGAGGTGCTGGCCGCGCAAGGCGTGGCGCTGGAGCGTTTTGGCGAGCGCGGCCGCAGCGGGGGGCTGCTGGTGCTGCCCGCCGGGCTGGCTTTGCCCGAGGCGCTGGCCTCGGCGCTGCTGGCGCTGTGCCATGCGCGGGCGGAGGATTTGCGCGCGGCCGGGCTGGTGACGATGGCGCTGATGGGGGTGCGGGGCGAGGAGTTGCTGAGCGCGCCGGCGCCCATGACGCTGGAGCTGCTCAACGCCGCGCGGCATTGAGTTTACCCCCTGCCAAAAGGAGCAAAAATTTTTGCGGGGTTTGGGGCGCTTTTTTTAAAGTATCCCAAGATTCTGGCCCTTTTTTGAAAAAAAGGGCCAGGCCCCAAAAAACTTTTGCTCAGTTTGAGTGATGGTTTTGCGCCGTGATCCAGGTGTTGGGTGTTTCACTCTTTGGCGAGAAACACCGCGGCGGCGCTGGGGGCGGAGGATGGCAAGGAGCGCGAGCGCCGCCAGCCAGAGCTTGGGCGCGCGCGCAAATGCGGCTAGAAGGGCGCGACACCGACCCAAACAGGACTGGATGACATGACCGACACCACCACCCCGGAAACCGTGCTTGTGAAAACCCCTTCCGTCTCCTGCGATGGCGGGGTTGGCGGGCTTGGGCATCCGCGCATCTATCTGCGCATCGTGGATAAGGAAATCTCCTGCCCTTATTGCTCGAAACGCTTTGTGCTCGAAGACGGCGCCATGGGCGACGCGCATTGAAACTGGTTCTGGTCGATGGCTCGGGGTTCATCTTCCGGGCCTTCCACGCCCTGCCGCCCATGACCCGCCCCGACGGCGTGCATGTGAACGCCGTTTACGGGTTTTGCAACATGCTCGCCAAGCTGCTCCGCGAGGAGCCCAGCAGCCATGTGGCGGTGATTTTCGACGCCGGGCGGGTGACGTTCCGGAACCAGATTTACGACGCCTACAAGGCCCACAGGCCCGAGCCGCCCGAGGAGCTGCGCCCGCAATTCGCGCTCATCCGCGAGGCCACGCGCGCCTTTGGGGTGCCGGCCATAGAGCTGGCCGGGTGGGAAGCCGATGACCTGATCGCGGCTTATGCCAAGGCCGGGCTGGACGCCGGGGGGGAGGTGGTGATCATCTCCTCGGACAAGGATTTGATGCAGCTGCTGCGCCCCGGCGTGACCATGCAAGACGCCATGAAGAACCAGCAGATCGGGCTGGCGGAGGTGGCGGCCAAGTTTGGCGTGACGCCGGACAAGGTGATCGAGGTGCAGGCGCTGATTGGGGACGCGGTGGATAATGTGCCGGGCGTGCCGGGCATTGGCCCCAAGGGCGCGGCGGCGCTGATTGGCGAATATGGCACGCTGGACGCCGTGCTGGCGGCCGCGCCCGCGATGAAGCCCTCGAAACGGCGCGAGGCGCTGATCGAGCATGCGGACAAGGCCCGGCTCTCGAAAGCGCTGGTGACGCTGCGCGACGACGCGCCCCTGCCCGTGCCGGTGGCCGATTTGGCCGCCACACCCTGGGAGCCCGCCGTGCTGCGGGCGTTTTTGGCCGAAAACGGCTTTAAATCCCTGGCCGGCAAATTGCGCCTGGAAGCCGCCGCCGGGCCGGGCGCGCTGGAGGCGGCGGCGCCAAGCCCCGCCGAGACGGCGCGGCCCTTTGGCCCCTACCCTGTCATCACCACCCCCGAGGCGCTGGCGGCGCTGCTGGGCGAGGCGGAGGCGAGCGGGTATCTGGCCCTGGTCACGCTGGGTGACCCTACCGGATATGGGCTGTGCGCCCGGCCGGGGGCGGCGGCTTATGTGCCGGTTGGGCATAATCTGACCCTCGGCGACGCCCCCCACATGACCCGCGCGCAGGTGGCCGAGTTGCTGGCCCCGGTGCTCGCCAACCCCGCCATGCTGACGCTGTTTCACGACGCCAAGGCCGAATGGAAGATGCTCGGCCTGCCGGTGGCGGCGTTTGACGATGTGATGCTGATCTCGATGGCGCAGGATGGCGGACGCTGGGCGCATGATGTGGAGACACTCGCCCGCCAGCATTTGGGCCATGAGGCCAAGACGCTCGAACATGTGACCGGCACGGGCCGCGCGCGCCAGGCCTTGGCCGATGCCCCGCCCGCGCGCGCGGGCGAGTATGCGGCCGAGCGGGCGGATTTGGTGATGCGGCTGCATGGCTGGCTCAAACCCGCGCTCCGCCCCGCCAAGGCCCTGGCGCTCTACGAGCTGCTGGAAAAACCGCTGGTGCCGGTGCTGCTGGCCATGGAAGCGGCCGGGGTGATGGTGGACCGGGCGGATCTGGCCGCCATGTCGGCGGAGTTTGAGCGGCGCATGGCGGCGTTCGAGGCCGAGGCGCACAGGCTGGCGGGACGTGAGTTTAATGTCGGCAGCCCGAAGCAGCTGGGCGAGGTGCTGTTTGAGGACATGGCCCTGCCCGGCGGCAAGAAAGGCAAGACCGGCGCCTGGGGCACCGATGGCGCGGTGCTGGAGGGGCTGGCGGAGCAGGGCGTCGGCATGGCCCAGACCATCATGGATTGGCGCCAGCTCGCCAAGCTGAAAAGCACCTATGCCGATGCGCTGGTGAGCCTGACCGACGGGCAAAGCCGGGTGCATACGGTGTTTCAGATGGCCGCGACCACCACGGGGCGGTTATCCTCGGTCGAGCCGAATTTGCAGAATATCCCGATCCGCACCGAGGAGGGCGCGCGGATCCGGAAAACCTTTATCGCGCCGCCGGGGTTGCGGCTGGTTTCGGCGGATTATTCGCAGATCGAGCTGCGGCTGCTCGCGCATGTGGCCGATATTGGCGCGCTCAAGGCGAGTTTCGCGCGGGGGGAGGATATTCACGCGCGGACGGCCTCGGAAGTGTTTGGCGTGCCGATGGCGAATATGGACGCGATGACCAGACGCCGCGCCAAGGCGATCAATTTCGGGATCATCTACGGGATTTCGGCCTTCGGGCTGGCCCGGCAGCTGGGGATTCCGGCCGCCGAGGCCAAGGGGTTCATAGAGGCGTATCACGCCCGCTACCCGGAAATCAGGGATTTCATGGACCGCACCAAGGCCCAGGCCCGCGAGACCGGCTATGTGCTCACCCCCTTTGGCCGGCGGGTGTGGGTGCCGAAAATAAACGACAAGGCGCCGCCCCTGCGCGCCTATGCCGAGCGCGCCGCCATCAACGCGCCCTTGCAGGGCGGCGGGGCGGATATCATCAAGCGCGCGATGGTGAAGCTGCCCGGCGCGCTGGCGGCCGCGGGGCTGAGCGCCAGGCTGCTGCTGCAGGTGCATGACGAGCTGCTGTTCGAGGCCCCCGAGGCCGAGGCCGAGGCGACCGCGAAGCTGGCGCAGGAGGTGATGCAGGGGGCGGCCCTGCTCTCGGTGCCGCTGGTGGTGGAAACGGGCATCGGCCAGAACTGGGGGGAGGCGCATTGAGCGGCTTGCAACTTAAATGCCCCCAGCCCGCGCGGGGCAGAATTACTGAAATCAGGTAGCGCCATCCGGGGACACATATAGGCTTGAGGTACGCCCCAAGCTATAAACCGCCCGCGATCAACAGAGAGACAAGGAGCCGAACATGAGCGCGAGCGCCGATACCCAAGCCAAGACCAAGGTCACAGCCCTGCCGGGTGATGGGATCGGCCCTGAGGTGATGGACGCCACCATCAAGATCCTCACCGCCGCGAACGCCCCGATCGAGTGGGAATTCGCCGAGGCCGGCGCCAAGGCGTTTGAGCGCGGCGTGGTCACCGGGGTGCCCCGCGAGACGCTCGACTCGATTGCCACCAACAAGCTGGCGCTGAAAAGCCCGCTCGAGACGCCGATTGGCTATGGCGGCAAGTCGGCCAATGTGACGATGCGCAAATTCTTCGAGCTTTATGCCAATATCCGCCCGGTGCGCGAGTTGCCGGGCATTGCCACGCCGTTTTCGGGCCGTGGCATCGATATGGTGATTGTGCGCGAGAACGTGGAAGATGTGTATGCCGGCATCGAGCATATGGAGACCACGGGCGTGGCGCAGTGCCTGAAGCTGATGACGGCGCCGGGCTGCGAGCGCATCATCCGCGCGGCTTATGGGCTGGCCCTGGCCGAGGAGCGCCAGACCGTGACGGTGGCGCACAAGGCCAACATCATGAAGCTCACCGAGGGCATGATGAAGCGCATGGGCGAGAAGGTGGCGCGCGAATTCCCCGGCATCCGGGCGAGCCAGATCATTATCGATAATTGCGCGCACCAGCTGGTCATCAAGCCCGAGGCCTTCGATGTGATCGTCACCTCGAACATGAACGGCGACATCATCTCCGACCTCGCCGCCGGGCTGGTGGGCGGGTTGGGCATCGCGCCTTCTTCGAACCTGGGCGACAATGCCGCCATCTTCGAGGCCGTGCACGGCTCGGCGCCCGATATCGCCGGCAAGGACATGGCCAACCCCACCGCCCTGCTCTCGGCCTCCATCATGCTGCTGCGCCATATCGGGGCGTTTGACATCGCCGAGACGGTGGAGCAGGCGCTGTTCGTGACCCTGGCCGAGGGGCGCAACCTGACCGGCGACCTGGCGCCCAGGGGCCATGGCGTGGGCACCAAGGCGTTCACCGACCAGGTGATCGCCAATCTGGGCCGTGCATCGGCCATGCGCTCGCGCAGCTACAAGAAGCTGGAGCTGGCGGCGTGGCCCAAGCTCACCGCCCATGCCGAGCCGACCGACCGCGAGCTGGTGGGGATCGATATTTTCCTCGAGACCGACATGGGCGCCGAGCAGCTGGGCAAGACGCTCGAGGAACTCTCGAAATACAGCCCCTTCAAGCTGACCGGCATCTCGAACCGCGGCGTGTCGGTGTATCCGCCGACGGGGGGCGAGACCTTCCTGGTCGATCATTTCGCGGCGCGCTTCATGCTCGACACGCCGTTTTCGCTCAACAACACCACCACCGCCGGGCAGCCGGAGATCTCGTATCTCGTGCAGCGCATCGGCTCGAAATTCACCTGGATGCATATCGAGAAGCTGCAGCGCTTTGACGGCAAGGACGGGTTTGAGCGCCCGCAGGGCGAAGGCTGAGCGGCCCGCTTTACCAAGCAACCCGGCCCATGCGGCCGGGTTTTTTGTTGGGGGCTGATGCGCGTGGCGGACATTTTGGCGCGTCGCAAATCTCGCTTATGGAGCGGCAAGGGGGGAAATGGCGGGAATCCGCCCGCGCCGCGGCTGACGAGACATTCCCCGCCGCGGGTTCATGGGGATTTGAGGGTTTTATGTCGCCACGCTTGCAGGCTGTTTTATTGACATTGACCGCCGTGGCGATGTGGGGGCTGGCGCCGGTGGGCACGCGCTATCTGCTGGGCACGGCGTTTGGCGGGCTGCCGGCGGCCTCGTTCGCGGGGTTGCGCTATGGGCTGACCGCCTTGTGCTTTCTGCCGGTGGCGCTGACGCGGCTGCCGCGCTGGAGCAGGCGCGACCTGGCCATTGGGGTGGGGCTCGGGATGCTGGGCGTGACAGGCTACAACCTCGCCAATTCAATGGGCATGCGCACGGTTTCGGCGGGGATGAGCGGGCTGATCAACGCGGCTGAACCGCTTTTGATCGTGCTGCTGGTGAGCCTGAAGGAGCTGCGCCTGCCGCGCCGCGCGACGCTGGGGGCGGCCGCGGTTGGAATGGCGGGAATCGGGCTGCTGACCCATACGGCGGGGCCGGCCGATGGCACGCTGGCGGGAATGGCGCTGTGTTTGTTCGCGGCTTTGTGCTGGTCGGCTTATTGCGTGCTGGTGCCGCCGCTGCTGGCCCGGCGGGGCGCGCTGGGCGTGGCCAGCGTGACCATGGTGAGCGGCGCGCTGCCGCTGCTGGCGGTGGGCAGCCCCACCATGCTGCCCATGCTGCATGATATGAGCCGCGCGCAATGGCAGGTGACCATTGCGCTGACACTGGGGCCGACCGTGGTTTCGATTGTGGCCTGGAACAAGGGCGCGGCGCGGTTGGGGCCGGAGGCGGCGGGGTGGTTTTTGTATCTGCTGCCGGTGATCGGGGTGCTGGGCGGGGCCGTGCAGCTGGGCGAGCCGCTGAGCGGGGTGGAGCTGGCGGGCGGCGGGCTGATTTTGGCCTCGGTGTTTCTCGCGCAGCGCGTGTAGCTTTACAACCCTAGAGAGCGCCGCCATGATGCGGCCATGGCGGCGGATTTATGGTTTGACTGGCTGAACGGGCGGCGCTTTGGCCATGATGAACGGCTGCGCGCCCAGGTGGAGGCCGAGACCGCGCGCCTGGCGGGGCGGCTGCTGGACCATGTGCCCCTGCCCGCCGGTGGGACGCTGGTGGATGTGGGGTGCGGCGCCGGGCTGGTGGGACTGGCCGCCCTGGCCCGTCAGCCGGGGCTTGGCGTGACCTTTTGCGATGTTTCGGCGCCGCTGCTGGCCCAGGCGCGGGCGCGCGCGCCAGGCGGCGCGTGCCGGTTTATCGAGGCGCCGGCGACGGCGCTGGCGGGCGTGGCGGATGCCAGCCAGGATGTGGCGGCGGCGCGCGCGGTGCTGGCTTATGTGGCGGCCAGGGAGGTGGCGTTTGGCGAGCTGTTCCGGGTGCTCAAGCCCGGCGGCTGGCTGAGCCTAGCCGAGCCGGTATGGCGCGATGAGGCCCAGGCCGTGCCCGCCATGGCGGCGCTGGCGGCAGGCCCCCCCGACCCGCTGAAAAGCGCCCGCCATAAATGGAAGGCCGCGCAATTCACGGGGGACGCGATGGCGGCGCTGACCGGCTATGACGAGCGCGGCCTGCTGATGCTGGCGCGCGCGGCCGGGTTTGGCGAGGTGCATGTGCGGCTGGAAATCGACGTGGAGGCCGCGCCCGCCATGAGCTGGGCGGCGTTTTGCGCCCTCACCCCTCACCCGCTGGCGCCTAGCCTGGCTGAGATCGCGCTGAGCACCGCCGAGCGGGCGGCGCTGGAGGCGGCGCTGCGCCCCGCCGTGGAGGCCGGCAGCAACTGGCGCACGCGCCGGGTGGCTTATGTATGGGCGCGAAAGCCGGGATAGAGCGATATTGGGGGTGCTATACCCGGCAGCCTTGAGGCTGACGGGTATTATTCGGGGTCTTCGTCATCGGGCGTGGGGCGCACGGGGATTTTATAATCATCGCGCAGCCAGCGTCCGAGGTCGATCTGGGCGCAGCGCGCGGAGCAGAAGGGTTTGTGGGCGGGGTGAGCCGGTTTGGCGCAGATCGGGCAGGTCATGGGGGCGGCATTTCGTGCAGGGCCGGGCGGATGCGCGGGCGGGTGATTTCGGCGAAACCGTGATGGGAGAAGCCCAGCAGGCGCGGCTTGAGGGGGTCAAACGCCAGGGCGGCCTGGAGGGGGGCTGCGAGCTTGGCGCGCTGGGCGGATTTGAGGCCCGCGAAATCGATGAGCAGGGCGCCCGAGAGGTTGCGTAGCACGATCTGGCGGCAGAGCGCGGGGATGAGGGAGAGGTTGAGCGCCAAGGGCGGCATGGCGCTGGCGGCGGCGGCGTCTATGTCGAGCAGGGTGGCGGCGGGGGCGGGCGTGATGTGCAGGCGCGCGCCCTGGGGCAGCGGGGCGCTGGGCTCGAACAGGGCGGCGGCTTCGTCCTCGAAGGGGGCGAAGCCATCGGCCACATGGCGCAGCCGGCCGGCGAGCGCGGGGCGGAGGCTGGCCATCAGCTCGTAATCATCGACCCAGATCTCGGCCCCGGGATGGGCCTGGGCCAGGGCTATGAGCGGGCCGGGGCCGCGTTTGAGGAGGCCGGGGCTTTCGCCCGGCGCCAGCGCGGGATGGGCCGCGAGGCGCGGGCCCTTGCCGCCTTGCGGGCCGCGCGTGACGCGGACGGTGAGATAGGTGCCGATATTTTGCCCCCGGCCCCCGGCACTGTCCGGCAGAAAGCCGGATAGGTTGGGGCCGAGCGCCACGAAACACCCGGCCAGGGCTGGCAGTACGGCATCAACCCGGCCAGTATAGAGGTCTTCCACCCCATCCGGGGCGGCAAGGTGCCAGAGGTAAAACTCGGCCAGTTCACCCCGCTCAACGCGGGCGACGCGCACGCACCCGCCCCGGCGGGCGCCGATGATTACCATTGCGCGCCCAGACCGCGCAGCAAATTGGCGGTTTCGTGCAGCGGCAGGCCGACGACGCCGGAATAGGAGCCGGACAAAAAGGCGATGAATTGCGCCGCGCGGCCCTGGATGGCATAGGCCCCGGCTTTGCCGCGCCACTCGCCCGAGGCGAGGTAATTTTCGATTTGTGCGGCATCGAGCCGGGCAAAGCCGACCACGGAGGCGGACAGCTTGGCGCCCACCCGGCCATCGGGGGCGCGCACGGCAACCGCCGAGACAACATGATGGCGCCGGCCGGACAGCAAGGTGAGATAGGCGCGGGCCTCGGCCTCGGTTTCGGTTTTATGCAGCAGGCGGCTGCCAAGGGCGACCACCGTGTCGGCGGCGATGGTGTAGCCGGCGGCGGGCATGAGCTTGGCACGGGCCAGACGCAGCGCATAGGCGCGGGGACGCTCACCCGGGAGGGGGGATTCGTCTATGTCGGGCACGAGACTATGCGCGGGCTCCAGACCGATCTGGCGCAGCAGCTCAAGGCGGCGCGGCGAGCCCGAGGCGAGCGTTACTTGAAGCGGAATGTGATACGGCCCTTGGTCAGGTCGTAAGGGGTCATCTCGACATTCACACGGTCGCCCGCCAGGACGCGGATGCGGTTCTTGCGCATCTTGCCGCTGGTGTGGGCGAGGATGACGTGGTCATTATCCAGCTTCACGCGGAACATGGCGTTGGGCAGCAGCTCGGTCACCTGGCCGCTGAACTCGATCATATCTTCCTTGGACAAACAAAACTCCGGGATAAGAGGAATAAAGAGAAACAGAGGAAAAACTTGCCGCTCACATGAGCCGGGATTGTCTCGCGGTCAAGATTTTCTCGCCGTTTTCGTGGCTTGGCCGGTATGTTTTGGCGGGGTGGCGGCGGCGGGCGGGGAGAGGGGGGAGCCAAAGACCGGGGGCAGGACGCAAGGACAGACACAAGAAAAGACGTGGGGGCTTTTTGGAAAAAGCCCCCACACCCCCAAAAACTTTTATAATGTTTTCAGGTGTTTAAAGGCGCGCCTTGACGGATGCGGCGTGGGCGCCCAGGCCCTCGGCCTCGGCCAGCGCCACCGCCACGGGGCCCAGAACCGCGAGCGCGCGGGGCGGGGTGGCGAGGTAGGTGGTGCGCTTCATGAAATCATAGACCGACAAGCCCGAAGCAAAGCGCGCCGTGCCAGAGGTGGGCAGCACATGGTTGGGGCCGGCGACATAATCGCCCATGGCCTCGGGCGTGTGGCGGCCCAGGAAAATGGCCCCGGCATGGCGGATTTTGCGAAACAAACGGTCGGGCTCGGCCAGCATGAGCTGCAAATGCTCGGGCGCGATGCGGTTGGCCAAAATCTCGGCCTCTTCCCAGCTCTGCACCAAGATGATGGCGCCGTGGCGGTGCCAGCTCTCGGCCGCGATGTCGCGCCGGGGCAGGGTTTGCAGGGCCTGGTTGACCGCGCCCGCCACCGCGGACGCCATGGCGCCCGAGTCGGTGATCAGGATCGCCTGGGCGTCTTCGTCATGTTCGCACTGGGCCAGCAGGTCGAGCGCGATGTGGTGGGGGTTGCTGCCGTCATCGGCGATGATCAGCACCTCGGACGGGCCGGCGATGGAATCTATGCCCACCCGCCCAAATACCTGGCGCTTGGCCTCGGCCACATAGGCGTTGCCGGGGCCGACGATGCGGTCAACCGCGCGGATGGAGTGCGTGCCATAGGCCATGGCCGCCACCGCCTGCGCCCCGCCGACGCGGTAAATCTCGGATACGCCCGCCGCCGAGGCGGCGGCCAAAATGAGCGGGTTGAGCGTGCCGCCCGGGCTTGGCACGCACATGGCCAAACGCCGTACCCCCGCCACGCGGGCGGGAATGGCGTTCATGAGCACCGAGGAGGGGTAGGACGCCTTGCCGCCCGGCACATAGAGGCCAACGGCATCGAGCGGGGTCCAGCGCATGCCGAGCGTGGCGCCGGCATCGTCGGTGAACTCGAAATCACGCGGGAGCTGGGCGCGGTGGAAGGTCTCGATCCGGCGGGCCGCCACGCCCAGCGCGTCACGCAGGGTTTTGGGCACTTGCGCGACGCCCAGGCGCAGCTCGTCGCTGGTGACGCGGACCGTATCCTGCGTCAGCTCCAGATGGTCGAACTGATAGGTGAAATTGAACAAGGCGGCATCGCCTTGCTGGCGGACCTGCTCGATGATCTGGCGGACGCTCTCGGCAAGGGCCGGGGCCGGTTGGGCACGCGCCATGAGCGCCGCGAACTCAGCCTCGAAATTGGCTTGCCGGGTCGTCAGCAGCTTCATGATGTGAGCGCCTTTCTGAACGCGTCGATCCAGGCTCCTATTTCATCGGGACGGGTCTTCAATGCAACACGATTCACGACCAGACGCGATGACACATGCGCGATCACGTCGGTTTCGACCAGGCCGTTGGCGCGCAGCGTGCTGCCGGTCTGCACGAGATCGACGATCATGCGCGAGAGGCCAAGGCCGGGCGCCAGCTCCATGGCGCCGTTCAGGGCCACGATCTCGGCCTGGATGCCCTTGGCGGCGAAATGTTTTTTGGCGACGTTGGGGTATTTGCTGGCCACCCGGATGCGCGACTGGGTGGCGAAATCAGTCTGGCCGGCATCGTCCTTGGGCTCGGCCACCGAAATGCGGCATTGGCCAATGCCCAGATCGAGGGGGGTGTAAACCTCGGGATAGTCGAATTCCATCAGCACATCGCCGCCGCAAATGCCCAGCTCGGCGCCGCCGAAGGCCACGAAGGTGGCGACATCGAAGGAGCGGACGCGGATGACATCGACCCCCGGATTGCTGGTGGAAAAACGCAGCTTGCGCGAGGATTCATCGGCGTAATCGGCCTCGGGCGTGATGCCGGCGCGGGCGAGCAGAGGACCGGCTTCCTTGAGAATACGGCCTTTGGGCAAAGCGAGAACGATCGACATGAGGGGGGCTTACCATTGCCGCGTTTTGGTGGCTAGAGCGGGAACATCCCCCCCGCTCCAGCTTTGTTTTAATAAGCAATTTCAATTTGTTGGCGCGAGTATGCCGCCGCAACATTGATCCCGAAGGGCGGGCGGGGGTTAATGGACCATGCTGGGCGTCATGTCGTTTTGGATGATGGCGGCGGCGGCGAGGCGGGCATCGGACGCGATGGCGATCTGGGTGCCGTCGGCCGCGTGGATGGAGAAGGCCTGGCCCTGCTCGGTCATCACGGGTTTGACGAAGGCGATCCGCTCAAGCCCCAGGGCGGCCAGCTCGGCGGTGGTGATGTGGTGAATATCGGGCCCGCCGCCGGGGATGAAACGGGCCGCGCCATCGTGATGTTTGGTGTTCATCGGAAATCCTTTCAGGCCCTGGGATGGTCCTCTCGAGGCCCCATCCTAGCGGGTGGAAATGTCCAAATGATGGAAAGAGTGAGGTATTTAGGTGTTGGAATCGGGAGCGGTGACGGTGCGGGGCGCCACCGCCTTGGACGAGGAGCCGCGCGCGATGGGGATGGAGCGGACCACCGGCTGGGGCATGGGGCGCACCAGATCGACATGCAAGAGCCCGTTATCGAGCCAGGCGCCCTTGACCTCGATGCCCTCGGCGATGACGAAGGCGCGCTGAAACTGGCGCGCCGCGATGCCGCGATGGAGGAAGACGCGGCCCTGGCCGTCATCTTGCTGGCGGCCGCGGATGACGAGCTGGTTGTCTTCGAGGGTGATTTGCAGATCATCCATGGTGAAGCCCGCCACCGCCAGGGTGATGCGCAGGGACACCGGGCTGAGCTGCTCGATGTTGTAGGGCGGGTAACCGTCCGACGAGGTTTTGGCGGCGCGTTCGATCATCTGTTCGAGATGGTCGAAGCCCAGGAAGAGCGGCGAGGTGAACACACGAGTCGTCATATATAAGGCTCCCCCATGATTTGAGCGAAGCGGGTGGGTGGACCCTTGCGGCGTCCGGATGACTCTATGTTGGGGATAAACCGCCGATGATGCAAGTGTTGCGTTGCAGCCGCGCCGCGCGCGGACTACATGCGGCTCATGTCTGATACCGAACGCCACGCCCCCTTGCTGCCGATCCTGATCTGCCCCGACCCGAAGCTGCGCCGCCATGCCCGCGCGGTGACGCAAGCCGACCGGGACGAGGTGGCGGCGCTGATCCCTTCGATGTTCGAGACCATGTATAAGGCGCCGGGCATTGGCCTCGCCGCGCCGCAGGTGGGCAAGCTGCTGCGCGTGGTGACCATTGATCTGGCGCCCGAGAAAACGCCCCAGCCGATCGTGCTGATCAATCCCGAGATCATCGGCGCCTCGGCGGAGACGGCGGTGCAGGAGGAGGGATGCCTCTCGGTGCCCGAGCAATATGCCGAGGTGGTGCGCCCGGCGCGCGTCACGGTGCGGTATTTGGATGAGCAGTGGCAGAAGCGCGAGCTGGAGGCCGAGGGGCTGATGGCGGCCTGCGTGCAGCATGAGATCGACCATCTCGACGGGGTGCTGTTCGTCGATCATCTCTCGGCGCTCAAGCGCAATATTTTGCTGCGCAAGCTGGCCAAGGCGCAAAAGGACCTCGCGGGGCGCACATGAAACTGGCCTTCATGGGCTCGCCGGAATTTTCGGTGCCGGCGCTGAAGGCCCTGGTGGCGGCCGGCCATGAGGTGGCGGTGGTGTATGCCCAGCCGCCCAAGCCCGCGGGGCGCGGCCAGAAAGAGCAGAAATGCCCCGTGCATCTGGCCGCCGAGGCGCTGGGACTTGCGGTGCGCACGCCCAGGCGCCTGCGCGGCAATGAGGCGGAGCTGGCGTTTTTTAACGGGCTGGCCCTGGATGCCGCGGTGGTGGCCGCCTATGGGCTGATTTTGCCGCAAGGGTTTTTGGACGCGCCCAAACGCGGCTGCCTCAATATTCATGCCTCGCTGTTGCCGCGCTGGCGCGGTGCGGCGCCGATTCAGGCGGCCATTGCCGCCGGAGACACAGAGACCGGCGTGACCATCATGCAGATGGAGGCCGGGTTGGATACCGGGCCGATGCTGCGCAAGGGCCGCGTGGCGATTGGCGCGCAAGACACCGCCAGCACGCTGCATGACGCGCTGAGCGCCATGGGGGCGGAGTTGATTGTTGAGGAGCTGGCGCACCCCTCGGCGCAAAAGCGCCAGGATGACCGGCTGGCCACCCATGTGGGCAAGCTGACCCGCGAGGATGCCCGGCTGGATTTCGCCCTGCCCGCCCCCGTGCTGGCGCGGCGGATACGCGCTTATACGCCCTGGCCCGGCGCCACGGCCTGTTATGGCGAGATGATGCTGAAAATTCTGGCCGCCGAGGCAACCGAGGGGCACGGCGCGCCGGGCACGGTGCTCGATGACAGCCTGACCATTGCCTGCGGCGAGGGGGCCTTGCGCGTGACCCGGTTGCAGCGGCCCGGCAAGGGACCGATGGCGGCGGCAGAGTTTTTGCGCGGGCTGGCGATTGCGAAAGGCGCGGTGCTGGCGTGACGCTGTGGGCGCTGGAGGTTGAGTATGACGGCACGCCCTTCATGGGCTGGCAGCGCCAGAAGCACGGGCTCGGCATTCAGCAGGTGATTGAGGAGGCCGCCGCGCGGGTGAAGGGCGGGGGTGAGGTGAGCGAGGCCGTGGCCTCGGGGCGCACCGATGCCGGGGTCCATGCGGCGGCGCAGATCGTGCAGATCGATCTGCCGGACTTCACGCCCTTCCGGGTGCGCGAGGCGATGAATTTTCACCTCAAGCCGCACCCGATCGTGGTGCTGCGGGCCTGCAGGGCGCCCGAGGGGTGGAATGCCCGGTTTTCCTCCCTTGGGCGGACATATCGCTATATCATCTCGAACCGCGCCGTGCCGCCCGCGCTGGAGGCCAGGCGCGTGTGGCATTTGCGCCAAAAGCTGGATGCCGAGGCCATGCACGAGGCCGCGCAGAGGCTGCTGGGGCATCATGATTTCTCGTCCTTCCGGGCCTCGGCCTGCCAGGCGAAAAGCCCGCTGCGCACGCTCGACCGGCTGGATGTGGCGCGGCGGGGGGAGAAGATCATCATCGAGGCCGCGGCGCGCTCGTTTTTGCACCACCAGGTGCGCAACATGGTGGGCAGCCTGGTGAAAGTGGGCGAAGGCGCCTGGCCGGCGCAGAAGCTGACCGAGGTGCTGGGCGCGCGCAACCGCGCGCTGGCCGCCCAGACCGCGCCGCCCGAGGGGCTTTATTTTACCGGCGTGGCCTATGACCCGCCGCTTGCGCTGGAATAACGCCCGCGCCACTCTCAGCCCCCTGACATCGGAGTCTTGCGATGCCTCACGCCGATTTCGTGCATTTGCGCGTCCATTCCGCTTTTTCGCTCTCGGAAGGGGCGATCAAGCCTGACAAGATCATCGGGCTGGCGGCCGAGGACCATATGCCGGCGGTGGCGATTACCGACAGCTCCAACATGTTCGGCGCGCTGGAATTCTCGCAATATGCCACCAAGGCGGGGGTGCAGCCGGTGATCGGCTGCCAGATTGGGCTCAAGCGCGAGGGCGTGAACCTGCTGCCCGACAATGTGGTGCTGCTGGCCCAAAACGATGCCGGCTATGCCAATTTGCAGCGCCTGACCTCGCTGAGTTTTGCCGATGGTGAGGGGGTGAAGCCGCAAGTGGCGCGGGCCCACCTGCTTGACCATGCGGAGGGGCTGTTTTTGCTCACCGGCGGGGCCGAGGGACCGGCGGGGCGGCTGCTGGCCGAGGGGCAGATGGGCGAGGCGGAGGCCTGCCTGCGCGCCTTGGGCGAGGCGTTTGCCGGGCGCATGGCGGTGGAGCTGCAACGCCATGGCACCGCGCTGGAGGAGGCGGTGGAGCCGGGGCTGTTGCAGCTCTCGGAGCGGCTGGGCCTGCCGATTGTGGCCACCAATGAATGTTTCTTCGCCAGCCCGAAAATGTATGAGCCGCATGACGCGCTGCTGTGCATTGCCGAGGGCCGGGTGCTGGCCGAGAAGGAACGCCGGCGCGTGACGCCCGAGCATTGGTTCAAGCCCGCCAAAATGATGCGCGAGCTGTTTGCCGATTTGCCCGACGCCACCGCCAACACGCTGGCCATTGCGCGCAGCTGCGCGGTGATGGCGCAAACCCGCAAGCCGCTGCTGCCCCGCTGCCCGAAAGTGCGCGAGGGCGCCACCGAGACCGAGACGCTGCGCGCCATGGCCGAGGAGGGGTTGCGCGCGCGCCTCGGCGCCAACGCGATACCCGACGCCGAGCACGGGCAATATTGGGAGCGGCTGGAGTTTGAGCTTGGCATCATCATTCAGATGGGGTTTCCGGGCTATTTTCTGATCGTCGCGGATTTTATTCAGTGGGCGAAGGATCATGCCATTCCGGTGGGGCCGGGGCGCGGCTCGGGCGCGGGCTCCTTGGTTGCCTGGGCGCTGCGCATCACCGATCTCAACCCGCTGAAATATGCGCTGCTGTTTGAGCGGTTCTTGAATCCTGAGCGCGTGTCGATGCCTGACTTCGACATCGATTTTTGCCAGGAGCGGCGCGATGAGGTGATTAATTACGTGGTGGGCGAATATGGCGCCGACCGGGTGGCGCAGATCATCACGTTTGGAAAGCTCCAGGCCCGCGCGGCGGTGCGCGATGTGGGGCGCGTGCTCGGCCTGCCTTATGGGCAGGTCAACAAGGTGGCGGAGCTCATTCCCAACAATCCGGCCAAGCCGGTGACGCTCAAAGAGGCGATCGAGGGCGAGGTGAAGCTGCGCGAGATGCGCGACACCGATGAGGCGCTGGGGCGGTTGATGGAAATCGCCCAGCAGATCGAGGGGTTGTACCGCCATGCCTCGACCCATGCGGCGGGCGTGGTGATCGGGGATCGCAAGCTCGTCGAGCTGGTGCCGCTTTATAAAGACCCGCGCTCGGATTTGCTGGTGACGCAATATTCGATGAAATATGTCGAGCAGGCGGGGCTGGTGAAGTTCGACTTTCTGGGCCTGACCACGCTCACCGTCATCGACCGGGCGCTGAAATTCATGGCCAGCCAGGGCGTGAGCCTGGATATTTCCAAAATCCCGCTCGATGACCCCAAGACTTACGAGATGATCGCGCGCGGGGACACGGCGGGCGTGTTCACGTTTGAAACCGCGGGCTACCGGGCGGCGCTGGCGCAAATGCGGCCGGACCGGTTTGAGGACCTCGTCGCCATTCAGGCGCTCAACCGGCCGGGGCCGATGGCCAATATTCCCGATTATTGCGCGCGCAAGAAGGGCGAGCAGGACTGGGCGGCGCCGGACCCGTCGATCCATCATATTCTCGAAGAGACCTATGGCATCATCGTTTACCAGGAACAGGTGATGCAGATTGCCCAGGTGATGGCGGGCTACACGCTGGCGGGCGCGGATTTGCTGCGCCGCGCGATGGGCAAGAAGATCCGGGCGGAGATGGACGCGCAGCGCAAGATTTTTTGCGACGGCGCGCTGGCCAAGGGATTCACCGAGGAAAAGGCCAACGAGATCTTCGACCTCATGGCGAAGTTCGCGGATTACGGCTTCAATAAATCGCACGCCGCGGCCTATGCGCTGGTTTCGTATCAAACGGCTTATTTGCGCGCCAACCATCCGGTGGCGTTTCTGGCCGCCTGCATGTCGCTCTCGATCACCAATACCGACAAGATCGCCACGCTGCGCGCCGATGCGCTGCGGAACCGCATCCGGGTGCTGCCGCCGGACGTGAATAAATCACAGGCGGATTTTTGCCTGGAGAAGCTCGAGGACGGAGCTTATGCCATCCGCTATGCGCTGGGCGCCATCAAGCGCGTGGGGGTGAGCGCGATGGAGGAGCTGGTGAAAGCCCGCGGCGACAAGGCGTTCAAGGATTTGAGCGATTTCGCCGCGCGCATTCCGCCCCGGGCACTGACCCGCGCGCAGATTGAGATTTTGGCCAAGGCGGGGGCGTTTGACGCCTTTGAGCCCTCACGGGCCAGGGCGTTCGCGGCGGCCGATGTCATCATCCGCACCGCGCAGGCGGGGGCGGAGGAGCGGTCTTCGGGGCAGATTGGGCTGTTTGGCGGCGGCGAGCCGGAGGTTTTGCGCGTGCCCGAGGCCGCGCCCTGGCCCGATGCCGACAAGCTGGGCTTTGAGGCCGAGGCGATCGGGTTTCATGTTTCGGCCCACCCGCTGGATGCTTATGCGCAATCTCTGAAGCGGCTGGATGTGACGCCGGCGGGGGCCATTGCCCGCAAGGCCGAGGGCGGGCCGGTACGGCTCAAGCTCGCCGGCATGCTGGGAGCGCGCAAAGAACGGATTACCCGCACGGGTTCGCGCATGATGTGGGCGACGCTCTCGGACACGCAGGGCAGTTTCGAGGTGACCTTGTTCTCGGAAGTGCTGGGCCGCTCGCGCGAATTGCTGGAAGACGGGGCGGCGCTGCTGGTGACGGCGGATGTGCGCATGGATGGCGAGGCGCTGCGCATCACTGCCTCCGACATCGCGCGGCTTGACGAGGCGGCGGCGCAGGCGGGGGCGGGCATTAAGATCTGGCTCGACCGCACCGAGGCGCTGGCCCCCATACGGCTGCTGCTGGAGCAGGAGGGCCGGGGCAAGGGACGCGTGGTGCTGGCGCCCAAGACCGGGCTTGAGCGCACGCTCGAGATCACGCTGCCGGGGGGGTATAATGTCACGCCGCGCCTGGCGCAGGCGGTGAAGCTGATTCAGGGCGTTGAGCTGGTTGAGGATGTTTGACGCGGCCTGGGCGGGGCGGCAGGAACAGCTCTGACAAGGCGTGGTAGAGCGGCGTGCGGTTGACCAGTTTGGACGCGCTCACCCCCAGCATGGCCGAGAGCATGACCGGAATGGCGTTGCCGGCATTGCCGGTCATTTCCAGCACGATGACGAAGGCCGTCATGGGGGCGCCGACGACGCCGGCGAAATAGGCGGTCATGCCCAGCACCGCGCCGGCCCCCACCAGGCCCGCCCCGGCGAGCGCCGCGCCAAGCCCCGCGCCCACCGCCAAAGAGGGCGCGAAAATGCCGCCGGGCAGCCCCGAAATGGCGGTGACCAGCGTGGCGATGAGCTTGAGCACCCAGAAACTGCCCGGCAGGCTGGTGCCTTCGATGGCGCTTTTGGCCTGGTCGTAGCCGGTGCCGAAGGTGGCGCCGTGCGAGACCAGCCCGCACAGCATGACGATGACGCCGCATCCCAGCGGCACCAGCCATTGGCGGCGCAGCGGATCGACGGCCATGAAGCCGCGCAGCCAGAGCGTGCCCTCGAACATCAGCCGGGCGAACACGCCGCCGGCCAAACCGCCGCCAAGGCCGCAGAACACCACCAGCATCCAGGTGTGGGGCTGATCGAAGCTGGCGGTGCTGACGCCGAAATAGACGTAATTGCCCTCGAGACCGAGCGAAATGAGGCCGGAGAGGATGACGGTGGTGATGACCCGGCTGTTGGTGCGGGCCTCGAAGGCGCGGCTCATTTCCTCGATGGCGAACACAACGCCGGCCAGCGGCGCGTTGAAGGCCGCGGCGATGCCCGCCGCCGAACCGGCCAGAATGAGCCCGCGCTGCTGGGCCGTGCCGAACAGGCGCGAGATTTGCAACATGAGCGCCGCGCCCACCTGCACGGTGGGGCCTTCGCGTCCGACCGAGGCGCCGCACAGCAGGGCAATGAGGGTGAGGCCGATTTTACCGACGCAAATGCGCAGCGATAACAGGCGCTGGCGCTCGGGGCCTGGGCCGAGATGGCGGGCGGCGATGGCCTGGGGGATGCCGCTGCCCTGCGAGCCCGGGAAATAAACCCGCGCCAGATGAGCGCAGACCACAAACCCCAGCGGCGTGAGCAGCACGGGCGCCAGCCAGAACCGCCCCTGCAGCGCGAAAAACCGCGCCTGCGCCCAGTCCGCCGCGGCGGCGAACAGCACGCTCACCATGCCCACCACCAGCGCCCCAACCCAGAACGCCACCCGGTTGCCCCACAGGCGCCGCAGCACCCGCAGCCGTCTCACGGCTTTTTTCATCCGGCTCTTGCCACCCTGTTCATGTCCCGCTATTAAGCGCCCCCACACGGATATGGGCACATAGCTCAGCGGTAGAGCACCACCTTGACATGGTGGGGGTCACAGGTTCAATCCCTGTTGTGCCCACCATATCCGTTTTAATCAGACAGTTATGGAACTTTCCGCCCTGGAGCCGGCTTCAGGCGGCGGGTTTAGCCGCCAGGTGGGTCAATCTGGGTGTTTGATCCCGGACTTTACTGGCGCATTATTTTCGCATGAGTGGAAAAACGCCCTATGGTCCACCACGACGACAGCGGCGATCCGTCGAGCGATACAGCATAGTCAAGAGCGCTTAAGCGGGTCTGGCGGCGCGCTATGGGATCAACCAGAAGACGGTCGCCAAATGGGAGAAGCGGACGGCGGTTGACGATCTGCCAACCGGCCCGAAAGACGCCAAATCCACAGTGCTTTCTGCTGAAGAGGAGGCGATTATCGTCGCCACACGCTGCTGCCGCTGGATGATTGCCTCTACACCCGACAGGCAACCATCCCTCACCTGCCCCGTTCCTCATTGCATCGCGGCTTGCCGCGCCACGGCATCAGCCATTTGCCCGACATCGAAGGCGACAAGCCTGCGAAGAAAAAGTTCAAATCCTACCCCGTCGGGCTCAGCGTTGCGCTCGAACCCGTGGCGCTTACGCTTCGCTTCATATCGACCTTGCCAAGGTGCAAACCGCCGAAGGCAAACTCTGCCTCTTTGTCGTCATCAACCGCGCCGGCAAGTTCGCCTTCGTGCAATTGGTTAACTCCGACCATGGCACCGCCTCGGCCTTCCTCGAAGGCTTGATCGCCGCCGCGCCCTATGAAATCCATACCGAGCTCACCGATAATGGCATCCAGTTCTGTCTGCCCCCGCGTTGCGCCAACGGCCCGACAGCACGCTACACCACCCACATGTTCGAGACGCGGTGCCAAGACAACGGCATTGAGCGCCGCTTCTCAATGCATCTGTAAATGCTGGGCAAACCGGCCAGATAGATTCATCCTAAACCCGCTCCAGAAAATGCCTGGACTAAATATTTCAGTTACTTATCTTGAGGCTGCCGGCTCACGCCAAGCCAATATCGATCTAAAAACCGCGCTCCCCCCATTGCGCCATGAGACATTTCTGCGCATGTTCCGTGACGGATTGATGACAGAACAAGGGATCGCGTATGGCTGATGGGTTGGGTACGGCGTTGCGCGGGCGCCATTCGCCTATGGATGCGGACGATGTCCGCACCGCCTATCGCCGTCAGGCCCGTACCTATGACAGTTTTTTCGGCTTCGTCTCGCGCGGCGCGCGCTACCGGGCCATAGAGGCGGTCAATGCCCTCGAGGCCTCGAACGTGCTCGAGGTTGGTGTCGGCACCGGGCTGGCCCTGCCCCATTACGTGCCCGCCAAGCGCATCACCGGCATCGATTTGTCCCACCACATGCTCACCCAGGCGCGTGAGCGCGTGGCCGAATTCGGCCTGCGCAACATCGACGCCTTGCTGGAAATGGACGCCCAGGCCACCAGCTTCGCCACCGGCTCGTTCGATGCCGCCGTGGCCATGTTTGTCGCCTCCGTGGTCCCCGACCCGCACGCCTTGGTGGCCGAGCTGCGCCGCGTGGTGAAGCCCGGCGGCACCATTGTGTTCATCAACCATTTCGCTCGTGATCGCGGCCCGCTCTGGTGGGCCGAGCGGGCCATGGCGCCGGCCTCCTCGCTGTTGGGCTGGCACCCGGATTTCCGCCTCGGCCATCTCTTCACCACCGCCGATCTGGCGCGCGCCAAAATCATCTCCTGCGGCCTGCTCGGCCTGTTCCGGCTCGTCACCCTCCCCAATTGAGCGACTTGACCCCGCCCCGCCGCCCGCTACCCTGGCGGCGAGGAGAATGGCCATGCGCTTTGAGGGGACCAGGAATTTCGTCGCCACCGAGGATCTGAAGGTCGCGGTCAACGCCGCCGTGGCGCTCGAACGCCCGCTGCTCATCAAAGGCGAGCCGGGGACCGGCAAAACCGTGCTGGCGCAGGAAATCGCCGAGGCGCTGGGGCGCGACCTCATTGCCTGGCACATCAAATCCACCACCAAGGCCCAGCAGGGGCTTTATGAATATGATGCCGTCGCCCGCCTGCGCGACTCCCAGCTGGGCGATGCCCGCGTGCACGACATTTCCAACTACATCATCAAGGGCAAATTATGGGAGGCGTTCGAGGCCGACACCGCCCCCGTGCTGCTGATCGATGAAATCGACAAGGCTGACATCGAATTCCCCAACGACCTGCTGCTCGAGCTCGACCGCATGGAATTCCATGTCTATGAGACGAGCCAAACCATCCGCGCGCGCCAGCGCCCCATCATCGTCATCACCTCCAACAACGAAAAAGAGCTGCCCGACGCGTTTTTGCGCCGCTGCTTCTTCCACTACATCAAATTCCCCGACCGCGAGACCATGCAGCGCATCGTCGATGTGCATTATCCCGGCATCTCGCACATGCTGGTGCATGAGGCGCTCACCAGCTTCTTCACGCTGCGCGACCTGCCCGGCCTCAAGAAGCGCCCGAGCACGTCGGAATTTCTCGATTGGCTGAAATTGCTGCTGGCCGAGGAGATCGGCCCGGAAATTTTGCGTGAGACCAATGCCGCCAAGCTCATCCCCCCGCTCCATGGCGCGCTGCTCAAAACCGAGCAGGATGTGCATCTCTTCGAGCGCGTCGCCTTTCTGGCCCGGCGCGGCTGAGCCGTGTTTCTCGGGTTTTTCCTCGCGCTGCGCCAAGCCGGGGTAAAAGCGAGCCTGCGCGAGTTCCTGACCCTGCAACAAGCCATGCAGGCGGGTCTGGCGGGGTTCGATGCCGAGCATTTCTATTTTCTGGCACGCGCCACCCTGGTCAAGGATGAGCGCCTGCTCGATAAGTTCGACCAGGTTTTCGCCGCCCATTTCAAGGGCGTCCTCGGCCCCGCGCCCTCTGGCCCCGAGGCGGTCGAGGTGCATGAGCTGCCCGCGGAATGGCTGCGCGCGCTGGCCGAGAAACTGCTGACCGAGGCGGAGAAGGCCGAGATAGAGGCCCTGGGCGGCTTCGAGGCACTGATGGAAACGCTCCGTCAGCGTCTGGCCGAGCAGCAGGGGCGCCACCAGGGTGGCTCGAAATGGATCGGCACGGCCGGCACCTCGCCATTTGGCGCGCAGGGCTATAACCCCGAGGGCGTGCGCATAGGCCAGGAGCAAAGCCGCCACCGCCGGGCGGTGAAACTCTGGGACCAGAGGGCGTTTAAAAACCTCGCGGGCGATGCCGAGCTAGGCACGCGCAACCTGCAAATCGCGCTGCGCCGCCTGCGCCGCTTCGCCCGCGAGGGCGCCGCCCAGACGCTCGACCTCCCCGGCACCATCGGCGCCACCGCGCGCAATGCCGGCTATCTCGACCTGCATCTGGTGCCCGAGCGCCACAATGCCGTGAAGCTGCTGCTGCTGCTCGATATCGGCGGCTCGATGGACGACCATATCACCCTCTGCGCGCAGCTCTTCACCGCCGTCCGCTCGGAGTTCAAGCACCTCAAACATCTCTATTTTCATAATTGCCCCTATGAGCGCCTGTTCACCGATGCCCGCATGCGCCCGCAAGACGCCATCGCCACCCACGACGTGCTCCATACCTATGACCATAATTGGAAGCTGGTGATTGTGGGCGATGCCGCCATGAGCCCCTACGAGCTGATCTCCCCTGGCGGCGCGGTGTCTTATTGGAACGAGGAAAGTGGCCAGACCTGGCTTGGCCGGCTCCTGGCCGGTTTTCCCAAATCCGTCTGGCTGAACCCTGTGCCCGAGCGCCATTGGGTCTATGCCCAGACCACGCGCCTGATCTCCGAGCAGATGGAGGGGCGCATGTTTCCGCTCACCCTCGAAGGGCTGGACGGCGCCACCCGCACCCTGGCGCGCTGATGGCGCCGTAAACGCGTGCGGTTAAAGGATGGCTGCCCGCGCGGCGTTACGCGCCCTTGGATCGATATTGGTTTAGAGTGCGTCGACAGACGCAAGCTAAACCAATGAAATTGATCGCTAAAACAGGCTCAGAGCGGGTGCGTTACACCGCATCCCGCTCTAAGGGCCGGTGGCGGGGTTATTGCAGGTTGCGGTTGGGGGCCTGGCTGGCCACGGGGGCCACAACCGGGGCTTCCGCCACTTCGCCGCCCTGGCCGTTGGCGGCAATCACCGTGCCGGTGGCGGGGCGGTCGTAGATAAAGCCATAAACCGGGTAGGCCGCGCCCCAGGTGGTCGAATCACCCAGCTCGACCTCGACCTCCGACCAGTCATTATTGGGCGAGACGTCCTGCACCGTCACGTCATTGGTAATCGTGCCGGGCACCCAGTTGGCCTGGGTCACCAGAATGGTGCGGCTGTCGATCACGCCGGTCACCACCGCCACATGGCCAAGCGGCATGCGCCCGATGGGGCGGAAATTCAGCACCGCGCCCTGCTCGGGCACATTGCCGCGGGCGTAGCGGCCGGCGGCCTCGGCCCACCACAGATAGGCATCGCCCGTCAGGGAGATGTGCGAGACCTCACGCGCGTAAGGCACGCATTGCAGGCCGGAATGGCGATAATGCGCGATGCGCACATAATGGTGGTAATAATGGTGCACGGCCTCGCGCCGCTCCACATGAGCCACCTCCACATGGTGCTCACGCAGATCGTGGCTGACCTCGCGGTGGCTGACATCGTGAATATAGGTCTCGTGGTGGATCTCACGGTCCTTGGCGTAGCTGGCGGTGTGCAGCGCCGGGGCGTGGCGGACGACCTGATGGATAATACGCTCATGGGAGACGATGCGCTCATGAGAGACAATGCGCTCATGGCGGATGATACGGGCCTGCGCCGGTTGCCCCAAAGCCACGGCCGCGCCGGTCAGCAGCATCAAGCCCAGGGCCTTGCACCAGTTTTTCGGCGTATCAGCGTCCATTTCTAGCCCTGCACACATTACCAAAAAGCCACCAGCGGCATGCCGCATCGCTAAGGGTGTATTGCAGCCGACGCAATACGCCACTGCGACAAAAATGCCACAGCCGCGGTTATTCTGTGAATTTCAAGCGCCGCGAATAAAGTGGTTAAGACAAGTTTCCTATTGCTTTGCCCACCCTCGCCAACCGCCGCATCGGCAAGGCTTTGTTCAGAATCAGCGCGGCCCGGAGTCGCCTCCGGGCCGCGCCAGATCGTTTTTTTGTTTCAAATCAATTACATCCACCGCTCAGCGGCAGGCGGTGATCATGATCTCAACCAGATAGCGCGGATCGGCCAGCACGGCCTGCACGCAGGCGCGGGCGGGGGCGGCGCCTTCGGGCAGCCAGGCGGTCCATACTTCATTCATGGCCGCGCGGTCTGCAATATCTTTCAGCCAGATATGCGCCTGCAGCAGGCGGGTCGTGTCGGTGCCATGCAATTCCAGCAGGGCATCAATCTGCGCCAGCACGTCCTTGGTCTGGGCGGTGATATCGGCGTCCGGGTTCGTGGCGACCACGCCCATGGTGTAGACAAAGCCGTGATACTCAACGGCCTTGGAGAGAATGGCCGAAGCCTCGGTGCGGATGATGCGGCTCATGAAAAAGCTCCGTGGTGTGAAAAAAAAGATCAGTTGCCGACGATATGCGGGGTCACGACGGGCACGCCATTCACCACCGGCTGGCCGTTATCATTGCCGGTCTGCTCGCAAGTGGCGATCTGGTTGTCGCGCGCGTTCATGGCGCCCATCTGCTCGCCCTCGAACAGCTGGGTGGGGGCGCCGTAGCGCAGCCCGTTCTGGAGGGGGCGCGCCTGCAGGTTCATGGTGCGCTGCTGGTAAGCCGCATCGGCCTGGCTGGTGCAGGCGGCGGCCTCGGCCTGATCGGCCGGGCTTGGCGGCGCCGAGGCGCACCCGCTCAGGCCCAAGGCGGCCATGGCCCCCAGCACAAGAATTCGCGTCATCTCAAAGCTCCCGGTCATCGGTGCGCGTGCCATAGGCGGTTTGGCAAAAAACTCAACCGCCCACATGCAGCAAAATCTTGCCGATATGGGTGCTCGCCTCCATCAGCGCATGCGCCGCCCCCACATCTTCGAGCTCAAACACCTTGTCGACCACCGGCTCGACCTTGCGCGCGCCGAGCAGCGGCCAAACCTTGTGCTTCAGCGCCTGGGCCAGCGCGCCCTTCTCGGCGGTGCTGCGCGGGCGCATGGTCGAGCCGGTGACGGTCAGGTTTTTCACCATCACCAGCCTCAGATCGAACCCATCCGCCTTGCCGCCTTCCATCACCCCCACCATCACCAGCCGCCCGCCCTTGGCCAGGGTTTTCAGGTTGCGCGCGGCATAAGGCGCGCCCACCATGTCAAGGATCACATTCACCCCGCGCCCCTCCGTCTGCTCGGCGACAATGGCGGTGAAATCCTGGGTTTTGTAATTGATGGCGGTAACGCCATATTGCTCCAGAAAGCGGCATTTCTCCTCCGAGCCGGCGGTGGCGAACACCCGGCAGCCAAAGGCGCGCGCGAGCTGGATGGCGGTCAGCCCGATGCCCGAGGTGCCGCCATGCGCCAGCAGGCTCTCCCCCGGCTTGAGCTGCCCCAGCTCAAACACATTGGCCCACACGGTGAAGAAATTTTCCGGGATCGCGGCCGCCAGCCGCGCGTCATAGCCATCGGGCCAGTGCAGGCACTGGGCGGCGGGCACCGCCACATATTCGGCATAGCCCCCGCCATTGCACAGCGCCGTCACCTTATGGCCGGGGAAAAACCCGCTGGCATTGGCGCCGAGCGCGGCCACCTCGCCGGCCACCTCCAGCCCCATCACCGGGCTGGCGCCGGGCGGCGGCGGGTAGAGCCCCTTGCGCTGCTGCACATCGGGCCGGTTCACCCCGGCATAATGCACCTTGATCAAAATCTCATCGTCGTGAAGCACGGGGAGCGGGCCGGTCGCGATTTGCATGACCTCGGGGCCGCCGGCGGTGGGGGCGCTCACATAGCGCATGGTGTCGGGCAATATCATGCGCCTATAGCGCGCCGACCCGGCGCGCGCGTCAACCCTTGCCCTGGAAGGGCGGGAATGCGAGTGAGGCACATGCGCTTGACCCGCCGCACCCTGCTCAGCTCCGCCGCCCTGCTGGCCGCCCCCGCGCGCGCCCTGGCCGACGGCGCGCCCGCCGCGCCCCCCGTGCCCGGCCCCTGCGGCGTGGTGCTGCCGCTCTCGGGCATGGCGGCGCTGCAAGGCAGTGAGGTGCAGCGCGGCATCGAGCTGGCGGTGGCGGCGGTCAATCAGGCGGGCGGCGTGGGCGGCCAGGCCGTGTCCCTCGCCGTGGCCGACGCCCCCGCCGCCGCCCAGGCCGGCGCCGCCGTCAACGGGCTGATCACCAACGCCCACGCGGCCCTGGTGCTGGGCAGCGCCAGCGCGGCGCTGTCCTTTCCCGCCTCCGCCGCGGCCGAAATCGCGGGGGTGCCCTTCATCGAGCTGACCGCCATGGCGGACGGCATCTGCAATCGCGGCTTTCACTTTCTGCTCCGCACCGGCCCCGCCAGCGCCATGGCGGCCGCCCTGGTGGCCCGCACGCTGGCGGCCAACTATGCCGGGCGGGTCATCGGCCTGCTCTACAATACCGGCGCCGATGGCCTGGCCTTCGCCCAGGCCCTGCAAGCCGCCCTCGCGGCGGCCAAGCTGCCGGTGCAGCTGGCCGTCGGCTACCCCGAGGACCAGGCCGATCTGTTCGACGAGGCCGGGCGCCTGATGCGCGCCAAGGTCGAAGTGCTGGTCCATGCCGCGGGGCCCGACGGCGTGCTCGGCCTGCACATCGCGGCCGGGTTGCAGGGCTGGCGGCCCGGCACGCTCATCGGTTTTGGCGCCGGCTACGGGCTGCGCGATACCGCCGCCGCCCTGGGCGCCGGGTTCGATGGCACATTTTACGTCGGCGCGCCGTTTTACGCCCCGTCCGGCCCCGCCAGCGCCGTGCATGATGCCTACCTCACCCGCTACGGCGTGCCGCCCCGCTCGGCCGACAGCCTGACCGCCTATGTCGGCACGCGCCTCACCCTCGAGACGCTGGCCAGGCAAGGCGGCGATGCCGGCAAATTGCTGCCCGCCCTGCGCGCGCTGTCTCTGCCCACGGGCACGCTCGCCAACGGCTTCGGCGCCAGCTTCGATCTGCGTGGCCAGAACACCGGCGCGTTTGTTGCCTTGCAGCAATGGCGCGGCGGCGCGCTCATCCCGGTTTGATGCCGCCCGCCCCACGCGGCGCTTGAAATTCCGGCACTCGGTCTCTATCACTTGAACTATACAAGGGCTGCCCATACGGCCCGGTGATCTTGGGGACGCAAGAAGCATGAAGCGGGGAAACCTATCGGCTCTTTTTGGCTTGTCGCTGCTCTTTCTGTTTGCCCACGCGGCGGCCGCGCAAAGCGCCGACCCGACCGCGGCGGCCGATGCCTATGTCAACGCGCCGCACGCCTGGCAAATGTGGCTGCCCGTCCCCGGCTCGCCCATGGAGGCGCAGGTCGATTGGCTGATGCGCTATGTGCTCTGGATCATGACCGGCGTGGTCGCCTTTGTCGGCGTGCTGATGGTCTATGTGTTCATCCGCTTCAATGCCCGCGCCAACCCGGTGCCCGGCACGGTTACCCACAACACCCTCATCGAAATCCTCTGGATCACCATCCCCAGCCTGCTGCTGGTGGTCATCATCGTGCCCTCGGTGAAGATGATCCTCTATCAGGCCGACGATTCGAACCCCTACATGACCGTCACGGTCACCGGCCATCAATGGTACTGGGAATATAATTACAACGCCGTGCCCGGGCTCGATTATTCCAGCTACATGATCCCCGACGCCCAGATCCAGCCCGGCGAGATCCGCCGCCTCTCGGTCGATCACCCCATGGTCTTGCCCGTGGGTGAGAAGATCCGCTTCGTCATCACCTCGGGCGATGTGCTGCACGGTTTCTACCTGCCCTCATTGGGCGTGCAGAAATACGCCATCCCCGGCACCACCCTCACCAGCTGGACCATCATCACCAAGCCCGGCACCTATTTTGGCCAATGCAACCAGATTTGCGGCCTCGGACATGATGCCATGCCCATTGAGATCAAGGCCGTACCGCTCGCCGATTATCTGGCCTGGACCAAGCAGGCGCTCGCCACCTACACCGACAATACCGTGCCGCCCTCCCCGGTCATCCGGCCCCAGCTCCCCCTCAAACTGGCCGATGCCGCGAACTGAGCCCTGAAGGAGACAAGCATGTCCACCACCACGCATGACGATTTCCAGGCTCATGGCGGCCATGAGCACCACCAGCAGAGCTTCGCCGCCCGCTGGCTGATGAGCACCAACCACAAAGACATCGGCACGCTCTACATCATCGCGGCCTTTGTGGGGGCGTGCGTCGGCGGGGTGCTGTCCATGATCATGCGCCTCCAGCTCATGTATCCGCACAACCATATCGTCACCTCGGGCACCGAGTGGAACGCCATCATCACCGCCCACGGGCTGATCATGATCTTCTGGTTCGTCATGCCGGCCCTCATCGGCGGCATGGGCAACTGGTTCGTGCCGCTGATGATCGGCGCTCCCGACATGGCGTTTCCGCGCCTCAACAACATGAGCTTCTGGTTCCTGGTGGCGGGCTTTGTTTTCGTCATGCTGGGGCTGCTGCTCGGCACCGGCACCGGCGCCGGCTGGACCCTCTACCCCCCCCTCGACAATGCCCAATACTCCCCCGGCGTGGCGACCGATTTCACGCTCTTCTCCATCCATCTGGTCGGCATCTCGTCGCTCCTGGGCGCCATCAATTTCATCGCCACCATCCTCAACATGCGCGCGCCGGGCATGACCATGCATAAAATGCCGCTCTTCTGCTGGGCCATCCTGGTCACGGCGTTTTTGTTGGTGCTGGCCATTCCGGTGCTGGCGGGCGCGGTGACCATGCTCATCATGGACCGCAATTTCGGCACCTCCTTCTTCGAGCCCGCGGGCGGGGGCGACCCGGTGCTGTTCCAGCATCTCTTCTGGTTCTTCGGCCATCCGGAAGTTTATATCATGATCCTCCCGGCCTTCGGCATCATCAGCCACGTCGTCTCCACCTTCTCCAAAAAGCCGGTCTTTGGCTATCTGGGCATGGCCTATGCCATGGTCATCATCGGGTTCGTGGGCTTCCTGGTGTGGGCGCACCACATGTTCGTCTCGGCCATCAGCACCGATTCCCGCATTTATTTCGAGGTCGCCACCCTGGTCATCGCCGTGCCCACCGGCATCAAGGTGTTTTCCTGGATCGCCACCATGTGGGGCGGCTCCATCGAGTTCAAAACCCCCATGCTGTGGGCGGTCGGGTTCATCTTCCTGTTCGTCATCGGCGGCGCCACCGGCGTGGTGCTGGCCAACGCCCCGCTCGACCAGGAACTGCACAACGATTATTTCCTCATCGCCCATTTTCACTATGTGCTTTCCATGGGCGCGGCCTTCGCCATCTTCGCCGGGTTCTATTACTGGATCGGCAAGATGACCGGCCACCCCTATCCCGAATTCTGGGGCAAGGTGCATTTCTGGACCTTCTTCATCGGCGTCAACCTCACCTTTTTCCCCATGCATTTCCTGGGCCTCGCCGGCATGCCCCGCCGCTACCCCGATTATGCCGACGCCTTCGCCGGCTGGAATTATGTCTCCTCCATCGGCGCGCTCATTTCCGGGGCCTCCACGCTGGTGTTCTTCTACGTGCTCTACCGCATCTTCACCTCCAAGGAGGCGCTGGCCGATAATTACTGGGGCGAAGGCGCCACCACGCTCGAATGGGCGGTGCCCAGCCCCGCGCCCCAGCATACGTTCCTTGACGTCCCGGTCATTCGATAACATTACCCCCCCAATGCAGACCGATCAGATCACCGCCGCCCAAGAGCCGCCCGCCCCCGCGATCGACGCCGTGAAACCCCCGCGCGCCGACCCGCGCGACTGGCTGCTGCTGCTCAAACCCCGGGTCATCAGCCTGGTGGTGTTCACCGGCGCCATCGGCCTGTTCATCGCGCCCGGCCACATTGGCGTGTTCGCGGCCGCGATCGCCATTTTCTGCATCGCGCTGGGCGCGGGCGCGGCGGGCGCCATCAATATGTGGTATGACCGCGACATCGACGCGCTGATGAAGCGCACGGTCTCGCGCCCCATCCCGGCCGGACGCATCAACCCCGAGGCCGCGCTCGATTACGGAATCGTGCTCTCCATCGTCTCGGTGGTGCTGCTGGGCATGGCCACCAATCTATGCGCGGCGGCCAGCTTGGCGGTGTCCATTTTCTATTACGCCGTCATCTACACCATGTGGCTCAAGCGCCGCACGCCGCAAAACATCGTCATTGGCGGCGGCGCGGGGGCATTTCCGGCCATCATCGGCTGGGCCGCGGTCACCGGCCATATCGGGCTGTTGCCGGTGCTGCTGTTCGCCATCGTGTTCTTCTGGACCCCGCCGCATTTCTGGTCGCTCTCGCTCTATGCCGCCAAGGATTACGCCAAGGCGGGCATTCCCATGCTGCCGGTGGTCAAGGGCGCCAAACACACCCGGCTCAACGTGCTGGTCTATGCGGTCATTTTGCTGCTGGTGGCGGTCTCGCCCTGGCCGCTGCATTTGCTGGGCCCGGTCTATGGCCTCTCCGCCCTGGTCATGAGCGCGGCCTTTCTCTATTTCTGCTGGGGCGTGTACGCCGACCGGCAAGACGCCCACGGCCACAGCCTGACCGGCGACAAGCCCGCCCGCGCCGCTTTCAAATTTTCCCTGCTCTATCTGTTCATCATCTTCGCGGCCGTCGCCGTCGACCGGCTGGTCTGACATGGCCAGCGCGGGGCCCGAGGATGACCGCATGCCCCATGTCGAGCTTGGCCAAAGCGGCTGGGACGATGATGAGCGCGAAGCCTTTCTCCGCCGCCGCCGGCGGCGCAACCTCTACACCGTGGCGGCGCTCGCCCTGTTCGCGTTCGTCATCTATGTCTTCGTGATGATAAAGCTCCACGAGCTGGGGCAGATGTGGTAACAACCAGGCAACAATAAGCCTATGAGGGGGAATGTGCTAAATGAGCGGCTATCTCCACACCGCCAAGGACCAGGTCAAAGGCTCCGTTCCGCATCCATATCATCTGGTTGACCCCAGCCTCTGGCCGCTTTTTGGCGCCGCCTCGGCCATGACCACCTTCGCCGGCATCATCCTCGCCGCGCATTTTCACAATTTCATCCTGCTCGCCATCGGCCTGCTCTCGGTTGCCACCATCATGTTTGTCTGGTGGCGAGACGTGGTGCATGAATCCCGCACGCCCGGCCTGCACAAAATCGTCACCCAGGTCGGGCTGCGCTACGGCATGGCGCTGTTCATCTCCTCCGAGGTGATGTTCTTCGTCTCCTTCTTCTGGAATTACTTCAATTACTTCTTCTTTCCCGAGAAAATGGGCACGGCCTTCGCGCCCACCTGGCCCCCCCAGGGCGTTACCAGCATAGACCCGTTCGCCATCCCGCTGTTCAACACCATGGTGCTGCTGCTCTCGGGCACCACCATAACCTGGGCGCACCACGCGCTGCTCGAGGGTGACCAGAAAAACCTCGTGCGCGGGCTTGGCATCACCATCCTGCTCGGCCTGTCCTTTTTGTGCGGGCAGGCGTGGGAATATACCCATTCGCCCTTCCCCTTCTATCATGGCGGCATCTACGCCTCGTCCTTCTTCATCGCCACCGGATTTCATGGGCTGCATGTCATCATCGGCACCATTTTCCTCACCGTGTGCTTCTTCCGCGCCCGCGCCGGCCAGTTCACGCCCTCGCGCCATTTCGGCTTCGAGGCCGCCGCCTGGTACTGGCATTTCGTCGATGTGGTGTGGCTGTTCCTGTTCGTCTGCATCTATTATCTCGGCCGCAGCGCGGTGGTCGCGGGCTGAACTCCCCCTATAAATGGCGGCGCATCCTGGCGCCGGGTCTGGCCACTTTGGCCGCCATGGCGGCCATGGTGGCGCTGGGCGTCTGGCAGTTGCACCGGCTGACATGGAAAGAGGCCATCATCGCCGAAATCCGCGCCGCCCAGGCGGCCGCGCCGATCCCGCTGCCCGCCACCCCCTCGCCCTTTGAAAAAGTGCAGATCATCTGTAAGTGGCTGCCCGGCCAGGCCGCCCTCTATGGCGACGAGATCAAGGACTCCCCCACCGGCCCCATCCCCGGCGCCGAGCTGATCCAGCCTTGCCAGCGCCCCACCGGCGCCATCGTCCTGGTCGATCTCGGCTGGGTGCCCGAGCAATCGCCTCAAGCCCTCACCCTGCCGCCCAACCCGGTCGGCTATATCCGCGCGCCCGAACACCCCGGCTGGTTCTCCGCGCCCGATGACCCGGCCCACCGCCTGTTCTACACGCTCGACCCCGCCGCCATCTCCCGCGCGCTGGGGCTCCAGGCCGCGCCTTACCTGCTCATCGTTCTTGGCCCCGCGCCGCCGCCCGGCGCTTTGCTGCCCATCCCCGCGCAAGACTTGCCCACCCCCCCCAACAACCATTACCAGTACGCGCTCACCTGGTTCGGCCTCGCGGCCACGCTGGGCTTTCAGTTCATCTTTTTCGCCCGCAAAAGGTTGCTCGCCCCATGACCAAGCCCGCCTATGAGCGCCTGGCGCAAAGCTTCTCCCGCATCGCCTGCCTCAACGAAGCCGCCGCCATGCTCTCCTGGGATGCCTCGGCCATGATGCCCCCCGGCGGCGCCGAGGCGCGCGGCGAGCAGCTGGCCACGCTCGCCGGCCTCGCCCATGAGTGTCTCTCAAGCCCCGAGCTGGGCGAGGATCTCGCCATCGCCCAAGCCGCGGGCGACTGGGAGGAGGCCAACCTCACCCTGATGCGCGAGGCCCATATCCGCGCCACCGCCCTCCCGCGTGACCTGGTCGAGGCCAGCGTGCGCGCCGGGCGCACCTGCGAGAGCCTCTGGCGCGCCGCCCGCAAGACCAGCGATTTCAAAGCCGTTGAAGCCGCATTGGCCGAGGTGGTGGCGCTCACCCGCGAAACCGCCGCCATATTGGGCGCGGCCCTTGGCCAAACCCCCTATGACGCGCTGATGAGCCAATATCAGCGTGGCATCACCGCCGCGCAGGCCGCCGGCATTTTCGCGCGGTACGAGGCGTTTCTCAAAACCGCCTTGCCCAGGGCCGAGGTCCTGCAAGCCACCCGCCCGGCCACGCCCCTGCCGGCGGGCCCATACCCCGAGGCCGAGCAGGCCGCGCTCGCCCGCGCGCTCGCCCACGCGGCCGGGCTCGATTTCACCGCCGCCCGGCTCGATATTTCCGCCCACCCGTTTTGCGGCGGCACCCCCACCGACATCCGCATCACCACCCGCTATGATGAGCAAGACCCCTGCGCTGCCCTCATGGGCGTGCTGCACGAAACCGGCCACGCGCTCTATGAGCAAAACCTGCCCGCCAGCTTCCGCCGCCAGCCGGTGGGCGAGGCCGCGGGCATGGCCATGCATGAAAGCCAGTCCCTCATCATCGAGATGCAGGCCGCGCGGTCGGACGCTTATTTGGGCTATCTCGCGCCGCTCTTTGGCCAGGCTTTCGCCAAACCGGTCAGCCCGGCCGCGCTCACCTCCCGCCTGCGCCGGGTCGCGCGCTCCTTCATCCGGGTGGAGGCCGACGAGCTGACCTACCCCGCCCATGTGCTGCTGCGCTTTCGCCTCGAACAGGCGCTGCTCGGCGGCGATTTGCCCGTGGCCGATCTCCCCGCCGCCTGGAATGAGGGCTTCCACGCCTTGCTCGGCATCACCCCGCCCACGCACGCCCAAGGCTGCCTGCAAGACATTCATTGGTATGACGGCGCCATCGGCTATTTCCCCTCCTACACTCTGGGCGCCATGGCCGCCGCCCAGCTCATGGCGTCCGCCCGCCGCGCGCTGCCCGGGCTCGATGAGCATTTCGCCACAGGCGATCTCGCCCCGCTTTCAGGCTGGCTCACGGCCCATGTCCACAGCCTCGGCGCCTCGCTCGGCTTTAACGAGATTTTGGCCAACGCCACCGGCGAGCCCCTGAACCCCGCGCATTTCGAGGCTCACCTCACCGCCCGCTACCTCTCATGACCATCTTCGCCCCTCTCACCGGCCGGGGCGGCGCGGTCACGCTGGTCCGGCTCTCGGGGCCGCGCGCCCTGGCCATTACCGCGGCGCTGGCGGGCGCGCTGCCCAAGCCCCGCCAGGCCGCTCTGCGCCGCCTCACCCATGCCGGGCGCGCGCTCGATGAAGCCCTCATCACCCTGTTTCCCGCGCCCCACTCCTTCACCGGCGAGGATTGCGCCGAATTTTCCCTCCATGGCGGGCGGGCGGTATGGGCGGCGGTCGCGGCCGCGCTCACCGCGCTTGGCGCCCGCCCGGCCGAGCCCGGCGAATTTTCCCGCCGCGCGCTCTATAACGGCAAGCTCGATCTGCTCGGCGCCGAAGCCATGGCCGACCTCATCGCCGCCGAGACCGAGGCCCAGCGCGCCCTGGCGCTCGAGACCATGCACGGCCTTGGCGCCGCCATCGCCGGCTGGCGCGAGCGGCTCCGCCAGCTCATCGCCCGCCAGGAAGCGCTGATCGACTTCCCCGACGAGGATCTGCCCCCTGAAGTCGAAGCCGCGCTGCTCACCGGCATCGCCCAGCTGCGCGATGACATGCGGGCCGCCCTCAGTGCCGCCCCCGCCGCCGAGCGCCTGCGCGAAGGGCTGGAATTCGTCATCCTGGGCGCCCCCAATGCCGGCAAATCCACCCTGCTCAACGCCCTCGCCGGCGACGATATCGCCATCGTCTCAGACCTGCCCGGCACCACGCGCGACGCGCTGGGCGTGCGCGTCGATCTGGGCGGCGTGCCCGTCCACCTCACCGACACGGCGGGCCTGCGCGACACCACCGACCAGATCGAGGCCGAAGGCGTGCGCCGCGCCCATGCCCGCGCCGCGCGGGCGGATTTCCTGCTCCTCACCGCCGCCCCCGGCGAAACCTTCCCCGAAGCCCCGCCCGGCACGCCGCATCTGCGCCTGCGCACCAAAGCCGACCTCGCCCGGAGCCCGGATGGCGACCTCTCCTTGTCGGCCAAAACCGGCCAGGGCCTGGCCGAGCTGCGCGCGGCGCTCATCTCGGCCGCCCACGCCCTCACCGATACCAAGGGCGCCGCCGCGCTCGCCCGCCCGCGCCAGGTGGCCTGCGCGCGCGATGCCGCCCAGGCCCTCACCGCCGCGCTCCCCCTCGATGATCCCGAATTGCGCGGTGAGGAGCTGCGCATGGCCGCCCACGCCCTGGCCCGCCTGGCTGGCGCCATCGGGGTCGAGGACGTGCTGGACGCCGTGTTTTCCAGCTTCTGTATCGGCAAATAGGGAAGGGGGCCTACCCGGCCAGCGGGTTGGCGCCAAGCCCGGCCAGCCCGGCCCAGCAGGTCGCGCTGAGCGAGGGGCGGCGATAATAATTAAATGGCTGCACCGCGGCGCCCGGCTTCACCGCCGGCCCCACGCCAAGGCCGGTCGAGAGCATCGGCGCCTCGGTCGCGTACACATAGCCTTCGGGGGAGATATTGGCGCCGATCGTGGCCAAAAACCGCGCGGCCAGCGCCGTCTCGCCCATCTCGCGCAGCGCCAGGGCGGCAAAACCGGTGCCTTCCAGCCACACGCCATCGCTCACCTGCGCGAACCCGATTCCATCATCATGGCGCAGCGCGGCAATCGCCGCCCGGGCGCTCGCCGCATCGCCCAGCCCGGCGAGATAGGGCCAAATCCCGGCATCGGCCGACACCGCGCGGTTGATGCGGCCATCTGGCCCGGTGCCGGTGGCAAACCCCGCCGCCCCCTTCATGGCGGCCACAAACGCCGCCGCATGGGCGCTGTCCTCGGTCCGCCCCAGCGCGCGGAAGGCGACGGTCAGATCGGTATTCTGCTCGGTGCTCTGCCAGGCCAGCAGCGTCTGGGCGTTATCAAACCCGTACAGCCCGCCCTCATAGCCCAGCCCGGTGCGCAGGCGCGCGTCCAAAAACCGCGCGGCGGCCAAGGCGGGGGCGGTCATGCCCAGCCGCGCCCATAAAATCATCGCCCAGGCGAGCGGCCCGGAATCGGTGCCCAGCTGATACGGATCCTCATCCCATTGCCCGGCCTTGGCATCCCAAAACCCGGCCAGCTTCACCGGCGCGCTCACCGGCCCGGCGGCATAGGCATTGCGCAGCCGGCCATCGCTGAATTGCCGGTCATGGCTCTGCGCGAAGGCCAGCGCCTGCCCGATCCGCCCGGCGGCGGCGCGCTTGCCGGCGGCCAGCAGCAGCAGCCCGGCCAGGGCGTTGTCATACACATAAGCCGCATTGGCCTGGGTGAGGTCAAACGCCGTGGCGTCCGGCCCGGTTTCCACCAGATAGGAGTTGAGCAGCACCGGGCCGTCGCCCAGCGCGTTCATCTGGCTTTGCACCGCCGCCGCGAAATCGGGCAGGGCCGCGTGGGCCGGCGCGGCAACCAGCGCCGCCGCCCCGCCCAAAACCTGCCGCCTGGTCAGCCGCACAGCCGGCTCAGTCGAGAATTTCGGCCAGCAGCTCGGT
Source organism: Pseudomonadota bacterium (assembly GCA_021781835.1). Classification (GTDB taxonomy): domain Bacteria; phylum Pseudomonadota; class Alphaproteobacteria; order Acetobacterales; family Acetobacteraceae; genus Acidocella. Next base: position 49,086 of record JAJXWD010000003.1, on the reverse strand, counting down.
GGTGCGGCCATTGGCGATCACCGCCGCGCGGGCATCGTAATGCACGCCGTTGGGCCGCGCGAAGGCGTGCTGGGCATCGGGGTAGATGAACACATCCACCCATTCATTTCCCTCCAGCGCATCGAGCAGCTTCTCCTGCCCGGCGGCGGGAAAATATTCGTCATTCTCGGCCAGGTGCAGCATCAGCGGCGCCGAGATATTGTCGAATTCCCCCGCCAGATTTTGCAGCGCCACCCCGTAATAGGACACGTTCACATCCGCGTCCGAGCGGGTCGCCATCATCACCGCCAGCCGCCCGCCCAGGCAAAACCCGATGGTGCCCGCCCGGCCATTGCAGCCCGGCAGGGCGCGCGCGGCATCGAGCGCCACCTTCAAATCCTCCACGCCCTTGTCCTGGTCGAAGCCGTTCATCAGCTCAAAGGCTTTTTTCCACTCGGCCTCGCTTTTATCGGTCAGCTTCACGCCCTTTTCCTGGCGCCAGAACAGATCGGGCGCGACCGCGATGAAGCCCTGCTGTGCCAGCGCCTCGGCGGTCTCGATCAGCGCGTCATTGACGCCGAAAATCTCCTGAATCAGCACCACGGCGCCGGCCGAATCCTCGGCCGGCTTCCACACAAAAGCCGAAAACTCGCCGCTGCCATCGGCGGCCTTGAGCGTGATCTCATCCATGGTGGTGTTCCCCTTGTCCTGGTTTGAGTGCGAATCCACGCCCGAAATTAAGGGGTTTTGGCGCCGCTGCAAGCGGCGCCCGGATGACATCATATGTAATGTTCGGCCAGCGGCGCGAAGCCGTTGAAATTCTGGCTGGCATAGCTGGTCACATAGGCCCCCGTATCGTGGATCAGCACCCGGTCGCCAGATTTGAGGCCCCGCGGCAGCAGGCAGGGGGTTTTCTCATACATCACATCCACGCCATCGCAGGTCGGGCCGGCGAGCACGGTGGGCTCCAGCGGGCCGCTCGCCTCGGCGCTCACCCGGTAGCGGATCGCCTCGCCCTCGGTCTCGGCCAAGCCGCCAAACCGCCCGATATCGAGATACACCCATGGGCGCTCATCCTCGGGGATGCGCTTGCACACCAGCACCGCCTCAGAGACCACAACCCCCGCATCGCCCACCATGGCGCGCCCCGGCTCGATCAGCATGTCCGGCAGGTCATTGCCGAAATTCTCCACCATAGCGGCCATGATGCGCGTGCCATACACCCCGGCCTCGGGCACGTCGCGCTCATAGCGCACCGGAAACCCGCCGCCGAGATTGAGCATTTTCAGCTCCAGCCCCGCCGATTTCAGGTCCGTGAACAGCGCCGCCACCGTGGAGATGGCGTTTTCATAAGCGCTCGCGCAGGTCTGCTGGCTGCCGACATGAAAAGACAGCCCATGAGCCACCAGCCCCAGCGCGCGGGCCTTGAGCATCAGCGCGCGGGCCTGGGCCGGCGGGGTGCCGAATTTGTTGGAAAGCGGCCAGTCCGCGCCCTCATTGGCCACGGCCACGCGGCAATAAACCTTGGCTCCCGGCGCATGGCGGGCGAGCTTTTCCAACTCCTCGTCCGAATCAAAGGCAAATAGCGGCACGCCCAGCGCATGCGCCCGCGCGATCGCCGCGGGCTTCTTCACCGTGTTGCCATAGGAAATATCCGCGGCCCTCGCCCCCGCCTCCAGGCAGGCCTCGATCTCGGGCAGCGAGGCGGCATCGAAGCACGAGCCGCGCTCCACCAGCAGGCGCAAAATCGGCGCGGCCGGGTTGGCCTTCACGGCATAAAAAATCCTCGCCGCCGGCAGGGCGGCGTGCAGCCGGTCATAATTCTCCCCCACCCGCTCCAAATCGAGCACCAGGCAGGGGGTGGCGGGGTTGGATTCAAGATACGACGCGACACGAGGGGTCATCGCCCTGCTCCTTATCCTCTATGGGCCGCGATGTGGCGCGGCATGGGTTACAAAACGGTCGAACGAACCAGCCAACTTCCGGGTCTCCCCAGCTGTGCTGCCAGAACGCTTGACGCCGTTGCGTAACCGGAGGACCGGCAGAGGCACGTACGTTGCTGCGTGGGGCGCCCCTTAAAGCCCATGGCCCCGGGGCGCAAGTGTTTTCTTGGAAACCGCCTGTTGGTTGCGGCATCGGCCAAATTGTCAATGATTGTAACAAGCCCTGCCCAAGCGGGCGGGGCGGCGCTATTGTAACAGCCATGGACCATCTGCCTCATATCCTCATCGTCGATGATGACCGCGAAATCCGCGACCTGCTGGCCAAGTTTCTCGAGCGCCAGCGCCTGCGCGTCACCACCGCGCGCGATGGCAAGGAGGCAAGGCGCGCCGTCGCCAACGGTCATTTCCAGCTCGTGGTGCTCGACCTGATGCTGCCCGGCGAAGGCGGCCTCGACATTGCCCGCTGGCTGCGCGCCGAATCGAACATTCCCATCATCATGCTCACCGCCATGGCCGAGGATACCGACCGCATCATCGGCCTCGAGCTTGGCGCCGATGATTACGTCACCAAGCCCTTCAACCCGCGTGAGCTGCTGGCCCGCATCCGCGCCGTGCTCCGCCGCACCACCGAAGCCGACCAGCGCCCGGCCGACCACACCAAAATCTACCAGTTCGCCGGCTGGGTGCTGGAAACCGCCCGCCGCCGCCTGCTCGACCCCCAGGGCGTCGAGGTCGCCATCACCGGCGGCGAATATGACCTGCTGCTGGCCTTGCTCGACCGCCCCAACCGCGTATTGACCCGCGACATGCTGCTCGACCTGCTGCGCGGCCGCCAGGCCGGCCCGTTCGACCGCGCGATCGACGTGGCCGTCTCGCGCCTGCGCCGCAAGCTCGAGGATGACGGGCGCAACGCCCAGATCATCAAGACCGTGCGCGGCGGTGGCTATGTGCTCTCCACGCCGGTCGAGCGGATCTGAGGTGCGGCTGTTCTTCAAGCCCCACTCGCTGGCGCGGCGCATGATCCTGCTCCTGCTGGTCGGTTTCGCCGCCATCCAGCTGCTCGGGCTGCTCATCCACACCTTCAACCAGATCAAGCTCCTCCACACCGAGGAGATGCAGGAATTCGCCACCCGCGCCACCATTCTCTACCGCCACATCGCCCAGGCCGCGCCCGCCGACCGGGCCGATGTGCTGGCCCGCGAATCCCTGCCCGACGGCGAGACCGCCATCCTCACCACCACGCCGCCCCTGGCCGGCACATCCCGCATGGCCCCGGCCGATGCCGAGGCCATCCGCGCGGCGATCTTCTCCGAAGGCATTCCTCCCTTCCTGCACCCAGATGGCCTCTCCCTGCGCGTCGCGGGCTTTCCGCCCCATTGCGTCATCAGCTTCGGCTTGCGCGCCGCCTCCGCCCTGCCCAACGGGTTGGCGCCCGACGATGCCAGCCCCATGGCGCGGTTTCTGCGCACCCACCCGCTGGCCGATGAATGGCTCGGCCTGACCCAAGATGCCGGCCCCCCGCCCGATGACGGGCCCGATTCCGCTTTCGCCCCCCCGTCCGATGACGGGCCCGCAGGCCCGCCCTTCGGGCCACCGCCCGGCGGCCCGGCGGAGGCATCCTTTGGCGGCCCGCCCGGCCCGCCGCCCGGCGGTCATTTTTATCCCGATACCTGGCTGACCATCAGCGCCGTGCTGCCCCCGCCCACGCCCTGGCGCTCGCGCGGCTTCGCCACCGCCTTCATCGTCATGACCCTGCTGGGCGCGGTGATGATCATCTGGGCGGTGCGCACGCTGCTGCGCCCGGTGCAAACGCTGGCCGCCGCCGCCGAGGCGCTGGGGCGCGACGTGGTCACCGCCCCGCCCTTGCCCGAGCAGGGGCCGGCCGAAATCGTCACCGCCGCCAAGGCCTTCAACACCATGGCGGCGCGCATCCGGCGTTTCGTCGAGGACCGCACCTTCCTGCTCACCGCCATCGGCCATGATCTGCGCACCCCCATCACGCGCCTGAAACTGCGCGCCGAATTCATGGAAGACGACGAGCAGCGCGAAAAAATGCTCGCCGACCTCGATGAAATGGAGGCCATGGTCGCCGCCACTTTGGCCTTTGGCCGCGACATCGGCAGCACCGAAACCCCGGCGCCGGTCGATCTGGCCAGCCTCCTGCGCGCCATCCTCGATGACCAGGCCGACCTCACCCCCGCGCGCCAGGAAGCCATCACCTACCAGGGCCCCGAGCATCTGGCCGTGCGGCTGCGCCCGCTCGCCTGCAAGCGCGCCTTCGCCAACCTCATCGGCAATGCGGTCAAATATGGCGATGCCGCGCATGTCACCCTCAGCCCCCCGCACAAGGGGCTGGTGCGCATCGACATCGAGGATGATGGCCCCGGCATCCCCGAAACCGAGCGCGAGCGGGTGTTCGAGCCGTTCCGCCGCCTCGAGACCAGCCGCAACCGCGAAACCGGCGGCTCGGGCCTGGGGCTGGCGATCGCGCGCAACATCATCCGCGCCCATGGCGGCGACATCGCCATGCTCGACGCCACCCCCAAGGGCCTGCGCGTGCGCGTGACTTTACCGGCCTGAGCGAAATGCGCTAAGCACACGCACAATTTGGGCCTTGGGCCAGATCTTGTGACGTGGAGACGGGGTCACATGGCAGCTGCGGGAGAGTTGGGGAAAGCGGGCGGTCTCGCCCATGCGCTCAAAAAACCCCTCATCGCGATCGACGGTCTGCCCTGCGCGGGCAAGACCACCCTGGCTTTGCGCCTGGCCGAAATTTATGGCTTCCCGATCCTGCACGTCGATGAGTTCATCAGCGCCGAAGCCGACTGGGTCTCGCGCCAGCCCGGCTTTCCCTTCCCCTATATCCGCTATGAGCAATTCCTCCAGGCGGTCATCGACCTCGCCAAAACCGGCGCCTGCACCTATTACCCGTTCGATTGGCAGAGCTTCGCGGTCTCCAAAACGCCCAAGCGCCTCACCACCGCCCGCCCGGTCATCATCGAGGGCATCTCCGCCCTGGTGCCACTGCTGCTGCCCTATTACGGCCTGAAGATTTTCGTCGACAGCGACCGCAAAACCATCTTCGAGGTCGCCCATGACCGCGCGCTTGGCGTCTGGGCCGATGAATGGCGGCGCATCTTCCTGCCCAGCGTCGATATGTACATGCTCACCCACCCCGAGCGCGAGGCCGACATCATCTTCCCCGGCCGCGCCAGCCGCCTGCCGCGCTCACAGCTCGAGCAAAGCCTGAACGCCTTGCTGGGGGCCTGAAAAACCGCCACCGGCGCTCCCCAAAACGCCGGCCTTTTTTACAACAAAGAAACGGCCAAAAAACATTTGATAATGTTTCCGGGCGTGTTCTGGCGTGCGGCGACCCTTTGATTGTGCACGTGGCCGCCCCCCACGCGCATACCAGTCAGCCTCAGGGCTGACTGGTATGACTTGCATCTGTCGACTCACTCTAAACCAATATTGATCTAACCGCCGTACCCGACAATGCCCTTGATCTCCAGAAAATCATGCAGCGCGAAATCCGCATATTCGCGCCCATTGCCCGATTGCTTGTAGCCGCCAAAAGGCGCCGCGAAATCAAGGTCGGGGTAGTTGATGTAAACGCTGCCCGCCCGCATCTCGGCGGCCACCTCGCGGGCCTTGCCCAGATCCCGGCTCTGTACATAGGCCGCCAGCCCATAGACCGTGTCATTGGCGATCTCGATCGCCTGGTCGAGCGTGTCATAGGGGATGATCGAGAGCACCGGCCCAAAAATCTCCTCCTTCTCGATGGTCATGCCCGGCGTCACATTCCCAAACACGGTCGGCTTGGCATAATAGCCCTTGTTCAGCCCCTCTGGCCGCCCCAGCCCGCCGCAGGCGAGCGTGGCGCCCTCATCGATCCCGGCCTTGATCAGCCTCTGGACCTTGTTCCATTGCAGCTCGCTCACCAGCGGCCCGAGCACGGTGCCGGCGTCCCACGGGTTGCCGGTGGTCTGTTTGGCGGCCTCGTCGGCGGCAATCGCCACCGCCTGGTCATGCAGCAGGCGCGGCACCAGCATGCGGGTGGCGGCATCGCAGCTTTGCCCGGTATTGATGAAGCACGCCCCGATGCCCTTGCGCACCGCATCCTCCAAATCCACGTCGGGCAGCAAGATATTGGCCGATTTGCCGCCCAGCTCTTGGCACACGCGCTTGACCGTATTGGCCGCCTCGCGCGCCACGATGATGCCGGCCCGCGTCGAGCCGGTGAAGCTCATCATGTCCACATCCGGGTGCTCGGCCAGCTTCTGCCCCACATCCGGCCCCGTGCCGTTGACCAGATTGAACACCCCCGCCGGCACGCCCGCCTCATGCATCACCTCGGCGAAAATCAGCGCGTTGAGGGGCGCGATCTCCGAAGGCTTCAGCACCATGGTGCAGCCCGCCGCCAGGGCGGGGGCCACCTTGCACACAATCTGGTTCAGCGGCCAGTTCCAGGGCGTAATCAGCCCGCACACGCCAATGGGCTCGAGCGCGACGCGGGTGCTGCCGCGGGTCTCGAAAAATTCAAACCGCTCCAGCTTGTCGATCAGCGCCTGAAAATGCCCTTGCCCCACCCACACCTGGGCCTCTTTCGAGAAGCTGAGCGGCGCGCCCATTTCGCGCGTGCAGGCCGCGGCGATGTCGTCATAGCGTTTATTGTAAACTTCCAGGCAGGTTTTCAGCAATTCCAGCCGGTAGGTCTGGCTGGTTTTCGAAAAGCTCCGAAACGCCCGCTTGGCCGCCGCCACCGCCTTGTCCACATCCGCCTTCGACCCGCCCGAGATTTCCGTAAACGCCGCCTCGGTGGCGGGGTCGATCACGGCGATCGGGTTGGCCACCACCGGGTCCACCCATTTGCCGTCGATGTAGAATTTCAGATTTTGGGTCATGCGGGCTCCTCCTCGGGTTCCATTGTCCCCACTATCACCCAACCCAGCCGGGCATTTATTGACCCCCGAATACAACGCCCGCCAAGGGTTGCGCGCGCGCAACGCCCGTTCTACGCTCCCCCCAATCAGGGAAAATGCCAACCGCGGCCGACAGCGGAGTGAGTGGAATGAGCCAATTTGCAAGGCAGGGGGCGAGCCCGGAGCTGGCGCTGGTGGCGACGGCGGGGCTGGTGCCGTTCCTCGGCGAGCTGGGGGCTGATGCCGACGCGGTCATGGGCCCGTCGGGGGTGGATGCCGCCCGGCTGGACGAAAACGCCAAGGGCAGCCTCAAACTATCGGCCTATGCCGAGATGATGGAGCGCGCCGCCCGCGTCTCCGGGCACGATGATTTCGGCCTCCGCTACGGCCGCCAGTTCCCCGCCTCCTCGCACGGGCTGGTGGGCGATATCGCGCTCGCCGCGCCCAGCATCGGCATGGCGCTCCGCCAGTTCTCAGACCTGTTCCCCCTCCACCAGCAGGCCAGCGAGTTCCGGGTGCGGACCGAAAACAGCCTGCTCCGGCTCGAATACCGCATCCTCGACTGGCGGATTCTCGAGCGCCGCCAGGATGCCGAGCTGAGCCTCGCGATGTTTCAAAACCTGCTGCGCCAGGCCTACGGCCCCGGCTTCACGCCCGAGGAAGTGCATTTCGAGCATCCCGCGCCCGAGGATGCCACCGCCCACGAGGCCACCTTCAACGCCCCGGTGTTTTTCGGCCAGCGCACCAACGCGCTCATCTTCCGCCCCGGCGATCTCGGCGCCCGCATGCCGGGCTTCAATGCCGGGCTCTATGCCCGCCTCACCGCCCAGGCCTACGGCCAGCGCCTGCCGCGCGGCGGCGTGCCGCTGCCCCACCGCGTGCGCGCCGAAATCCGCTCCCGCCTGCCCGATGGCGCGCCTCCCATCGAGCAGGTGGCCGAGGCGCTCGGCATTGCCCGCTGGACCCTCCAGCGCCGCTTGAGCGCCGAGGGCGTCACCTATGCCGAGGCCGTGCAAGATGTCCGCCGCACCCTCGCCCGGTCCTATCTCGCCCAGGCGCATCTCAGCATTTCCACCATCGCCCAGCTGCTGGGCTATGCCGAGCTCAGCCCCTTCTCACGCGCCTGCAAACGCTGGTTCGGCGCCTCACCCGAGCAGCTGCGCGCCGCCACATGAAAAATGCCCGATCGCCTTTCCTGACTTTCAGCGCCCCGCGAACATGAAAAAAGGCGGTGCCGCGAGGCACCGCCTTTCTCACGAGCACTGAAGCCGATCAGTATTCTTCGTCGGCGACATAGGAGCCGATGCGCTGCACCAGATCGGGGTTACGCTTGGCCAGGATCGCACCATAGATGAGGGCGAAGGCGAACAGGGCCAGGGTCGCGTAGGGGTAGATGTTGAACGGCGCCGGCTGGCCGGGCTGCACCAGGCCCCAGAGCGGGAACAGCATGAACGCCGTGCCCAGCAGCGGGACGATGAGGTGCTTGAAGGGCGAGAACTCGTTGCGGTGATAGCGCAGCATGTACACCGGCAAGGCGAGGTTGGTGAGCAGATAGGTGATCACCACCGGAATGGTGCCCATGGTGCCGGTTTCACCGAACAGGGTCACGGGGTCGATATTGTCGAACGTGCCAAAGCCCAGAACGATGAGCAGGGCGATGACGATGAACGCCCACATGGCCGAGTGCGGCGTGTGGTGCTGAGGGTGCACCTTACCGAAGAACTCGGGCAGCAGCCCTTCACGCGAGGAGTTGAACAAAATGCGCGCCTGGGCGTTGGTGAGGCCGATCAGTGAGGAGAAGATCGAGGTCACGCCGGCCAGATAGGCAACGATGAGCAGCCCGGCCGCCGAGGCCTTGAAGGCATCGACGAAGGGAATGGCCGAATTGCCGATGGCGGTCACGTTGTTATGGAACGCCGTCTCGGTGGCGAAGGCCAGGAACATGTAGAGAATGCCGATCGAGAGCGTGCCGGTAATGAGGGCGCGGGGCACGTTGCGGCGCGGATCAGTGGTCTCTTCGGCGAGCATCGCCGAGTTTTCCCAGCCGATGAACAGATAGATGGCCAGCGGGAAACCAAGCCCGATGCCCTTCCAGCCGCCGGTGACGGAGGAGAACTCAAACGGCGCCATCGAGATCGCGCCATGGTTGGCGACCAGCATGATCACCGCGCCAACGAGCAGGAGCGCCAGCTCGAAATAAAAGAAAATCGCCGCCCAGGTGGTGGACAGGCCAATGCCGCGCGCAACCAGGAACCCGACCACCGCCGTGGCGACAATGCTGAGCACCTGCCAGGGAATGTTGATGTGCAGGAAGGTTTGCAGCGTGGTCGCGGCCCAGCCGCCCGCGATCACCACCACCGACGCGGCGGCGATGCAATAGCCGGTGACCACGAACAACGACGCCGCCGCGCCCGCCGTCGGCCCGAACGACATGCCGATGAAGGTCACGAACGAACCGGTGCTCGGGCGGTATTTGGAGAATTGCGCCAGCGTGTTGGTAAGAAAGAGGATGACGATCATCGCCACCAGGATGGTGATCGGCGCGCCGACCCCCGCGCCCGAGGCGATGAGACCGAAGCCGAAGAAAAAACTCATCGCGGGCGCGATATTCGCCAGCGTGGACGCTATGATTTGCGAGAGACCGAGGCTGTCGCGCTTGAGGCGCACACCTCCGCTAGAAACCGTGCTCATTATTTGTTCCCCCTGTTAGGCATTACGTTTCATGACAAAAAACGGCCTGTTACGCATGATTGATTATACAGGGCACGTCAACAGAATTATCGGAGAGCGATTTAAATAATAGACAGTCCGTTAAATTTTGGCGCACTCGGGGGAGGTGTCCAGGGCTGTTTGACACGCCGTTTGGCAGGCAATTCACGGCGTGGTGGCAAGAGCCAGCCAGGACGGCACGCGCGGCGCGAGTGAGACCGTGCCCGCGCGCAGCTCAGCCCCCAGCGCCTCAACCCGCAACATGGCCAGGCCCGCGCCCTCCACGCCCGAGCCCATGCGCCCAACCTCCGTGTCTCCGGCGTAAATCAAGGTACCAGACGCGAGCGGCGCCGACAGGGCAACGGGCACCAGCCGGCGCTTGACCAGCCCGCGATATTTGGTGCGCGCGGTCAATTCCTGGCCCATATAGCAGCCCTTGGCCCAATCGACGCCGTGCAGTTCATCGAACCCGGCCTCCAGCAGCAGGGTTTTCTCGGGCTCCAGGTCGGGGGCGCCATCGGGCAGGCCGAGCGCGATGCGGTGGGCGGCATAATGCGCGGCCGTGGCCGTGGCCGGCAGCGGCGTGCGAACGAGCAGGCGAAACCCCGCCTCGGGCAGGCGCGGGTCTGGAGCGGCGTGCGGCGCGGCGGGCGGCGGCCCGTCCCAGGCGGCCTGAACGTGCCAGTCCTCATCAAGGCCGGAAATCTCCACCGCCATGCGCAGGCGGAAGCGGCGCAGCTTTTGCAACAGCAGCGCGCCATCGGCCCGCTTGATGTCGAGGAGCAGGGCGTCCTCGGCCGCGAAGATGAAAAAATCGGTGAGGTAGCGCCCTTGCGGGGTGAGCAGCGCCGCCCACACGGCCCGGCCGGGGGCGGCTTTGGCGGCATCATTGCTGACCAGCCCGTTGAGAAACGCCACACGGTCGGGGCCTTGGATGGAGAGCACGGCGCGGTCGGGCAAAAGGGCGATGTTTGTCATACCGTACAAGATGGGAAAATCCCCCCTTGCGGGCAAGCCCGGTTTGCGCGCGGCCCTAAACAGGCTAAGCGGGCGGCAGCATGAGAATTCTCTTCATCAGCTCCTCGCGCATCGGCGATGCCGTCATCTCCTGCGGCATACTGGAACAGCTGCGCCGGCAATATCCGGCCGCGCGCTTCACCATTGCCTGCGGCTCCCCGAGCGCGGGCGTGTTCGCGCGCTTTCCACGGCTGGAAAAGCTGATCGTGTTCGACAAGAGACGCTTCGACCTGCACTGGCTCGTGCTGTGGCGGGGCGTTGCCGGGCATGTCTGGGATCTGGTCGTGGATCTGCGGGGCTCGGGCGTTTCGCTGCTGCTGGCCGCCAAGCGCCGCAAGATCATGAAAGGCGGGCGGCGGCCCGGGCGGCGTTATGTGCAGCTGGGCCAAGCCATGGGGTTCGACCCCGCCCCCCTGCCCGTGGCCTGGACCGCGCCCGAGGATGACGCCAAGGCCGCCCGGCTGCTGGGCGAGGGCCCGGTGATCGCGCTCGGCCCCACGGCCAACTGGGACGGCAAGATCTGGCCGCCGGAGCGGTTTGTGGCGCTCTACCATGTGCTGGCCGCGCGCCTGCCGGGCGCCCGGGCCGCGGTGTTTGGCGGGCCCGGCGCCGATGAGGCCCGCCGCGCCGCGCCCGTGCTGGCGGCGCTGCCGGACGCCATCAATCTGGTCGGCAAGCTCAGCCTGGCCGAGGCGGCTGCATGTCTGCGCCGGAGCACCATATATATAGGCAATGACTCCGGGCTGATGCATCTGGCCGCGGCCGCAGGCACGCCCACGCTTGGGCTGTTCGGGCGCTCGAAGGCCAGCGAATATGCGCCGGCCGGGGTGAAGACCGGCATTGCCGTGGCGCCGGGCCCGGAAGGCGAGGCGGCCATGGAGGATTTGACGCTGGAGCATGTGGCCGAGGCCGCGGGCCGGCTGCTGGGAGGGGAACCATGAAGTTTGACCTGATCATCGAGAACGGCACGGTGGTGCTGCCCTGGGGCGAGGTGAGCGCCGATGTCGGCGTGATCGCCGGCCATATCGCCGCCATCGGCAAAAACCTCGGCGATGCCGCCGAGCGTTTCAACGCCGCCAATCTGCATGTGCTGCCCGGCATCATCGACCCGCATGTGCATTTCCGCGATGGCGGCCAGGGCGGCATTCCCGGGGTCGAGGATATGCGCTCTGGCTCGCTCGCCGCCGTGCTGGGCGGCGTGACCACGGTGTTTGACATGCCCAACACCAAGCCCGCCACCACCGACCCGGAAACGGTACAGGCCAAATACGACTATATCCCCAGCCACACTTATTGCGATCTGGGCTTTTACGTCGGCGCCACCAAGGAAAACGCCGACCATGTCGGCGAGATGGAAGACATGCCCGGCGTGTGCGCCGTGAAGGTGTTCGCGGGCTCCTCGACCGGCGACCTGCTGGTCGAGGATGATGAGAATATCGAACGCGTGCTGCGCGGCTCGCGCCATCTCGTTGCGTTTCACGCCGAGGATGAATACCGGCTGCGAGAGCGCAAATCCCGCTTCTCGGTCGGCGACCCTTACGCCGCCCATGGCGAGTGGCGCGACCCCGAATGCGCCCGGCTGGGCACGGCGCGCGTGACCGCGCTGGCCGAAAAGACCGGCAAGCGCGCGCATATTCTGCACGTCTCCACCGCCGAGGAATTCGCCTTCATCCGCGAGCATAAGCGGCTGCTGAGCGCCGAGGTGCTGGTGAACCATTTGCTGCAGGCCGGGCCCGAGGCCTATGAGCGGCTGGGCGGCTATGCGGTGATGAACCCGCCGATCAGGGACAAGCACCACCAGGATGCCGCCTGGGCCGCGCTGCTGGACGGCACGGCGGACACCATCGCCTCCGACCACGCCCCCCACACCGCCGAGGCCAAGGAGCGCCCCTGGCCGACCTGCCACTCCGGCCTGACCGGCGTGCAGACCTTGCTGCCCCTGATGCTGAGCCAGGTGAATGCCGGGCGCCTGCCGCTGATGCGGCTGGTTGATCTGATGTCGGCCGGGCCGGCGCGGATTTATGGCGCGATGGCCAAGGGGCGCATCGCCGTGGGCTATGATGCCGATTTCTCGATCGTGGACATGAAGGCCAAGCGCAAGATCGAGAATTCCTGGATCGCCAGCCAGTGCGGCTGGACGCCGTTTGCGGGCACGGAAGTCACCGCCTGGCCGGTGGCGACCATCGTGCGCGGCAATGTGGTGATGTTTGAGGGCGTGGTGACCGGCGAGCCGATGGGCCAGGCGGTGCTGTTCCGGCACTGAAGCCTGGCGCCTTCAGCCCAAGGCTCTGATTTTGGGTTTTGGCGCGGCACTCTGCGGGCATATTGCGCTCAGGCGCCGGTGTTGGGCCGGTAGGCGGTGGCGAACTGGGTGAGCGCGGCGGTGATTTCCGCCTCGCTCAGCAGCACCGGGCCGCCCGCCGCCAGCGACAATAAATAATGCTGCGCCAGCACTTCCAGCTCGGTGGCCGCCGCCAGGGCGGCCCACACATCGCGCCCGACCGCCAAGCCGCCATGGCTTGCCATGAGGCAGGCGGTGCGGCCTTCGAGCGCCTTGACCACTTCGGCCGAAAGCTCGGCCGTGCCGAACAACGCATAGCCCGCGCACCGCACATTCCCCCCGCCAAACCGCGCGACCATGTAATGGCAGGGCGGAATCTCGCGCCGCGCCATGGCCAGCGCCGTGGTGTGGGGGGCGTGGTGATGCACGACGCCACCGATCTCGGGGCGGGAGAGATGCAGATCGAGATGGAAGCGCCACTCGGAGGACGGGCGGTAGGGGCCTTCGTGCGAGCCGTCCTCGTGCAGGAGCGGGATCATCTCAGGCGTCAGGGCTTCATACGGCACGGCCGAAGGGGTGATGAGGATGCCCCCCTGCGTGCGCAGCGAGACATTGCCCGACGTGCCCGCCGCCAAGCCCCGCGCGGCCATGGCGCGCGCGGCCTGGATGAGTTGCTCGCGGGGGCTGGGCATCATGGCGCCGCCACCGGCGCGAAGGTGAGGGCGGGCGAGAGGGTGAAACCGTCGCCATCGGGGGTCAGGGTCAGGGTTGCGGTTTGGGTGGGGGCGGTGGCGAATGCGTGCGCCGCGCAGGCCGTGGCGGCGGTGCCCGCCGCCACATACGTCGCCTGCACGCCAAACCCCACGGCCGTGCGGCGCAGCCCCGCCAGCGCCAGCAGCACGGCCTGGGACGGCGCGTTGACCTGCCCGCAATTGGCCTCCGCGTTCAGGCTGGCGCGTAAATCCGTGGCCGCCAGCACGGGCCTGGGAGCGGAACCGACTTGCATGACCGTCAGGCTGGTATCGGCCACACCCTGACCTTCATAGGATTTGAGGCATAAAAAGCGCGCGCGGCCTTGGGGGGAGAGGCTCAAACACCCATCGAGGCTGGCGCCGGGGAACCATTTGGCCAGCGCCCACCCGCCCGCCGCGCCACGGGTAAAGAGGATGCCGCCACCGAAATTGGTGACATGCGGCTCGAAACTGCCCAGATAGGAAACATAGGCCTCATCGCGCCCCGCCCCCGTGAGCTGGCCCTGGGTGATGCTGGTAAGCGTGATGCCAAGCCCCAGCCCGGCGCCGCCATAATCATCGGAAGGGTAGCCCGGCAGGCTGGCGCAATCATGGGCGTAGCCGTCGCTGCCCGCGCTGGCCCCACCACATACCAGGGGCAGAAACACCGCCTGCTCGGCACTGGTGAGGGGGCGGAGATTCTGGTTGGCAACCGCTTGAGGGGCGGGAAACAGCCAAGCCTTGGCGGCCAGATACCCCCCGCCACCCAACAGCACGGCCAGCACCAGCAAGATGACACGACGCATCGGCAAGTCTCTCCTTATACCATCCCGCCAAATGTTTGACGCTTCGAATACGGTGGCGGGGCAGTATAACTCTTTGAGTTTGCGCGTGGCCGCCCCACCAACCTCACGCGCATACCAGTCAGCCTCAGGGCTGACTGGTATTAAAACAAAGCCCTGGGTCTTCAGCTAGAGCGGGATGCGTTATGACGCACCCGCTCTAGTTATATTTTAACGATCAATTTCATTGGTTTGGCTGGCGTCTGCCGACTCAATCCAAGCCAATATTGATCTAACCGCTGAAGACCCAGATGGCGCGGCAGTCTGCCCGGTTCGGCGGCGCGGGTAAACGCCTCAGGCCTCGCGGGAGAGCCGCGGCGCGGCGCACAGCAAATCGCGGTACCGCGCGAGGTCGTCCGCGCTGCGGAAGGCGGCCAGCGGGCTGGCCCCCTTGGCGCGCAGGGCGCGGGGATTGGCCAGAAGCCTGTCGATGAGGGCCAGCACCGTCTCGGCATCCGCTGGGAAGGGAAACACCGCGCCAATGCCCGCGCGGCGCACGCGCTCGGCCGGGGCGCCGATATCTGGCACCAACGGCACCAGCCCGGCCAGCAGGGTCTCGGACAGGGTATAGGAATAGGTTTCCGGCCAGGTGGAGAGAAACAGCACCAGCCGGCCGCGCGCCTCGCCCAGCAGGCGCGGCAACTCGGCGGGGGGAAATGAGCCGGTGATGGTGACATTGCCCACCGCCTGCAGCGCCTTGTCGATGTCGGTATAGCCGATGACGCGGAATTTCAGCGCCGGCCGCGTCAGCCAGGCCCGCTCGGCGATTTCGAGCAGCTTGCCCGAGCCTTTATGCGGGCCGATGGCGCCGAGCATGATGATTTCGGGCTCGTTGGCCGTGCTGAGCGCGGCGGGTTTGGCGGGCACGGCCTCGGGGTGGGGTAACGGCTCGAAGGAGACATCGTCGAACACCCGGCCGAGATAGGCGGCGGCGCTGGCGGAAGGCGTGAGCACATGGGTGACGCCGCGCAGAACGGAGCGGAACAGCGCGCGGTGAGCGGCGGGAGCTGGCATGTTGGGGGCGGCGAATTCGTGGCTGCCCTTCATGCCCAGGCAGCGCCCGCATGTCGCCGTATCCGCGACATCGCAGAACCGGCCAATGGCGTCGATCATCGTGACGCGCGGGCACAAAGCATAGAAATCATGCGCCCAGAAGAAACTCTCGCGCCCCGCGAGCCAGGCCGGCAAGGCCTCGATGAAGGCGGCGGGAAAGCCCAGCAGCTGGTGCAGCATCACCTTGCCGGGCGCCGCCGCCGCCAGCAGGGTGAACAGCGCCTCCATCTCGCCGGCGGCAAAGGTGGCGCCCAGCAAGGGCGCCTCGCAGGAAAGCTCCAGCAGATGATCGCGCGTCACGCTCAGGCGCAGCACCGTCGCCTCGCCGTAACCGACATTGCGCTCGATATCGAGGATGGTTTTGGCGGTTCCGCCCTCGAGCATGTTGGTGACCACCAGCACGAACGAGGCCCCCTTTTGCCGGGCCTTGGTCAGCCGGGCGGCATCCAGCGCCCAGCGCAAGGCGCGCGTGCCGTCCTGACCTTCAAAGGCTTGGATCTGGGCCATGTATTCGGGGTAGAGCGTGTGCAGGCGGCGCATGTTGCGGGTCATCAGATCCTCGCGCTCATCGACGAAGGAGACACGCTCCTTATGCTCGACCAGCACCGCCCCCGCCGCCACGTTGCGGTAGCCCAAATCCGCCGCCCTGGCGCAAAAATCATTTTCCTCGCCATAGCCGCGGCCAAATTCCTCATCGAGGCGGCCGATCCGGGCGATGACCTCGGCGCGGATCAGCAGGCAGAAGCCGTGCCCGGTGGGCACATCGACAAACCGGCCGCGATTTTCCCTCAAGGCGATGGCGGCCAGCTCAGGCCATGACATATCGGGCAGGGAGGCCGCGCGCAGCGCGGCGTTGGGGTAGGAAAAAATCGTCGCATTGTTCGAGATGGCGGTGACCGTGCCGATCTCGGGGTTTTGCCCGAGAATGGCGGTCAATTCATCGAGGCCGCCGGCATGGAGCACCGTATCGGAATTGAGCAGCAAAACATCCAGCCCACCCACCACCCCGAGACCGCGATTGACCGTGCGCACAAAGCCCCGGTTTTCGCCGTTTGTGAGCACGACAACATTGGGCTGCATGCCAAAATAGGCCAGCACCACCGCCATGCCGGGCTCGGGCGAGGCATCGTTGAGCAGAACCACCAGGTCGGTTTCGGGGTTGCGGTGCCGCAGGACGGAATCGATGCAGGCACGGGTGATCTCGACCCCGCGATAAACCGGAATGACGATGGCCAAACGCAGCCCCGCGCGGCGCGGCGCCAAGGGCTGGATTTGCCGGGGCAGAACCAGCAGCGGCTCGGCGCGGAGCGTGACCAGATAAGCCGCCAGCGCCTGGGCCAAAACCGCCCGCTCGCCCTGGCCGAGCCCGGCCGTGTGAGCAAGCCGCGCGGCGTGGTGAAGCGCCTCGATGGCGGCGGGGCGCTCGGCGGCCAGATAGGGACCTTCGAACAGATCATGGGTGGCGCCGGGCAGGCGAAAACTCAGCAGGCTGGTTTCGGCCGGAAGTGGCGCCTCCAGACTGGCATCGAAGCCGGGCGTGGCCGCCGCCGGGTGGAGGGCGGTGACATCGGCGCGCGGGCTGTCGCAGACGACTTCACCAATGAGCGTCTCGCCCCGATAGACATTGAACGAAAGCCGGCGTTGCGGGGCCTGCTCGCACAACAGCCAGCCGGCGCAGCGCGTGCCGGTCAGCTGGTCGAGATTGCCCTGGAGGGTGAGGAGACAATTGACCCGGCTGAGCAATGTGTCGTTGGCGTAAACCGACAGTTGCAGTTCGCCCGCGCCGAGGCATTGATTATCGAGCCGCAGGGAAAACCGCGCGGGAACGAAAAGCGGATCACCGTCTTCCGCCTCGAACCGGCCCTGCCCCTGCGCGACAATGTCTCCGAAATGGGTTTTGACCGTGATCAGCGGCGCCTCGAACCCCGCCACGCGCTCGGTCACCCAGCCGGTGACATAGTCGGCCTCGATCCCGCCGGCGCCATCAAAAATGCCAGCACCCAGCCGCAAAGGCGAGCCTTGCAGCTCCTCGTCATTGGCAAACACATGCACGGCGGCGTGCCGATGCACGTTGGGCACCGCGATTCGGAAGCCGAAATTTATGCGCCCGAGCCCAAGAGAGGCCAGATCCTGCCGCTCGCATGAGGCCAGCCCCTTGCCGAGCAGTTGGCCCTGGTCATCCTTGACGGTGATGACGCAACTCGCGCCATCGGCAAGCGCCACCGCCCAGCCGAGGATGTAGCTGCCCTGCAGATCATCGACAAACCCTCTGACCGCCATGCGCGCCCCCGTTTTACCAAAGGGCATGCCCAGCCCTGTTCGCCCTGTGTCGCCACGGCGCATCCCGCCCGCGCGGCTCGGTACGACTACTCCATAATTCCGCCGCCCGTAAGAGACCGGGAGCCGCCCCCAAAACAAAAACGCGCCCAGCCAGATGGCGGGGCGCGTTTATACCAGTCAGCCTTGAGGCTGACTGGTATTATGCCTGAATTCGCCTCTGAAATTATGAATTCGAGGCAGAGTCAGACGTTGGATTTACCCGCAAGGCGGGGCAATCCAACGTCATCACTCTCTGAAGAGAGTTTTAAAACAGTCTCTTCAGATCAGGCCACGGTGAAATCGGCCCCGGTCAGGGCGCGCAGCTCATCGAGCGTGACGTCGGGGGCCAGTTCGAGCAGGGTGAGGCCTGGCTTGGCGCCCTTATTGACCTCGAACACCGCGAGATCGGTGATGATCTTGCTCACCACGCCCTTGCCGGTGAGCGGCAGGGTGCATTGTTTCAAAATCTTCGGCTCGCCCTTGGCGGTGTGCTCCATCAGCACCACCACACGCGGCACGCCGGCGACCAGATCCATGGCGCCGCCCATGCCCTTGACCATCTTGCCCGGCACCATCCAGTTGGCGAGATCGCCCTCCTCCGAAACCTGCAACGCCCCCAAGATGGAAATATTGATGTGTCCGCCACGGATCATGGCAAAACTGTCGGCCGAGGAGAAAAAGCTCGTGGTCGGCAGAGACGTGACCGTTTGCTTGCCGGCATTGATGAGATCGGCATCCTCTTCGCCCTCGAACGGAAACGGCCCCATGCCCAGCATGCCGTTTTCCGATTGCAGCAAAATGGTCATGCCCGCCGGAATATGGTTGGCAACCAGCGTGGGAATGCCGATGCCGAGATTGACATAGAAGCCGTCTTGCAGCTCCGCCGCCGCCTTGGCGGCCATTTCATCGCGTGTCCAGGGCATCACACAGCCTCCCGCTTGCGCACCGTGCGCTGCTCAATCCGCTTGACCGGAGCTTCGAGTTTAACAATACGCTGGACGAAGATGCCCGGCGTGTGGATATGGTCGGGGTCGATCTCGCCGGGCTCGACCAGATGCTCCACCTGCGCCACGGTGGTTTTGGCGGCGGTCGCCATCATCGGGTTGAAATTGCGCGCGGTCTTGCGAAACACCAGATTGCCCTCGGTGTCGGCCTTGTAGGCATGCACCAAGGCCAGATCGGCGAACAGGCCGGTTTCCATGATGTAATGACGGCCGTTGAACACGCGCGTTTCCTTGCCCTCGGCAATCTGCGTGCCGTAGCCGGTGGCCGTGAAAAACGCCGGAATCCCCGCCCCGCCGGCGCGGATGCGCTCGGCCAGCGTGCCTTGCGGGTTGAACTCGATCTCCAACTCGCCCGAGAGATATTGCCTGGCAAAGGTCGCGTTCTCGCCGACATAGGATGAAATCATCTTGGAGATCTGGCGGGTTTCAAGCAGGATGCCGAGCCCGGCGCCATCGATCCCGGCATTGTTGGAAATCACGGTCAGATTCTTCACGCCCGCCCGCTTCACCGCCTCGATCAGCACATCCGGGATGCCGCACAGGCCAAACCCGCCCGACATGATCGTCATCCCATCGAACAACAAGCCAGACAACGCCGATACCGCGTCAGGATAAAGCTTCTTCACCGCCATTTTCTCCCAAACCTCCCAAGATTCATGCCGGCAACCCCCGGCATATTTTTAAAAGCCCGGAAGCCGCTGGGCTTCCGGGCGGGGCAGCGCAGCTTAACGCTCGAGACACATGGCGACACCCATGCCGCCGCCGATGCACAGCGTGGCGAGGCCTTTCTTGGCGTCGCGGCGCTTCATCTCATGCAGCAGGGTGATCAGGATGCGCGCGCCCGAGGCGCCGATCGGGTGACCGATGGCGATGGCGCCGCCATTGACGTTCACCTTGGCGGGGTCGAGCCCGAGATCCTTGTTGACCGCGCAGGCCTGGGCGGCGAAGGCCTCGTTGGCCTCGACCAGATCGAGATCGTCAACCGACCAGCCGGCGCGGGCGAGCGCCTTGCGCGACGAGGGAATCGGCCCCGAACCCATGAGGGCGGGATCGACGCCGGCGGTGGCGAAGCTGGCGATGCGTGCCAGCGGGGTGAGGCCGCGGGCGGCGGCGTTTTTGGCGCTCATCACCACCAGGGCGGCGCCACCATCGTTAATGCCCGAGGCGTTGCCCGCCGTGACCGTGCCCTCTTTGGTGAAGGCCGGGCGCAGCTTGGCCAGCACATCGGCGGTGGTGGTGGGCTTGATGTACTCATCGGCATCGACCACCACATCGCCCTTGCGGCTGGCGATGGTGACGGGGACGATCTCCTCCTTGAACCGGCCGGCGGCCTGGGCGGCGGTGGCCTTTTGCTGCGAGGCCAGGGCCAGCGCGTCCTGGTCGTCACGGCTGATCTGCCAATGCTTGGCGACGTTCTCGGCGGTGATGCCCATGTGATAGCCGTTGAAGGCATCCCACAGCCCGTCCTTGATCATGGTGTCGACGAAATCGGTGTTGCCCATCTTCACACCCGCGCGCAGATAGGCGGTGTGGGGCGAAAGGCTCATGCTCTCCTGGCCGCCGGCGATCACCACCTCGGATTCGCCCGAAATGATCTGCTGGGCGGCGAGCGCCACGGCGCGCAGGCCAGAGCCGCACACCTGGTTGATGCCAAACGCCGTCTTGCCATCGGGGATGCCGGCGATGCGAGCGGCTTGGCGGGCGGGGTTTTGCCCCTGGCCGGCGGTCAGCACCTGGCCGAGGATGACCTCATCAATATCCTCCGCGCTCAAACCGGCCCGCTCAATGGCGGCCTTCAGCGCGGTGGCCCCCAGAATATGGGCGGGGGTAGAGCCGAAAGCGCCATTAAAGCTGCCAACGGGGGTACGGGCTGCCGCAACGATGACGATGTCTTCCATGGTTTCCCTCTTTGCTGTTGTGCTTGTTGCACAGCATCATCATAGGCGGTGGACCCAGTCAGCGAAAGGCCGCCATAATAAAGTTTCCGCGTTCGTTCCCGCCACCATGCCGATATGCCCGGCCGCCGGCTCGATGATGGCGCACCGGCCAAGCTGCGCGGCCAGCGCCCTGGCCGAGGCCGCGGGCACCAGCTGGTCGCGCGCGGGGATGGCGCAAAAGCTGGGCATGCGCAGGCGGGCGGGCTCCACCGGCAGCCCGGCCACCCGCCACTGGTTGCGCGCGGTGAGATTGGCGCCATACCAGCCCGAGAGCGTCTCGCGCGCCACGGGCGCGGCGAGCGGCACGCCATCGGCCAGCCAATCCTCCATGGCGACAAACCGCCGCGCGCGCGGGGTGGCTTTATCCTGCCCGGCGAAATCGCGGAATTTCTTGGCGACGCCGAACGGGTCGATCATGGCGAATAATGTGTTCAGCGCGTCGATCGGCAGGGTTTGGGAAAACTGCATCGCCAGTTCGAGAGCGGGCAGCGCCTCGGCGACGCGCTGGGCAACGCCCGGGTCGGGGCTGTGAAAATCCCACGGCGTGGCAAGCAGCGCGAGCGCCGAGACCTTGCCCGGCTGCAACAGCTCCGCCCGCGCCGCCGCCCCCAGCGCCATGACACCGCCCATGCAATACCCCGCCAGCACCACCGGCCCCGGCAAAGCGGCCAGCGCGCGCTCAAGCCGCCCCGCTATATAGTCGGTCAAGGAAAAATGCCGCTCGGCCGGGCCGGGCCAGCCCCAGTCGAGCAAATAGGGGTGCAGCCCCTGCCCCGCCAGAAACCGCAGCATCGAGGCATCGGCCATCAGATCAAGGATATAGGCGCGGTTGATCAGGCTGGGCACGAACAGCACCGTGGGGCCGCTGCCGCCATAATCGAGCAGCCGGCTCTCGCCTTCCTCCCAGATGGCCGGCGGATCCTGCAGATCCCGGACATAAGGATCGCGCCGGTAGGCGGCGATCCCCTTGATCAATGCCTGGTCGGCGGCCAGCACCTCATCGAGCGTGGCGTGCAGCCGGCCCAGATCAGGCTCGCCGCTCCCGGTCCAGCACGTCAGCCAGTCGTTGTTCCAGCTCCGCAACGCGCCGCTCAAGCCGTGCCATTTCAGCCAGGCCAGCCCCAGATGCAGCAGCAGAGGCCGGGGCCCCCGCCGGCTGAGCGGCGCCGGCGCTTCGGGGCGCGGGGTCATGCGGCAAATGGGCAGCCGCCACCTTGGCCGCCTGCGCCCAAAGTGACACGGTTGCCGCCCAGGTTTCGCGCAGCTCCCGGTCCGCCCCCATGGCAGTCAGCTCGCTCTGCCACAAGGCCACGAAATCCATGGCCAGATTGTCGTCCATCGCGCATTCGGTTCCTGCCTGCCCGCCGTTACTCTCCTACCGTCATAATAAAAATTGCGCCATACGGCCCACCTGATGCAAGCTCTGTGCAACGCACAAAATTCGTGTTTTTATGGTGATATTACGCCCAAGGGCGGCAATCGTGGGATGGAAAAACAGTCATGAACGAAGCACCGGAAACCGCGCAGCAACCCGTAGTTGTTAAAAAATATGCCAACCGGCGCCTGTATAACACCGAAAGCTCCAGCTACATCACGCTCGACAATCTGGCCGAAATGGTCCGCAAGGACCGGGATTTTGTCGTTTATGACGCCAAGACCGGCGAAGACATCACGCGCGGGGTGCTGACGCAGATCATCGTCGAGGAAGAGGGCAAGGGCAACGCCCTGCTGCCGACCAATTTTCTGCGCCAGCTGATCGGCATTTACGGCAGCAACGTACCCAGCCTGGTGCCGCGCTATTTCGAGGAGGCGATGGCCAATTTCGCCCGCCAGCAGGAAAGCGTGCGCGAAACCGTGAGCAAGACGCTGGGCTCCTTCATGCCGCCGGGCATGGAAGAGGTCGGGCGCAAGAACATGGCGATGATGGAGCGGGCGCTGACCCTGTTCTCCCCCTTTTACCGCGAGGCGGGCGCCAAGGCCGGGCCCGACGCCCCGCAGGATAGCCAGGACGAAATCACCGCGCTGCGGGCCGAGGTGGAGCGCCTGCAGCACGAGCTGGCGACGCTGCACGCCAAGACCAAGTAACCGCGCCAGATGAACACGCGCCCCCGCATGGACGGGCCAGCGGGGTTGGGCTAGAGACAGGCCTCATGAAACATCTTCGCTTGCCTGTTCTCGGTTTGGCCCTGGCTTTTTGCGGGGGTGCCGCGTTTGCCCAAATGCTGCCCATGAACGGCGGCGGCGCCCCGCAGCCCCAGCCCCAGCAGATGGACAAGGCGCCCCCCGCCCTGCCCGGAATAACAACCCCCACGCCCACCGTGCAAACCACGCACACGGCTAATTTGGGCGACCCGACCCAGGCGCTGTTTGCCGCCGTGAACAGCGGCGACTATGCGGCGGCCCAGGATGCCCTGAGCCGTGGCGCCGATTTGACGGCCCAGAACCAGTTTGGCGAAACCCCGCTCGATCTCGCCATCGCGCTCAACCGCACCAATATTTCCTTCCTGATCCTCGAAACCCGCAACGAGCTGGCGGCGCAAGGCGGGACAACGGGGCCGGTCGGCAAACCCTGGACCTTGTCCAAGACCACCGCACAACCCGCTCCCGCGCACACCAGGGCGCTGGCCCCGCATGCCAGGCCGGCGCTCAAGGCCGCGGCGGCACCCGCTTCCAATGCCGGCCAGGCCAACCAGCCGGCGGGCTTTTTGGGCTTCGATCCGCATAATTAGATCGATATTGGTTTGGATTGCGTCGCCAGACGCAAGCCCCCCATATCACTCTACCGCCGGCTGAGTTCATTCGCCAACAGGCCGGACCTTCGGGTTCGGCCTGTTTTGGTTGGCGCCGCGGTTCAGCCCTGCAAGGTCTGGCGGAACGGGTCGGCCGGGTAGGTACCGAGGATTTTAATCTCGGTCGAGAAGAAGGCCAGCTCCTCGAAGGCGTGGCGCAGGGATGGCTGGTCGGGGTGGCCTTCCACCTCGGCCAGAAACTGGGTGGCGGTGAAGCTGCCATTGACCATGTAGCTCTCGAGCTTGGTCATGTTCACGCCATTGGTGGCAAAGCCCCCCAGCGCCTTGTAAAGCGCGGCGGGCACGTTACGCACGTTGAAGACAAAGGTGGTCATGAGGCCGGGTGTCTCGGGCGGGAGCGCCAGCGGCGCGCGGGCCATGACGTAGAAGCGCGTGGTGTTGTGGGGGTGGTCCTCGACATTGCGGCGCAGGATTTCCAGCCCGTGCAGCCCCCCGGCCAGCGATGAGGCGATGGCGGCATCCTCGACATTATCGAGCTTGGCGACGATTTCGGCGGCGCCCGCCGTGTCATATTCCACCACCGGCGAGGCGCCGAGCTCGGCCAGCAGCTTGCGCACCTGCCCCAGCGCCACGGGGTGGGAGTGGATGCGCCGGATGGAGGCCAGCGCCGCCCCCTTGGGCGCCAGCAGGCAATGCTCGATACGCTGAAACTTCTCGCCGATGATGGACAGCCCGCTCTCGGGCAGCAGGGCGTGCATGTCGGAGACACGGCCGGCGATGGAGTTTTCGGGCGGCAGCATGGCCAGATCGGCGCGGCCGTCATGCACGGCCTCCATGGCCGCGGCGAAGGTCTCGCAAGGCAGCGTCCCGGCGCCCGGGAAGGCGTTGCGGCAGGCGAGGTCGGAATAGGCCCCGGCCTGGCCCTGAAAAGCAATCAATGTCATGGTCAGCCCCCCAGAATCTGCCGGGCCCGCTCGAGGTCCGCCGGCGTATCGACGCCAAACGGCGCCTCTGAAATCCGCGCCACGCCGATGCGCAGCCCCGCCTCGAGCGCGCGCAACTGCTCGAGCTTCTCGCGCAGTTCCAGCGGCGATGGCGGCAGCGACACGAACTTGGCCAGCGCCGCGCGCCTATAGGCGTAAATGCCGATATGGTGCCATAGCGGCCCCTCGCCGGCGGGCACGGCGTTGCGGGAAAAATACAAGGCGGGGGCGATTTCGGCGCCCTCGGGAAAGGCACACACGCATTTCACCACCGAGGGCGCGGCGGCCTCCTCGGCCGAGGTGACCGGGGCGACCAGCGTGCCGATGTCATATCCGGCCGCCAGGGGGCGCAGTACATCGGCCAGGCATCCGGGCGCGATGGCCGGCAGATCGCCCTGCAGATTGATGACGGCCTCAAACGCTCCGGCCGGGTCTAGCTCCCGCAGGGCCGCGAAAATACGGTCGGAGCCCGAGGGCAGGTCCGGGTCGGTCAGGATCGCCCGTCCGCCCGCGGCGCGCACCGCCTCGGCGATTTCGGCCTCGCCGCAGGCAACCGCCACCGGCCCCAGCCCCGCCGCCTCGGCCCGGCGCAGCACATGCACGATCATCGGCGTGCCCGCGATATCGGCCAGCACCTTGCCCGGCAGGCGCGTCGAGCCCAGGCGGGCGGGGATGAGAATGAGTGGGCGCACGGCGGAACTCGCAATAATGGCTTGTCTGGCCTGACTAAAACGCTGTAGCGTCAATGGCAATCGCAGCAGCGAAAAAGAACGGGGGAGAACGGCACTCGATGAGCGGATCGGGGAAGGATAGCCTTCTGGGCAACAAAATCGCGGCGGGCCTGCTGACGGCGGGCCTGATCTTTTGGGGCGCCAACCGGATTGCCCATATCTTCATACCCGATGACACACCCAAAACCCCCGCCATCGCCATGACCAGCCTGGCCCCCGCGGCGCCGGTGGCGGCGGCGGCCCCCGCGCAGGCGGATTTTGGCGCCGACCTCGCCAATGCCGACATCGCCAAGGGCCAGGCGGTGGTGGCGCAGCAATGCTCGGCCTGCCACACGCTGGCCAAGGGCGCGGCCAACGGGGTGGGGCCAAATCTTTACGGCGTGGTGCAACGCAAGGCCTTCTCGGCGCCGGGCTTTGGCTATTCGAGCGCGGTGAGCGCCAAGGCCGGACAGCCCTGGACGGTGGACAGCTTGAGTGACTGGCTGAAAGCGCCTAACAGCTTTGCGCCGGGTACGGCGATGTCGTTCGCCGGTATCAAGAACGACCAGACGCGAGCCGATGTCATTGCCTATCTCAACAAAAACTCCGACGCCCCTGCCAAACTCCCCTGACGGCTGGATCACCGCGGGCGAAGCCGCGCTCGATGCCGCCGGCGCCGCCATCCGCCCTTATTTCCGGGTGGGGCTCGAAGCCGACGACAAATCGGATGAAAGTCCGGTGACGGTTGCCGACCGCAAGGCCGAGGAAACGCTGCGGGCGCACCTGCTGGCCGCCTTCCCCGATCACGGCATCATTGGCGAGGAATTCCCGCCCCATAATCCCGGCGCCCACTATGTGTGGGTGATCGACCCGATCGACGGCACGCGCGCCTTCATCACCGGGCGCACCAGCTTCTGCTCGCTGCTCGGACTGCTCGAGGACGGCGTGCCGGTGCTGGGCTTCATCGACCAGCCGGTAACGCGCGAACGCTGGGTTGGCGGGCGCGGCGTACCCACGCGCTTCACCGGCCCGTTTGGCGGCAAGGTCGGCACGCGCGCCCATGTCACGCTGCCCGAGGCCGAACTCTCCTCGACCGCCCCAGAAATGTTCACCCCCGCCGACGCCGCCCGCTTCGCCAAGCTGCAGGCGAGCGCCAAGCGCGTTTATTGGGGGGGAGATGCCTATGCCTACGGGCTGCTGGCGCTGGGGCAGATCGATCTGGTCGCGGAATGCAGCCTCAAGCCCTGGGACTGGGCGGCGCTCGGCCCGGTGGTGGAAGGCGCGGGCGGCGTGGTGACCGACTGGGCCGGCGCGCCACTCCGCCTGGACACCGCCGACGGCTCGGCGCTGGCCGCCGCCAATCCGGCGCTTCACCAGGCCGCGCTCAAGGCCCTGGCCGGCTGAGCCGGCGGTGAGCGGAAAGACGCGCATGTCCGGCTTTGAGCCCCGGGTAAAGGCCGTTCTGGGCCCCACCAACACGGGCAAGACACATCTGGCGCTGGAGCGGCTGCTGGCGCACGGCTCCGGCATCATCGGCTTTCCGCTGCGCCTGCTGGCGCGCGAGAATTACGACCGCATGGTGGCGCGCAAGGGCATACGCGCGGTCGCGCTCATCACCGGCGAGGAAAAGATCGTCCCGCCGGGGGCGAAATGGTTCTCCTGCACGGTCGAGGCCATGCCGCTCGACCGGCGGGTGGAGTTTCTCGCGGTCGATGAAATCCAGCTTTGCGCCGACCCGGACCGGGGGCATATCTTCACCGACCGGCTGCTCAACGCGCGCGGCATGGTCGAGACCATGTTTCTCGGCGCCGAGACGATCAAGCCGCTGATCAAGCGGCTGGTGCCGGGCATCGAGATCGAGACCCGCCCGCGCCTCTCGCAGCTCTCCTTCGCGGGCGGCGTCAAGCTCTCGCGCCTGCCACCGCGCTCGGCCATCGTCGCCTTCTCGGCGGCCGATGTGTACGCCATCGCCGAAGCCGTGCGCCGCCGGCGGGGCGGGTGCGCGGTGGTCATGGGCCGGCTCTCGCCACGCACGCGCAACGCCCAGGTGGCGCTCTACCAGGAAAAGGAGGTCGATTTCCTGATCGCCACCGATGCCATTGGCATGGGGCTGAACATGGATGTCGACCATGTGCGCTTCGCGGGCATCCAGAAATTCGACGGCCGCCAGCCCCGCGCCCTGCATGCCACCGAAATCGCCCAGATCGCGGGGCGCGCGGGGCGCGGCATGCGCGATGGCACGTTCGGCACCACCGCCGACTGCCCACCATTGGGCGAGGCGCTGGTGGAGGCCGTGGAAGCGCATGAGTTCGAGCCGCTTGAGCAACTATGCTGGCGCAACGCGGCGCTGGACTTCACCTCGCTCGAGGATCTGCTGGCCAGCCTGAGCGCGCCGCCCAGGCTGCCGGGGCTGGTGCGCGGCCAGGACGCCGCCGACCTGCTGACCCTGACCGCGCTCGGCCACGACGCCGACATACGCAAGCTTGCCCAGGGGCGCGGCGCGGTGCGGCTGCTGTGGGAAACCTGCCAGATCCCCGATTTCCGCAAACTGGCCACCGACGCGCATGTAAAATTATGCGCCCGGGTGTTTCGCCATTTGCGCGCGGGCGAGACACTGCCCGAGGATTGGATCCGCCAGGAGATCGAAAATCTCGACCGGATGGATGGCGACATTGACACGCTGATGCAGAGGCTGACGAATGTCCGTGTTTGGGCGTATATAACGGCCCGTGCGGATTGGATGAAGGACGCCGGCAGCTGGGCCATGCGCGCCCGCGCGGTCGAGGACCGGCTTTCAGACACGCTGCATGTTAGGCTTATGGCTCGGTTTGTGGATAAGAGGGCGGCACATTTGACGAGACGTTTGGAAGACGCCGAGGCGGCGGAACTGCAGGCTGTGGTGACCAATAACGGCACCGTGCTGGTCGAAGGCCACGAGGTCGGACGGGTGGAGGGATTCCAGTTCCACCCCGACCCCTCGACACAAGGGGCCGAGAAAAAACTGGTGCTGCGCGCCGCGCGCCGCGCCTTGGCCGTGGAGATGCCCCAGCGCATCCTGCGCGCCGAGACCGCCGCGGACGAGGCCTTCACCCTCACCGATGAGCGCCAGATCGTCTGGGAGGGCGCCAAAATCGCCCGGCTCAAGCGAAGCGAGACCTTCCTCAAGCCCGGCATCGAGGTGCTCCACTCCGAATTTCTCGACGGCCTCGCCCGCGAGCGCCTGCGCGCCAGGCTGGCCCAGTATCTGGCCACGGAAACCGAGAAGCATCTGGGCGCGCTGCTCAAGGCCATGGAAAACCCGCCGGCGCCGCTGCGCGGCATCGTGCACCGCCTGAGCGAATCGGGCGGCGTACTCGGGCCCGAGGCCGTGCCGGTGGATCTGCGCCAGGAAGCCAAGAAATTCGGCATCGATCTGGGGCGCTTCGCCATTTATCTGCCCGCCGCCCTCAAGCCCGGCGCGGCCAAGCTGCGCGCGCTGTTCTGGGGCGTGTGGCACGACCGCAACCCGCCGCCTTTGCCAGCCCCGGGGCTGGTGAGCGCGCCCATGCCCGATAATTGGGGGCATGATTTCGCGCTCGATATGGGCTGGCTGCCCGCCGGGCCGGTCATGGTGCGGCTCGACATCGCCGAGAAACTGACCCGCGAGCTGCATTATCTGCTGCGCAAACACCCGATCCTGCTGCCCCCCAACATTGGCAGCCGCATGGGGCTAAAGCCCGACCAGCTGGCGCCCGTGCTGCATGTGCTGGGCTTTCGCATCATCGCGGCCGGCGCGCTCGGCCCCAAACAATATGGCCCGCCCAACCCGGCCCTGCTGGCCAGGCGCAAGCAAGACCACGCGCCGCACACCCACCAGCCGGCGGCCAAGCCCGCCGCCCCGCCCGCGCCCGAGCCGGTGGATGCCGACAACCCCTTCGCGGCACTGGCGGCGCTGCGCCAGGCCAAACGGCGGTAAATGGCTGAAGACGGGCTGCGTCTCGACAAGTTCCTGGTCTTCGCGCGGTTTTGCAAAACCCGCGAAGCCGCCGCCCTGCTGGTGGCAGACGGCGCCGTGCGGATCAACCGCCAGGTGACCGAAAAACCCCACGCCAAGGTGCGCCCGGGCGATGTGCTCACCCTGGCT
This sequence comes from Pseudomonadota bacterium, assembly GCA_021781835.1. Lineage (GTDB taxonomy): Bacteria > Pseudomonadota > Alphaproteobacteria > Acetobacterales > Acetobacteraceae > Acidocella. Next base: position 19,783 of record JAJXWD010000003.1, on the reverse strand, counting down.
CTGCCGCATGGGGTCAAGGTCATCGAGATTCTGGGCCGGCCCGCCCGGCGCGGCCCCGCCCCCCAGGCGCAAGCCTGCTACCAGGACCTCTCGTAACCGGCCCCGCGGCGGGCTTACTTGCGTTAATCCGCGCCCGCGCGCATACGGGGGCACGAACCCGTCTTTGCTTCTCTAGGAGTGCCTGATGACCTACGTGGTCACCGAAAACTGCATCAAATGCAAATACATGGACTGCGTGGAAGTCTGCCCGGTGGATTGCTTCTATGTCGGTGAGAATTTCCTCGTCATCAACCCGGACGAGTGCATCGATTGCGGCGTGTGCGAGCCTGAGTGCCCGGCCGAGGCCATCTTCCCAGACAGCGACGACCGCGCCACCGCCTGGGCCGAGCGCAACCGCGATCTGGCCAAGGTCTGGCCCAACATTACCCGCAAGGGCACCCCACCCGCCGATTCGGACGAGTGGAAGAACAAGCCCGGCAAGGAAGCCCTGCTCTCCCACGAGCCCGGCCAGCCCTGAGCGCCCCCCCGGCGTGACGGGGGCGCGAAAATATGATATGGACGTTTCATTCATGCCGGGGGGCGGGAAAGCCGCGCCCCGGTTTTTGGTGGTTGGAGCGGTGATGAGCGAGAAACAGAAGTCTGCCACGACGAAGAAGACGATGAAAACGACGGCCGAGGAGGCCGGGATCCGGCAGAAGCCCGAGCCAAACACCGAAGCGCCAACCGCCCGCGCCAAGGAAACCGCCGAACCGGCGCCGGTGATGCATGGCGGCATTCCGGCCGGGCCGCTGCGCCCGCTCTCGCCGCCGCGCGCGCCCGCCAAGGCCGAGAATTTCCAGCAGGGTGATTATGTGGTCTATCCGACCCACGGCGTGGGCAAGGTCGAGCGCATCGCGGTCGAGGAGATTGCCGGCCATACGCTGGAGCTGATCCACATCACCTTCGATGAAAACCGCATGACCCTGCGCGTGCCGACCGCCAAGGCCCGCACGGCCGGGCTGCGCAAGCTGACCTCACGCAAGCAATTCGACGACGTACTGAACGTGCTCAAGGGCCGCGCGCGCATCAAGCGCACCATGTGGTCGCGCCGGGCGCAGGAATATGAGGCGAAGATCAACTCGGGCGACCCATCGGCCATTGCCGAGGTGGTGCGCGATCTGCACCGCAATGCCGGGCAACCCGACCAGAGCTTTTCCGAGCGCCAGATTTATGAATCGGCTCTCGACCGCCTGGCCGCCGAATATGCCGCGCTTGAGCAGATCGACAAGCCCGCCGCCATCGAGAAGCTGCTCGGACACCTGAAGTCCGAGTAACCGCAAAAATTTATCGCGGTTTTTTTGCGAACCTGGGGAGCTTTCCAAAAAAGCTCCCCAGGAAGGTTCCCGTCACGCCGCGGTGCCGCCCACCGTCAGGCCGGAGAGCTTGATGGTCGGCTGACCAACGCCAACGGGCACACCCTGGCCGTTCTTGCCACAGGTACCGATGCCGGGATCAAGCGCCATGTCCGCGCCAATCATCTCGACCTTGGTGAGCGCATCCGGCCCATTGCCGATCAATGTCGCGCCCTTCACTGGCGCGGTGATTTGGCCGTTTTCGATCAAATACGCCTCGGCGGCGCTGAACACGAATTTGCCCGAGGTGATATCAACCTGTCCGCCGCCGAAATTCACGGCATAAAGCCCGCGCTGGATGGACTTGATCATGTCCTCGCGTGAAGCCTGCCCGCCCAGCATGATGGTGTTGGTCATGCGCGGCATGGGGGCATGGGCGTAGGATTGGCGCCGGCCATTGCCAGTGGCGCGCATGTTCATCAGCCGGGCATTCTGCCGGTCTTGCAAAAACCCGACCAGCACGCCGTCCTCAATCAGCGTGGTGCGCGAGCTGGGCGTGCCTTCATCGTCGATGGTCAGCGAGCCGCGCCGCCCGGGGATGGTGCCGTCATCGACCACCGTGACCCCAGGCGCGGCGATGCGGCTGCCCATGAGCCCGGCAAAGGCGGAGGTATTCTTGCGATTAAAATCCCCCTCCAGCCCATGACCGATCGCCTCGTGCAGCAAAATGCCGGGCCAGCCAGGGCCAAGCACCACCGGCATCTCGCCCGCCGGCGCGGGCACGGAGGCCAAATTGACCTCGGCCTGCCGGATCGCCTCACGCACCGCCGCCTGCCAGGCCTGCGGCGCGAGATAAGGCCCATACCCGGTGCGTCCACCCATGCCATGGCTGCCCGACTCGCGCCGGCCGTTCTGCTCCAGCACCACCGAGACATTAAAGCGCACCAGCGGGCGGACATCGGCCACCACCGGCCCCTCGGGGCGGATGATCTCGATCACCTGCCACTCGCCGGCCAGGCTGGCCATGACCTGCACAACCCGCGAATCCGCCGCGCGGGTGAACTCGTCAATTTCGCGTAAAACCGCGGCGCGGGCGGCGAAATCGGTTTCGCGCAGCGGATTCAGCCCCTCATAAAGCGGTGTGCCCGCCGCCGGGGGGGCCGCGCATGAGAACGATGGCCCCACGCTCCTGGCGGCTTCGATGGTGGCGGCCGCGCGGCTGAGCGCGCCGATGGTCATATCATCGGAATGGGCGAAATAGACCGCCTCGCCCTGCACGCCGCGCAGGCCGAAGCCACGGCGTGTATCGAAGCCGGCGGCGCGGATGCGGCCATCATCGAGCGAGACCGACTCGGCCTCGCGATATTCGAGATAGAGCTCGCCATCATCCATGCCTGCCAGACCCGCCGCGACGATCCGCCGCGCCTGTTCCGGGTCGAGCCCCTGGCCGTCATGAAAAAGAGCCCGCGCCGTTTGCAAAGAAGCTGACATACTGTTCCGATCCTTCAGGCGGCGGCCGGCTGTGCCGCGCCGCTCGCGCCCCGCAGCATATGGCGCGCGGTGACCGCCGTTGCAAACAACAGTATGGCGTTCAGCTCGTGGATATAGCCGATATTCACATTGCCCAGCACGATGGTGACCATGCCCAGCAGATATTGCAGGCTGACAAAGCCGATGAGCAGCAGCAGCACATCGCGCAGCCCCGGCGGCGGGCGCAGGCGCAGCCCGGCAAAGCCCGTTCCCAGCACCGTGAGCGCGGTGATGGTGGCCAGAAGCCGGTGGAAAAACTGAATGGTGCCCTTGTTCTCGACAAAATTGAGGATCCAGGGGTGCAGGCTGAACATGCCGGGCGGCAGCCAATTTCCATCCATGGTCGGGAAGCTGTTATAGACGGTGATGGCGTTGCTGGTCGCCACCAGGGCACCAAACACAATCGTGCACCAGATCAATGCCACGCTCACGGTCAGGGCGGTCTTGAGCCCCCGCGCGCCATCGAGGGGCGCGGGCGCGGGCTGGCGGAAGGTCAGGCCGGTCCAGATTTCCAGGAAGAAAATCACCATCGCCGAGCCCAGATGCGGCCCGGCCCAGGCGGGCGGGGGCGAGAGCACGCCCGGCTGCATGCCGGTCTGCACCATGTACCAGCCCCAGCTGGCCTGGAACACGCCCAGACCGAAGATGAACAGCATCCACAGCGCGCGCTTACCGCGCAGCCGGCCGGTGGCGAAGAAATAGGCGAAGGGCAGCAGAAAGACCAACGCCATCAGGCGGCCCCAGCAACGGTCGATGAACATCGGCCAAAACAGGGCCTTGTACTGGGCGAGCGAAATCGGGTGGGCCTGGAAAATGGCGGTTTTCTGGTACAGCCCGAAAAGAAACCCCCAGTCGGCCGCCGAGGTGGGGGGAATGAAGCCGGTGATCGGCCGCCAAACCTCGATGGTAAACCCGGCGCCAATGGTGCGCGCATGGCCGCCGCCAATGGCCATGCCAAACACCATGAAGGCGAGCAGCAGGCACCAATTGCCCAGGGCGCGGTCGGCTTTCATTTCACGGCTCCGCGCAGACGGTGGAGCAGCCCCAGCAGCGCGCCCAGCAGCAGCACGGCGTTCATCTGGTGGACGACGCCGATATCGATCATCTTGGACACCAGGGCGGTGACGCCCAGAATGAACTGCAAAATGACCAGCCCGGCGGCCAGAGCGGCGCCATCCTGCACGGGGCGCGGGCAATTTCGGCGGAAAGCCTGCACGCCAAGCGCCAGAATGACCAGTGCCGCGATGAGCGCGAGCAGCTGATGGTCGAAGATGATGGTCGCGGTATCGGTAAAAATGCCGCTCATGGGCCAGCCGGCGGGCGGCAGGCCGGTGCCGATGTTACGGGCGGCATCAAACGCATCGATACCGTGAATGCCGGAAACAAACGTGCCCCCGAACATGGCGAGCAGCAGCAGCCCAAAGCCAAGCTGGGTCAGGCGTTTGAAGCCGAGCAGGCCGGGCTGGGGCGCGGGGACCGGGGTTTCCACGCTCATGGCCGTCCAGAGCACGGCGCCGAGCAGGAACATGGCGCCAAAGAAATGCAGCGACAGGCGCCACGGCTCGACAGCCACCGAATCGGGGAAAAAGCCCGACGAGACCATGAACCAGCCAATGGCTCCTTGCAGCCCGCCCAGCACGAACAACAGCCCCAGCCAGGGAATCAGCCGCTTCTCCAGCCGCCCGGTCAACGCGAAAAAAATGAGCGGCAGCAAGAGCACCGCCCCCATCAGCCGCCCCCACAGGCGGTGAAAATATTCGGGCCAGAATAGCTGCTTGAACCCGGCCAGATCCATGCCCTGGTGCAGCAGCTGGTACTGCGAGATGGACTGGTAGAGCGCGAACATCTTGGCCCACTGGGCCGCGCTCAAGGGCGGCAAAATGCCGATGATCGGATCCCAGACCATGATCGAGAGGCCAGAGCCGGTGTCGCGCGTGTAGCCGCCAAGACCGACCATGATCCAGATCATGAAGGCCAGCAGATAAAGCCAGATGGCAACCAGACGGCGGTTTTCCTGGCTGGTGGCAACCTGTGACATGCTCAAATCCCTTCCCTGAAGCCCAAGAGGCACAGGGCTTAAACCGCTACCGCCCGCCCTTCGCAAGAGGGGGGCGTTAAAACGCGGCGGGTGAGCGGGCCACAGGCCCGGCGGCTCAGGCTTCCAGGCCCGCGCAGCTGCGCGGCGAGATCATGGCCAGGAACTCCCGGCGCGTGGAGGGATCATCGCGGAACGCGCCGAGCATGCGGCTGGTGACCATGCTGGCGCCTGGCTTGTGCACCCCGCGGGTGGACATGCACTGATGCCCGGCCTCGATGACCACCGCCACCCCGCGCGGCTGCAACACCGTGTTGATGGTATTGGCGATTTGCGCGGTCAGTTTTTCCTGGATCTGGAAGCGCTTGGCATAGGCATCGACCACGCGGGCGAGCTTGGAAATGCCGACCACCCGGGTTTGGGGCAGATAGGCGACATGGGCCCTGCCGATGATCGGCACCATGTGGTGCTCGCAATGGCTCTCGATGCGGATGTCGCGCAGCACGACCATTTCGTCATAGCCCTCCACCTCCTCAAAGGTGCGGGCGAGCAGCGCCTCGGGGTCTTCCCGGTAGCCGCTGAAAAACTCCTCATATGCCTTGGCCACGCGGGCCGGCGTGTCAAGCAGCCCTTCCCGGCTTGGGTCTTCCCCCGCCCACAGCAGCAAGGTGCGAATGGCGGCCTCGGCCTCGGCGCGGGAGGGACGTGCCTCCCCGCTCGGCACCCGGCTGCTTACATCGGCTTTTTTTATCTCGATATTCACGTCATCAACTCCGTCGCTCGGACGCACAAAACACCCCACCAAAACACCCCGCCTCACAGCCGGACTGATATGGAGGCAAAAGCCGGCGCGGCAAGGGCTGCGCCCGGCGCGGCATGTCCCATCATGGCTCGAAATTTCGTACCAAATGGTTAAGCGGCCCGTGCCCGCGCCCAAATCCCGGCGCCTGGGCGATGGCCTGCTGCAAATAATGCCGCGCCCGCCTGGTCGCCGCCGACAGGCCAAGCCCCTGGGCGATGCCGGTGGCAATGGCCGAGGCCATGGTGCAGCCCGTGCCGTGGGTGCTGCTCGTGTCGATGCGGTCAAACCCGATTTCCTCGACCCCGCCCGGCGTCACCAGATAATCGACCAGAAACGGGCTGCGGTCGTGCCCGCCTTTCACCAGCACGGCGGCCGCGCCCTGGGCCAGCAGCGCGCGCGCGGCCGTCAGGCGCTCGGGCACCGTCTCAACCCCCTGCCCGGCCAGCTTGGCAAGCTCGGGCAGGTTGGGGGTCACCAGCGCGGCGCGCGGCAAAAGCCGGGTTTGCAGCGCGGCGATGGCATCGTCGGGCAGCAGCACCGCGCCCGAGGTCGCGACCATCACCGGGTCGAGCACCAGGGGGATGGCGGCGGGCAGCACATCGGCCACCGCGTCAATGATGCCGGCATTGGCGAGCATGCCGAGCTTGACAATATCGGCCCCGATATCGGCCAGGACCGTCTCGATCGACAGCCGGACAAAAGCGGGCGGCAGCACATGCACCCCCGCCACCCCCAGCGTGTTTTGCGCGGTAACCGCGGTGATCGTGGTGCAGGCATAGGCGCCCAGCGCCGAGATGGTCTTGATATCGGCCTCAATGCCCGCCCCGCCGCCTGAGTCGGAGCCGGCAATCGTCAATACGCGTTTCATGGTTTTCTCCCCGCGCCGCCGGCTATCCGGCGGCGTCCGCCGTGGCCTGGGCGATCTCGGCGCACAGCTCGCTCACAATCTGCTGAATGAGCCCGGCATCCTCGCCCTCTGCCATGACCCTGATGAGCGGCTCGGTGCCCGAGGGGCGGATGAGCACCCTGCCCCGCTGGCCCAGCCGCGCCGAGGCCTCGGCGATGGCATCCTTGATATGCGGCGCGCCCAGCGGCGAAACGCCATTATAGCGGACATTGCGCATGAGCTGGGGCAGCGGCGCGAACACCCGGCACGCCTTGGAAGCCGGCTGGCCGCTGCGCACCAGCACCGCCAGCACCTGCAAGGCGGCCACCAGGCCATCGCCGGTGGTGGCGAAATCGGACAAAATCACATGGCCAGATTGCTCGCCCCCGAGATTGAGCCCGAGATCGCGCATGGTCTCGGCCACATAGCGGTCCCCCACCTTGGTGCGGTGGAGCGCCAGCCCAAGCCCCGCGCAAAACCGCTCAAGCCCGAGATTGCTCATCACCGTGGCGACGATCCCCGGGCCGGTCAGCCGCTCCTGGGCGTGCATGTCGCGGGCGATCAGGCCCAAAATCTGGTCGCCATCGATGATCTCGCCGGTCTCATCGGCCAGAATCACCCGGTCGGCGTCGCCATCGAGCGCGATGCCGATATCGGCGCCATGCTCGAGCACGGCCTCGCACAGCTGGCGCGGCGCGGTGGAGCCGGCATCGCGGTTGATGTTGAAGCCATCGGGCTGGACACCCAGGGCAATCACCTCGGCGCCCAGCTCATAGAGGGCCGCGGGCGCGACCTTGTAGGCGGCGCCATGGGCGCAATCGAGCACGATTTTCAGCCCGTCCAGCCGCAGCCCCCGCGGCAGCGAGGATTTCGCCGCCTCGATATAGCGCCCCGCCGCATCCACCAGCCGCGAGGCCCGGCCCAGATGCTCGGGGCCAGCCAAACGCGCGGTCAGGTCCTGCGCCATCAGCGCCTCAATCTCAAGCTCCGTTTCATCGGAGAGCTTGGTGCCGTCGGGCCCGAACAGCTTGATGCCGTTATCCTCGAACGGGTTGTGCGAGGCCGAGATGACCACGCCCAGATCCAGCCGCAGCGAGCGGGTGAGCATGGCGATGGCCGGTGTGGGCAGCGGCCCCGCCAGCGTGACATTCATGCCCGCCGAGGTGAACCCCGCCGTGAGCGCGGGCTCGAGCATATAGCCCGAGAGACGCGTATCTTTGCCAATGATGACCCGGTGGCGGTGATTGCCGCGTGTGAACAAAATGCCCGCGGCCTGCCCGAGTTTCAGGGCGGTTTCCACGGTCATGGGGTAGGTGTTGGCCTTGCCACGGATACCGTCCGTGCCGAAAAACCGTCTGTCAGGCGTGTTACTCATGCTCTACTCTTGCTCACCTCATGCCACACGCGCAGCCCCTGGCTGGCGCCGGCCACATCATGAACCCGCACTATATGCGCCCCTTGGGCCACCGCATAAAGCCCAGCCGCGTGCGACCCCGCATCGCGCCCGGCGGGAGGCAACCCGCCCACCATCTGGCCGATGAAGCGCTTGCGCGACACCCCCACCAACAGCGGCTGCCCCAGCGCCAGCAGCGCCGGAATCCCCCGCATCAGCTCGATATTCTGTGCCGTGTTCTTGGCAAAGCCATATCCGGGATCGAGGCAGATATGTTCCGGCGCGATGCCCGCCGCCAGCGCCTCGTCACGCCGCAGCGCCAGTTCACGGACGACATCGGCCACCACATCGTCATAGGCGCAAAACGCATCCATGGTCTGGGGGGTGCCGCGCATATGCATCAGCACCACCGGGCAGTTGCGCGCCGCCGCCAGCGCGCGCGCGCCGGGATCGAAGGCCAGGCCGGAAATATCATTGATGATCCGCGCCCCGGCATCGAGCGCGGCGGCCATGGTGGCGGCGTTGCGGGTATCGACCGAAATCACCGCGCCTTCCGCGGCCAGGGCGGCAATAACCGGCACGACCCGGACAATCTCCTCGGCCACAGTCACAACCGCGGAACCCGGCCGGGTGCTTTCCCCGCCAATATCGAGAATATCGGCGCCGGCCGCGCGCATGCGCCGCCCGGCGGCAATCGCCTCCTGGCTGTCAAAATGCCGGCCACCATCGGAAAAGGAGTCGGGGGTGACGTTCAAAATCCCCATTACCAGGGGGCGGTCCAGCGGCAAGCCGGCCCAAAACTGCGTCTGCGGTCTCATGGCGGCATGGGTAGCATGCCGCCCCTCGCCCACCAACTCTTTGTCTTGCCCCCAAGATATGACATAGCTGAAACCGCTTTGACGCTTCGAGAGGCACATGACGGCACGGCTTTATCTGGGAACACGGCGCTACTCCTCCTGGTCCATGCGCGGCTGGCTGATGGTCAAATTGGCCGGGCTGGAGGCCGAGGAAATCTACATCCCGCTGGCGGGCGGCAACACCGCCGCCATCAAGGCAATCTCGCCCGGCGGCACGGTGCCTTATCTCGAGCACGAGGGCGCGCGCATCTGGGAAAGCCTCGCCATCGCCGAATATTGCGCCGAGCTGACCCCTGGCCTGTGGCCGGCCGCGCGAATCGCGCGCGCCCACGCCCGGTCCATCTCGGCCGAGATGCATGCCGGGTTCCGCGCCCTGCGCCTCGCCATGCCCATGAATTTGGGGCGCGACTATGCCGGGCTGGGGCAAACCCCCGAGAGCCTGGCCGACATCGCCCGCATCGAGGCCCTGTGGGCCGACACACGGCAAAAATTCGGCGCCGCCGGCCCTTACCTGTTCGGCGGCCAGCTTACCAACGCCGATGCCATGTTCGCCCCCATCGCCGCCCGGTTTCTCACCTATCAGCCCCCCTTGGGGCCAGAGGCCGCGGCCTATTGCGCGGCCCTGCGCGCCCATCCGCTCATCACCCAATGGTATGATGCCTCGGCGCGGGAACCCGCCTCCTGGCTTTTGGAAAAATTCGAGGCATTGTCATGAAATTTTATCTGCCCGCCCTCCTGCTCGGCGGTTTCGCCCTCGCCACTCCCGCCAGCGCCGATGTGATCATCTCGCTCGATCACGGCGCGGTGTGGGAAACCGGCCAGTCCCTGAAGGCAACCGAGGGGTTCATCGAAATTCACAATAAGGGCGCCAGCCCCGATGTCATGACCGGCTGGGATTGCCCGCTGGCCAAATCCACCACGCTGCTGAACGCCCAGGGCGAGGCGGTGACCAGCCTGGCCATTCCCGCCGGGCAAACGGTCACGCTAAGCCCGGCCTCCCTGCATCTGAGCCTGCAAACGCTCAGCTATCCGGTGGCTTATGGCAGCGTCATTCCCTGTTCCTTCACCTTCCAGACGGCAGGGTCGGTCGGCGGCTATCTCAACGCCGAACCCGCCCCCGCCTCACCCTGACCCCCCGGCCAGGGTGAGGAAAGTGACGGCCTGTCCAGCGCCCGGGCATGAGCCTGGCGCTGGTCTTCGCTCACATACAGGCCCAGCAGATCGTCAACGGTCATGGAGGCCGCGTCATCGCCGTCGGCCATGATCAAGAGGCGCAGCATCTTTTCCAGCCCGCTTTTGATCTGCAAAAAATAATCATGGCGCTGCGCGTGCAGCATGCAAATCTGATCGACATCGTGGCGCAGGGCCTCGAGCTGGGTCATCTGGCTGAGCCGCTGCGCCTCCTCCTGCCCCGGCGCCACGGCGGGGGGCGTGGCGGCCTCCGGCAAACCGGCCGCCAGTTTCGAGATCAGGCTGGAAGTCCGCCACAAAATATCGAACGCCGCCACGCCGTCGAAGCTGGCGGTCGAATTTTCCAGATGGCAAAGCAAAACCGCTTCAGCCCGCCGCGCCGCGCCGCCCGCATGGTCTGGCATGGGCGCTCATCTCGGCGGGCAAAGCTGCTTGACGACGGCCAGCAGCTGGTTCGGCTCGGCCGGCTTGGTCAACCAGCCCGAAGCCCCGGCGGCCCGCGCCTCATCGCGTTTGCGCCCGCCCGATTCGGTGGTCAGGACAATGATCGGCGTGAATTTCGCCGCGGCGATTTTGCGCGCCTCCTTGATGAAGCCGATGCCATCGAGTTCGGGCATGTTCAAATCGGTCAGGATCACGTTGGGTTTGATGCCGCTATTGAGCTTGTCGATGCCCTCGCGGCCGTTCATGCCGGTTTCCACCTCGTATCCCGCGCCCTTCAGAATATGCGCCAGACTCATGACCATGGTAGCAGAGTCATCAAGAACAAGGATCGTCGGCATCTAGCATATGCTCCGTCGGGCTGATTTCGCTTAAACTCCCCCCATCGTCGCCCAGATGTATTGAGACACCGTTAAAGCCGGCTGAATCTCGCCGCCCCCGGCCGTGCCGGCCCGCCCCGGCTTTGCGGCGGCGGCATAATTGGGCTAACAGGGGCGCGCGATGAAACCACCTTTCTCCTCACACCGCCTGGCTGAGCTGCGGGCCAAGTTAGACAACATAGATGACCAGATCCTGGAGCTTTTCGCTCAACGGGCCGGCATTGTCGGTCTGGTCGCGTCCGAAGGCGGCAAGGTGGGGGTCAAGATCCGCCCCGGCCGCGAGGCCGACATCGTGCGGCGGCTGCTCGGGCAGCTCACCGGCGATTTTCCCCGGCAGGCCGTGGTGCGGATCTGGCGTGAAGTGTTCGCCGCCGCCCTGATCATCGAAGGCGGCCAGAAACTCTCGGTGCTGGGCGGGCCGGGCGGTGAGACCCGGCTGGCCCTGGCACGCGAGCATTTCGGCCCGCTGACCCCCGTGCGTCACCATGCCCGGCTGCAAGACACGCTCGACGATCTTCAAAACGGCCGCGCGCAAGTGGCCGTGCTGCCCGACCTCGCCGAGCGCCATGAGCCCTGGTGGCCCGCCCACCTCCTGGAGGGCGCCCAGCGCCTTTATGTCATCGGCAAAATCCCCTTCTGGGCGCCGCGCGCCGAGGGGCTGCCGGCCGGCTTGGCCTATCTGGTGGCCACTGTCCCTCCCGATGCCAGCACCCATGACCACAGCCTGATCGGCATTTCATCCCCCCAGCCCCTCACCCCCGTGGAGGTGCAGATGGCCATGACGCGCGCGGGCTACCAGCCGACCCAGATCTGGGTTGCGCCGCCCGCCCACCCGGGCGGGCTGTGCGCGATCGCCGAAATCCCAGGCTTCGCCACCACCGCCCCCGCCACCGGGCAGGATGGCCAGCCGCTCGATGTGACCCTGACCGTCCTGGGGTGCTTTGCCCTCCCCGTTGGAGACGCCTGATGAGCGCCCCCCAGCCCCGCCCGGAGATTTTCTCCATCGCCCCCTATGTGGGCGGCGAATCGAAGCTGCCGGGCATCGACCAGCCCTTGAAGCTGTCATCCAACGAAGGGGCGTTCGGCCCGCCACCCGGCGCGCGCCAAGCCGCCGCCGAGGCCGCCTTGGGCATGCACCGCTACCCCGACCCCAGCTCGGCCAGGCTCCGCCAGGCCATCGGCGCCAAATTTGGCCTCGACCCCGCGCGGATCGTATGCGGCAACGGCTCGGATGAGTTGCTGACCCTGCTGATCCAGTCTTACGGCGGCCCCGGCACCGAGCTGATCATGAGCGAGCACGGCTTCTCGATCTACGAAATCGCCGGCAAGCTGTGCGGCTGCACGGTGGTCAAGGTTCCCGAAACCGCCCTGACCACCGACATTGACGGCATCCTGGCCGCGGTCACGCCGCAAACCACCATGGTGTTCATCGCCAACCCCAACAACCCCACCGGCACCATGGTCACGGACGCCGAAATGCGCCGCCTGCGCGCGGCCCTGCCCGGGCATGTGCTGCTGGTGATCGACGCGGCCTATGCCGAATATGTCACCCGCGCCGATTACGAAGCCGGTGGCTCGCTGGTCGATGCCGGGGACAACACCGTGATGACCCGCACCTTCTCGAAGATTTTCGGCATGGGCGGGGCGCGGCTGGGCTGGGCCTACGCGCCCGCCGCCATCGCCGATATTCTCAACCGCGTGCGCCCGCCTTTCCCGGTCAACGTGGCCGCCGCCGCCGCCGGCATCGCCGCCCTGGCCGAGCCCGGCTGGCTGGAAATGAGCCAGGCACACAACCAAAAAGCCCGCCAGCACTTGGCCGCGCGCCTGACCCAGACGGGCCTCACCGTCCATCCCTCCGAGGCCAATTTCATCCTCGTCGATTTCGAGGCCGAGCCCCGCGCCATACAGGCCGACGCCTTCTTGCGCGCCCAGGGCATCATCGTCCGGCGGGTCGCCTCCTACAAGCTGCCGACCTGCCTGCGCATCACCATCGGCACCGATGAGGAGTGCAACCGCGTCGCCACGGCGCTGGCGGAGTTCATCCATGGCTGAGCCCATTTTTCACACCCTCGCCCTCATCGGCATCGGCCATATCGGCAGCTCCATCGCGCGCGGCCTGCAGGCGGCGCCGGGCGCGGTCGGGTGCCTGCGCATATACGATGCCAAGCCCGAGCATCTGGACAAAGCCCGCGAGCTGGGCCTGGCCGATGAATATCACAGCACCGCCCGCGAGGCCGTGACCGGCGCCGACGGCGTGATTTTATGCACGCCGGTCGGCACCTTCGCGGCGCTGGCCGCCGAAATCGCCCCGCATCTGGCCCCTGAGACCGTGCTCTCCGATGTCGGCTCGACCAAGCAATCGGTGATCGCCGATGTCAGCCCGCATCTGCGCCCAAACACGCGCTTCGTGCCCGCGCACCCACTGGCCGGCACCGAATTTTCCGGCCCAACCTCCGGTCTTGCCCATCTGTTCCAGGGGCGCTGGTGCCTGCTCACCCCCACCGAATCCGCGACCGAGGCGGCCACCGGCAAGATCGAGGCGCTCTGGGCCCGGCTTGGCGCCCGCACGGCGCGCATGAGCGCCGCGCACCATGACCGCGTCACCGCGATCGTCAGCCACCTGCCCCACCTCATCGCCTTCACCATCTGCGGCACCGCCGACGATCTGGCCGACGAGATCCGCGAGGAAGTGCTGCAATTCGCCGCCTCGGGCTTCCGCGATTTCACGCGCATCGCCGCCTCCGATCCGGTGATGTGGCGTGACATCTTCATCAACAACAAGGACGCGCTGCTCGAAATGTTCGCGCGCTTCTCGGAAGATGCCCAGGCCATGGCGCGCGCCGTGCGCTGGGGCGATGTCGATTACATCGAAGATCGCATCAACCGCAGCCGCAAGATCCGCAAGAGCCTGATCGACATCAAGCAGGCGTGAGACCCCACCCATGAATTCCACCGCCGTCATCATCGCCGCCGGCCTCGGCACCCGCATGAAATCGCGGCTGCCCAAGGCGGCCCACAAAATCGCCGGGCGCGAAATGCTGCGCCACCTCATCCTGGCCGCCGAGCAGGTGTTCGACCGGATCGTGGTGGTCATCGGCCCGGAGATGGACCAGCTGGCCGCGCTCAGCCGCCCGCATCACGTGGTCATCCAGCATGAGCGGCTGGGCACGGCGCACGCCGCCCAGCAGGCCGCGCCGTTTTTCGGCGATGGCCCCACCGCGATTTTCTACGCCGACAACCCGCTGGTCTCGGCCAAGACCATGGCGGCCCTGCTGGCCCGCCTGCAAACGGGCGATGCCCAGCTCGTGCTGATGGGCACCACCCCTCCGGATGCCGGCAAATATGGCCGGCTGGTGAGCGCGCACGGCTATGTCCGCAAAATCGTCGAGTTCAACGACGCCACGGCCGAGGAGCTGCAAATCGGCTTTTGCAATGCCGGCGGTCTCATCGCGGCGGGGCGCGACATCGGCGCCTGGCTGTCGCTGGTCGGCAACGACAACGCCAAAGGTGAATATTACCTGACCGACATCGTGGAAATCGCCAACCGCCTGGGCGCGCAAGTCGCCGCGCTCGATATCGCGTTCGATGAATGCATCGGCGTCAATTCCCGCGCCGAGCTGGCCCAGGCCGAGGCTTTGTTCCAGCGCCGCGCGCGCGAGGCGGCCATGGCCAGCGGCGTGAGCATGCAGGCCCCGGAAACCGTGTTTCTGGCGGCCGACACCGAGCTTGGCGAAAACGTCACCATCGCCCCCCATGTCGTGTTCGGCCCCCATGTCCGGGTCGAGGCGGATGCCGAGATCAAATCCTTCTCGCACCTCGAAGGCTGCGTGGTGCGCGCGGGCGCCATCATCGGGCCGTTCGCCCGCCTGCGCCCCGGCGCCGATATCGGCGAGGCCGCGCATATCGGCAATTTCGTCGAGGTGAAGGCCGCCAAGCTGGAGCCGGGCGTGAAGGCCAACCACCTTGCCTATATTGGCGACGGCCATGTCGGGCCGCACACCAATATCGGCGCCGGCACAATTTTCTGTAATTATGACGGCCGTAATAAACATCAGACCATAATCGGCGCGCGCGCCTTCATCGGCTCCAATTCCGCGCTGGTCGCGCCGGTATCGGTCGGCGATGGCGCGCTGGTCGCGGCTGGATCGGTCATCACCCAGGATGTTCCCACCAACAGCGTGGCCATCGCGCGGGGGCGGCAGGTCATCAAGGCCAAAAAACCGCCCCAGGCCTGAAATCCAGGCCGGGGCTTGCGGCATGCCGGTTTTCGCGGCACGCCGCCCCCACCAATGCCCGGGCCGCGAGGCCGGCACGTCAACAGAGGATATAGAGACAATGGCAGAGCAAGCCCAAGCCGACGATTACAAGGTCAAGGACATTTCCCTCGCCGCCTGGGGGCGCAAAGAGATCGAGATGGCCCAGGACGAAATGCCCGGCCTGATGGCACTGCGCGCCGAATACGGCGCCACCAAGCCGCTGGCCGGCGCGCGCATCGTCGGCTGCCTGCACATGACCATCCAGACCGCCGTGCTGATCGAGACCCTGACCGCGCTGGGCGCCAGCGTGCGCTGGTCGTCTTGCAACATCTTCTCGACCCAAGACCACGCCGCCGCCGCCATCGCCGCCGCCGGCATCCCCGTGTTTGCCTGGAAGGGCATGAGCGATGAGGAGTTCTGGTGGTGCATCGAGCAAACCCTGCGCGGCCCCGATGGCTGGACCCCCAACATGATCCTCGATGATGGCGGCGACGCCACCCAGATCATGCACGACAAATACCCCGAGATGCTCGACCATGTGCGCGGCGTCTCTGAGGAAACCACCACCGGCGTGCATCGTCTGTGGGAAATGGCCCGCGAGGGCACGTTGAAAGTGCCGGCCTTCAACGTCAACGACTCGGTGACCAAATCCAAATTCGACAATCTCTATGGCTGCCGTGAAAGCCTGGTGGATGGCATCCGCCGCGGCACGGACGTGATGATGTCGGGCAAGGTCGCGGTGGTGAACGGGTTTGGCGATGTCGGCAAGGGCTCGGCCGCCTCGCTGCGCAATGCCGGCTGCCGCGTGAAAGTGTGCGAGATCGACCCGATCTGCGCGCTCCAGGCCGCCATGGAAGGCTACGAGGTGGTCACCATGGAAGAGGCCGCCCCGGAAGGCGACATCTTCGTCACCGCCACGGGCAATGTCGATGTCATCACCATCGAGCACATGCGCGCCATGAAGCACCGCGCCATTGTCTGCAATATCGGCCATTTCGACTCCGAAATCCAGGTCGAAGCCCTGCGCAATTACCAGTGGGACAACATCAAGCCGCAGGTCGATGAAATCATCTTCCCCGACGGCAAGCGCCTGATCCTGCTCTCCGAGGGCCGGCTGGTTAACCTCGGCAACGCCACCGGCCACCCGAGCTTCGTGATGAGCGCCAGCTTCACCAACCAGGTGCTGGCCCAGCTCGAGCTTTGGACCGCGCCCAAGGGCAAATATGAAAACAAGGTCTACGTGCTGCCGCGCCATCTCGATGAGAAGGTCGCCGCGCTGCATCTGGCCAAGGTTGGCGCCAAGCTGACCCAGCTGACCCCGAAACAGGCCGAGTATCTGGGCCTCGAGGTCGCCGGCCCCTTCAAGCACGATCTGTACCGCTACTAATGAAACACTGGGGCGGCATCCTTAACGTTGTCGGGCTTGGCCTGCTGGCGGGCGGGATGCTGTTCTTTGGCGCCGTCATGGCGCCGCTGGTGTTCACCCGCCTGCCGCCCCCCGTGGCGGGCGGGTTCATCGGCCAGATATTTCCCTGGTATTTCGGCTATGGCCTGGCCATGGGCGCGCTGGCGCTCATCGGCGCGCTCATGGGGGGCCAGCGCCGGCGCGCGCTGCTGCTGGCGCTGGTGGCGGCCTCCAACGCCTGGGGTCTGTTCTGGCTGATCCCGCTCCTGAACCGGCTGCGCGCCGCCCATGACAGCGCGGGTTTCTCATTTTGGCACCTGGTCTCGACCAGCGTGAACGGCGCGGCTTTTTTTGTCACGCTGTTGCTCCTGGCGCGCGCCGGCTTCGAAACCAGCCGCCCGCCGCGCGCGGGCTGAGACTCACTCGTCCTTCAGCGCCCGCCCCATCAGGCCGGCCATCGTCTGGGCAACCGTGCGCTCGCCTGCCAGCAGCCGGGTCACCGCCTCGGTAATCGGCATTTCCACCCCAGCCCTTTGCGCCCGGCTCAACAAGGCGGGCGCGGTGGTCACCCCTTCGGTCACGCTGGTTCTCTGGCCCAGCACCGCCGCCAGGCTGCTGCCCTGGCCAAGCGCAAACCCCAGCGAATAATTGCGCGATGACGGGCCCGTGCAGGTCAGCAGCAAATCCCCCAGCCCCGAGAGGCCAGAAACCGTCTCCGCCCGCCCGCCAATGGCCAGTGCCAGCCGGGCAATTTCGGCCAAGCCGCGGGTGATCAGCGCCGCGCGGGCATTCTCGCCCAACCCCGCCCCCATCACCACGCCCGCGGCAATGGCGATGACATTTTTTGCCGCCCCCCCCAGCGCCGCGCCCAGCATGTCTGGGCTGCCGTAAAGGCGCAGGCTGTCGGTGCGCAACCGGCCGATCAGCTCGGCACGCAGCATCTCATCGGGCGTGGCGAGCACGGCGGCGGCGGGCAGGCCAGCGGCCACCTCATGGGCGAAATTCGGCCCCGTCAGCACGGCCAGACGTTCCCCCCCGGCAAATTCGGGCGGCAGCATGAGCGAGCCGATCTCCAACCCCTTGCAGCACAGCACCAAAGGCCCGCTCTGGGGCAGGCGCGGCAGCAGCGCGCGCAAATGCTGGGTCGGCACCACCACCAGGCTGGTGCCCGCCTGGGGCATGTCCGCCGTCACCGCCAAATTATCGGGCAGCATAATGCCCGGCAGGCGCGGCGCGGCGCGCGTGGCCGCCATTTCGGCCACCATCTCGGGGGTGCGCGCCCACAGCACCACGCGCTTGCCGGCCCGCGCCAACAGCACGGCCAGCGCCGTTCCCCAGGCACCGGCCCCGATCACGTTGATTTGGTCATTCATCGGCCAGTCTTTCAATGGCGAAGGAAGCGCCCGCCTCGCCCAGGCTTTGGACACAGGCGGCGAGAATCGGCTGAGCAGCCGGCTCGAAACCAAAAGGCGGGTTGATGATGAGCAGCCCGCAGCCATTCAGGCGGTTCGGGTCGGTATCTGGGCGCTTGAGCAGCTCGAACGCAACCATGTCACGGATCGGCCCCTGCTTGAGCGTCTCGAAAAACGCCCGCACCGGGGCACGGTGCTTGATCGGATACCAGACGCAAAACACCCCCGAGGGAAATTTACGCCAGCCCGCCTCCAGCGCGCGGGCGAGCGTGGCGAACTCATCCGTCCGCTCAAAGGGCGGGTCGATCAGGATCAGACCGCGTTTCTCGGGCGGCGGCAAAAACGCATTCACCGCCTCATAGCCATCCCGGAAATGCACCGCCGCGTTGGGTGTGTGGCGCATGGTCCGGCGCAGGGTCTGGGCATCCTCCTCATGCAGCTCGCAGGCCACCAGCCGGTCCTTGGGGCGCATCAGCCCGGCCACCAGCCAGGGCGAGCCTGGGTAGAGCCCCAGCTCCTTCACCAGCGCCACATAGGCCGCGAGGGCGGGCGGCGGGTCATCCAGCAGCAGGCCTATGCCCGCGCGCCATTCGCCAGTCTTTTCCGCCTCGGGCGAGGTTACCTCATACCGGCCGATGCCGGCATGGGTATCGAGGATCAGAAGCGGCTTATCCTTACGCTGCAAGGCGCGCACCAGCTCGATATAGAGCGCGTGCTTCATCACATCGGCGAAATTGCCGGCATGGAAAATGTGGCGGTAATTCATGCGGCATCCAGGGGCCAGCGGGGCTTACAGGGGGCCGCGAGCGGACTGGCAAACCCCGCCCGCAGGCGCTCGATCGCCGCCCAGGCGACCATCACCGCGTTATCGGTGCAAAGCGGCACGGGCGGGGCGATGAGGCACGTGCCCATCGCCGCCGCCACCGCCTCCAGCCGGGCGCGGATGAGCCGGTTGGACGCCACCCCCCCGGCAATGACCAAAGCCCTTGCCCCCGGGCACAAAGCCAGCGCATGGCGCACCCGGTCTTCGAGACAATCGGCCACCGCGGCCTGAAAACTCGCGGCGATGTCGGCGGCCAAGGCGCGCGGCAAGGCCCCGGCGCCTTGCGCCGCCACCAGCTGCGCCACGGCGGTCTTCAACCCCGAGAACGAGAAATCGCACCCCTCGCGGTGGAGCAGCGGGCGCGGCAGCGTGATCGCGGCCGGGTTGCCCTCTTGCGCCAAAGCCTCCAGCGCCGGCCCGCCCGGATATGGCAGCCCCAGCAGCTTGGCGGTTTTGTCAAACGCCTCGCCCACCGCGTCATCGAGCGTGGAGCCGAGCAGGCGGTAACGCCCCACGCCCTCGACCGCGACGCATTGGCTGTGCCCGCCCGAGAGCAGCAGCAACAAATAGGGAAACTCCGGCGCCCGCGGGGCGATCCCGGGCAAACGCGCGGTCAGGGCATGAGCCTCTAAATGATTGACCGCCAGATAGGTGGCGCCGGTGGCGGCGGCAATTCCCTTGGCATAGCCCGTACCCACCAGCAGCCCGCCGATCAGCCCGGGCCCAGCCGTCGCCGCCACGGCGGCGAGATCGGCAAAGCCCAGCCCGGCCTCGCGCAGACAGTCTTTCGCCAGCCCATCCAGCGCCGCCAGATGCGCGCGCGCGGCAATTTCGGGCACCACGCCGCCAAAGGCCGCGTGGTCGGCAATCTGGCTGAGCACACGTTGCGCCAGCACGGTACCGTCGGGCGCCAGCAGGGCCGCGGCCGTCTCGTCGCACGAACTCTCGAGCCCCAGAACCGGGCCGCTCTCTTTTCTTTCCATGTCACACGCTCTAGACCAGTCGCGTGAAAACCGTAACACCCCCCGTCCAGCTTCAGCC
>JAJXWD010000024.1 GCA_021781835.1 Pseudomonadota bacterium | reverse complement strand
GGGGCAGGCCAAGCCGCTGCATATTGCGGTGCCCAACACCACGGCGCGCGGGATTATCAATCTCTCGGCGGTGGCGGCGATGGAGGCGGTGCTGGCCTTGCAGCATAAGTAAACCCCGCGCCCGGCGCGAGACCATGACGACGCCCGGCCAGATAATGGCCGGGCGTTTTTTTTGCGCTCAGCCGTTGGCGCTGCCCGAGCTTGAGAGGGTGGTGCTGGAACTGGCCAGGGTTGCGGCGGCCTGGGAGGGGGGAACAGCCGCCACGCGATGAGGGTGAGATGGGCCTAGATTGGCCAATGTGCCCGACAGGGTGAGGCTGGAGGTGACCGAGGCGGCGCTGGTGGCGGTGCCGCTGGCGGCGCCCGACAGGCTGGCCACCGCGGAGAGGCTGGCCGTGGCCGAACCGCTGCCGGGACCGTCTGGGCCATCGGGCAGGGCAGACGCCGCGAGCATGCCCGACAGCGACGCCGTGCCGCTGGTGCCGCCGGAGCTGGCGAGGGTGATGCCGGCATGAAGCCCGTGGCTGCTGCCCATGGCCGGCAGGCCGATCATGCCGCTCAAGGCGCCGAGGCTGGCGCCAGACCCGCTGACAGAGCCAGAAAGCGAGACCGATTCGGCGGTGCCGAGCGGGCCGTAATAGGGCGAGTTGCCGGGGACGGCGGGAGGCATGGCGCTGAGCGATATGCCCGCCTGGGTGATATGGGCGGCGGCCTGGAGGGTGGTGCTGTTGCTGAGTGAGTTGCCTTGCAGGGTGGCGAGGCTGTTGCTTAAGGCGAGCAGATTGGTGAGGGGGGTGGTGGTCATGAAAATCCTATGGCGCGGGGCGCAGGCCTGTTGCCGTGCGGCTTGTTATGGGCGCGGTTGGCTTAAGAGCCGGTAAAAAAATCCGCCGGATGGGGGCGTGTATAGCCGGGGGTCAGGCGGTGGTGTCGATGCCAGGAGGCGGGGTTTGGCGCGCGGGCGGGGTGGTGGTGACGGCGGTGATGGCGCCCTGGCGGGTACGGGTGGTGGCGATGACGCTGCCATCGGGCAGGGTGAGCGTGCTGGTGGCGATGGCGGGCGGCAGGGCGGCGGCGGGGGCGAGGGGATCGAGGCTCATGGCGGTATCCTGAGGCGCGGCAAGGCCGGGCCATGGGAGGCTTTTGCGCTCGGGGGTTAGAAACGGCGTATTCTGACGCCAAAATAGTTAAGGAAGTGTTTTAACGATCAGCCGAGCAGGGCGAGAATCGCCTGGGCCGCGGCTTCGGAGGGGGTGCCGGCGGGGGCGAGGAGGCTGGCCAGAACCTCGCGGTAGCCCTGGCGCTGGCGGGCGCGGGCTTGGGGGTCGCCCAGCAGGGTGAGCAGGGTGGCGGCGAGCTTGGGCGGGGTGCAGTCTTCCTGCAGCAATTCGGGCACCAGGGGGCGGGCGGCCAGGATGTTGACGATGCCGACATATTCGACCTTGGCCATGCGCCGGAACAGCCAGGCCGAGAGCGGGTTGACCCGGTAGGTGAGCGCCATGGGCACGCCGGCCATGGCCAGCTCGAGCGTGGAGGTGCCCGATTTGGTGAGCGCGGCGTGGGCGCTGGCGAAGGCGTCGTAACGCTCTTGCGCGCCGTGGACGAGCAGGGGGCGCACCGGCCAGTCGCGCGTGGCGGCGCGCACGGTTTCATCGACCCCCTGGGCCACGGGCAGCACGGGCACCAGGCCGGGGATTTGAGGCTGGAGGAGGGTGAGCGTGTCGCGGAATATCGGCGCCAGGCGGGCGATTTCGCCCCGGCGCGAGCCCGGCATGAAGATGACCGGCACGGCGGTGGCGGGCAGGTTGTGGGTGGCGCGGAAGCGGGCGGCATCGCCCTGGTCGGCGCCCGATTCGAGCACCGGGTGGCCGGTGAAGACCGGGTGCAGCCCGTGGGGCGCGAAGAAGGCGGGCTCGAAGGGCAGCAGGCAGAGCAGCTCCTCCCACAGGCCGGGATATTTTTTCACGCGGCTCTCGCGCCATGCCCAGACCTGGGGGGCGACATAATGCACGCGCTTGAGTTTGCCGGGGCCGATCTCCTTGAGCACGCGCAGCGCGAAGCCGGGAATGTCGATGGTGAGCAATATGTCGGGCGATTCGGCGCGGATGGTGTCGACCGTTTGGCGCAGGCGCCGGCGCAGATTGGGGATGTTGGGGATGATCTCGGCCAGGCCCAGCAGCGCCAGATCGTGCATGGGGAAGAGCGAGACGAGGCCCTCGCGCGCCATCTGCTCGCCGCCAATGCCCAGAAATTCGATGCCGGGGCGCAGGCGGCGCAGCGCCGCCATGGTGCGCGCGCCCAGCAGGTCGCCGCTGGCCTCGCCCGTCAGGATGAAGATTTTGGTCACGACAGCTCCACGATGGGGGCGGGGGGAAGCGGGGGCGCCCAGTCGCGGTGATTGAGCACGGTTCCGGTGGCGCGCACAGTGTCGATGGCCGCGAAATCGAGGGTGGCGAAGGTGAGGCCCGGCTCGTTGAGGGGGCCGGCGGCGAGCACGCCATCGGGGGGGAAGCCGGTGTCGCAGGGGGTGAAGACGGCGCTGTGGCCTATATTGCTGTCTATGGCCGCCGACCAGGGGGCTTGGCCCACCAGCGGGATGGGGGCGGTGTAGCACTGGTTTTCGATGGCCCGGGCGCGCGCCGAGATGCGCACGCGGTTGAAGCCCGCGGCATCGGCCGTGCAGGAGGGGATGAGCACGAGCCGGGCGCCCGCCATGACCTGGGCGCGGACATGCAGGGGGAATTCGGAATCATAGCAGATGGAGACGCCGATGAGGCCGAGGCGGGTGGCGAAGATTTGGGGCGGCTGGCCGCCGGCAACGCCCCAATATTCGGCCTCGAAGCGGGTCATGTGCTGTTTGTCTTGGTAGGCGAGCGCGCCGGAGGGGGCGATGAAGGGGGCGCGGTTGCGGATTTTGCCGTCCTCGTCGCGCATGGGGATGGTGCCGGCGAGCAGGTGGAGCTGGTGGCGCTGGGCGATGGCGCGGAGATCAGCGACCAGGCTGGGGGCGTGGGCGACCACATGGGCCAGCTCGGCTTGGGCGTCGGGCGTGGAGATGACGGCGCCGGCCAGGACCATGGAGAAATATTCGGGCAGCGCCAGCAGGGCGGCGCCGGCGAGCGCGGCCTCGGACGCCAGGCGCTCGAGGCGGGTGAGGAAGGCGCGCGGGTCTCGCGGCGGGGTGACGCCGAAGGCGGCGAGGGCGAGCTTCATAGGGGTTTGGTCCAGAACATCAGGCGATTCGCGCTTTGCTGGGCGGCGCCGATCTCGCGCCAGGACATGGTGCAGATGAGGTCGGGGCGGGGGGTGAAGCCGCGATGGCGCCAGAATTCATCGAGGGGCGTGTAGCCGGGCGGGCGGCGGGGATCTTCGGGGGCGCGCTGCACGGCGCAGAAAGTGGCGAGTTTGGCCCCCCAGGCGCGCGCGGCCGCCTCGCGACCCTGGAAAAAGCCGACGCCCAGACCCTGGCCGCGAAAGCCGGGCAGGAGCACCGATTCGCCGAAATAGCAGATCTCGGCCGGGTTAAGCCCGGCGGCGATGAACGGCGCCTGGATGGTTTCGGGCTCCTGGCTGAGTGGCAGGCAGGTGGAGGCGCCGACCACCTCGCCCGCGCTGAGGGCCAGCACCACCGCCGCGCCGGGGCGCTCGGCATAGACGCGGCAATAACGCTCCTCGTAGGCGAGGTCGCCTTCGTAGAGATAGGGCCAGGCGCGAAACACCTCGATGCGCAGGCGGGCGAGGGCGGGCAGGTGCGCCAGCAGGGCAGGGCCCGAGAGGGTGGTGAGGCTAGTTTCCGGCAAGTTCGGGCTGGGCTCCGGCGAGGAATTGGGTGAGCGCCGCCTGTTTGGCGGCAAGGCTCATTCCTGGCTGATCGGCGAGCACGGGGCAATAGGCGGCGAGCAGGGTGTCGGCCAGATCGGCCTCCGAGATGGTGGGGGTGGCGGCACGGAGCTGGGCGATGAGGGCGCGGGTGCGGTTGGGCATGGTGGCCGGGGTGGCGCCGTTATAGATGGCGAGCAGGTTGGAGCCGGGGTCGGCCACCGTGCCGGGGCGGCCTGAGGCGCTGACGCGCGGGCAGCCGAGCTGGTCGGCCGCCAGGCTGGCCGCGCCCGGCAGGGGCACGGCGCCGCGCAGCCCCATGACCATGGCGGCGGTGGCGTTGGGGGGGGCGCTGTTGCCCCAGCTGGTGCGGACATAATTGGCGATGTCGGCGATTTGCTGGTCGGTGAGGGCGGCGCCGAAGGCGGGCATGGCGGGGCCGTTGGCGGCCCAGCTGTCCAAGCCGCCCAGGGCCGCGCCGATGATGTTGTAGGGCTGGGCGGCGGTGACCGCGCTGTTGCCCGCGAGCGGCGGCACGAAATTGGGCCCCATGCCCTTGCCCGCCGCGCCGTGGCAGGCGGCGCAATTATCGCCATACAGCCCCTGGCCGCGTGAAATGGAGGCGGCCGCCTCGGGCGCCGGGCTGGTGGGGGGGGTGGCTTGCGGGGCGGTGGCGGTTTGCAGGTAGAGCGCGATGTCCTGGTCATCGGACAGCGGCAGCTGGCTGGTGGAATTGTCGGTCATTTCGCCCATGGCGCCGAAGGGCGAGCCTTTTACCATGTTGCCGTCGTCATGGAGGTAGGCCACGAGGTCGGCGGTGGCCCAGGCGCCGACACCATCGGTTTTGGAAGAGGAGATGTTGGGGGCGAAGAGATTGTCGATGGGGGCGCCGGCATAGGCGCGGCTGAGTTCCATGGCCGAGAGCAGGTTGCGGGGCGTGTGGCACTCGCCGCAATGGCCGAGCGCCTCGGTGAGGTAGGCGCCGTTTTTGAGGTCTTGCGACCAGGCGGGGTTCATGGCCATGGGGCCGGATTGGAAGAACAACAGCCGCCAGCCGAGCAGAACCGGGCGCTGGTTGAAGGGGAAGGCCATGGAGGAGGGCGTGGGGGCGACGCTGATGGGGGCCAGCGACATGAGATAGGCGCGGATGGCATCGACATCTGGCCGGGAGAGCTTGGTGTAGCTGGTGTAGGGCATGGCCGGGTAGAGGAAGCGCGGGAAAACCAGCCAGTCATGCCCCGGCGCGATGCCGTTATGGAGGGCTTTGTAGAAATCCGCCTCGGACCAGCGGCCGATGCCGGTTGTGGGGTCGGGGGTGATGTTGGGGCTGGCGAGCCCGCCATAGGGCGTTTGCATGACCAGCCCGCCCGAGAAGGGCGCGTGGTTGGGGCCGGTGTGGCAGGGGGCGCAGTCGGCCGCGGTGACCAGATATTTACCGCGCGCGATGAGGGCCGCCTGATCGGCGGGGGCGGCGAGCGAGGCGGCGGGATAGTCCGAGGCGGAATTGTCGGCGGTGGCGGCGCGGGTGAGGCCGAGGGCGGCCAGGGCGGCGATGAGCAGGGCCGCCGCCAAAAGGGAGCGCGTGAGCAGAGACTGACCGGTTGGCTGGACCATGGCGGCGACGTTCCCCCTTTGAGCTTATTTTATATGTCTGTTTTGCCCCAGATTTTTGGTTTGGTTCAAGTGCATAATGATGCGCGGCGCTCAGTTATGGCCGTAGAGGGCGCTGGGGTCGAGGAGCGGGCGGGCGTTTTCGACCCATGCGCCGTTTTGGGCGGTGAGGAAGAAACAGTTGCGCCGGCCGGTATGGCAGGCGACGCCTTGCTGATCGACCAGGAGGAGGAGCGTGTCGCCGTCGCAATCGAGGCGCATCTCGACCAGTTTTTGCCGTTGGCCGGAGGTTTCGCCCTTGCGCCACAGCTTGCCGCGCGAGCGCGACCAGTAGCAAACTTGGCCGGTTTTGAGGGTCTCCTCGACCGCTTCGCGGTTCATCCAGGCCATCATCAGCACCTCGCCCGTGTCATGCTGCTGGGCGATGGCGGGAATCAGGCCGTCTGGGGTGA
Source organism: Pseudomonadota bacterium (assembly GCA_021781835.1). Taxonomy (GTDB): domain Bacteria; phylum Pseudomonadota; class Alphaproteobacteria; order Acetobacterales; family Acetobacteraceae; genus Acidocella. The sequence continues at coordinate 35,278 of JAJXWD010000024.1, read as the reverse complement.
GTGTGAGGGCATCGAGGAACTGGGACATGGGGCAGAGATAGGCGCATTGGCGGCGGTTGGGAAGGCGAATTGCCCATTGGCCCGCGCCCTGCTAGCAACAGCGCCATGTTTGGTTTTTCATGGGGAGAGATCGGCCTGATTCTGGCGGTGGCGCTGATTGCCATCGGGCCGAAGGATTTGCCGGTCGCGATCAAGACCGTGACCGCCTTTATAAAGAAGGCGCGCGGCATGGCGGCCGAGTTTCAGGGCCATGTCGATGACATGATGCGGGAGGCCAATCTCTCGGATGTCAAAGGCGAGATCAACAAGCTCCGGCGGTTTGATTTCAAGACCGCGGCGATGGAGACGATCGACCCCAACGGCAACGTGCGCGAGGCGGTGAACGAGGCCAAGACCGCCGTGGAGGGCGCCGCCGCCACGGTGGCCTCGCCCGCTTATGTGCCGCCCGCCCCCGTGGTGGAGGAGCCGCCCGACGCGCCCAGCGTCATTCCGCCCGATGCCGCGCGCAAGAGCCCGACGCCCGCCTTCATTCCGCCCGGCACGCGCCGCTGGGGATATTGAGCCATGACCGATACACCCGAAGACGAGATTAACGACCAGGAGATGCCGCTGCTCGAGCATCTGGCGGAGCTGCGCAAGCGGCTGATCTGGTCGGGCTTGACCTTTATCATCGCGTTCATCGTGTGCTTCCATTTCGCGCCCAGGATTTATGAGTTTCTGGCCGCGCCCCTGGCGCATGCGCTCGAAGCCCGGGGGCAGAAGCCGGAGCTGATCTATACCGCGCTCTACGAGGCGTTTTTTACCTATGTGAAGGTGGCGGTGTTCGCGGCGGCGTTCGTGTCGTTTCCGGTGGTGGCGGCGCAGGTGTGGCTGTTTGTGGCGCCGGGGCTCTATAAGCGCGAAAGGCGCGCGCTGCTGCCGTTTCTCATCGTCACGCCGATCCTGTTTTTCGCCGGCGGGGCGTTGGCTTATTATGTGTTTTTTCCGGTGGCATGGAAGTTCTTCCTCTCGTTCCAGACCATGGGCGGGGGGGTGGATATTCAGATTTTGGCGAAAGTGTCTGATTATCTCGATATTGTCATGAAGCTGATTTTTGCCTTTGGCTTGGCCTTTGAGCTGCCGGTGCTGCTGACGCTGCTGGGCAAGGTGGGGATCGTCTCGTCGGGGGCTTTGCGGAAATACCGGCGCTATGCGTATGTGGGCTGCTTCGTGGCCGCCGCGATCATGGCCCCGCCCGATGTGCCGAGCCAGGTGCTGATGGCCGGGCTGCTGATTTTTCTGTTCGAGATTTCGGTGTTCAGCGTGAAGCTCGTGGAGCCGAAGGGAGAGACGGTCGATGCATGATATCAGGGCCATCCGGGAGGATGCGGCGGGGTTTGACCAGGGGCTCGCCCGCCGGGGGATCGAGGCCGTCTCGCGCGAGGTTTTGGAGCTTGACGACCAGCGCCGCGCCGCGCTCGCGGGGCAGCAGGAATTGCAGGCGGCGCGCAACGGGCTGGCCAAGAAAATAGGCGAGGCCAAGCGCGCCAAGGCCGATACCGGGGCGCTGGAGGCGGAGGGCGCGCGGATAAGGGCCGAGTTGGAGGCGCTGGACAGGGAAGGGCCGCGGCTGGACGCGCTGCTCAAGGACATGCTGTGCCGGATGCCCAACCTGCTCGACGATGCCGTGCCGCCGGGCCGGGACGAGGCCGAGAATTTGGTGGTCAAGGAATGGGGCGTGAAGCGCGAATTCGGGTTCGCGGTGAAGCAGCATTTCGAGATTGGCGAGGCGCTGGGGCTGATGGATTTCGCGGGCGCCGCCAAGCTGGCCGGGGCGCGCTTTACGGTGCTCAAGGGCGCGCTGGCGCGGCTGGAGCGGGCGCTGGCGCAATTCATGCTCGATGTGCACACCAGCGAGCATGGCTATAGCGAGACCGCCGTGCCGCTGCTGGTGAATGACGCCACCATGTTCGGCACCGGGCAGTTGCCCAAATTCGCCGATGATTTGTTTCGCACCACCGATGGGCGCTGGCTGATTCCGACGGCGGAGGTCTCGCTGACCAATCTGGTGGCCGGGGAGATTGTGCCCGCGAGCGCGCTGCCGATGCGCATGACCGCGCTCACACCGTGTTTCCGGTCGGAGGCGGGCTCGGCCGGGCGCGATGTGCGCGGCATGCTGCGCCAGCACCAGTTTTACAAGGTGGAGATGGTGAGCATCACCGCGCCCGCGGACTCGGAGGCCGAGCATGAGCGCATGACCCGCGCCGCCGAGACGATTTTGGAGCGGCTGGAGCTGCCCTACCGGCGCGTGCTGCTGTGCGCGGGCGATACCGGGTTTTCGGCCGCCAAGACATTTGACCTGGAAGTGTGGGTGCCGGGGCAGGACACATATCGCGAGATTTCGAGCTGCTCGAACACCCGCGCCTTTCAGGCCCGGCGGATGAATGCGCGCTTCAGGGCCGGGGAAGGCAAGCCGGAATTCGTGCATACGCTCAATGGCTCGGGCGTGGCGGTGGGGCGCGCGCTGATCGCGGTGCTGGAGACTTACCAGAACGAGGATGGCGGCGTGACCGTGCCCGCCGCGCTGCGGCCCTATATGGGGGGCTTGGAGAGAATTAACGGGTAAGGGGCGTTACCATTTGTCATGAGCCGGTAAACGCCACCCCCGAGACAAGCGGCCTCTGAGTATCTATCTAGCGTATCGGATATATCGGAGTGGTGAAGCGTGGCGGATGGGGTGAAGCGCGGCAAGGCTGGCCGCAGGCGCTGGATGATGGGCGCGCTGGCGCTGCTGGTGGTGGCGTTTGTGTGGTGGCGCCACCATGGCGGGTCAGGGGCCGGCGGGCCGGGGCGCGGCGGCGCGCAGGCCGTGGGCGTGGCCACCGTGACGCTGGGCGATATGCCGGTGGTGCTGGATGAATTGGGCACCGTGACGCCGATTGCCACCGTGACCGTGCTGCCCCAGATTAGCGGCACCTTGACCGAGGTGGGATTTACCGAGGGGCAGACGGTGAGCCAGGGGCAGTTTTTGGCCCAGATAGACCCTCGGCCCTACCAGATACAGCTGGAACAGTATCAGGCGCAGATGGCCAAGGACCAGGCCGCGCTGGGGGCGGCGCGTTCGGATCTGGCGCGCTATGAGACGCTGGCGGCGCAAGACAGTATTTCGGCCCAGCAAGTGACCGACCAGCGCTTTACCGTGCAGGCCGACGCGGCCGCCGTGCAGACCGACCAGGCCAATATAGACACCGCCAGGCTGGATTTGAGCTATTGCCACATCACCTCGCCAGTGGCCGGGCGGGTGGGGCTGCGGCTGGTGGATGCGGGCAATTATGTGACGCCCAGCTCCTCGACCGGCATTGCGGTGGTGACCACCATGGCCCCGACCACGGTGGAGTTTTCGGTGGCGCAGACGGATTTGGCGCCGGTGCTCGAGCAGATGGGAACCGGCGCGACGCTCACCGCCAGCGCCTATGAAAGCGACGATGCCACCAAGATCGCGGATGGCGTGCTGAGCGCGGTGGATAATCAGGTGGATGCCTCGACCGGGATGGTGAAGCTGCGCGCGACCTTCGCCAACCGGCGGGGGCGGCTGTTTCCCAATGAGTTTGTGAATTTGCACCTGCTGGTGAAAACCGAGGCCAATGTGGCGCTGGTGCCGGTTTCGGCGGTGCAGAACGGCGCGCCGGGAAATTATGTGTATGTGGTGCGCCCCGATGACACGGTGCATGTGCAGCCCGTGACCACGGGGGCCACGGATGGCGCCGATATTGTGGTGACCAAGGGGCTGACGCCCGGCGATGTGGTGGTGACAGATGGGGTGGACCGGCTGACCGAGGGGGCGCGGGTGAGCGTGACGGCGCCAGGCGGCGCGGCGCCGGCCAGGACCGCCGGGGCTGGGGGAAAACATCGTAAACCGGCGGGCGGCGCGGGGCTGTGAATCCGTCTCGCTTGTTCATCAGGCGGCCGGTGGCGACCTCGCTGCTGATGCTGGCCTTTGTGCTGGTCGGGCTGGTGGCGTTTTTGTACCTGCCCGTGTCGGCGCTGCCCGATGTCACCTATCCGACCATCCAGGTGCAGACTTTCTACCCCGGCGCCTCGCCGGAGGTGATGAACTCGACCATCACCGCGCCGCTGGAACGCCAGCTGGGCGAGATGGAGGGGCTGAACCAGATGCAGTCGGTGAATGCCGCCGGGGCATCGGTGATCACGCTGCAATTCGGGTTGAGCATCAGCCTCGATGTGGCCGAGCAGGAGGTGCAGGCGGCGATTAACAATGCCGGGAATCTGTTGCCCTCCGACCTGCCGGCGCCGCCCGTTTACGCCAAGGTGAACCCGGCGGATGCGCCGATCATGACGCTGGCCGTGACCTCGAAGACGCTGAACCTGACGGATGTGGAAAGCCTGGTGGATTCGCGGCTCGGCGCCAAGCTTTCGGAAATTCCGGGCGTTGGGCTGGTGACGCTGAGCGGGGGCAACAGGCCTTCCGTGCGGGTGCAGGTGAATACCCAGAAGCTGGCGGCGCTGGGGATTTCGCTCGATAATATCAGGACCGATATCGCCAATTTGAATGTCAGCTCGCCCAAGGGCAGTTTTTCGGGGCCGACGCAGACTTATACGATCGATGACAACGACCAGATCACCGATCCGGCGCAATATGAGAAGCTGGTGATCGCCTATAAGAACGGCACGCCGGTTTATCTGGGCGATGTGGCGAAGATTGTCTCGGCGCCCGAAAACGCCGAGCTGGGCGCCTGGGTGAACAAGACGCCGGCCATTGTCATCAATATCCAGCGCCAGCCCAATGCCAATGTCATCAAGACGGTGGATACCATAAAGGCCGAGCTGCCGCAGTTGACCGATGGTTTGCCCGCTGACTTGAACGTGGCGGTGGTGGCCGATGGCACGACCTCCATCCGCGCCTCGGTGCATGAGGCGGAGTTTGAGCTGCTGCTGGCCGTGCTGCTGGTGGTGGCGGTGATTTTTGTGTTTTTGCGCAACTGGCGGGCGACCGTCATTCCCAGCATCAGCGTGCCGGTGTCGCTGGTGGGGGCGCTGGCGTTTATGTATCTCGCGGGATTTTCGATCGATAATCTGTCGCTGATGGCGCTGATCGTCGCCACGGGGTTCGTGGTCGATGATTCGATTGTGATGATCGAGAATGTCGCGCGGTTTTTGGAGGCCGGGATGTCGCCTTACGAGGCGGCGCTCAAGGGTTCGGGGCAGATCGGGTTTACCATCATATCGCTCACCGTGTCGCTGCTCGCGGTGCTGATACCGCTGCTGTTCATGGGCGATGTGGTGGGGCGGCTGTTTTCGGAATTCGCGGTGACGCTGGCTTTTACCATCGTGATTTCGGCGGTGGTGTCGCTGACCCTGGTGCCGATGCTGTGCGCCAAGATCCTGCGGCCCAAGGCCGAGGAAAAGCCCAGCCGGTTCGAGGTCTGGGACGAGGCGGTGGTGAACCGCTTGATCGGCGCCTATGGGCGGGGGCTGGACTGGGTGATGGCGCGCGCGCGCGCCACGCTGCTGGTGGCGCTGGGCACATTGGTGCTGACCATCGGGCTTTATGTTTTTATTCCGAAAGGGTTTTTCCCAGAGCAGGATACCGGGGTGATCGAGGGGATCAGCCAGGCGGCGCAGAGCAGCTCTTACGCGGCGATGAGCGCGCACCAGCAGGCTTTGGCGGCGGCGCTGCTGAAAGACCCGGATGTGGCGAGCCTGACCAGCTATATCGGCGTGGATGGCACCAATGAGACGCTCAATCAGGGGCGGTTTCTGATCAATTTGAAGCCTCTCTCGCAACGATCCAGGAGCGCCGCCGAACTGATACCGCAACTGGAGCGGGATGTGGCGGGGGTGCCCGGCATCAAGCTTTACATGCAGCCGGTGCAGGACCTCACGCTCAACACCAGCGTTTCGCCCACGCAATATCAGCTGGTGATGGAGGATTTGAACGCGGACGAGTTCAATGTGTATGAGCCAAAGCTGCTGGCCAGGCTGCGCGCGCTGCCAGAGCTTGCCGATGTGGCGAGCGACATGCAGGCGGCGGGGCAGGGTGTTTATGTCGATATCAACCGCACCCAGGCGGCGCGCTTTGGCATTACGCCGGCGACCATCGATTCGGCGCTCTACGATGCGTTTGGGCAACGGATCATCTCGACCATCTTTACCCAGACCGACCAGTACCGGGTGATTTTGACCGCCGACCCGCGCGAGATGGACACGGTGGCGAGCCTTGGGAAAATCTATCTGCCCTCCTCCACCGCCTCGGGCGGGCAGGTGCCGCTTTCGGCGGTGGCGACGTTTGAGGTGCGGCCCGAGCCTTTGCTGGTCGAGCATCTCGACCAGTTTCCGGCCACCACCATTTCGTTCAATGTCGCCAGCGGCTACACGCTGGGCCAGGCGGAGGATGCGATCAACGCCGCGATCAAGGCGCTGAATTTTCCGCCCTCGTTGCAGACGACCTATCTGGGCGCGGCGGGGGCGTTTACCTCGGCGCTGGGCAATGAGGTGTTTTTGCTGATCGCGGCGATCATTGCCGTCTATATCGTGCTGGGCGTGCTTTATGAGAGTTTCGTCCATCCGGTGACCATTCTCTCGACCCTGCCATCGGCCGGCGTGGGCGCGCTGATTTTTCTCTGGCTGGCGGGCGATGGGCTGGGGGTGATCGGCATTATCGGCATCGTGCTGCTGATCGGCATCGTGAAGAAAAACGCCATCATGATGATCGATTTCGCGCTCCATGCCGAGCGCAACGAGGGCAAGACGCCGGGCGAGGCGATACGCGAGGCGGCCTTGTTGCGATTCCGGCCGATTTTGATGACCACATTGGCCGCGCTGTTTTCCGGCCTGCCGCTGATTTTTGGCGGCGGCATGGGCCATGAGCTGCGCAGCCCGCTCGGCGTGGCGATTGTGGGCGGGCTGCTCGTGAGCCAGGTTTTGACCCTGTTCACCACGCCGGTGATCTATCTGGCGTTCGATGGGCTTTCGCGCCGGGTGAAGGGCGCGCTGGCATGAATATTACGGCCCTGTTCATCAGGCGCCCGGTGGCCAGCATTTTGCTCACGCTGGGCATTACGCTGTTTGGGGTGCTGGGGTTTTTCGCCATGCCGGTGGCACCGCTCCCCCCGATCTCGTTTCCGACCATCCAGGTGCAGGCGAACATGGCGGGCGCCAGCCCGAGCACCATGGCCGCGACCGTGGCCGAGCCGCTGGAGCGCAGGCTCGCCACCATTGCCGATGTCTCGGAACTCACCTCGCAATCGGGCGTGGGGAATACGCGCATCACGCTGCAATTCGGGTTTGACCGCAACATCGACGGCGCGGCGCGCGATGTGGAGGCCGCCATTCAGGCCGCGCGGGCGGATTTGCCGACCACCCTGCGCGCCAACCCGCAATATGAGGAATTCAACCCCGCCGATGCCCCGATCATGGTGCTGGCGCTGACCTCGGCCACCATGACCAAGGGGCAGCTTTACGATGCCGCCGAAACCACCATGGAGCAGCAATTCTCGCAAATTCCGGGCGTGGGGCTGGTGGAGCTGGGCGGCTCGGCGCTGCCCGCCGTGCGGGTGGAGCTGAACCCGGGATTGCTGGCCAAATATGGCATCGGGCTCGAGGATGTGCGCGCCGCCATCGCCGCCGCCAATGCCAATGCGCCCAAGGGGTATTTTGACGCGAGCGGGCTGCGCTACCAGATTTACACCAATGACCAGGCCTCGAAAGCGGCGCAGTACCGGGGGCTGATCGTGGCGTACCGCAACGGCCAGGGCGTGCGGCTCTCGGATGTGGCGAAGGTGGAGAACTCGGTCGAGAATTTGCAGAATGCCGGGTTGTTCAACGGCAAGCCGGCGGTGCTGGTGATTATTCATGCCAGCGCGACGGCCAATGTCATTCAGACGGTGGACCAGATACGGGCGGCGCTGCCGCGGGTGAAGGCGGCGCTGCCGCCGGCCATCACCATTACCGTGGCGATGGACCGCAGCCAGTCGATCCGCGCGGCGCTCGACGATACGGAGCGCACCTTGTTCATCGCGGTGCTGCTGGTGGTGGCGGTGGTGTTTGTGTTTTTGCGCAATACCCGCGCCACGCTGATTCCGGGGCTGGCGGTGCCGGTTTCGATCATCGGCACCTTCGGGCCGATGTATCTGCTGGGGTTTTCGGTTGATAACCTGTCGCTGATGGCGCTGACCATCGCCACCGGGTTTGTGGTGGATGACGCGGTGGTGGTGACGGAAAACACCATGCGGCATTTGGAGGCCGGCATGAGCCCGCGCGAGGCCGCACTGAAGGGCGGGGCGGAGGTGAGCTTTACCGTGGTCTCGATGAGCCTGTCGCTGATCGCGGTGTTTGTGCCGATTTTGCTGATGCCCGGGCTGCTCGGCAAATTATTTCAGGAATTCGCCGAGACGCTGTGTTTGACGATCCTGATCTCGCTGGTCATCTCGCTGACCGCCACGCCGATGCTGTGCGCGCTGCTGCTGCGCCCCTTTGGCGAGGCGGAGCGGGCGCGCCACCCGTGGCTGATGCGGCTGGAGCAGGGGTTTGACGCGCTGCACGCGGCTTATGAGCGCAGCCTGCGCTGGGCGCTGCGCCATGCCAGGCTGGTGGGGGCCGGGCTGATTTTGACCGTGCTGCTCAATGTGGCGCTGTTCGTGGTGGTGCCGAAGGGGTTTTTTCCCGAGCAGGATACCGGGCTGCTGATCGGCAATGTGACGGCGGACCAGGATATTTCGTTCGCGGCCATGAAGGAGAAGATGGGCGAGCTGCAGGCGATCATCGGGCATGATCCGGGGGTGCAGTCGGTGGCCGGGTTTACCGGCGGACGGGCGACCAATTCGGGGTTTGTGTTTGTGACGCTCAAGCCCCTCGCGGAGCGCCATGCCAGCGCCGCCGCCATTGTGGCGCGGCTGCGCGGGCCGCTTGCGCGCATTGCCGGCGCGCAGACCTTTTTGGTGCCGGCGCAGGATTTGCACGTGGGCGGGCGCGCGAGCAATGCCGAGTACCAGTACACCCTGACCAGCACCGATGCCACGGCGCTCTATGACTGGGTGCCGAAAATCGTGGCGGCGCTGAAGCAGGATGGCCAGCTTGTGGATGTGAACTCGGATTTGCAGCAAAGCGGGCTGGAGACGCAAATTCACATCAACCGCGCGCGGGCGGCGAGCTATGGGCTGACCCCGGCCGAGATCGACGCCACGCTTTACGACGCCTTTGGCCAGCGGACCGTTTCGACCATTTATAACGCCCTCAACCAGTACCAGGTGGTGATGGAGCTGGCGCCCCGCTACCAGCAGACGCCGGCCGATCTGGCGCGGATTTATGTGAGCACCTCGGGCGGCAAGGCGAGCGGCACGGGCAGCACGCAGCTGGCCGCGGGCAGCGTGGTGGCCAGCACCAACAGCACCAGCGCCAGCGCGGCGGTGAGCAGCGTGGCGCTCGATTCGGCCAGCAACGCGGCGGTGAACGCCATTGCCGCCAGCGGACGGGGCGTGGCTTCATCGGGGACGGCGGTGAGCACCAATATGGAGACGATGGTGCCGCTCGCGGCCTTTGCCAGCGTGGGGCCGGGCACCGCGCCGGTGACGGTGAACCACCAGGACGGCGAGGTGGCGGTGACGATTTCGTTCTCGCTGCCCCAGGGCGTGGCGCTGGGCACGGCGGCCAAGGCGATCGACACCACCATGGCCAGGCTCGATGTGCCGCTCTCGATCAAGGGCGGGTTCGCCGGGACGGCGGCGGTGTTTCAATCCTCCGCCGCCTCGGAGCCGCTGATTATTCTGGCGGCGCTGGCGGCGGTGTATATCGTGCTCGGGATACTTTATGAGAGCACCATCCACCCCATCACCATCATCTCGACCATTCCCTCGGCGGGGCTGGGGGCGACGCTGATTTTGCTGGCCTTTAATGTGCCGCTGACCATCATCGCGCTGATCGGGGTGATTTTGCTGATCGGCATTGTGAAGAAAAATGCCATTTTGATGGTGGATTTCGCGCTCGAATTGCAGCGGGCGCGGGATGTGAGCCCGGAAGAGGCGATTTTGCAAGGCGCCAGCCTGCGCCTGCGGCCGATTTTGATGACCAGCTTCGCCGCCATTTTGGGCGCCATGCCGCTGGCCATTGGGCTGGGCCAGGGGGCGAGTTTGCGCCAGCCCTTGGGCTTGACGATTATTGGCGGGTTGGTGGTGAGCCAGATGCTCACCCTCTACACCACCCCGGTGGTGTATTTGTGGCTGGAAAAGCTGGCGACGAAACTGCGCGGCGGACGCGACAAGGCGCTGCCCCGGGCCGGCAATATAGCGGAGGCGGGATGAGACGAGTGAGTGTGGCGGCCCTGATGGCGCTGAGCGCCTGCGCGGTGGGGCCCAATTACCAGAAACCCGCCTTGGCGGTGCCCGCCAGCTACAAGACCGATCCCGGCTGGGTGAAGGCAGCCCCGGGCGATGACGCACCCAAGGGGGAGTGGTGGCGGGCTTTTAACGACCCCGTGCTCGATGGGCTGGAGGCGGAGGTGAGCGTGAACAACGCCACGCTGGCCGCCGATTATGCCGATTATGAGCAGGCCGTGGCGCTGGCGCGCGAGGCCAGGGGCGGGCTGCTGCCGCAAATTGGCCTGACCGGCAGCGCCACGCGCGCGGCCCAGACGACGCAGGGGGTGAGCGCGGGGCCGGCATCTTCGGGGACATTTGAGGGCAGCGCCTCCTGGACGCCCGATATTTGGGGCAAGATCCGCCGCCAGGTGGAGGAAAGCACGGCGGCGGCGCAGGTTTCGGCCGCCGATCTCGCCAATGCGCGCCTGAGCGCGCAGGCGACGCTGGCGGCTGATTATATCGACCTCAGGGCCGCCGATGAGGAAATTGCGCTCTACCAGCAGACGGTGGCGGCTTACCAGAAAAGCCTGCAAATCGTGCAAAACCAGTATAAGGCCGGGACGGTGCCGCAGGCGGATGTGCTGAGCGCGCAGGTGCAGCTGGATGGCGCGCAGGCGGCGCTGATTAATCTGGGCGCCGCGCGGGCGGGGTATGAGCATGCCATTGCCGTGCTGGCGGGGCATGCGCCGGGCGAGGTGAGCATTGCGCCAGGCACGCTGATGGCCCAGGTGCCGCTGGCGCCGGCCAGCGTGCCAAGCGCCCTGCTGGAGCGCCGCCCCGATATAGCCGCCGCCGAGCGCGCCATGGCCGAGCAGAATGCCGCCATTGGCGTGGCGGTGGGGGCTTATTACCCCGATATTTCGCTCTCGGCCTTGGCCGGCTACTCGGCAGACCCGATCGGCGGGTTGTTTTCGGCCTCGAACACGCTGTGGTCGCTGGGCGTGAGCGCGACGGGCACGCTGTTTGACGGCGGGCAGAAATATTACGCCGTGCAGGCCGCCAAATATGGCTATGCGGCCGCCGTGCAGACTTACCGCCAGACCGTGCTCTCGGCCTTTCAGGGGGTGGAGACCGATCTTTCGGATTTGCAAGTGTATGGGGATGAGACGCCGGTGGAGGCGCGCACCGTGGCCGATGCCACCCGCGCAGCGCGGATTGCCCAAAACGAGTATCAGGCCGGGACGGTGGATTATACGTCGGTGGTGACGGCCGAGGTGACGCTGCTGGGCGATGAGCAGAACGCCATTACGCTGAAAACCAACCGGCTGCTGGCGGCGGTGGCGCTGTATCAGGATTTGGGCGGGGGGTTTGAGGCCAGCGAGTTGCCGGCGGCTGGGAAGATTTTGGCCGGGCTGACCGGCACGCCCTGAAGCGCGGTGTAGGGGAGCGGGAGGCGCTGTGACGCCCCCGCTCCAGGCATGTTTTAGCGATCAATTTCATTGGTTTAGCTTGCGCCTTTCGACGCAATCTAAACCAATATTGATTTAATCGGCGGCCAGGGCCATTTGCTTGCGGGCCAGGGACTGGGTCACGTAGGTCTCGACGGCATCCGAGATCTGGGTGGCGTGGTTGGCGAACACATGGTCGGCGCCTTCGAACACGCGATAATCGATGGCGACGCCCTTTTGCTGGTTCAGCTTGTCGACCAGCTTGCGCACGGAGTTTTCGGGCACCAGCTCATCGGCATCGCCATGGATCATCAGCCCGCCGCAGGGGCAGGGGGCGAGGAAGCCGAAATCATAATGGGCGGCGGGGGGCGCGACCGAGACCCAGCCCGAAACCTCGGGGCGGCGCATGAGCAGCTGCATGCCGACAAAGGCGCCAAACGAATAGCCCGCGATCCACAGCCCGCCATGGCCGGGATTGAGGGCCTGCATCCAGTCGAGCGCGGCGGCGGCGTCGTTGATTTCGCCCATGCCGCCGTCGAATTTGCTTTGCGAGCGGCCAACGCCACGGAAATTGAAGCGCATGACCGAAAAGCCCAGGCGCTGGAAGACCTGGTACATGGTGTAAGTGATGCGGTTATTCATGGTGCCGCCATGCAGAGGGTGCGGGTGCAGCACGAGGGCGAGGGGGGCGCCGCGGTCCTTGGCGTGGTGGTAGCGGCCTTCGAGACGGCCCTCGGGGCCGGGAAACATCACTTCAGGCATTATGTGACTCGTCTTTCATCGAACCGTGAACGTGGTATCAGCCAGAGATTTTGCTGGCCGCTGAATGCGGCGCGGATCACCGCCCCGGTATGGGCGCGCGTGAACCTGCCATCCGAAGTTTGACCGGGCTGGTCCTGATAACTAAATGCTCCTCAAGGCTGGTCGGTTACGGATGGCGCGAGAGCGGGTTGCCCCACAGGACCGGGAGTATAACCTGCTTCGCGCGCGGATATCCACGGAAAATCGCATGGCTTTCATGTTTTTGGGCAAAAGCGCGCCGGTGGGGGGCGCGCGCGGGTGCGTCTGGAGGTTGCGCGCTGGACGCGCGCCGGGGGCGTTACCATGTGGGCGTGAAGGGGGTGAGGCTGGCAATGTCGGCTGAGGGAATGATTTATCTGGATGCCAATGCCACCGAGCCGCTGCGGCCGCGGGCGCGGGCGGCCATGCTGGCGGCGCTGGAGGTTGGGGGCAACCCGTCTTCGGTGCATGGGCCGGGACGGGCGGCGCGCAAGCTGCTGGAGGAGGCGCGCGACAAGGTGGCCGCCGCGCTGGGCGCCAAGCCCGCCGGGGTGGTGTTTTGCTCGGGCGCCACGGAGGCCGACGCGCTGGCGGTGGCGGCGCTGGGCAAGGGGCGCGTGGTGCTGGCGGGTGCCACCGAGCACGATGCCGTGCGCGCCGCCGCGCCCCAGGCGCTGGTGGTGCCGGTGACGGCGGATGGGCGGTTTGACCCGCTGATGCTCGATGCCATGCTGAGCGTGACGCCCCCCGCGCTGCTGTGCCTGATGGCCGCCAATAACGAGACCGGCGCGCGCCACGACATTGCCATGGCCGCGCGGATTTGCCGGGCGCGCGGGGCGCTGCTGCATGTGGATGCGGTGCAGGAGGCCGGGCGCGGCCTGCCCCGGGACTGGCTGGGCCTGGGCGCCGACAGCGTGGCGGTTTCGGGCCACAAGATGGGCGGGCCGATGGGCGCGGGCGCGCTGGTGCTGCGGGCGGGGCTGGACATTGAGGCGCTGCAAAAGGGCGGCGGCCAGGAAAGCGGCCGGCGCGGCGGCACCCAGGCGCTGCCCGCCATTGCCGGGATGGCCGCGGCGCTCGACGATTCGGAGGGCTATGAGACGGCGCGGATTGCCGCGCTGCGCGACGAGATGGAGCGGTTTTGCGAAGGGCTGGGCGCGGTGGTGGCGGGCCAGGGCGCGCCCAGGCTTGCCAACACGCTCTCGCTGATTTTGCCCGGCGTGAAGGCGCAGAGCCAGCTGATCATGCTCGATATGGCGGGGATCGCGGTTTCGGCGGGGTCGGCTTGCTCGTCGGGCAAGGTGGCGCGGAGCCATGTGCTCGACGCCATGGGGTTTGGCGAGGGGGCCGGGCAGGGGATACGGGTGTCGCTGCCGTGGAACGTGGAGGCGCGCGCGGTGGCGCGGTTTTGCGCGGCTTATGAGGCGATGGCGCGGCGCGCCTTGCGCGGGCGGGCTGATTGAGCTTTATCCGCCCGCGAAGCTTGAAGGATGACGATGATGGCGAAAATGACGTTTGTAGAGCGTGACGGCACCAGCCGGGAGGTGGAAGCGCCGCTTGGCCTCTCGGTGCTGGAAGTGGCGCATAAGCATGGCGTGGATATCGAGGGCGCGTGCGAGGGCTCGCTGGCCTGCTCGACCTGCCATGTGATTGTGGCGGCGGACTGGTTTGAGCGGCTGGAAGCCCCCTCGGAGGATGAGGAGGATATGCTCGACGTGGCGTTTGGGGTGCAGAAAACCTCGCGGCTGGGCTGCCAGATCGTGATGAGCGAGACGCTCGACGGGCTGGTGGTGAGCCTGCCGCCCAGCAAGAAGGCGGGCTGAGCAGGATGCGCGTGGTCGTGGCCATGTCTGGCGGGGTCGACAGCTCGGTGGTGGCCGGGCTGATGGCGCGCGAAGGCCACGAGGTGATCGGCGTGACGTTGCAGCTCTATGACCAGGGCGCCGCTTCGGGGCGCAAGGGGGCGTGCTGCGCGGGGCAGGATATACGCGATGCCAAGGGCGTCGCCGACCGGCTGGGCATTGCCCATTATGTGGTGGACAGCGAGGCGCGGTTTGAGAAAAGCGTGGTGGCGGCGTTTGCCGACAGTTACGCGGGCGGCCAGACCCCGGTGCCCTGCATTGCCTGCAACCAGCATCTGAAATTTGGCGATTTGCTGGAGATGGCGCGCGAGCTGGGGGCGGATGCCATGGCCACCGGCCATTATGTGCGCCGCACCGAGGGGCCGGACGGCGCCGAGATGCATGTGGCCGTGGACCCGGCCCGCGACCAGAGCTGGTTTTTATTCGCCACCACCCGCGCGCAGCTGGAATTTTGCCGGTTTCCGCTGGGGGGCTATGCCTCGAAGGCGGAGGTGCGGGCGGTGGCCGCCGAAATGGGGCTGGTGGTGGCAGAGAAGGCCGACAGCCAGGATATTTGCTTCGTCAGTTCGGGCTCTTATGCCGGGATTGTCGGGAAATACCGGCCCGAGGCGCTGATGGCGGGCGAGGTGGTGGATGAGGCCGGGCTGGTGCTGGGCACGCACCAGGGCATCGCGCGCTATACCATCGGCCAGGCCAAGCGGCTGCCGGACCGCGCCGCCAATATGGTGGTGAAGCGCATAGACCCCGTGGCCAACCGCATTGTGGTGGGGCCGAGGGGCGCGGCGGGCATGAGGCTGATGCTGCGCGATGTGAACTGGCTGACCAGCCCGCGCGAGATGGAGGCCGAGGTGAAGCTGCGCGCGCGCGACACGCTGCACGCGGCGCGCATTGTGCCCGACGGCGCCGGGGCCGTGCTGGAGCTGGCCGAACCCGCCCTGGCCGCGCCCGGACAGGCGGCGGTGTTTTATGAGGGCACGCGGGTGCTGGGCGGCGGGTTTATTTTATAGAAGCAACCTTTTGTTGATTCGTTAAGCGGTTTGGTACAATCTCTGGTGAGTTTCGTGGCGCCCGCTCCGGTGCGCCGCCCCGCCAGGATTGAGTGATGACCAACACGACGATCATTGCCTCGTACGGAACCTTGACGATTTCGAACGAGTTTATCCAGGCGACGACCCTGGAATTCGCCAATGATCCGGGCATTGGCGGGGTGGTGGTGTTCAGCGCCGGCGGCATTGGCGCGCAGACGCTCAATACGAACGGCACGCTCTCGACCGTTGCCTATTTTGGCGGGACGGTGACCAATTTTTTGCCGGGCGCCTATCCGGGCATTGCCGGCGATGTGGTGACCATTCAGGCGGTGACCAATTTGTTCGGGGCAATGGACCTGACCGGCACGGCTGCCGCGGGGTTTGACGATTTCATGACCTTCGCCGCCGAAAGCGGTGATTACATGACCATGCGGGATGGCACGATCGCGATGTCTCCCCAGACGCCGCTGGCCGATACGCTGAGCGCCAATGAACAGACCATTTTAAAGGGCATGATGAGCGGGCTGTTTGGCACCGCCGCCGAAACGGCGACGCTGGTGCTCGATCCGGCTGTGCGCACCAATCCGGGCGCGCCGAACCAGCCTTATATCGATCTGGTGGTGACCACAGAGGCGCCGGTGAACCCGTGCTTTGTGCAGGGCACGCATATTTTGACCACGCGCGGCGAGGTGGCGGTGGAGGCGCTGGCGGTGGGGGATTTGGTGATTACCCCCGAGGGCGAAGAGCTGCCGGTGGTGTGGATTGGCCGCCGGGAGCTGGATGTGGCCGCGCTGAGCCGGCCCGAGCTGGCGCGGCCGGTGGTGATTGAGCGAGGCGCGCTGGGCGAGGGCACGCCGGCCCGGGATTTGCGGCTCTCACCCGACCATGCGCTGTTGATCGATGGCGTGCTGGTGCCGGCCAAGCTGCTGGTTAACTGGTCAAATATACGAGAAATCCAGGGGGTTGGACGGGTTTGTTATTATCATGTCGAGCTCTGCCGCCATGCGGCCCTGTTTGCCGAGGGCGCGATGGTGGAGAGTTTTTTGGATACCGGCCACAAGGGCTTGTTTGACAACCATGATGCCAGCGTGATTGCCCCGCCAGACTTGATGCAGGCGGCGCGGGTGGCGCGAAGCTTCGCGCCGCTGGTGGGGGTGGGCGCGAAGCTCGATGATATACGGCGCCAGATTGCCGCCCGGCAGGTTGGGATCAGGTTGGGCTGAGCGCCGGGGCCGGGATCAGGCTGCCGGGGGTGAGGTGGAGGTGGCGCGGGGCTTCGAGCGCCTGGTGGGTGATGACCATGATGGTGGTGCGCGGCAGGCGGGATTTGAGCGATGCCATGGTTTTGGCGGTTAAATCGGGATCGAGCGAGGCGGTTGGCTCATCGAGGAACAGCCAGTCTGGTTGGGCGATGAGCGCGCGGGCGAGCTGGACGCGGGCCTGTTCGCCGCCTGACAGGATGAGGCCCCAATTTTCGGTTTCATTCAGGCGCGGGATCAGGGTTTCAAGGCTGAGCGCGCGCAGGGCGTCCTCGGCCGCGCTGTCGGTGAGGCTGTGCTCGGGGGCGGGATAGGCGAGGGCGCGCTTGAGGCTGCCCAGCGGAAAATAGGGTTTTTGCGGCAAGAACAGCAGCCGGCCCTGGGGCTGGGTGATGGTGCCCTCGCCAAATGGCCAGATGCCCGCGATGGCGCGGAACAGGGTGGATTTGCCGGCACCCGAGGGGCCGGTGAGGGTGATCATCTCGCCGGGGGGCAGGGTGAGGCTGGATTTGTTCAGCAGCTTGCGGCCATCGGGGAGGGTGAGGGTGAGGTGCGAAAACGCGAGCGCCGCGCCCGGTTCGCGCAGATGCGGGCCGTTGCCGGCGGCTTCGCGGGCGGCGTCCATGGCTTCGCGGAAGGAGTAGAGACGCGAGACGGTGGCGCGCCAGGTGACCAGATTGGGGTAGTTGGTGACAAACCAGCTCAACGCGCCCTGCACTTGGCCAAACACCATGGGAATTTGCGCGAGCGCGCCAAACCCGACTTTTTTGGCGAAATAGCGGGGTAAAATGACCACCAGCGGGAAGATATAGGCGATTTGCGAGAACCCGTTGGTGAAGAAATTCAGCCCCATGGTACGGCGCATGATGGCCCAGAAATTATCGCGCACATATTGGAAGCTCTCGGTCAGGGCGCCGTGCTCGTCGGATTCGCTCTTGGCGAGCGCGATGGCTTCGGGGTTGTCGCGCACGCGGATCAGGCGGTAGCGGAAATTGGCTTCCAGGCGCTGCTGGTTGAAGGAGAGCGGCACCAGCTTGCGGCCGATGAGCTGGGTGAGCCCGGTGCCGATGGCGGAATAGAGCACGGCGACCCAGAGCATGTAGCCCGGCACGGTGACCCCGAACAGGGTGATGGGGCCGGAGATGATGTAGAGCTCTGCGATGAAGGAGACCAGGGTCACCAGATTGGTGATGAAATCCATGCCGAGCGCCAGGGTGTTGGCGGTGTAGTCGCGCAGATCCTCGGAGATGCGCTGGTCGGGGTTATCGACCACCGTGCCCGGCGCGTGCTGGAGGGAGATGATGTAATAGGCCCGCTTGCTCAGCCAGTTTTCGACGTAATGGATGGTCAGCCATTGCCGCCATTTGATTTGCAGCATCTGGTTGAAATAAAAGGCGTAGGTGGCCAGGAAAATATAGGCGACCACCAGAACGTCGAAGCCGGGCATGGGGTAGGGCGAAGTTTTGAGGTGCACCAGCGGCTTGATGAGCAAGGCGAAGCAGGTGGCGGAATCATAGACCTGGATGGCGTTGAAGAAATCGTTGTTCCAGTAGGTGAGCACCACGTTGATGCCCACCACGATGAGATTCATGACGACGACGGCGGCCAGCAGGGCGAAGGCGCCCCATTTTTCCTCGGATTTGAAATAGGGTTTGGCGAGACTCCAGGCCTCACGGAGGCCGGTGAGGAAATTGGTGATCCGCTCGTTCATTATTCCGGCTGTTCTTTCAGGCGCAGGCGCAGCACGCCGTGGAGATTGTCGGGGTCGATGGGTTTGCCCTTGCGCAAAATCTCGATCTGGCCGGCGCGGGCGAGGCGCTGGGCCGCCAGCCGGATGGGGTGCATGGATTTATGCCATGAATCATCGGGCGGGTTGCCGGCCAGGGCCTTGGCGGCCTCGGCGTAGGAGATGGATTTGCTCGGCCCTCGCGCGGCCAGGGTGGAGAGGATTGCGGCTTCGGCGGGGTCGGTGCTCATGCGGCCCCTTATGGCAAATTCCCTGACCGGCTGCCACCCATGGCGGGCATGAACATGGCGGCCATTTCGGTGGCATCGACCGGGGGGGAGAAATAGCTGCCTTGGGCGGCGTCGAGCTCGAGCTGGCAAAGCTGGCGGTATTGGGTTTCGTGCTCGACGCCATCGGCCTGCACGGCGCAGCCGAGGGCGTGGGCGGCCTCTATGGCGGCGCGGACGATGGCGGCGCCGGCGGGTTCGGTGAGGTTTTGGACCAGGGAGCGGTCGAGGCGGAGGGTGGTGAAGCGCAGGCGCTTGAGGGTGCTGAGCGAGGCATAGCCGGCGCCGAAATTGGTGAGCGCCAGGCGCGCGCCAAGACCCTGGAGGGCGCGCAGGGCGAAGATGGTGTCTTCATTGTCATCGAGCAGCATGGCTTCGGTGAGGTTCATTTCCAGCCGCTCGGGGCCGAGGCCGGTGCGCGAAAGCGACTCGAGGAGCTGGCGCAGGAGCTGGCCGGAGCGGAGCGCGCCCGGCGGGAGGGATAGAGAGAGGGTGAAATGGGCGGGCCAGGCGGCGGCGTCGCGGCAGGCGGTGTCGAGCATCCAGCCCATGATGTCGGTGATGACCTCGGAGCGCTCGGCGATGGGCATGAACTGCGAGGCCGGGATGAGGCCGCGGCGGGCATGGTGCATGCGGATCAGCGCCTCGGCGCCGACCGCGAGGCCGGTGACCAGCGAGATGATGGGCTGGTAGTGCAGGGTGAAGCCGCCCTCTTGCAGGGCGTGGCGGAGGCGCAGGGTCATGCGCCGGCGCTCGGTGATTTCGCGCCGGGCGGTGCGCTGGCGCAAATCGCGGGTGGCGGTGGCGGGCGGCGGCAGCGGCGGGGCGGCGGGAAGCAGGAGGGTCATGAACGGGCTCGCGGTGACATGACGGCGAGCGTGCGATTTAAAGGTTAATGGAATGGAAAAGATTTTTTTGAAAATTTTGGCAAACTTTGCCGGGTTGGTTCGATAAGGACGACCGAGACAGAGGAGAATTTGGGGGTTTGGCGGTGAAAAAAATCACAGCGGCAGGTGGCGCAGGCCTGGCTGGGGCGTGGGGGTTTGGTCTTCGAGCGCCTGGCGGAGGGTTTGGAAGCTGGCTTCGCGCCCGTAATGCTGGGTGCAATAGGCGAGCGCGGCGCCGGGCGCGGGCGGGGTGGCGACGTGGCGGATGATGGCCTGCGCGAAGGCGCCCGGCGAGGCGGCGGCGATGAAGGGCGCGGCAGGGTCTGGGGTGAAGCCTTCCAGGGCTTCGGGGGTGGCGATGGTGTAGAGCCCGTGGCGGGCATAATCGAGCAGTTTGACCTTGAGGCCGGAGCCGACGCGCACGGGCGCGATGGCGAGCTGGGCACGATGCAAAATGGGGGCGAGCTGGGCCACGGCGCCGCGCACGGTGACGCCGGCGGGCAGCAGGCGCAGGCCGAGGCCACATTCGCCCACCAGATCGAGCGTGACGCCGGTGCCTTCGAGATGGGGCCAGATTTCGGTGAAGAACCAGCGCAGCCCATCGAGATTGGGGAGTGAGGCGCTTCCCACGAACACCAGCCGGCCGGCGATGCGCTGCACGAGGCGCGGGCGCGGGCAGGGGTAGGCCGGCATGGGGGCAGTGAGCACGGTTTGGGACGGCGGGCACATCTCGCGCAGCAGCGCGGCATCGGAGGGCTGGATGGCGGCGATGGCGCGGGCCTTGGCGAGCAGGGCGGCTTCGGCCTCGCGGGTGAGGCTGGCGGGCTCGATCTGGTAGCCGACCGCGCGCAGGACCTGGGCGCGGCGGTGGAAAATATCGTGGGTGAGGATGACCGAGTTCAGACCGGCCAGCTCCGGCTCGGCGAGCAGGGGGGCGCTGAAGATGGTGTCGATGAGGACCGCGTGGGGGGCGAGGCGGGCAATGGCGCGCGCGCACCAGCGAAGATCGGGCGCCGGGGGGAAATGGCCGAGGCTGGCGGCGGTTTCCAGCCCTTGCTTGCGCAGGCGGCGGGTGAGCGTGCCGGGGATGAGGCGGCGCAGCGCCCGGCCCAGTATGCGCAGCGCCGAGACAGGCCCGCGCGGCAGCAAAAACCGGCCGGCCTGCACCACATGCGGGCCGGTGACCGGAAACAGGCGATACCGCGAGACAGGCCAGGGTTGCGGCTCGCCGGTGACGAACACGCGGACCTGGAAGCCGGTGGCGCGCAGCCAGTCGAGCACCGCGAAATTGAATGCCATGTGCCCGGTGGTGCCGGGCTTGGGCAGTTCATCGGTGACGAAGACGATCACCGGCGCGGGGGGCTCAGGCGGCGTTTTGGCTGATTCCTTTTTCGGTCAGCAGGGTTTGCAGCTCGCCGGTCTGGTACATCTCGGTGATGATGTCGCAGCCGCCGACGAACTCACCCTTGACGTAGAGCTGGGGAATGGTCGGCCAGTTGGAGAATTGCTTGATGCCTTCGCGGATCTCGGGCTCCTCGAGCACGTTGACGGAAGCGAAGGGCACGCCGGCATGGCGCAGAACCTGCACCACGCGCGCCGAGAAGCCGCATTGCGGGAACAGCGGCGTGCCTTTCATGAACAGCACCACAGGGGCGGCCTCGATGCGGCTCTGAATGTCGGTGAAAACGGGATTATCCATGGGGCGTAAGAATCCTTAGTCAGGCGCGCCGGTTTGCAGCGCCAATGCGTGAAGTGCGCCGCCCATGCGACCTTGCAGGGCGGCGTAGACCATCTGGTGCTGACGCACGCGCGGCACGCCGCGGAACGCTTCGGAGACGACCGTGGCGGCGTAATGGTCATTGTCACCCGCGAGATCCTCGATGGTGATTTTCGCGTCGGGAAACGCGGCCTTGATCAGGGCCTCGATCTCACCCGCCTGCATGGCCATGCTGCTGGTTCCTCTTCAAGCGAACCATGCGGGGAAAAACCCCTCATGGGCGTCGCGCAACTGTGGCAAGGATATGGCAATGCCGTTCGGGAGAGTCAATTTATTCTCCATGACGGTACGGCCGATATGCTGCGCGGGAATACCGGCGGACTGGGTTGCGGCCAGGAAACCGGCCAGGGCGCTGGGCGCCAGGGCGGCGATATAGCGGGCCTGGTCTTCGCCGAACCAGAAGGCGGCGTCGGCTTCCGGGGTGAGGGCGATGCCGGCATTGGAGGCCAGGGCGATTTCGGCCAGGGCGACGGCCAGGCCGCCATCGGCGACATCGTGGCAGGCCTGGATGGTGCCGGCCAGGATCTGGGCGCGCACGAAATCGCCGTTGCGGCGCTCGGCGGCGAGATCGACCGGCGGGGGCGGGCCATCCTCGCGGCCCAGAATCTCGCGCAGATAGAGCGAGCGGCCGAGATGGCCCTGGGTTTCGCCGATGAGCACCAGCTCCAGCCCGGGTGCGGCCGCGTAGCCGACGGCCTGGGCGGCGTTATCGAGCACGCCGACGCCGCCAATGGCCGGGGTGGGCAGAATCGGGCGGCCCTCGGTCTCGTTGTAAAGCGAGACATTGCCCGAGACGACCGGGTAGTCGAGGGCTTCGCAGGCGGCCTTCATGCCCTGGATGCAGGTGGCGAACTGGCCCATGATTTCCGGCTTCTCGGGGTTGCCGAAATTCATGTTGTCGGTGATCGCCAGAGGCTTGGCGCCGGTGGCGGTGATGTTGCGCCAGGTTTCGGCGACCGCCTGCTTGCCGCCTTCCACCGGGTCGGCCACGCAATAGCGGGGGGTGACGTCGGTGGTGATGGCGAGGGCGCGGGGGCTGTCTTCGAGGCGGACGATGGCGGCGTCGGCCTGGGCCGGGCGCTTGACCGTCTGGCCGCCGACGGTGCTGTCATACTGGTCGTAAATCCAGCGGCGCGAGCACAGGTCGGGCGAGGCGATGAGCTTGAGCAGCGCCTGGTCGAGCGGGGTGGTGAGATCGACCGGGCCGAGCGGCGCGGGCTTGGGGGTTTCGACCCAGGGGCGGCGGTAGAGCGGCGCCGCCTCGGCCAGGGGGTCGAGGGGGATGTCGGCCTCGGTGACGCCGTTATGCTTGACCACGATGCGGCCGGTGGCGGTGATGGTGCCGATTTCGGCGTAGTCGAGGTCCCATTTCTCGATGATCGCGCGGGCCATGTCGCGGCGCTCGGGCTTGAGGATGAGCAGCATGCGCTCCTGGGATTCGGAGAGCATCATCTCATAGGCGCTCATGTTGGGTTCGCGCTGGGGCACGTTATCGAGGTTCAGCTCGATGCCGACGCCGCCCTTGCCGGCCATTTCGACCGAGGAGGAGGTGAGCCCGGCGGCGCCCATGTCCTGGATGGCGACGATGGCATCCGTCTGCATCAGCTCCAGGCAGGCCTCGATGAGCAGCTTTTCGGTGAAGGGGTCGCCAACCTGGACGGTGGGGCGCTTTTCTTCCGACGAGGCATCGAACTCGGTGGAGGCCATGGTGGCGCCGTGAATGCCGTCGCGCCCGGTTTTGGAGCCGACATAGATGACCGGGTTGCCGATGCCAGCCGCCGCCGAGAGGAAGATTTTATCCTTGCGGGCGATGCCGACGGTCATGGCGTTGACCAGCGGGTTGCCGTTGTAGGAGGGGTGGAAATTCACCTCGCCGCCGACCGTGGGCACGCCGACGCAATTGCCGTAGCCGCCGATGCCGCGCACCACGCCATCGACCACGCGCTTGGTGACGGGGAGGCTGGGGTCACCGAAGCGGAGCGCGTTGAGGTTGGCGATGGGGCGCGCGCCCATGGTGAACACATCGCGCAAGATGCCGCCGACGCCCGTGGCCGCGCCCTGGTAGGGTTCGATGAAGGAGGGGTGGTTGTGGCTTTCCATTTTGAAAATGGCGGCCAGACCGTCGCCGATGTCGATCACGCCGGCATTTTCGCCGGGGCCGTGAATGACCCAGGGGGCTTTGGTGGGCAGCTCCTTCAGCCACACGCGGGACGATTTGTAGGAGCAATGCTCGGACCACATGACCGAGAAGATGCCAAGCTCGGTGAGGCTGGGCGCGCGGCCCATGATCTCGTTGACCTTGGTCCATTCGGCTTCGTTCAGGCCGAAGGATTTGGCGAGGGCGAAATTGATTTCGGTGCTCATGCGGCGGCCAGACTGTCGAAGAGGGGTTTGCCGTCGGTGCCGCCCATCAGCGGATCGACGAGGTTTTCGGGGTGCGGCATGAGGCCGAGCACGCGCAGATTGGGCGAGAAGATGCCGGCGATGCCGCGCGCCGAGCCGTTGCGGTTTTCATCGGCGTAGCGGAAGGCGACAAGGTTTTCGCCCTCCAGCCGGTCCAGCGTGGCTTCGTCGGCGTTGTAATTGCCATCGCCGTGGGCCATGGGGGCGCGGAAGATGGCGCCTGTTTGCCATTTGGAGGTGAACACGGTGTCCGCGCGCTCGACTTTGAGCATCGTGTCCATCGAGAGGAAGCGGAGCGAGGCGTTGCGGAGCAGGGCGCCGGGCAGGAGGCCGGCCTCGGTGAGGATTTGGAAGCCGTTGCACACGCCGAGCACGTAGCCGCCGCGCTCAACATGGGCCTTGACGGCCGGCATGATGGGGCTGTGGGCGGCCATGGCGCCGCAGCGCAGGTAATCGCCGAAGGAAAAGCCGCCGGGGAGGATGACCAGGTCGGTGCCCGCGGGCAACGCGGTTTCCTTGTGCCAGACGATCTGGGGGGCGTGGCCGAAGCTCTGGCGGACGGCCAGCACCATGTCGCGCTCGCGATTGATGCCGGGGAACAGGAGGATGGCGGCTTTCATGGGCGTTATGCGATCTCGACCTTGAAGCTTTCGATGACCGTGTTGGCGAGCAGCTTGCGGGCCATGTCCTCGGCGGTGGCCTTGGCCTGGGCGGGGTCCTGGGCGGGCAGCTCTAGCTCGATGGTTTTGCCGACGCGGACTTCGCCCACTTCGGTGAAGCCCAGCGTGTGGAGCGCGTGGCCGATGGCTTTGCCCTGGGGGTCGAGGACGCCGTGCTTCAAGGTGACGGTGACGATGGCTTTCATGAAAGTCTCGCTTTTAGATAAAGGATCAAAAGTTTTTGGGGGTGTGGCCCCTTTTTTCAAAAAGGGGCCACGGCTTGCATCCTTTTTTACGAAAAGACGCCCCGAAAAACTTTTTACTGCATGGTCTCGGGGCCTTTGAGGTCGCGCGAGCCGGCTTCGGGGAGGATGCCGAGGCGGCGTGCCACTTCCTGGTAGGCTTCCTCGATCTTGCCGAGGTCGCGGCGGAAGCGGTCCTTGTCCATCTTTTCGTTGGTCTTGGTGTCCCACAGGCGGCAATTATCGGGGCTGATCTCGTCGGCCAGGACGATGCGCATCTCCTCGTTTTCGTAGAGGCGGCCGAATTCGAGCTTGAAATCGACCAGCGTGATGCCGACGCCGAGAAACAGGCCGGAGAGGAAATCGTTGATGCGGAGCGTGAGGTGGACGATGTCGTCCATGTCCGGCGGGGTGGCCCAGCCGAAGGCGGTGATGTGCTCCTCGGCCACCATCGGGTCGCCGAGCTGGTCGTTCTTGTAGTAATACTCGACGATGGAGCGGGGCAGGCGGGTGCCTTCGGGGATGCCGAGGCGCTGGGCGATGGAGCCCGCCGCGATGTTGCGCACCACCACCTCGATCGGCACGATCTCGACTTCCTTGATCAGCTGCTCGCGCATGTTGAGGCGGCGGATGAAATGGGTGGGGATGTTGATCTCATGCAGCTTGAGCATGAGAAACTCGCTGATACGGTTGTTCAGCACACCCTTGCCGGTGATGGTGCCCTTTTTCTGGGCGTTGAACGCGGTGGCATCGTCTTTGAAATACTGCACGAGGGTGCCGGGCTCCGGGCCCTCGAACAGGATTTTTGCTTTGCCTTCATAGAGCTGCCGGCGGCGGGCCATGATCTCATACCTTCGGTCTATAGAATGAGGCCGCTCTATAACAACCTCTCGGCCAGAGTGCTACCGCCTGCGGCAAAGAGTTGAGCCGCGCTCAGGGCTGGGCTGGGGTATTGGGGCCGGAGCCGGACCAATTTATCGGCGTTGGCAGGATTTTAAGGGTTGGATGAGACTATCGGCGCCACCCTTATGACCGATCTGCTCGAAACCGTTGCCGAACTGACGCATCTGCGTAACAAGGATGCGCTCGAAACGCTCTTTGCCGATGCCGTGTACCGGCTCGCGGGGGCGACGCGGCTGGTGATATGGCGCCTGGCCGGGCGCGGCGGTGAGGCCAGGCTGCGCGCGCGGGTGAGCCTGCCGAACGGGCGGGGCACGGGCGGCATGGAAATGACCCTGGCCGAGCGGCCGGAATTTCGCGATTGCGTGGAGGCGCGCAAGCCGGTGGAGGTGGCGCTCTCGAACCAGCGCCAGACCCGGCATATATTTCCGCTCTGCGATGAGCGGCAGGTGACCGGGCTGCTCGATCTGGTGATGCCGAAGCGGCTGGATGTGCCGCAAATGGGGTTGGTGACCGGGCTAATGCGGGTTTATGGCAACCATGTCGGGCTGCTCGATTACGGCCACCGCGATGAGCTGACCGGGCTGCTCAACCGCCGCACCTTCAACACTTTATTTAAGGAAGTGGCCGCCGATGAGGCGGAGCGGGCGGTGATCGCCCTGGTCGATATCGATTTTTTCAAGCGCATCAACGACGAATACGGGCATTTATACGGCGATGAGGTGCTGATTTTGATGGCCCGACTGCTGGAGGCGAGCTTTGCCGAGCTGGGGGAGATGTTTCGCTTCGGCGGTGAGGAGTTTTTGATTTTGCTGCGCCAGGAAAGCCTGGAAAGCGCCTGGCGGGCGCTGGATATGTTCAGGGCGCGGATCGCGGAGGCGGTGTTTCCGCAGGTGGGGCGGGTGACGGTGAGCGTGGGGTTTGGGGCGGTGAAGCTGGGCGATACCGGGGCGGTGGCGTTTGGGCGGGCCGATGAGGCGCTTTATGTGGCCAAGCAGCGCGGGCGCAACCAGGTGCAATGCCATGAATGGCTGGTGATGGAGGGCAGCCTCTCGGAGGCGAAGAAAACCGGGGGGCAGGTGGAACTGTTTTGAACGCTGGGGCGGTTTGTGAAAAAACCGCCCCAATAGCTTGATTATGAAATAGCTTCGAGCTCGGGATAGTCGGTGTAGCCGCGCGCGGCCGTTTGGTAGAGGGTGGAGGTGTCGAGATCGTTCAGCGGTGAGCCCAGACGCAGGCGGGTGACCAGATCGGGGTTGGCGATGAAGGCCTTGCCCCAGGCAACCGCATCGGCATCGCCGGTGGCGAGGGCGGCTTCGGCGCTGTCCTTGGTGAAGGCTTCATTGGCGATCCAGGCGCCGTTGAAGAGTTTTTTGAGCCGGGGGCCGATGGCGTCGGCGCCTTGGCGCTCGCGGGCGAAAATGAAGGCGATGCCGCGCTCGTTCAGCTCGTGGACGACGTAGGAGAACACCGACCAGGGGTCGGAATCGCCCATGTCGTTGGCGTCGCCGCGCGGGGCGATGTGCACCCCGGTCAGCTCGGGGCCGAAGACGGAGGCGATGGCGTCGGTGGCTTCGAGCAGCAGGCGGGCGCGGTTTTCTCGCGAGCCGCCATATTCATCGGTGCGCTTGTTGGTGCTGTCTTGCAGGAACTGGTCGATGAGATAGCCGTTGGCGGCGTGCAGCTCGACGCCGTCGAACCCGGCCATCTGGGCGTTCATGGCGCCTTTGCGGTAGGCCTCGATGATGGCGGGAATCTCGGACAGATCGAGCGCGCGGGGGGTGATGTAGTCTTGCAGAGGGCGGATGAGCGAGACATGGCCGTTGGGGCGGACGGCCGAGGCGCTGACCGGGGTTTCGCCGTCCAGATAGTCGGGCGAGGAGATGCGCCCGACATGCCAGAGTTGGGCGAAAATGACGCCGCCCTTTTCGTGCACGGCGCTGGTGACTTTTTTCCAGCCCTCCACCTGCTCCTGCGACCAGAGGCCGGGCGTGTCGGGGTAGCCGACGCCCATGGGGGTGATGGAGGTGGCTTCGGAGAGGATCAGCCCAGCCTCGGCGCGCTGGGCGTAATACGCGGCCATGAGGTCGTTGGGGACGCGGCCCTCGGAGGCGCGGCAACGGGTGAGCGGCGCCATGACGATGCGGTTTTTGAGGGTGAGGTCACCGAGGGACAAAGGCTCGAACAGAGACGGCATGAGGTCAGATCCTGATGGGTTTGGGTTTGGCGATACGGCACGGGGCCTGGGTGGACAAGGCGGGCAGCGCCGGCGCCGGCTGGGCGATGGGCGCGGGGGTCATAGATTTTCCGAGATTTGGGCCAGGAAGGCCGCAATGGCGGGCTCGTTGCGGGCGTGAAAGACCCATTGGCCGATTTTGGTGCTGGTGAGCAGCCCCGCCTGGGTGAGGGCGGCGAGATGGGCGGAGATGGTGGATTGGGCGAGGCCGCACGTGGCTTCGATGCGGTTGGCGCACACGCCCCATTCATAGGGGTGCGCCTGGCCGGGGAAACTCTGCGCGGGCGTTTTGAGGGCGGCGAGGATTTTGCGCCGCACCGGGTTGGCCAGGGCCTTTAGAATATCGTCGGTGCTGGCGGGGATCGTCATGAGGCGAAATATGGATCGGGAGTTGGCGATGTAAAGAGGGAGATTTTATCTGGGGTGAATATTGGCGGGATGGGTGGGGGTGTTGGGGAAATATTAAGCCGTTGGGGTGTTAACTGGCGCGCATCAGGCAGGGAGATAAAGAGCGATATGAGCCAGATTTTTGCAACCAAAACGGCGGCGCGGGCGGATGAGACGGTGGAGGGCTTGAGGGCCCAGCTCGCGGCTGTGCGCGAGCATGTGCGCGAGCGCGAGGCCAGGGTGCGCGAGCGGGAAGAGACCATTCGGCTGCGCGAGGCGCGGGTGCGGGAGCTGGAGGGCGAGGTGGCGGCGCTGCGGACCGGCAATGAGGCGCGCTGGCCGGAGGCCGAGCTGACGCCCGAACGGGTGGTCGAGCGGCTTGAGGGCTGGTGCACGCCGCGCAAGGCGGCCTGGCTCGCGCGGCTGGTGACCGAGACGGGGGCGCGCAAGATTGGCGAGGTCGGCGTGTATGGCGGGCGCTCGCTGCTGCCCATGGCGCTGGCCGCGCGCGGGGTTGAGGGGGCGGAGCTGTGGGCCGTGGAGCCTTGGAGCAACGAGGCCGCCGCCGCCAGCCAAACCAGCGAGGGTAATGACTTCTGGTGGCGAAATGTGGAAATGGCGCGGATCAGGGGCGGGTTTTTGGAGGCGGTGCGCGCCTGCGGGCTGAGCGCCATGGTGCGGGTGGTGGAGCTGACCTCCGACCAGGCGCGCGCGGCCTTTGTGCTCGACCAGGGCGAGGGGTTTGACCTGCTGCACATTGATGGTGCCCATGGCGAGGCGCAGGCCCTGGCCGATGTGCGCGGCTGGCTGGCGCTGGTGCGGCCGGGTGGGGTGATTGTGCTTGACGATATTGGCTGGGAAACCGTGTTCAAGGCCCGGGATTTCCTGCGCGCGCGCTGCGAGGTGATCGAGGAGGTGCGCGAGGAGGGCGAGGGGCTGGTGACGTATGGCGCTTACAGGGTGATGCGCGGCGTTTGACAGGGCGGCGGGGCCGGGCTCTTGTTGGCGGGAGAAACGCCAAGGAGCAAGGGCGCCATGAAGGCACGGAACATGTTGGGAACCGCCGGGTTGGCGCTGTGCCTGGCGCTGAGCGGGTGCGGCCAGTCTGTGCAGGACCGCAAGCTCGAGATTGTGAAATGCGGCGCCTATCTGGAGGCGATGGGCGGGGGCGTGGTGTTTGGCAATGGCATGTTCGGCGGTGGCATGGCGTTTGCCGCCCAGGTGCAGAAGGCGAGCGTCAGCGATTTGAGTGACGCCGGGAAGCTGGTCTCGATTATCTCGATGGCGGGAGATTTGGCTGACCAGCTGGACCAGGGCAAGGTGGCCCAGGCCCAGCAGGACGGGCAGGCCCAGGAAAAGACCGATTCGCAGGGCGGCGATGTGCAAGGGGCGACGAAGTTTGTGAAAGCCTGCATGGCCGATTACGACCAGCTTAACGCTCAGCCGCAATAACAGAAGTAAGCCCCCGCGCTTGTTGTAAAAGCGGCGAGGGAAGCGGCGCTGGTTGATCCTGCCGGGCTCGGTGGTTTTTCGTCTCAGATTTGGCGCGGGGGGCTGCGGCCGGCGCGGGTGATCATGACCACGCCATCGCCCGGCTCGATGAGGGTGGCGGGGTCTGGGCGGGTGAGGGTTTCGCCGTTGCGGCGGTTGATGGCGACCACGAAGCGCGTGCCATGGCCTTGGGCCTCGGCCTCGGCGATGGTGATGCCGGCCAGGCCCGTTTCGGGGCCAGCCGCCACCACCTCGACATCCAGCCCCAGGCTGTGCAGGCCCGCCGCCAGAGCGCGCATGCGCTGGGTGCCATCGGTGAGGCGGGCGGTGCGCGGGAACAAGATGAGCTGGGCAATGCGCTCGGCGCCGATATGGGTGGGCTCGACCACCGAACTCGCCCCCGCATGCAAAAGCTTGCCCTTGGTGTTGGGCAGCACGCCACGGGCGATGATTTCGAGGTCTTTATTGAGGCTGCGGGCGGTGAGGGTGATGAAGACATTGACCGCGTCGTTGGGCACCACGGTGGCCAGCGCCCGGGCGCGCTCGACGCCGATTTCCTTGAGCACGTCTTCCGATGTGGCATCGCCCACCCAGGTGGCGAAGCCGTGGTCGGCGGCGGAGTTCAGGCGGGCTTCGTCCATGTCCACCACCACGAAGGAAATGCCGCCCGCGGCCAGCTCCTCGGCCAGCGCCTCGCCGATGCGGCCATAGCCGCAGATGATGACATGACCCGACATCTTGTCGATTTGCGTTTTCATCTTCCGGGTTCCGACGAGCTGCTGGATTTGGGCATAGGTGAAGGCCTGGACCAGGGCGCCGGTGAGGAAAATGACGCCCGTGCAGCCCAGAATGATGGTGAGGATGGTGATCGAGCGCAGCTCGAACCCCTGGATCGGCCGGGTTTCGCCATAGCCGACCGTGTAGATGGTGATGATGACGAAGTAGAACGCATCCCACACCGACCAGCCGGCGGCGGTGTAGGCGGCCGTGGCGAGGATGACCACCGCGACCATGTAGAGCAGCCCGAGGCCGAGATTGCGCCCCGGGCCTTCACGGAAAAACGCAAAAAGGCCAGGGAGCGATGCGCCCTGGCCCCAATGTGGCTTGCGCCCCGGCATCAGCCCCGCTGGTCGATGGGGGTGTAGTCGCGGGTGGCGGCGCCGGTGTAGATCTGGCGCGGACGGCCGATGCGGTTGGAGGGATCCTCGATCATTTCCTTCCACTGGCTGATCCAGCCGACCGTGCGGGCAAGCGCGAAGATGGGCGTGAACATGGAGGTGGGGAAGCCCATGGCCTTGAGGATGATGCCCGAATAGAAATCGACGTTCGGGTAGAGCTTGCGCTTGACGAAATATTCGTCGTTCAGGGCGATTTTTTCGAGCTCGATGGCCAGGTCGAGCAGGGGCTCGTCCTTGATGCCGAGCTCGCCCAGCACCTCGTAGCAGGTCTTTTGCATGATCTTGGCGCGGGGGTCGAAGTTTTTATAGACGCGATGGCCAAAGCCCATCAGCTTCACGTTGGAGTTCTTGTCCTTCACCTGCTCGATGAAGGAGGGGATGTTCTTCACGGAGCCGATCTCGCCCAGCATTTTGAGCACGGCCTCGTTGGCGCCGCCATGGGCGGGGCCCCAGAGCGAGGCGATGCCGGCCGCGATGCAGGCGAACGGGTTGGTGCCGGTGGAGCCCGCCAGACGCACCGTGGAGGTGGAGGCGTTTTGCTCATGGTCGGCGTGCAGGATGAGGATGCGGTCCATCGCGCGGGTCAGCACGGGGTTGGGGCGGAAATCCTCGGTCGGCACGGCGCCGAACATATAGAGGAAGTTTTCGGCGTAGCCCATGTCGTTGCGGGGGTACATGAAGGGCTGGCCGGCGGTGTATTTATGCGCCCAGGCGGTGATGGTGGGCATTTTGGCGATCAGGCGGTAGGCCGCGATCTCGCGCTGGCGCTCATCGTGGGTGTTGATGCTGTCGGGGTAGAAGGCCGACATGGCGCCGACCACCGAGCAGAGCATGGCCATGGGGTGGGCGTCGCGGCGGAAACCGTCCCAGAAGCGGCGGATTTGCTCGTGCAGCATGGTGTGGCGCATGACGCCCTGGGTGAATTTCTCGAGCTGCGGGCCGGTCGGCAGTTCACCGAACAGCAGCAGGTGGGCAACCTCGAGGAAGGTGGATTTCTCGGCCAGCTGGTCGATCGGGTAGCCGCGGTGGAGCAGCACGCCCTCGTCGCCATCAATGTAGGTGATGGCGCTTTCGCACGAGGCGGTGGCGCCGTAGGACGGGTCGAAGGTGAAGACGTTCAGGTCACCCTGGATTTTGCGCACATCCACGCAATCGGTGCCGAGCGTGCCGCCGAGGACCGGCAAGGTGGCGCTTTTGTCGCCGTATGTGAGAGTTGCCGTGCCGACCTGCGTGCTGGGGTTTGGAGCCATTGCCGTTTCACCTTCTCATCTTGGATTTTAACGCGGGTAGAATTTGTGAAATCTTCTGCCAGCGCGGAGTGCAAATACGGTTATAAAATCCGCACCGCCCTGTAAAGCGCGGGCGTGCGGCGCAGCAAAATGGCGCAATCTGGGCAGGGGCGCTAAAATATCGCTGGACTTGAAAAAAGACCGGGGAATGACCAAGGCCGCCCTGGGATCAGGCCAGGTCCTTGGGGACGATGAAGCGTTGCAGCGTGGCGCTGCCGGGGCCGAGCCGGCGCCAGGGCGTGCCGATGAGAAATTCGGACATGGCGCAGGTGGGGTAACCTTGGTCGATCCGGGCGAGGGCGGGCGTGGCGCGGGTGGTGCCGGCCAAAGAGAGGGCCAGTTCGTGCAGGCCAGGATTGTGCCCAATGACCAGCGCGCTGCGCACGGTCTCGCTCAGTTCGCATAGCTGGTCACGAATCAGGCCGGGGGGGGCCATGTAGAGCTGGGGCAGGCTGTCTATGTTGGGCCATTCATCCCACAGATTGGCGGCTTCCAGGGCTTCGAGCGTTTGCTGGGTGCGCAGCGCGGTGGAAACCAGCACAACTTCGGGCGCCAGCCCCGCCTTGCGCATGGCCCCCGCCAGCCGGGTGGCCGCCTGGCGGCCGGCATCGACGAGCGGCCGCTCATGATCGGGGCCTTTGCCTTGGGGCTCGGCTTTGCCGTGGCGCAGTAGAATCAGCTGATGCATGAGGGTATTGTGGCACGAGCCAGGGCGCGTGTCGCCCCTGCGAGAAGGCAGGGGCCGCGAATTTGGCAAAGGCTGTGCAGGAGAGCGGGGGGTTGATGAACCGTCGGACGTTTGCGATGGCACTGGCGGCCGCGGGATTGGCGGGGCGCGCGCGGGCGGCGGGGCTGCCGGTGCCGCCATCGGGGCGAATCGGGTTTAAGGTGTTGCGAAATGGTGTCCCGATTGGGGAACATCATCTTAAGTTCATACAGGACGGCGCGGCGCTCAGGGTTGAAATCAATGCCGATCTGGTGGTGAAGGTGCTGGGCGTGCCGGTGTTTCATTATACGCTCGCCGCCACAGAGCATTGGGAAGGCGACAGCTTTGTGGGGCTGGACAGCTTTGTGAACCATAACGGCGCCCATTATGAGGTGCATGCCGCCCCCACAGCCGGGGGATTTGCCGTGCACAGCACCATTGCCGGGGATTATGTTTATACCGGCGCGCGCCCGATGCTGCCGCTGACCTATTGGAACAAGGCGATGCTGCAGGCGGAGATTTTGAATGTCGAGACCGGACGGCATTATCCGGCGATCGTCAATTCGCCCGGTTGGAATTATCTGCCGACCGCCGAGGGGGGGCAGATTGTCGCCCAGCGATTCGACGTGACCGGCAAGCTGCATTTGAGCGTGTGGTACGACCAGTACGACCAATGGGCCGGGCTGGCTTTTTCGGTCGACGGCAACGAGACCTTTGAGAAAATAACCACCTGAGCCGGGCTCAGGCGGTTGCGGCCCGTTATACCATCCCGCCCTGTTCGCGTATGGTGCTCAGCCTCAGGGCTGAATGGTATTACGTATAGGCTTGCTCGGGGTGGCGGAGATGCCAGAGCCGCTCATGGGCGGCGACCAGGCTCTCGATGCTTTTGCGACGGTTGGCGTCGGGGGGGACGGTGCGGCGGGTGAGCATGGTTTCCAGGATGCGCAGCAGTTGCTCGGCGATTTCATAATCGCCCTGATCACAGGCATGGTGGAAGGCGATGAGTATTTTATCTGACAACCGGCGGCTGTAGCGGGGGGGGGCAGACTGCGGGCGGGCCGAAGACAGGTCGGCGTCTTCGGGATCAGTCAAGTCAGTCATCAGGTGGTCCTGTCTGGTCAAGCGTGAGCGTGCCGCTTTCGGGCGGTTGGTGTTTATAAGGATCGTGGATGCGATACCTACGGCAAGTGAAATTACTATAGGGTTTCGAACAGGCGTGCCAGACGGAAAACATTCATCACGTTGAATGTGATCAGATTGACACAACCTGAACGGGCGTTTTGAAAATTAGAGGGCCGGCAGGGAGGGACCGTCGGCCTCGGTGCCGAAATCGGCGAAGGCTTCTTCCCAGGTGCCGGCGGTGGAGGCTTTGGAATATTCGGTCGAGCGGTTTTCGAAAAAATTGGCGTGCTCGACGGCGTTCAGCATTTCATCGAGCCAGGGCAGGGGGTTTTTCTCGATGTGGAACAGCCCCTTGAGGCCGAGCATGGCCAGGCGCTGGTCGGCGATGTAGCGGATATAGCGTTTGACCTCGTCGGCGGTGAGGCCGTGCACGGCGCCCATTTCGAAGGCGAGGTCGATGAAGGCGTCCTCGTGATCGACGATGGTGGCGCAGATGAGGTAAAGCTCGCGGCGCAGCTCCTCGGTCCAGATCTCCGGGTTTTCGGAGATGAAGGTGCGGAACAGCCGGGTGATGCTCTCGCAATGCAGGGACTCATCGCGCACCGACCAGGTGATGATCTGCCCCATGCCCTTCATTTTGTTGTGGCGCGGGAAATTGAGCAGGATGGCGAAGCTGGCGAAGAGCTGCACGCCCTCGGTGAAGCCGCCGAAGGCCGCCAG
Organism: Pseudomonadota bacterium; assembly: GCA_021781835.1. Taxonomy (GTDB): domain Bacteria; phylum Pseudomonadota; class Alphaproteobacteria; order Acetobacterales; family Acetobacteraceae; genus Acidocella. The sequence goes on along the minus strand of JAJXWD010000024.1, from coordinate 599 downwards.
GGTCTTGGCGATCTCATGCTTATTCTCGACCGAGAAACCGTGCATGTAGTCGTATTTGTCCTTCATCTCCTTGTATTTGAGGAAGGCTTGATACTCGGTCTCGGGCATGCCCACGGTGTCGAGCAAATGCGAGTAGGCGGCGATGTGGATGGTCTCGATGTTGGAGAAGGCCGAGAGCATCATCATCACTTCGGTGGGTTTGAAGATGCGCGAATACTGCTTCATGTAGCAGTTATTCACCTCGACATCCGCCTGGGTGAAGAAGCGAAAGATCTGGGTGAGCAGGTTGCGCTCGGCATCGGTGATGTTTTTGTGCCAGTCCTTCACGTCGTCGGCGAGCGGCACTTCCTCGGGCAGCCAATGGACGCGCTGCTGGATCAGCCAGGCGTCATAAGCCCAGGGGTAGCGGAAGGGCTTGTAGACCGGGTTCTCGGTCAGCAGGTCGAATTTCTGCCCCTCGGCCGGGGTGGTCGTGATTTCACCGCTCATCATCATCGCCTTCAAAGACTGGGCCATTTTAACCCCCGGGAATTGGTGGGGTCCGGGGCCGGCGGCCCCGGGATCGAAAGTTTTTGAGGGGTTTGGGGGGCTTTTTTCAA
>JAJXWD010000023.1 GCA_021781835.1 Pseudomonadota bacterium | reverse complement strand
TTCCGGCGGTTGGTGCCAGGGTTTTTCACGTCAGAGTCCTTGTTCACGTCAGACATCTTGTTTCCCCTTATATACGGCCATCTTTTAAAATGGCCCCACAAATCTCATGAAGCCGACCAAGCACGGTCCTACGGCAACAGCCTTGAAACAAACCGCGCCACGATTATCATTTCAGTTTTGTCAAACAACGAGTTAAGGTTTGTCAACAAACCTTCTCCGCGCCCAAACCAGCCCCGCCGCCCGCCGGTCTGCCCATCGCTCACGCGGCGAAAACCGGGCCATGACTATATCTCCCCCTTTGTCTTTACACAACGCCGCCCGGCACCACCGCGCCGGCCACGTCCTTGAAGACAAAACATACGCCTCCCCCCCGGGGAAATATAACTTATTGTTCGCATGAGTTTGACCAATTTTACAGATGATTCAAACCCCTTAGAGTGCGATGACGTTCGATTGACCCGCCTTGCGGATAAATCCAACGTCCAAATCCGCCTCTAAACCCCGTTTCCCCGCCCCTGGGCAGGTTCGGGAAACAGGCCACGCCCAAGGAACATGGCACGCGGTCCAGCCACCGCCCTGCCCTTCCCCAGGCGGAAAAGTTTTTCATCCGGATCAGGTGCTTGGCTTCCCCCAAAAGGCCAACGGCATTTTCCCCGCGCTGCCGCGGGGTGGGCGCGATGGTGGGGCCTGCCGGAACCCCACAATGCCCTCGGCCAGGTATTACCCCAGGGGTCTGGTCGGCAGATTATCGCCAGTTCGCACCGCGCCCGGCAAAATCATGGGCCAGATTTCACGTTCCCGCCAGCCCTTGGGTCTCGAAATCTGGCGCGGCGGGCCCAATAGTGCCGGCTTCAAGGAAATTACCCGCAGTACCGCGGATGCGTCCGGTCCACGAAGGCAAACAAGACCTGCCTTCATCATCACATCGCGGCGCGACGACTAAAACCCCATCCGCGCCAAAAATACCCTGGACGCCCTTAGATCTTCCAGAATCGAGCCATTATTGCGCGGGTCCCGCTCCTGCTCGATCGTAATATATCCAGCATATCCATGCTTCGAGAGCATCGAGCGTATGGCTACATAATCTACGATCCCCCGGCCGATCGGACACATCACGCCCTCGGCGCAAGCCTCGAAAAATCGTATCTTGCGCCCCATCACCTCCTTGAATTTCTCGCCGTCAATATCCTTGAAGTGCAGATAATCCAGCCGCTCCCAATAGGCCCGTATCGTCGCGAGAGGATCCATCCCGGCATAGGTCAGATGCCCGGTATCCAGGCACAGCCCCGCCTCATCGGCCGCAACATCCCCGGTGATCCGCTCGATCTCGTCCGAGAATTCGATATGACCGCCCGCATGCGGATGAATAACCGCGCGCACACCGAATTCATCGCGTGCGAGCATGGCGATGGCACGGATATTGGCAACCATGCCAGACCACGCATGGCGGTCGAGGCGGATGGCACGGTCCGCATGGCCCGCGGCATAGTCGCGCGCCTCGTGCCCCCAGTCCATAACCGTTAAATAAGGCGCCGCAAATTTCTGGCCCAAATGCGTAACAGGGCGCGGCAACGCGGCAATCAAGGCGCATATCTCGGCCGTCTGGCGCAGCAATGACCCGCGATTGGCCGGATCGACCAGATTATCAAAAATCGTTCCCGCCACAACGCACAGCCCGCGTCGCGCCAGCGCCTCCGAAACACGCGCGACATCGAGCGGCAAATATCCGTAGGGGCCAAGCTCAACCCCCGCGAATCCGGCCGCCGCGGCCTCGTCGAGCACACGCTCCCAAGCGGGCAGATGCGGGTTGCGCACATCATCCACCCCCCAGCAGCACGGCGCGGTCGTCATGGTGATGGGCGCGCTCATGCCAAGCCCCTCAACGGCTGATCGCCGCCTGGAGCGCGCTAACCGAGCTTTGGATTCCCGCTTCAACCGACATGGTCAAATCCTCCATTTCCAGGCTCACCCAGTCATTATACCCAAGCATGCGCACGACAGAGAAAAACTCCTTCCACCATTGCAGATCATGCCCGGCGCCAACCGCGACATAATTCCAAGCCCGGCGCGCGGTATCCTCCACCGGTTTGGTTTCCAAAATTCCATTGACCGCCGCCCTCCCTCGTTCAATGCGCGCATCCTTGCCATGAACATGATGAATCGCCGGGCCAAGCGCGCGCGCCGCCGCGATCGGATCAGCCCCCATCCAAAACAAATGGCTCGGGTCGAGATTCAGCCCCACCTTGGGACCCACCGCATCCCTCAGGCGGAACAGCGTTTCCGGGTTCCACACCAGCATGGAAGAGAAATTCTCCAGCGCGAATGTCTCCACCCCCACCTCATCCGCAAGCCGCACCAGCCCCCGCCAATAGGGAATCGCCACCTCATTCCATTGGTAGTCAAGCGCATCCTTCAAACTTGCCGGCCAGCTGACCGTATAAGTAATCCAGTTCGGGATGGTATCACCCGGCGCCGCCGGCGGCAGACCAGACATCATCACAATTTTCTTGACACCAAGCGCCCCCGCCAGGCGCAGCGTGTTTTCCGTATCCTCGCGGTGCTTCGCCCCAAGCGCGCCAGGGTCAAGTGGATTTCCCGAACAATTCAGCGCCGCGATGGAGAGGCCGCGTTTATCAATTTCTTTCAGAAAATCACGGCGCTGTCCCGCATCTCTCAAAAGCTCTTCTGTGCGTACATGTGGCGCCGAAGACCAGCCACCACCTGTCATCTCAATGCCCTCAACCCCAAGGGAGACACATTTATCCAGCATCTCCGTGAAGGAGAGGTCGCCCATGCAATCAGTACAGATCGAAAGTTTCATATTCATAAATCCCGCTTCATGATCAAAGGTTTCGGCTTATGCGAAATCGACCCATTGCGCACCCGCCTCGGCCGAGCGCACACACGCTTCAAGCCAGCGCACGCCATCGGTGCCCCCCTTGATCCCAGGATAAATCAGTTTGTCGAGGGCTGCATCATCGCGGCGGTTTTTTGCATCAATCGCCTGCGCGATGCGCAGATAGATATTGGCCCAGGATTCGCTCAACCCTTCGGTATGCAGCGCGCCAAGCCGGTCGCTCTCAAGCGAAATCTGGTCCAGATACGGCATGCCATGATGCATAACCTGCCCAGGCTGGCCCTGTATTTCATAAACTAATTCATTCGGCATCGTTTCACGCCAGATCAGACTGGCCTTTGACCCGATTATGCGAATTGTCTGGGCCTCCATAGACCCCGCGCAAACCGACGAACACCACAGCCGGCCCACCGCACCATTGTTATAATGGAACAAAACATAGGCATTGTCCTCCAGTGGCGCGCGCGAGCGGATAAAGCTCTGTCGATCGCAAAGGAGCTTTTCAATTTTCATGTCAGGCAAAATCACCTGGGACATATAATAGGTGTGGGTCGAAATATCCCCCAGCACGAAAGTTGGGCCCGAGGTCGCCGGGTTGGTACGCCATTTCTGCGCCTCCGTGGCATTCGTATCATCTCCAGAATTGAATCCATGGACATAAGTCAAATCGACCATCCGTACATCGCCGATCATCCCTTGGGCAACCATCGCGCGCATCTGCAACAGCATCGGATAAGCCGAATAGCCATAAGTCACACCAACAATCAGTCCGCGCGCATCGGCCAGGCGCTCTATCTCCTCACACTCACGGACTGTAAAAAACAACGGCTTTTCACAAATCACATGCAGCCCGGCTTCAAGACAAGCCTTGGTGATCTCGTAATGTGTATGATTGGGCGTGGCGACGGTAACAACCTCCACCCCATCCGCCCGCCCGGCTTCTTGGGCGATCATGCTGCGGTAATCCGCATAGCATCGCCCCGTCTCAACACCAATCTTCTCGCCAAAATCCCTGCCGCGCTCGGAATCTATATCGAAAGCACCGCAAACCAGCCGGTAGGCGGTATTGTCGCGCAACGCGCCAAGTCGGTGCTTGTAGCCAACCTGCCCGGTCCGCCCGCCACCCACCATGCCCCAACGCAGCGGGCGCTCTATGAGTTTCTCTCCGTTTAACATGTATAAAACCTTTTTATGATATGAACTCAGTGATTAAACTTTTCAAAACCAGCCATGTTCACTTCGGTTTTTTATATTGCTCGATATAACGCTGAATTTCCTGGCGCATGAATTGGCCAGACTGGTCAGCCTTCTCTTCCCAAGCAAAAACACAAGCTGTCATTATTCCATCAAACCCGATCTCGGCCAGCGTCCCAAAGAAGTCGTCCCAGGGCACCTCACCCTGTCCGATATTGAGGTGCTGGTGAACCCGCGCCGTGGAACCAGGAGGATTGACGATATAGCGCAACCCGGAGCTGCCCTTATGGTTGAACGTATCGCCAACATGCACATGCGCCAGCACATCGGCGCATTCGCGCAGCATCGCGCGCGTATCATCACCAAAATAGAAAGTATGAGGCGCACAATACAAAAATTTAACCCTCGACGAATTGACGGTACGGATGATATCGACCGCCGGCTGCAAGGTCTCCACCCAGTCCTCCGGATGCGGCTCGATATGGAGATTAACTCCCTCCCGCTCGAACACCGGCACGAGCTCTTCCATTGAGCGCCACCAAGCCTCCTCGCACGTCTCGATCATCGATCCAGTATGACAACAATAGCACCCTCCCCTGTCCGGATGCGGTCCCCGCCCGAACTCGGAGTTCATCGTGTCCACCTCAAGATCGACGGCAATCTCAATGGCGCGCCGCCAGTGCCGCACGGCCGCCCTCCGCTCATCTTCGTCATTCGAGGCCCAGCGATACATCGGCAGCAGCGAGGCAATGCCAACCTCAGCCTCTCTCAGCGCCCGTTTAAAAGCCCTCAAGCGCTCGGGAAACACCCGCGGCGCCTTGAACCATTCCAAAAAATCCCCGCGCGGGGAAAGTTCCATCCAGTCATAGCCAAGCTCCTTCACCTTGAAAGGCAGTTCCTCCAGGCTGAGATGGCGGTGCATGAAAGGATCAAGCGCGATCTTCATAAGACTTCACCTTGTGTTTCAATATATCCAGCGTTTCAGCGTTATCGCCTTACTCATGACCAATCATGTATCTTTTTGATCAAATGAACGGAATTAAAATCATGACTAAATGATATTTTTGTGCCATTTATACCAATCATGAATGGCACGATTTTGGAGCCCCGATGAAACGTCCAACCGTCACCGATCTGGCGAATGCCGCCGACCTGAGCGTCTCGACCGTCAACCGTCTGTTGCACGGCACAGGCACCTTGCGGCCGGAAACGGTCGAGCGGATTCTCAGCGCCGCGCAATCAATTGGCTTCTACGGCCTGGGCATCCTGCGCGAACGCAAACAAACCCACCTGCCCCGGCGCAGACTTGGCTTTCTGCTGCAACAATCGCACCGCGCCATCAACCGGCTCTGGGCGGAATCCCTGGCAACGGCCGCGGCCCGGCGGGTCGATACACTCATCAACCCGGTCATAGAATTTGAGGATGATCTCTCGCCCGAAGCGGTGGCCGCCCATTTGCTGGCCCTCGGGGCCGTTTCCGACGCCGTCGCCGTCATCACCGCGGATCATCCGCTGATCAGCCAAGCCATCGACGAGCTGCGTGCCCGCGACACGCCGGTTATCGCCTATATCACCGATCTTTCAGCCGCTGGCCGCGCCGCGTTCGTCGGCACGGACAATTGGAAGGCGGGCCGCACCGCGGCGTGGTTCATCAGCCAAATGGCCCACCGCCCCGGCAAGGTCTTTCCCTTCGTCGGCAGCCACCGCTACCAATGCCAGGACATTTGCGACGCCAGCTTCCGCTCATACCTGCGTGAGCGCGCTCCAACCTTCATTGTACACGAAACCCAGCTGACCAACGAGGAGCCCCAGACCGCTTATGAAACCGTCCGCCGGCTGATCACCGAAGAACCAGATCTTGTTGGGATTTTCGTCGGCGGCGGCGGCATCTCCGGCGTTCTGCGCGCCCTGCGTGAATTTGACGCTCCGCGCCGGCAGGACATAAAAATCGTCTGCCGGGATATCGGCCCCGAGGCCCATAAAGGACTGGCGGAGGGTTTGATCACGGCGGCCATCCCGCATTCATTAAAGCGAATGCCAGAGGAGCTGATCGAAGTCATGCTCGATCGCATCGAAGGTCGGGGGCAGACATCCATCCAGCAGCGGATCGTGCCCTTCGATATCGTGACCCCCGAAAGCGCGTGGACCTAAAGGGGAATGCGTTATACCGTCCCGCCAAATGTTCGCCCATTCAAGTCCGGTGGCGCGACGCTATAATTTTTAATCTTGCGCGCGGCCGCCCCACCGACCCCACGCGCATACAAGTCAGTCACAGGGCTGACTTGTATTAGACGCCTCCGTTCTAACGGCTTTCCGCGCAGCCAGGACACGCGCCAATTCAAGGAAACATTCCATGACAGGCCAAAAATTCAAAACTCCTCCATCTAAGATTACCCTTGGCATGGTCGCCGAAAAAGCCGGCGTCGGCCCGGCGACCGTTGACCGGGTAATCAATGAGCGTGGCAATGTGAGCAAGGCCGCGCAAAAAAAAGTCATTGAAGCCGCGCGCCAATTAGGGCTGAAACGCATCTTGCCGAAGAGCTATCACCGCCATATCCGCATAGAAATCATACTGGCCAGGCCTGAGCTCCCGCTGATTGCGCGCATCAGCGACGAGATGATCAACGTGGCCCGCGGGCTGACCGGATCAGTGACGATTCATCGCAATATCTTGAAGGAAGAGACGCCCGAGCAGATTTCCTCGGCCCTGGTAAAAACAACCTGCGATGGCGTCATTGTCTATGCCCCAAACCACGCCCTGGTAAATAGCGCAATCAGCATGTTGAAGAAGCGGGGCGTTCATGTCGTGGCCATTATTTCCGACCTGCCACATTCCGGGCGCCTTGCCTATGCTGGAATGAATCACCACCAGGCAGGCCGCACCGCGGGATATCTGATGCATAACACGGTTCACCGCCCTGGCCCCATCGTCATCCTGTGCAACCATCTCGGCTTTCAGTCACATATCCAGCGCGTTGAGGGGTTTTCCAACTATCTCAAAGAAAACAATAAGAACCTCACAATCACCGCAATCGTCGAGGGTGGCGATGATCGCGACCGGTCCGAGATCAAGTTGCGTGAAACATTTTCCCGGCAGAAAGACATTGTCGGCATATATAATGTCGGGGCCGCGAATCGTGGTGTTGCCGCCGCAATTCGGGCAGACATTCTCGCCGAGCGGCCTGTCTTCATAGGTCATGAGCTGACACCATTCACGGCATCTTTCCTGCGCGAAAAAACAATGAGCTTTACGATTGATCAGGCACCAGAATTGCAGGCGCGCTTCGCCATTGAGGTTTTGCTGCGCGAATTCGGCTTCATGGCCTCAGGGACGCCATCGCCGCCATACCACTCACCGGTTCCCATCATTATCTACAGTCCAGAGAACATACCGGGCAGTGCCGAACCCAATTGAGCCCTCACGAAACCACCCATGCCGGAAGAGGCCCTCCGCCGGCCCTGATGGAATCACATCAATCAAGGCGTTGCTGTTTTCCCCATTCTGCCCTGATCCTCACGGCGAGATACAATCAATACCCCGCCCAAAGCCGGGGCGGAGAATCTGGAGAATCCAATGAGCGAATCATTCACCCCCGTGCGCTGGGGCATTCTGGGGGCGGCGCGCATTGCCGCCAGCGCTGTTTTGCCTGGCATGCTGCGCAGCCCCTATTGTGTGCCAACCGCGCTCGCCGCCCGCGACGCCGGGCGCGCACGCGCGATGGCGGAGCAATTCGGCCTGCCGAAATCATATGGAAATTATGATGCGCTGCTCGCCGACCCAGAGATTGAGGCGGTATATATTGCCTTGCCTAATCATCTTCATGCCGAATGGGCACGCAAGGCGGCCGACGCCGGCAAGCATGTGTTGATCGAAAAGCCGGTCTCGCTGACCCGTGCGGACATGGCCGTTCTCGAAAATGTCGATCCCAAGCTGAAGATCTCTGAAGCGTTCATGGTACGCCACCAACCGCGCTGGCAGGCCCTCGCCAATATTTTACGTTCCGGGCAATATGGTGCCCCCCGCACGGTTTCAAGCCTGCTTTCCTTCACGATGACAAATGCGGATGATTTCCGCGCTCGTCCCGAATGGGGTGGCGGCGCGATCTATGACCTCGGCTGCTACACAGCGATGGCCGCGCGCTTTGTTTTTGGCCGTGAACCTCTCCGGGCATTCGCCGCGTGCCAGCACGATGCGCGAGGAATCGACATGTTCTCAAGCATCCTTCTCGATTTCGGTGGCGGATGCCATGCCTTGATGAGCGTTTCACTCGCGCAGGCTTCCGTTCAGACGCTACAGATCGTGTGTGAGAGAGGCTCTATAGACCTCCCCAAGGCCTATGTGCCCTCGCTCACTGAGCCAAACCTCATTCACATCGATATTTCAGGCGATCACGCCAAATCGGACCTGACGACGCTTTCCTTCGACGCGCTCGACCAGTATGAAGCCGAGGTTTCCAATTTCGCGCGCGCCGTGCGGGGCGAGACCGTTCCTTTCTACGGTTTGGACGATGGACGGGCCAACATGGCTGTCATCGACGCCATTTTCGCCAGCGCGGCAAAGGGCGCCTGGGTCGATCTTTAACAGGCTCATGCAGGCGCTGTCACCCCCGCTTTCAACAATGCCCGCAGGAGATTGACAAAGGCATAGCATCTCATCCCGCCCTGAATTCGATGAATGAAGCCGGCCTGCCACCGCCTGATCGTTACGACTAAAGAAACGAAAAATCTCCTTTTTCCTTGGGGATTTTTCTGCTTTCACCCGCCACAGTCAGACAGGGATCCGACGCACGCTCTCATCGATTGCAAAACGCAGCACATCGACACTTTCAGAGATCGCCGCCTTGGCTTCCAACATATAGTCTTCGTTTTCTATCGAAATCACATCATTATAGCCAACCTCGCGCAAGACCTGGACGATCTCGAGCCACCCGCGCCGTGACAGACCATGGCCGAGAGGCACAAAATTCCAGGCGCGGCCGGAAACAGGCACGACATGGCGTGTATCGAGCGTGCCATTCATGCGAGCCTGCGGTTCGATGCGTGTATCCTTGCCGTGAAAATGATAAATATTTTCAGCGCCCAGCGCGCGGATCGCGGCAACCGGATCACCGCCCATCCAAATCAAATGCGATGGATCAAGGTTCATGCCAATGGTCGGGCCGATTGCATCGCGCAGACGCAGATAGCTGTCGGGATTGAACACGCACTGCCGGCCGTGGTTTTCCACGCAAAGACGAATCCCCCTTGCCGATGCCAGCGGCGCGATTTCCTTCCAAAAGGGGATGACGCGTTCCCTCCATTGCCATTCCAGCATTTTCATCGCCTCGGGCGGCCATGACGAGGTGATCCAGTTCGGCATTTTTTCCTCTGGCCCGCCGCCCGGCAAGCCAGACATCATGATCACTCGGCTTACGCCAAGCTCAGCGGCAAGCGTGATCGCGTCACGGGCAAGCCGGCTGTCATTCGGTCCGATCTCACCAGGATGGAGCGGATTGCCCGAGGCGTTTAGAGCTGAAATCGTCAGTTTGCGGTCGTGAAGCCTCCCCAAAAGCTGATCGCGCATGGCGGCGCTCGCAAGCAACGCCCCGATATCGACATGCGGTGCGCTCGACCATCCACCCAGCCCAAATTCGACACAATCAAGGCCCAGGCTTGCGGCATAATCGAGAGTTTCTTCCAGGCCAAGGTCAGCCAAACCATCCGTATTCAAACCTATTTTCATTTGCTCAGTCCTCTCCACCAACCTTGACCGGCGCATTGATGACACTGGCCTTCTGAATCGCCTCCAGAATCTCGGAAGCACGATAACCATCCTCTATCGAACCGTTTTCGAAATTCTTGTCCTGAGCAATCGCGGTCAGAAATTCATAAATCATGAACCCAAAGACCTCCGCGTAACCTATGGGCGCCAAATCATGCGGAACCGCCGCCAGCGCACCGACATAAGGCGATGACGGCCGGTTGATCATGCGTCTGAAGGATGAAGCGCCACCGCTCTCGAAGAGCGCAAGATCGTAGTGCGATGGAAACTCGTTGGTGAAACGCGCGGTTCCTTTGGTTCCATACACTTCAACCTGAATGCGGTTTCCCATGCCGACCGCCACGCGCGACGTTGTGATAACTCCCTGCGCCCCATTTTTAAACCTCAGCAACGCCGACATGACATCGTCATTGTCGACTTTCGCCTTCTCATCGGAGAGCGTGACATGGCCATGTCCGGTCGTCGCCTCGGCCGGCAAGAAGCGCTCGTGGATCGATATGGTCGAGACCGCGCCGCTGACCTGCTCCACATCGCCCATCATGAAACGGGCGAGGTCAACGGCATGGGTGCCAAGATCGAGAAGCGCGCCGGGGCCCGCACGGTCGAATTCATAACGCCAACTATGGGGCAGCAGCGGATCGGCCGCATAGTCGCACTGATAAAAAATAATGATCTGCACGAGATCGCCCAATTCACCGTTCTTCACACGCGCCCGGATATCAGCAATCGCTGGAATGCGGCGATAATTGAAAACGGTTCCCGACTTTCCCAACGCGCCCCGCGCCAGATCACGTGTTGCGCGCGCATCCCCTGCGCTGAGCGCCAGTGGCTTCTCGCACAGCACATGCTTACCGGCCTTCAGCGCCGCCTGCGTGACTTCCGTATGCAAAAAATTCGGCAGACATACGGAGATGATATCGATCTCCGGATCGGAGACGACGGCCCGCCAGTCATTTGCAATGCGTGAAACCCCCCATTTATTCGCAAGATTTACTGCCAATTCAGCATTGGCGTCGCAAACGGTATCGAGCCTGGCTGAAAAACCAGAGATCCGTGGCCCATAAGTGCGATAACCAAAGGCGTGCGCGGCGCCAATCATGCCGGCACCAATAATGGCAATCCTTTTCTCAGACACAGACAATCCCTTCCCTTTGGAAATATCGTTCCAGGCGTTTTCTCGGCGGCCCCTCACAGAGACCGGCGGTCTCATGATCAGGACAAGGTGCCGATCACCTTCGGGGTGATTGTGCTGATCCGTAGTGCAGCGGCAGCGCCTCGGGAATGGTTATGCTGATGAATTCCAATCAAAATTGATCTTAAAACAAAACGGTCTTGTCGCCGTTCATCAGCACGCGCTGATCGAGATGGCTCAGCACCGCGCGGGCCAGCACGCGCCGTTCGATATCGCGTCCCTTGCGGACCAGATCGTCCGGAGTGTCGGCATGGCTGACGGCTTCGACATCCTGGCAGATGATCGGGCCTTCATCGAGGTCGGTGGTGACGTAGTGGGCTGTGGCGCCGATCATTTTCACGCCCCGGGCATGGGCCTGGTGGTAGGGTTTGGCGCCCTTGAAGCTGGGCAGGAAGCTGTGATGAATGTTGATGCAGCGCCCGCTCAGCGCCGCCGCGAAACCATCCGAGAGGATCTGCATATAGCGGGCGAGGATCACGAGGTCGATGGTCAGCTCGGCCACCAGGCGGAGGATTTCCGCCTCCTGCGCCGCCTTGGCGCCTTGGGCAACCGGCAGATGATAAAACGGAATCGCCCCGATATCAGTCACCCTCAGGGCGGTTTGCGGGTGGTTGGAGATGATCGCGCAAATCTCCATCTCCAGCTCACCAACGCGCGTGCGATAGAGCAGATCGGCGAGGCAATGGTCGAATTTCGAGACCAGCAGCATCACGCGCAGCCGCTCCTCGCGGGCACGCAGCTGCCAGCTCATGGCCAGCGGCGCGGCCAGCCCGGCCAGCGCGGCCTCCAGCGCCGGGCGCGGGCTGGCGGTGACAAACTCCATGCGCATGAAAAACAAGCCGGTGTCGGGGTCGTTGAACTGGTTGAGCACGCGGATATTGCCGCCTTGCGCGAAAATGGCACCGCTGACCTGGGCGATGATGCCAGGGCGGTCAGGGCAGGAGAAGCTGAGCGTGTAGGAGGTGGTCATGAGACATGGGCCTTGGCAAGGGGAACCTCCTGGCGGGCGAGCCAGAGGGTGAGGCTGGCGATGCCGCCAAACGGATAGAAATGCGCGAAAACCTGGCCATGGCGCCGCGGGCAGAGCTCCTCGGCCAGCTCCCGCACCAGCCTGTGCGGCCCGGCATGGCTGCGCAGGCGGTTGAGGGCGAAGCCATAGCGCGCCAGCACCGCGGCCGAGGCGCCGACCCCGCAAAGGGCCGCATAGCGCAGCAGCGTGCGCAAATTGGCCGGGCCCGGCAGCCCCAGGCGCACCGGCACCGTGACACCGGCCATGCGCAACGCCTCCAGCCATGCCAGCACCGGCGCGGCCGAGAAGCCGAACTGGGTGGCGATTTCAGCGTCCAGCTCTTGGGCCGCGAGGGTGGCGAGCTTGTCGCGCATGGCCCGGGCGAGGCAGGCATCCGAGAGGTGGGGATGGCCTTCCGGATAGCCCGAGACGACCACCCGGCGGATGCCATAAGCCGGCAGCAGGCCGGTTTCGATGAGAGACAGCGCGTCCTGATAGGGCCCGCGCGGGCTGGCGCGGTCGCCCGCCAGCACCAGCAGCCGGTCGATGCCCGCCCCCTCCCGCCAGCCGGCCAGCAAATCGAGCAGCGCCTGGCGGCTGGGCAAATGGCGCGCGGCCAGATGCGGCAGGGGCGTGAAACCCAGCGCGCGTATCTGGGCGGCCGCCTGTAGCCGGGTGGCGTCGCTCTCGCCGGGCAGAAAGGGAATGGCGACCACCGTGCCGGGCGCCAGATCCGGCACGGCCTGGGCCAGGGCCGGCAGGTCGCGGGCGGTGGCTTCGAGCGAGAACCGGTCCAGGCAGCTCCAGGGGCGGTGGGCGGGCGTTTGGTCACTCATGCCGGTTCCTCCCTCAACATTCGACAAAATTGGCCGCCAGCCCGCCGAGCGAGGTTTCCTTGTATTTGCTGTTCATGTCCGCACCCGTCTGGCGCATGGTGGCGATCACCTGGTCGAGCGAGACAAGGTGCGCGCCATCGCCCCGCTTGGCCAGCGAGGCCGCGCTGATGGCCTTGATGGCGCCAAAGGCGTTGCGCTCGATGCAAGGAATCTGCACCAGCCCGCCAACGGGGTCGCAGGTCATGCCAAGATGATGCTCCATGGCGATTTCGGCCGCGTTCTCGATCTGGGCATTGCTGCAGCCGCGCGCCGCGGCAAGCCCGGCGGCGGCCATGGAGGCGGCAACGCCAACCTCGCCCTGGCAGCCAACCTCGGCACCCGAGATGGAGGCGTTGGTTTTAAACAGCCCGCCAATGGCGGTGGCGGTAAAGAGGAAATTGCGCATCTGCTCGTGCGTGGCGCCGGGGCACATATCGGCATAATAGCGCAGCACCGCTGGTATAACGCCGGCCGCGCCATTGGTGGGCGCGGTGACGATGCGCCCGCCCGCCGCGTTCTCCTCGTTCACCGCCATGGCGAACAGGCTGACCCAGTCCATCTTCTCATGCGGGGCGAGGTCGTTGCGGCTGGTGTCGGCCTCCAGCCGCTTGCGCAGCGCGCGCGCGCGGCGCGGCACCTTAAGGGCGCCGGGCAGCAGCCCCTCGCCCTGCAACCCACGGTCGATCGCCACCATCATGGTGGCGATCACGCGGTCCACATGGGCCAGCACCTCGGCCGCCGGGCGCAGCGCCACCTCGTTGGCGCGCACCATCTCGGCAATCGTCAGGCCGGTTTCCTGGCCGGCGCGCAGCAGACCGGCGGCGTTGGCGAACGGGTAGGGCACGGGCGCCGTGGCGGCGCCGGCGCCATCGGGCTCCTCCTCGCGGATGACGAAACCGCCGCCAATGGAGCACCAGCGCTCGGCGGCGAGCAAGGCGCCGGCGGCGTCAAACGCCTCGAAGGCCAGGGTGTTGGGGTGGCGGGGCGGCGGCGTGTCGCGGTCGAAGAGAATGTCCCCGGCCGGTGCAAAGGGAATGGCGCGCCCGGCCAGATGCAGCGTGCCACTGGCCGCGATGGCGGCGACCAGCGCATCGGCATGGTCGGGGTCGATGGTTTCGGGCAGCTCCCCGGCCAGGCCCAGCACCACCGCCTTGTCGGTGGCATGGCCCTGGCCGGTCCAGGCGAGGGAGCCATAGAGCGTGACACGCAGGCGGGCGAGGCGGGCGATCAGCTTGCCCTCGCGCAAGCCTTCGGTGAAGAAATGGGCGGCGCGCATGGGGCCGACCGTGTGGGAGGAAGATGGACCAATGCCGATCTTGAACAGGTCGAAGACGCTGATCATGGCTCAGCTCGCATATTCGCGGCCAATGACGCCGAGCAGCTCCCACACATAAGGCGCGAAGGAGCGCCAGACCTCGAGGTGGAAGCACGTCTCGCTCTGGCGCCAGAGCACGATCTCGGCCTTGAAGAACAAGGTGCGGGTGGCCATGCCCACGGGAAAGGCCGCGAGGTCGAGATCGAGCGGGCAGCCGGCATTGAGCCTGTCGGCGGCGGCGCCCCCCTCGAGGACAATGGCGGTCTGGCGGTGGCTGATCTCCGTGAGGGCATAGAGCCCGCCGGGCAGGGCGCCGGCCAGGGCCGCCGCCGGGGCCTCGGCCTCGGGCAGCAGCAGCAGCCATTCATCGGGCCCCAGGCGCAGCGCCGCGCGCCCGCCCGAGACCGCCGCGCGGTTGATGTTTGCCTCCAGATCAAGCCCCAGCGCCAGGGCGGCGGGCTGGCGGGATGCCGGCGGCAGGCGCAGGGAGAAACGCCCGCCGCCGGCGATGGGGCGGCATGTGGGGCCGCCCTCTTGACCAGAGAGGGATGAACGCCGCATGGCGGCGGGAGGGATGGCGAGATTATCCATTGAGCCTGGCTCCTTCAGGGTCATAGAAAACGGGCGAGACGACGGTGACGCGGGCGGTGCCATCATGTTGCGGCACATGCAGGCGCTCTCCCGTGCGGGCGCGGCCATCGCGCAGCAAGGCCAGCGCGATGGAGCGGCCAAGCGTCTCGCTCCAGTAGGACGAGGTGATATGGCCGAGCATGGTCATCGGCTTGGGCTGGGTGGGGTCGGCGACGATCTGCGCCCCTTCATCGAGCAGCAGGGCGGGATCGTCGGTGAGCAAGCCAACGAGCTGCTTGCGGTTGGTCTGCGCGGCGAAGGCCTTGCGGGCGAGGGCGCGCTTGCCCACGAAGTCCGGCTTGGCCTTCCCGATCATGCCGCCATAACCGACATCGTCGGGCGTCACGGTGCCATCCGTCTCCTGGCCGACGATGATATAGCCCTTCTCGGCGCGCAGCACATGCATGGTCTCGGTGCCGTAAGGGGTGATGCCGTGCGGCTGGCCGCAGGCCATCAGCGCCTCCCACACCGCCTGGCCATAATCGGCGGGCACGTTGATCTCAAAGCCCAACTCGCCGGTGAAGCTGACCCGGAACAGCCGGGCCGGCACGCCGGCCACGCGGCATTCAACCATGCTCATGTGCGGCAGGGCCTCGGCCGAGAGATCGGCGCCCTCGACCAGCGGGGCCACCACCGCGCGCGCTTTTGGCCCCTGCACCGCGATCACCGCATATTGCTCGGTGGTCGAGGTGAGCCAGACATTGAGCTCGGGGAACTCGGTCTGCAGATAATCCTCCATCATCCCCAGCACGCGCGCGGCGCCGCCGGTGGTGGTGGTGACATGAAAGCGCGTGTCGGAAATACGCCCGATGACGCCATCATCGATGATGAAGCCATCCTCGCGCAGCAAGATGCCGTAGCGCAGCTTGCCGGGCGCCAGCTTGGTCCAGGCGTTGATGTACATGCGGTTGAGAAACTCGGCGGCATCCGGGCCGACGACCTCGATCTTGCCGAGCGTCGAGGCATCGAAAATACCCACCCCCTGGCGCACCGCCGCGCATTCGCGCGCCACGGCCTTGTGCATGTCCTCCGCCCCGCGCGGGAAATAGCGCGCGCGCTTCCAGAGGCCGACATCCTCAAACACCGCCCCCTGCGCGGCGGCCCAGCCATCGATGGCCGTGCGGCGCGCCGGCTCGAACAGCTCGCCGCGCGCATAGCCAGCGAAATAGCCGAACGGCACCGGGGTATAGGGCATGCGGAAGGTGGTGGTGCCGATGGCCGGCACCGGCTTGTGCAGCACCGCCGACATGATCGCCAGCGCGTTCATGTTGGAGAGCTTGCCCTGGTCGCTGGCCATGCCGTTGGTGGTGAAGCGCTTGACATGCTCGACCGACTGCATGCCCTCGCGCAGCGCCAGCATGACATCCTTGGCCGTGACATCGTTCTGGTAATCGAGAAACGCGCGTACCGCGCCGGGATCGCCGTGATACGGCACCACGCCGATGAAGCCGCCCTGGGCCACGGGCGCATTGGCGGCCTGGTGGCGGGTACCGCCGCCGCCCGCCTCGGCCCCCGATTCCAGCGCCTCCTGCAGCGAGGCCAGACCCGCCGCGCTGCCCACCACCCGGCAGGCCTCGGCCGGGGCGCCGGGCAAAAAGGCGTCGAGCGTGGCATCGAACACCAGCTTGCCGCGGCTTTGCGAGAAGAGATGCACGCTCGGCGTGAACCCGCCCGACATCAGCAGCGTGTCGCACGCCACCTCAATGGCGCTGCCGCCCTTGATGGGGGCGATGGTGGCGCCCGTGAGGCGCAAGCGCCCCCTGGTGGCGGTGACGGTGGCGGCGGCATGAACCTCCAGCCCCGCCTGGCGCGCCGCCTCCACCCAAGGCCCATCGGCCTTGGGGCGCAGATCGACAATGCCGGCAATCTCGCAGCCCGCCCGGTGCAGCGCGAGCGCCGTGCGGTAGGCGCCGTCATGGGCGGTGAAGATGAGCGCGCGCTGGCCGGGCAACACGCCGTAACGCTCGAGATAAATCCGCGCGGCCTCGGCCAGCATGATGCCGGGGCGGTCATTGTCGGGGAAGACCAGCGGCCGCTCGATGGCGCCCGCGGCAATGATCACCTCCCCGGCGCGCACCTGCCAGAGCCGGCCGCGGGGCTTGGCATCGTCGCGCTCGCCCTCATGGTCGGTGAGCGATTGCGCGAGGCCGATGAGGTTGTGCGGGAAATAGCCAAACGCGATGGTGCGCGGCAGCACCCGCACATTTTTGTGGGCGGCGAGCTGGGCCAGCGCGCCTTGCAGCCATTGGGCGGCGCTCACGCCATCGATCATGGCGTCGGGCTCGGCTAGCAGCGCGCCGCCGGGCTCGGCCTGCTCATCGCACAAAATCACCCGCGCGCCGGTTTTGGCGGCCGACAGCGCCGCGGCGATACCCGCCGGCCCCGCGCCCACCACCAGCACGTCGCAATGGGCGAAACGCTGGGCATAGCGGGCGGCATCGGGGGTTTTGGGCGAGCGGCCGAGGCCGGCCATCTCGCGGATGCGCGGCTCGAAGAATTTGGTCCAGGCCTTTTTGGGCCACATGAAGGTCTTGTAGTAAAACCCCGAGGGGATGAAGCGCCAGAAGACATCGTTGATGGCCGCATAATCGCGCGTCAGCGAGGGCGAGCGGTTCTGGCTCTCGGAAACCAGCCCGTCATAAAGCTCCACCTGGGGGGCGCGCAAATTGGGGGTGTAGTGGGCATCGTCGCGCCCCACGCCGACCAGGGCGTTGGGCTCCTCGCTGCCCGCCGTGAGAATGCCGCGCGGGCGGTGATATTTGAACGAGCGTCCGACCAGATGCACACCGTTGGCGAGCAGGGCCGAGGCCAGCGTATCGCCCGGATGGCCGGCATAGCTCTTGCCGTCGAAGCTGAAACTGAGCGTGCGGGAGCGGTCGATCCGCCCGCCTTTGGCACGCCGGAAGGCCTGGGTCATGGGCGTGTCTCCCCGATGCGATAGCTCGCCTCGATCTGGTCGGTATAGGTGTTGCGTTTGACGTTGAAGAACCGGCCGCAGCCAAAAGCATGGCGCCAGCGCTCGGCATGGTCGCCGCGCGGGTTGTTGCGGAAATAGAGAAACTCGGTCCAGCCCGCGTCATCGACTTGGCGCGGGTCGGCGGCGCGCACCACGTGCGCCTCGCCGCCATAGGCGAATTCGATCTCGGGACGCGGGCCGCAATACGGGCAGGGAATTAACAGCATCTCTGAATCTCCTCAGTGCGCGACCGCGGCGGCGGCGGCTTCGTCGATCAGCCGCCCGGCGCCGAACCGCTCGAGGTTGAAGGGGGCATTGATGGGATGAGGGTCATCTCGGGCGATGGTATGAGCAAACAGATCCGCGGCGCCGGGTGTCGCCTTGAACCCGCCGGTGCCCCAGCCGCAATTCACATAAAGGCCCGGCACCGGGGTCTTGCCCAAAATCGGCGAGCGGTCGGGCGTGACATCGACAATGCCGCCCCAGTTGCGCATCATCCGCATGCGGCGGAAAATGGGGAACAGCTCGCAAATGGCTTCGAGCGTGTGGGTGGCGATGTGCAGCGCCCCGCGCTGGCTGTAGGACACATAAGCATCCGTTCCCGCGCCGATCACCAGCTCGCCCTTGTCGGACTGGCTGATATAGGCATGAATGGTGTTCGACATCACCACGCACGGAAAGATCGGCTTGAGCGGCTCGGACACCAGCGCCTGCAGCGGATAGCTCTCGAGTGGCATGCGCAGCCCAGCCATTTCCATGACCAGCGAGGTGCTGCCCGCCGCGCTCACCCCCACCTTGCGCGACGCGATGGCGCCCCGCGTGGTCTGCACGCCGGTCACCCGGCCAGAGGCATCGCGGTCGATGCCGGTGACTTCGCAATTCTGGATGATATCGACCCCCAGCGCATCGGCCGCGCGGGCATAGCCCCAGGCCACGGCATCGTGGCGCGCGGTGCCCGCCCGGCGCTGGAGCGCCGCGCCGGTAACCGCATGGCGCATGCCGGGCGCGATGTTGAGCGGCGGGCAAAAGGCTTTCGCCTGCTCGGGCGTCAGCCACGCATTGTCAACGCCGTTCAGGCGGTTGGAATAGACATGGCGCTTGAAGCTCTGCTCATCATGCACATTATGCGCGATCATCAGCACGCCGCGCTGGGAGAACATGACGTTGTAATTCAGCTCCTGCGAGAGCCCTTCCCACAAATCGAGCGCGTGGTCATAAAGCGCGGCGCTTTCGTCAAACAGATAGTTCGAGCGGATGATGGTGGTGTTGCGCCCGGTATTGCCGCCGCCGATCCAGCCTTTTTCCAAGACGGCGACATTGCGAATGCCGTGCTTCCTGGCCAGATAATAGGCCGCGCCCAGCCCGTGGCCGCCACCACCAATGATGATCGCGTCATAGGCGCGCTTGGGTTCGGGGTCGCGCCATTGCGGCTGCCAGCCTTTATGGTTTTGCAGCGTCTGCTTGAGCAGCGCGAGTGCGGAATAACGTTGCATCTGAGCCTCTGATCCTGGGCTTTTGGTTGCGGTTGGAAAAAACTCAGCCCAGCGCCGCGTAAAGCGGGAAGGCCGCGCATAACAGGCCGACCTTGCGGCGCACCTCCGCCGTCACGGCCGCCTCGTCGGGCTTGCCGATCGCGGCCAGCATCTCCTCGATCAGATCGGCCACCTGCCCGAACTCCCCCGTGCCAAAGCCGCGCGTGGTGCAGGCCGGCGTGCCCAGGCGGATGCCTGAGGTGATGGTGGGTTTCTCGGGGTCGAAGGGAATGCCGTTCTTGTTGCAGGTGATGTGCGCGCGGTCCAAGGCCTGCTCGACCGCCTTGCCGGTCAGGCCCTTGGGGCGCAGATCGACCAGGACGAGATGCGTATCGGTGCCGCCCGAGACGATGCCGCAGCCGCTTCCCGCCAGGCGCCCGGCCAGCACCGCGGCGTTATCGACCACGGCCCGCGCATAGAGCTTGAATTGGGGCGCCAGCGCCTCGCCAAACGCCACCGCCTTGGCGGCGATGACATGCTCGAGCGGCCCGCCCTGCAAGCCGGGAAACACCGCCGCGTTCAGCTTCTTCGCCAGCGCCTCGTCATTGGTGAGGATAAGGCCGCCACGCGGGCCGCGCAGGGTTTTATGGGTGGTGCTGGTAACCACATGGGCATGGGGAAACGGGCTCGGATGCACCCCCGCCGCCACCAGCCCGGCGATATGGGCGATGTCGACCATGAGATAGGCGCCGACCTCATCGGCGATGGCGCGAAAGCGCGCGAAATCGATGATGCGCGGAATGGCCGAACCGCCCGCGATGATGAGCTTGGGCTTGTGCTCATGGGCCAGCGCCGCCACCTGGGCGTAATCGATGGTCTGGGTCTCGGGGTTCACGCCATATTGCACGGCGTTCAGCCATTTGCCCGAGAGGGTGGGCGCCGCGCCATGGGTGAGATGCCCGCCATGGGCAAGGCTCATGCCCATGATGGTGTCGCCCGGCTGGAGCAGCGCGAACAGCACCGCGCCATTGGCCTGCGCGCCGGAATGGGGCTGGACATTGGCAAACCCACAACCAAACAAAGCCTTGGCGCGGTCGATGGCGAGCTGCTCGACGACATCGGCATACTCGCAGCCGCCATAATAGCGCTTGCCGGGATAACCCTCGGCGTATTTATTGGTGAATATGCTGCCCTGCGCCTGCAACACCGCGCGCGACACGATGTTCTCGCTGGCGATCAATTCCAAACCATTGCGCTGGCGGCTCAGCTCCTGCCCCAGCGCATGGGCGATCTCGGCATCCGCGTGCGCGAGATCCGCCGTAAAGAAACCGGCCAAATCATTGGCGCCAAACGCGCCCTTGCCGACGGAATTTTCCTGCTGATCCATGAACGTCATGCCCCTCCACCCGCATTGAAAGAAAAGACATCCCCTCACGTCGCCGGATTTCCCGGCCATCGGACGTCCATATTGTTATCGAGGTCGGTTATGCTTGATTTGCGGACGCCCCGACTGTACCATCGCGCCAATATAAATGTACGAATGCGACAACCCCGTTGCTGCGATGCCACATGCCATGCCCCTTCCCGCCTCCCCTCAAAGCCTTCGGTTCGGCTTCATCCTCGCGCCCCGCTTCACCCTTTGCGCGTTCGCTAATTTTTTGGACGTGCTGCGCCTCGCGGCGGACGAAGACGACAGATCCCGGCCGATCCGCTGCGCCTGGAGCGTGCTCTCGGCCACGATGTCGCCCATCAAATCAAGCGCCGGCATCTCCGTTCAGCCCCATGAAATACTCGGCGCGCCCTCACGCTTTGACTATATCGTGGTGATCGGCGGGCTGCTCGAAAACATCGAGGAGCTGCCTCTTGAATATATCGCCTTTCTCAAACGGGCGGCGGCGCGGGGCATTCCACTCATCGGGCTCTGCACCGGCGGCTTCATTCTGCACCGCGCCGGGCTGATGAACGGCTACCGGTGCTGCGTCAGCTGGTTCCACCACGATGATTTCCTGTCGCAATTCGAGGGCATCGTCCCGGTTTCGGACCGTATTTTCGTCATCGACCGTGACCGTCTGACCTGCTCAGGCGGCGCCAGCGCCGCGCATCTCGCCGCCTGGCTTGTCGAGCGCCATATCGGCCGCGCCGCGAAACTCAAAAGCCTGCACATCATGATGATCGATGAGGAGCAAGACAGCGACAATCCGCAACCAGTCATCCCCACCGAATTCTCAACCCGCGACCCGCTGGTCAAAAAAGCCCTCAACCTCATGCAACAGACAATCGAATCTCCCCTCAAAATCGAGCGCCTGGCCGAGCGCCTGAAGGTTGGGCGGCGAAAACTTGAACGCAGTTTTCAGGAGCATCTGCGCGTGAGCCCCGCCGAAGCCAACCGGGTGATCCGTCTAACCCAGGTGCGGTTTCTGCTGGAGAACAGCCCTTACTCAATCACCAAGATCGCCAGCGATACGGGCTTTTCAGACATTTCCCATCTGATCAAGACATTCAGGGATTACTACGGCACAACCCCAGAAGCCTACCGCCACCCCGCCCCAGCACCGGCCGCCCCGCCAGATTCCAGCATATAATTTCCTGTTGCAAATCCCAACAACGCCACCGCGCCACGTCATGCTGTTCAGGATCGGGGCCAGCCAGCGTCAGGTCTCGCAATTCCTGCATCTGCGCCGCAGTCAGCTTGGCGGACCAATGCGCGGATATGTTAGGCAATGGCGGCGTAGAGGGCCGCGGTGTCGGTCCAGGCGGTGGCGGCGGCCAGGGCTTCGAGCTTGGCGCTGAGCCCGGCTTCGTGCCAGGTGAGCAGCGCAGCGCCCGCCTTGGTGGTGGCGGCTCGGCGCAGCAGGCCATCCACGCAGGCCAGGCCAAACAGGCGCAACAGCGGCAGGGCGGCTTGCTCCTGCGCCTGGCGCGGCGTTTGGCGAACCTGCTCGAGCACGCTGGCCAGGCGGGCACGCACCTCTGGCGCCGTGCCCAGGCAGGCCAGTACATCTTGCGCAGCCTGAGCGCCCGCGCCCAGCAGCTGACGCAGCGTGAGATCGAGCGCCTGAATGGCGGTGGTACCTTCAAAAATCGAGAATACGCGCGAATCGCGCATGATGCGCTCGACCGGCCATTCACGCGTATAGCCGGCGGCGCCCAGCACCTGCATGGCGTGGTTGGCGGCATCGAACGCGGCTTCGGCGGCGAAGGTTTTGACCACCGGCAACATCACGGCGGCGCGGGCGGCGGCTTGCGTGTCGCCCCAATCGCCCGCCTGCGCCCAGGCGGCGGCCTGGAGGGTGAGCAAGGTTGCTCCCACGGCGCTCAGCCGCGCTTCCAGCAACAGGCGGCGCACATCGGCATGTTGATGGATGAGCACGGGCGGCGAATCCGGCCGCCCGCCCTGGGCGCGGCTGGCGGCATAGGTCCAGGCCACTTCGGCGGCGCGGTTGGCCAGTGCCGAGCCCTGCCCGCCCACGCCTAAGCGCATGCCCACAATCATCTCGAACATTGAGGCCATGCCGCGCCCTTCGGGGCAGAGCGCCTCGGCTTCGGCATCCTCAAACGCCAGCACACAGGTAGGCGAGGCATGCAGGCCCATTTTCTCCTCGATCCGCATCACCTCGATACCATTGCGCGTGCCGTCGGCCCGCGTATCGGGGAGCAGGAACAAGGTAAGGCCGCGCGTGCCGGGCGCGGCATCGGGCGTGCGGGCCAGAATCAGATGCAGCACGTTGGGCGAGAGATCGTGATCGCCATAGGAAATCCAGCATTTCTGGCCGGTGAGGCGCCATGAGCCCTCAGGCCCCGGCACGGCGCGCGTGCGGATACGCCCGACATCCGACCCCGCATCGGGCTCGGAGATGCAGATGGTGGCCGCCCACTCACATGAGACAAGACGCGGAATCCATAGCGCCTGCTGCTCCGGGCTCGCGACATTACGCAACAACCGGATGGCGCAGCGCTGGTTGAGGGCGAGCATGCCCAGCGCGACATCAGACGCATCGAACAGCATTTGCGCGCCAGCCGCCACGGTGAGCGGCAGCCCCTGGCCGCCAAATTCCTCGGGCGCCGAAATTTCGGCCCAGCCGCCTTCAATATAGCCCGCCCATGAGACGCGTTGCCCCGGCGGCAGCTTTACGCGGCCATCTTCAATGCGTGCACCTTGGGCATCGGCCAATTTGCCGGCGGGTTCGAGCACATCGCGCGAGAAGCGCTCGGCCTGCTCGAAAATCGCCCGCATGGTGGCGAGGTCGGGATGGTCATCGGCCAGGCCATGCAGCCCAGCGATGAGATGTGCGAGATCATCGGGCGTCATCGTTCCGCTTCCCTTATGCAGATTTTGCTGTTTGCGTCTTGATTGGGCCGCCGCGCGGGCGGCTTAGTCTTCCCAGATCTCGCGGATCTGGGCGACCAGCTTGTCACGTTCGGGGCACGGCAGGCGCGTGAGAAAGCGCGCCTCATGCGCCTCTATGCGCTTTTGGCATTCCTTGGCGATTGCCTCGCCCTCGGCCGTTAAACGCAGCGCCTGGGCACGCCCCACCGCAGCGGCGCGGCAGATTAGCCCGCGCCGTTCAAGCTGCGTGGTGAGCGGCACCATGTTGGCGCGCTGAACATCGAGCGTGCGGCCGATTTCGCTCTGCGTGATGCTGGGGTTTTCGAGCAACACCATGAGCACCGAGGCTTCCGTCACCCGCAATTCAAGATCGCTCAGCGAGGACGCCAGATCGGCCAGCATACATACAGAAGCGCGGCGCAACTGATAGCCCAAAAGCCCCTCAAGCGGGTTGCTAACGGTCTTCTCAGGCACATCTATCGGCGGCGGCACGGGCTTCAGTTTCGGAGGCATTGAAAGATTATGCATGACGCCCTTGCGATCGACAAGCTTTTTATGCTATGCAATATATCACAACAATCAGACAAGCACGACAACCACGCAAGGGGAAAAATACGTGGCCAACACTGTCCACCTCATTATCGGCGCACAGGACGGCGGCACCACCGCGACCTTTGAACGGCGCAACCCGCTGAGCGGCGAAGTGGCGACCACCGCCATTGCCGCGACCGTGGCCGATGCCAATGCCGCCGCCCAGGCCGCCCTGCCCGGCTGGGCGGCGCTGGGGCCGACCGCGCGGCGCGCGCTGCTCTCCAAAGCCGCCGATACGCTGGCCGCCAAGGCCCCGCGCTGATTGGCGCCATGATGGAAGAAATCGGCGCGACCAAGGCGTGGGCCGGGTTTAATGTCATGCTGGCCACCAACATGATCCGCGAAGCCGCGGCGCTGACCACCCAGATTGGCGGCGAGATCATCCCCTCGGATAAGCCCGGCTGCCTGCCCATGGCCGTGCGCGAGCCTGTGGGCGTGATTTTGGGCATCGCCCCCTGGAACGCGCCGGTGATTTTGGGCGTGCGCGCCATTGCCGTGCCGCTCGCTTGCGGCAATACGGTCATCTTCAAGGCGTCCGCGCTATGCCCGCGCACCCACGCGCTGATTGCCGAAGCCTTTGTGGAGGCCGGCTTCCCGCCCGGCGTTGTGAACATGCTCACCAACGCGCCCGCCGATGCCGGAGCGGTGGTTGGCGCGCTCATCGACCATCCGGCCGTGCGGCGCATCAATTTCACCGGCTCAACCGCCGTAGGCAAGATTATCGCCAAGCGCGCGGCTGAGCATTTGAAGCCCGTGCTGCTTGAGCTTGGCGGCAAGGCCCCCTTCGTGGTGCTCGACGATGCCGACCTCGACGAAGCCGTAAAGGCCGCGGCCTTTGGCGCCTTCTTCAATCAGGGGCAGATTTGCATGTCCACCGAGCGCATTATTGTGGTGGATGCGGTGGCGGATGAGTTTGTCGCCCGCTTTAAGGCCAAGGCCGAGACGCTGCTGGCCGGCAACCCGGTTGAAGGCGCCCAACCGCTGGGCGCGGTCGTCGATGCCAAGACCATCACCCATGTGCGGGCGCTTGCCGCCGATGCCGTGGCGCATGGCGCCGAGCAGCTCACCGGCCTGAGCGCGCCCGAAGGGCTGCTGATGAGCGCTACCATCATCGACAAGGTCACGCCCGAGATGAAGCTGTTTCGTGATGAGAGCTTTGGGCCGATTGTCGCGGTCATCCGCGCGCGCGATGAAGCCCACGCCATCGAGCTCGCCAATGATACCGAATACGGCCTCGCGGCGGCTGTGTTCACGCGCGATATTCCGCGCGGACTGCGTGTGGCCAAGCAGATTAAATCTGGCATCTGCCACGTGAACGGCCCAACCGTGCACGACGAAGCCCAGATGCCCTTTGGCGGCACCAAAGCCAGCGGCTACGGCCGCTTTGGCGGCAAGGCCGGCATCGATGCCTTCTCAGAGCTGCGCTGGATTACCGTTGAGACCCAGCCCGGCCATTTCCCGATTTAAAAACAAGGACGAGATATGTCAGAGGATGTTGTTACTTATACGATCGAAAATCATATTGCCTGGGTGAAGTATAACCGCCCCGAGAAGCGCAACTGCATGAGCCCGACAGTGAACCGGCGCATGATGGAAGTGCTGGACGAGCTGGAATATCGCGATGATGTCGGCGTGTTTGTGCTCACGGGTGAGGGCACGTCCTGGTCGGCGGGCATGGATCTCAAGGAATATTTCCGCGAGAACGAGGAAAAGGGTCTGTGGGCCACGCGCAAGGCCCAGCGCGAAGCCTATGGCTGGTGGCGGCGCCTGCGCTGGTACCATAAGCCGACGATTGCCATGATAAACGGCTGGTGCTTTGGCGGCGCCTATGGCCCGCTCTTTGCCTGCGACCTGGCTTTTGCCGCCGAAGAAGCCACGTTTGGCCTCTCGGAGATCAACTGGGGCATTCTACCCGGCGGCGGCGCCACCAAGGTGGCTGTTGAGCTGGTGAATTTCCGCAACGCCATGTACCACGCGCTGATGGGCGAGAATATTGACGGCCAGAAAGCCGCCGAATGGGGCCTGGTGAACGAGGCCGTGCCCCTGGTCAAGCTTAAAGAGCGGGTGACCGAAGTGGCCAACGTGCTGCTGACCAAGAACCCGGTGGCGCTGAAGGCAACCAAGGACGCTATCCGCCGCGTGTCGGAAATGACCTATGACAACGCCGAGGATTATCTGATCCGCGCGCAGGAGGCCGCCAACTCCCACGACAATAACGGCCGCAAGGAAGGCATTAAGCAGTTTATCGACGACAAGACCTACAAACCGGGCCTGGGCGCTTATAAGCTGAAAGACTGACCACCCAAGCGCGCGGGCTGGCGGGGCGGCCGCGCGCACCCAACAACATACCGCCCCGCCGCGTTTGTTTAAAAGCCCGCCTCTGCCGGGCGGATATGAGAGCCGGAAAACCGCCAGGGGGGAGCTATGCACATGAACATTGTGGATGATCCGGGATTGCAGGCGCGCCTGCAGCCAACCCGGTTGGCGGTACATGAATTCGCCTCGAACCGGAGCTGGACCTACGCCCAATGGGACGAAGCCATTGCCCGCACGGTCCGCGTGCTGCACGCGACCTATGGGCTGGGACCGGGCGAGCGCGTGGCGGCCCTGGCGCGCAACTGCGCCGAGATGGCGCTACTGCATTTGGCCTGCGCGCGCCTGGGCGTGATTTTCGTGCCGCTCAATTGGCGTTTAGCCCCCGCTGAGCTGGCCGTGCTGCAAAGCGATTGCGAACCCGCGCTGCTGGCCGGCGATGCCGATTTTCTGGCCAATATAGCGCACAAACCCCGCCATGTTGAAATGCCTGCCCTGCGCGCCGCCATAGAGAGCGCCGAGCCGCTGGCCACCGCCCCCTTTAACCGGCGCGCGCCCAGCCTCATTCTCTATACGTCGGGCACATCCGGCCGGCCTAAGGGCGTGATGCTCTCCGAGCACAATATAAGCCAGACCGCGGTAAATTTTGGCCTGATGGCACGCGTGACCCATGACAGCGTGACGCTGGTGGATACGCCGATGTTTCATATCATGGGGATCATCACCAATCTGCGCCCCAGCTATATGCGCGGCGGTGCTATCTTGCTAGGCGAGGGGTTTGACCCCGCGCGCACGCTGGCGCGCCTCTCAGACCCCGACCTGCGCGTGACACATTATTTTTGCGTACCGCAAATGGCGCAGACACTGCGCGACGCGCCGGGCTTTGACGCCGCCAAGCTGCGCGGGCTTACCGCCATACTCTCGGGCGGCGCGCCCCACCCGGCGGCCAATATTCATGCCTGGCTCACTGATGGCATACCCATAGCGGACGGGTTTGGCATGAGCGAGGCAGGCACGGTTTCGTGCATGCCGCTGCATATTCCGCTCATTCACGCCAAGGCGGGCGCGGCGGGGCTGGTGCCGCCAGCTATTGCCATCCGCATTATCGAGGCAAGCGGCGCCGATGTGCCGCCCGGCATGGCGGGCGAGCTGCTGCTGAAAGGCGAGAATATTTTTTCCGGCTATTGGCGCGCGCCCGAAGAAACCGCCAAAGCCTTCACCGAGGATGGCTGGTTTAAAACCGGCGATATCGCCCATCAGGATGAGGACGGCTTTTTACACCTGGTGGACCGCAAGAAGGATATGTTCATCTCGGGCGGTGAGAACGTGTACCCGGTGGAGATCGAGGCCGTGCTGGCTGCCCTGCCCGGCGTGCGCGAGGCTGCCGTGGTGGGTGTGCCCGATGCCAAATGGGGCGAGGTCGGCCATCTGGCCGTGGTGGTGGCCGAGGACGGCCCCGGTGAGGCGGCTTTGCGCGCTTATCTCAACGCCAATCTGGCACGTTATAAAATTCCCAAATATATCAGCTTCATGAGCAGCCTGCCGCGCACGGGCACGGGGAAGGTCCAGAAAAACCTCATACGCCAAACCCTGCACGGATGACCGGCGGGCGAATTTATAAGCCCGTTCGGGCGCTCGCGCGCGGGCTTGATCTGCTGCTTGAGCTGAATACGCGCGGACGTGCCAAACCGGCCGAGCTCGCCATTGCCACGGGGATAGACCGCACCACGGTCTATCGCATGCTCGCCACGCTCACCGAGCTCGGGTTTGTTGCGCGCGCGGCCTCCGAGGATAAATATTATTTGCTGCGCGAGGTGCGTCGGCTCTCGGACGGGTTTATTGAAACCGATGACGTGCTGCACATTGCCGCGCGAGAGCTGGGCAAGCTGCTGAGCGTGATACAATGGCCCAGCGACTACGCCACGTTCGACCGCGGCGCCATGGTGATACAAGAGACCACTCACCGGCTGAGCGCGCTCTCGGTTAATCGCGGCATGGTGGGGCGCAGGCGCCCATTACTGACCACAGCGCTGGGCCGTGCTTATGTGGCCGGCTGCACCGAGGCCGAGCGGGCCTTGACCCTGGATATGACCGAAGCCGCGCTCAACCGTCCCGTGCCGCGCAACCTTGACGCGCTGCTGGACGATTTTGCCAAGCGCGGCTATGCGTGGTCCATCGCGGGGGCGGAAGCGCATATCTCCGCCATTGGCCTGCCGGTGCGCGCGCCCACGCGCATTTTGGGGGCGGTGAATATCGTCTTCTTCCGTCGCACCACCACGCCCGAGGCGATTGCCGAGAAGCATCTGCCCGCCTTGCGCGCCTGCGTGGCCGCCATTGAGGCGCGCGTGGCGGAACTTACACCCCCCGCCGCTTCATCAGCACCAGACCTTTAGATCAATATTGGTTTAGATTGAGTCGACAGACGTAAGCTAAACCAATGAAATTGATCGTTAAAATATGACTAGAGCGGGTGCGTCATAACGCATCCCGCTCTAAGCGTCATCACGGTCACACCATCGGCGATGAGCGCGATGCCAACCACCGCCGTGCCTCGGTCGGGGCGCGAGGTGAAGGGCGTGGCGGAAAGCCACCCTCACCTTGGCCGACACAGACGCCAGCCCCGCCCAAAAGGCGCGCGCCGTGCACGCCGCCAAGGTGCAAACCGCCAACGCCGCCACGCTGGTGGGCGAGGCCGCAACGCAGCTTCATGGGCGGGGCGGCTTTCTGGTAAAGCCTGCCCTTTTTTCTGCACCGCCAAACTGTTCACACCATGCACAATTATAAAATTCCGATTCTTTTTGGCCGCGCGCCCCGTTAGCAACATGGCAATTCCAACAGAATTTGGGGAAACATTCCATGGATGTGATGCTTAAATGCCTCTCACACACGCCGCTTCGGGGCTACAACGACCCCGCGCCCAGCATTGTAGCCGAGGTGGATGCCGTGCTCGCCAAGGCCCGCGCCGAGGTCGAGGCGTTCGACCCCGAACTTATCATCTGCTTCGCGCCCGACCATTATAACGGCCTGTTCTACGATCTGATGCCCCCTTTCGTGCTGGCAACGGCCGCAGAATCGGTGGCGGATTACAAAACCCTGCCCGGCCCGCTCTCAGTACCCGCCGCGCTCGCGCTTGAGCTCGACCGCTTTATTCTCAACGAAGACCTCGATATCTCGCTCAGTCACCGCCTGCAGGTCGATCACGGCTGCACCCAGACGCTCGAGGAAATGACCGGGAGCCTCACGCGCTATCCGGTCATTCCCGTCATCATCAACTCGGTGGCGCCGCCCTTTGGCCCCTACCGGCGCGTGGTGAAACTCGGTCAGGCCGTGGGTAAATTCATTGCCACGCTCAATAAGCGCGTGCTCATTCTGGGCACTGGCGGGCTCTCGCACGAGCCGCCCGTGCCGCTCATTAAAGGCGCGGGCGAGGATGTGCGCGAATTCCTGATTTGCGGGCGCAACCCAACGCCCGAGTTCCGCGCGGCCCGCCAAGCCCGCACCATTGCAGCGGGCAAGCTTTATGGCACGCCCGAGAGCACCCTGACGCCCCTTAACCCCGAATGGGATTTAGCCTTTATGAAGCTCCTCGCCGAGGGGCGCGTGGCCGAGGCGGGCGGCTTTGACATCGAGGAAATCTCACGTCTCGCCGGGCGCTCGACGCATGAGGTGCGCACCTGGGTCGCCTCGTTCGCGGCCATTGCCGAGTTGGGGGCCTTTGAGGCCCGCCAGGATTATTACCGTGCCATCAACGAATGGGTCGCGGGTTATGGCGTGCTTAGCGCGCAAACCATGTCCACTTCTGCTCAAACCAAAAACACCAAGGAACTCGCAATATGAACGCCATCACATCGATCATCCCGTCCGCGGATGAAATTGTCGACCGTGCCCGCAAGCTGGTGCCCGTGCTGCGCGCGCGCGCCGAAGCCTGCGAAAAAGCCCGCCACGTGCTGCCCGAAACCGTTAAGGATTTCCAGGAAGCCGGGTTCTTCCGCATTTTGCAGCCCAAGCGCTTTGGCGGTTACGAGATGAACCCCAACGTGCTCAACCGGGTGCTGATGGAACTGGCGCGCGGCTGCCCCTCGAGCGCGTGGATTGTGATGGTGCTGGGCGTACATCCGTTCGAGGTGGGATTGCTGGGCGATCAAGTCGGCCATGAGCTGTGGGGCAAGGATGACAGCACGCTGGTGTCTTCCTCTTACGCCCCGTTTGGCACGGTGAAGAAGGTTGAGGGCGGCTATGTTCTGAACGGCGAATGGCTTACCTCATCGGGCTGCGACTATGCCGAGGGCGGCGCCTTTTTGGGCGGGCGCGTTGAGGAAAACGGAGAGCAGGTGTTCCGCTCTTTCCTTGTAAACCGCGAAGCATTTGAGATTGTCGATGACTGGTATGTCGTCGGGCTGGCGGGCACGGGCAGCAAGAAGCTGATTGTGAAAGAGGTTTTCGTGCCTGATTACCGCTCGCACACCATTGCCTCTTACGATGAAACCTCGCACGGCCATGTCGAGAATCTCTATAAAGTACCGTTTTTTTACGTGTTCTATGCGGCGGTGTCGTCGGTCATCATTGGCATGGCGCGTGGCATGGCCGATCTATACGTTGAGCACATGATGCCGCGTCAGAACATAAACCAAGCGGTGGGCGCGGCCGTGAACGACCCCTATATCAAACAACGCCTGGGCGAGGCCACGGCCAAAATTTTAGCCTGTACCGCACGCATTCTGCACAATACCGAGGAAGCCTACACCTACGCCCAACGCGGCGAGATGGTGCCGCTTGATGTGCGCATCAACCATTTTGCCACCAACCAGTTCACCGGCGGCGAGTGCTTCGAGGCCGCGCATATGCTGTTCAAAAAAACCTCGACGCGCGGCGTGTGGCTGAGCTCGCCCATTCAACGCCAGATGCGCGACATTCTGGTGGGCGCCAACCATATCACCCAGAACCAGGATAATATCGGCGATCTGCTGGGCGGACATTTGCTGGGCAACAAGCTTCCCTACCCCAACCCGTTTGGAGCCAAACCGTGAGCACTGAGATTAACCAGCTCATCGACTGGCAACCCAACCCCGCGCTTAGCGGGTTGGACCTGGTCTCCCCCGAGGCTCATCGCTTTGGCATGCGCCATTTCGCCGCCGGCGTAACTATTCTGGCCACGGGTGACAACCAAGAGCGCGCCGGTCTTACCGCCACGGCCGTGGTTTCGGTCACGGCCGACCCGCCCAGGCTGGTGGCGTTTGTAAACAAGAACGTTGCCGCCGCCGAGCTGATTTTGCGCCTGGGCAATCTGAGCGTGAACGTGCTGGCCGATGACCAGGAAGACATTGCCCGCGCCTTCGCCGGCATGATGAAAGACGTGCACGGCCCCGCCCGCTTTGGCTTTGGCGATTGGGGCACGGCCGCTTCGGGCGCGCCAGTGCTGGTCAATGCGCTCACCACGTTCGATACGCGGGTGATAAAACTCTACGATGAGAGCACACATTATGCCGCCCTGTGCGAGGTTTTGGCCACGCGCGAGCGTGTGGAGGCCAAGCCCCTGCTTTATTTCAACGGCGGCTTCCACCGCCTGAGGAACCACACATGACGATTACCGAGAGCGCCACCTCGCGCTTCGCCCAAATCGGCGCATTCCGCATTCATTATAACGACACCGAGGCCGGCGCCGAGACCGTGGTCATGCTGCACGGCTCGGGCCCTGGCGCCTCGGGTTGGACCAATTTTTCACGCAACGTCGAGCCGCTGGTGCAGGCGGGCTACCGCGTTGTGCTGATGGATTGCCCAGGCTGGAACAAATCCTCGCCCGTGATAAATACCGGCTCGCGCTCAGACCTCAACGCCGCCACGCTATTGGGGCTGCTCGACCATCTGGGCATTGAGCACGCGCATATCATCGGCAATTCCATGGGTGCGCATTCAACGGTTGCCTTTGCGCTGGCCAACCCTTCGCGCATTGGGCGGCTTGTTCTCATGGGCGGCGGCACCGGCGGTCCCAGCCAGTTTGTTCCCATGCCAACCGAGGGCATAAAGCTCATCGGTCAGCTTTACCGCGAACCGACCATCGAAAACTTGAAGCGCATGATGTCGGTGTTCGTGTTCGATGCCTCATCGCTCACCGATGAGCTTTATCAGGCCCGGCTGAAGGCGATGCTGCAAAACCGCGAGCATCTCGAAAATTTCGTAAAGAGCAGCACCGCCAACCCCAGGCAATTCACCGATTACGGGCACAGGCTGGGCGAGATTGCAGCGCCCACCCTCATCATCTGGGGGCGCGACGACCGGTTCGTGCCCTTCGACGTGGGGCTGCGCCTGCTGTGGGGCCTGCAAAACGCACAGTTGCACATGTTCAGCCGCTGCGGCCATTGGGCACAATGGGAACATGCGGCTGATTTCAACCGCATGGTGCTGGAGTTTTTGCGCGGCTAGATCAATATTGGTTTAGATTGAGTCGACAGACGTAAGCTAAACCAATGAAATTGATCGTTAAAATATAGCTAGAGCGGGTGCGTCATAACGCATCCCGCTCTAAGCCCCCAGCTCAGCCCGCCAGACTGACCGGGGAACCTTCCGCTTGCTCAAGGTGAGTTCCATCTCCAATCCTTGGGTTCGCGTTGAGGTTCGCAAACCAATGCTACCCAAAAACCGCCCCGGCGGCCGCCCATCGGCTCGCCCCCGCAAGACGCGTGGCGGTTGCGACGGCAGGCCGATCACCGGTCTCCTACACCACGGACGGGAACACGACCCATCTCAGATCATGCCCCTTGGCGTGGTGTAGAAGCGGCGTTCTGAGCAGCGTTGGCTGCGTTGTCAGGCGGCCATTTCTGGCAAGCCAACGTTGGGAGTATGGCTCACGGGCGCGATGGTTTCCAGCGTCATGTATCCCGCTCCATACTTCTGATCATGGCCTGCAACTCGGCCTCACAATGCCGCCGCAGTTGCTCCCGTTCGGCGTCATGGCGCTGACGCAGCCGCTCCTGCTCCGCCTCGTACCGGCACCCCAGCTCAAACGCCTTCTGCGCGAGGGCCGCGGCCCTCGCGTCCAGCATCTCCGAGCTGTGCGCATTGTCTCTCATCCTGAGACTGAGCATGCTCAGGAACCCTGCAAGCACAAAATAAAATCGTGATGCCCGGATTTTTGCGATCCGGGAATCACCGGTGAGCAGTGAGCCTACGACATGCGTGCGTCCGAGCATGCCCACCATTTCCCCCGGTAGCCGGGCGCGGAAATAATATCTTTGCCGCCGTTTCTCGACGTACGAACACATCGCCATGAGCGTCTTCCCGTGTGGCACAAGCGTGTGTCACATTCGCGGGACGACACCGAAAATATTCAGCGTTTTCAATGTGTTGAAAGCCTTGGCGTCCCGTACGGGATTCGAACCCGTGTCGCCGCCGTGAAAGGGCGGTGTCCTGGGCCTCTAGACGAACGGGACTAGGGCGCGGCCCGTGTATGACAGGCGGAAAACTAATTCAAGTCATACCGGGAAGTATTTTCGGCTTTGGCGGCATTTTCGTGTCATGGGCATCCACCAGGGCCACCAGCCCGGCAATAATCTCGGCTGGGTTAGGCGGGCATCCGGCCACCACCAAATCCACGGGCACCACCGCCTTGGCGCCGCCCAGCACCACGGGGCTGCCTTTAAAAACCCCGCCATCGAGCGCGCAATCGCCCACGGCCACCACCAGGGCTGGCTCGGGCATGGCGGTGCGGGCTTGGCGCAGGGCCTGGGCCATGTTGCGGTTGCTCACGCCGGTCACCAGCAAAATATCGGCATGTCTGGGGCTGGCCACAAAGCTCAGCCCATATTGGGTCAGGTCGTAAATCAGGTTTTGTATGGCGCGCAGTTCCAACTCGCAGCCATTGCAGCTGCCCGCGGCCACATGGCGTATGCTAAGCGCCCGGCCGAGCTTCCGTGCTCCCCCCGCCTGCAGCCTGGCGCTCATCTCCTTGGCCAGCGCCGGGTCTGGGCGCAGCGCCGGGGCGGCGCGGCCCAGTATGTGGCGTATCGTGGTTTTCCAGACCATTACAGATCCCCCCCCGCATAAGACCCGTTGATGGATTTATTGATGAGCGGAAAATCGGCCAAAATCGAGGTGGTGGCGGCATGTTCCAGCAGCGGCCAGTGCAGCGTGCTGGCATCGGCGATGAATATATCCGCGATCAGCCCGGCATCCAGCCGCAGCCAGTACCACACCGCCCCCCGAAAGCTCTCGGCCACCCCCAGCCCCATGCCTGTGGCTGGGTCTGGGGCCAGGCACAGCGCCCCGCCCGGCAGGCTCGCCAGACATTCCCGCACCAGCCTGATGCTCTCGGGAATTTCCTCAAGCCGCACCTTGATCCGCGCGGCCACGTCCCCCGCCTGCTCCACCGGCACGTACAGCGCAAAGGTTTCATAAGGCGCATAGCCTGGGCTCAGCCTGGCATCTCCCCTCTGCCCCGAGGCGCGGCCCACATACCCCCCGGCGGCATAGGCCTCGGCAAGCGCCGGGGGCACCAGCCCGGTGCCCACCACCCGGTCCTGGAGGCTGGCATAATCCTCAAACACCCGGCGCAGGCTCGGCAGCTCGGCCTCCACCGCGCCCAGGGCCGCCAAAATCGCCTCCCGCCCGCCTTCGGCCAAATCATCGGCCACGCCGCCCGGCACCACCCGGTCCATCATCAGCCGGTGGCCAAAGGCGGCCTGGGCGGCCTGGCACACCAGCTCGCGCAGCAGCGCGAAACGGGCGTCCAAAAACGCAAACCCGGCATCCCCGGCCATGGCGCCCACGTCCGAGGCATGGTTGGCCAGCCGTTCCAGCTCGGCCATGATGGCGCGCAAATTCACCGCCCGGGGCGGCGGGGTCAGGCCCGCGGCCTGTTCGGCGGCGTGGGCAAAGGCCAGGCTGTGGGCCACCGTCGCATCGCCCGAAACGCGCGCCGCGAAACGCGCCGCATGGGCGGGCGACTTGCCGCGCATCAGCCCCAAAATGCCCTTATGCTCATAGCCCAGCCGGGCGGTCAGGCGCAGCACCTGCTCGCCCTTCACGTCAAACCTGAAATGCCCCGGCTCGATGATCCCGGCATGCACCGGCCCCACCGCCACCTGGTGCGCGCCCTCGGCCGGGTGGCGGGCAAATTCGGGCCACGGCCCGCTGCCATCGGGTGCCGCGCCATGGTCTATGGCGGGGGGCGCGGCCTCAAACCCGCGCGCCACATGGCCGTTCAAATCCCGCGCGAGGCGCATGAACCACCCCGCCCCCTTATGCGCCAGCGCCGGGTAGCCGCCCTGCTCCAGCGCCACAAACACCAGCTCGCCGGGGTGGTAGAGCGCATAGGCGAAATTGGCATCCGTCCACAGCGCCACAAACCGGCCCTGCTTCGCCTGCCATTCCGTGGCCGAGAGTTCACGTATCATGACAACCCCGCCGCGACCGCGCTGAGCAGCCCATAGAGCACCGGCGGCATGGCAAAGGCGAGCAGAAACGCCAAAGCCAGATGCACCAGCACCAGATAAGTGCTGCGCGCCGTCTTCACGGGCTTGGCATGGTGGGGGGCGGGCGCCAAAATCAGCGGCCCGAGATTGCGCAAGATCGCCACCGCGCAAATCAGCAGCCCCAGCCCCAGCGGCAGCGAGGCCAGCGGCTCACGCTGAATCGTCTGGCTGACAATGATGAACTCCGAGGCAAACAGCCCCGAGGGCGGCAGGCCGGTAAGCGCGAAAATACACCCGCCCAGCGCCAGCGCGGTGATTTTATTGGTATGCGCCAGCCCCCTCAGATGCGAAAATGCATAATGCCCCGGCGCGGTCGAGCCGCGCAGCGCGGCGGCGCGGATCAGCGCCTGAAACAGCGCCGATTTGATCAGCGTGTGCAACAGCAGATGCAGCAGCCCGCCAAAAATAGCCACCGGCCCGCCAATGCCAAACGCAAACGCCGCCACCCCCGAATGCTCGATCGAGGAAAACCCGAAAAACCGCCGCGAATCCCGCCGCCTGGAGAGCGAAAACCCGGTCAGGAAAATCGACACCAGCCCGAGTAAAATGAGAAACGGCCCCGGCGCCATGGCCCCGCCATGGCTGGCATGGTTGGCGCCGAGCAAATGGCTGAAACGCAAGATCGCCAGCAGCGCGACATTGAGCGTCAGCCCCGAGAGCGAGGTGGTCAGCGGCGCCGGCCCCTCGGCATAGGCATCGGGCAGCCAGCCATGCAGCGGCGCCAGCGCGGCCTTGGTGCCGTAGCCAAACAGCAAAAACACAAAAGCCAAGGTCAGCAGCGAGCCATCCATGCGCGGCGCGGCATTGGCGAGCTGGGCAAAGCTCATGGCGGCCAGGCCCGGCCCCAGCGCCGGCTGCGCGGCCAGATACACCAGCATGGTGCCAAACAGCGCGAGCGCGATGCCAATGCCCCCCAGAATGAAATATTTCCAGGCCGCCTCCAGCGCCGAGGCCGTGCGCGGCAGGCTCACCGCCAGCGTCGCGGCAATGGTCGCCGCCTCCATCGCGGCCCAGAGCAGCCCGATATTATCGGCATAAAGCCCCGCCAGCGTGGCCCCCAAGATAATCTGGCACATCACATGGTAAAGCCGCCAGCGCCGCACCCCCAGCCGCACGGCCGCGCCCCGCACGTAAAAAATATTGGCCACCGCCGTGGTAAACCCGGCAAACCCGGTCACCGCGCCAAACACCAGCCCCAGCTCATCGGCATGCAGCAGCCCGGCGCCCGGCCCCCAAAACGCCAGCAAGGTGAGCAAAAACACCACCAGGCTCACGGCCGCATTGGCCACCGCGCCTTGCTGGGGCGTGCCCAGCGTGCCCAAAAACGGCACCGAGAGCCCGGCCAGGACCACAGGCAGCAGCGCCAGGTTCACCGCCCCCTCCGCTCGATCTGCTCGAGCCCCGAGAGGTCGAGGCTGTCAAAATGCTCGCGGATACGGAACAAAAACACCCCCACCACCAAAAACGCCAGCAGCACCAGCAGCGCCACCGAGAACTCGGCCACGAACGGCATCCCCGGCATGCCGATCGCCGCCAGCACCAGCCCGTTCTCGGTTGAGAGAAAGCCGATGATCTGCGCCAGCGCGCCGCGCCGCGTGGTCATCATCAGCAGCCCCAGCAGCACCACCGAGAGCGCGATGGCGAGGTCTTCGCGCGTCAGCGAGACATTGCCCGGCGTGGTCGGCAGCACCACCAGCACCGCCACGCCAATCAGCGCCACCCCCAAAATCATCGAGACCGCCACCGGCATGGCGGTCTCCACCGCGCGCATGAGGTTAAAGCGCAGCACGATCTCGCGCAGGCTGAGCGGCAAGATGATCGCCTTGATGATCAGCGTGATCAGCCCGGTGAGGTAGAGATTAACCTCGCCCTGGGCATAGCCCTGCCAAAAGGCCGCGGCCGAGAGCACCAGCGCCTGCACCTGGTAGAGCGTGATCATCGCCGCCAGCCGCCGCTGCGAGAGCAGCGAGAAGGCGGCGAGCAAAATCACCCCGCCCATCAGATGCGCGAGCGAGAAGGTCAGGCTCATGAGCCGATCCTCTCGGCCACGAACAAAAACACCCCGGCCAGCGCGCCCAGCAGCATGGCGACCCCCAAAAATTCCGGCACCCGGAACACGCGCATCTTGGCGCTCGAAATCTCGAACAGCGGCAAGATCACCGCCATCCCCCCAAGCTTGCCCGCCCACAGCACCAGCCCCAGCGGCCAAGACAGCACATCCCCCGCGCGGCCCATCCAAAAGGGCAAAAACACCGCGCCGATCAGGCTCATCCACACCATCAGCCGCAGCATGGCGGCATACTCAAACAGCAGCAGATACCGCCCCGAATATTCCAGCAGCATCGCCTCATGCACCATCGACAATTCCAGGTGCCCGGCCGGATTATCGGTGGGAATGCGCCCGGTCTCGGTCAGCGCCACCGCCAGCGTCGCCGCCAGCGCGAACGCCAGCGACACCGAAATCCCGATATGCCCATCCCGAAACGCCACCGCGATGCCATCAACCGTCGTCGCATGGGCGATCAGCGCGAAGGTCAAAATCGTCACCAGCAGCGCGCCCTCGGCGAACACGCCATAAAGTGCCTCGCGCTGCGCCCCTGCCCCGCCAAAGCTGAACCCGGTCTCCAGCCCGCCCAGCATGGTGGCCGCCCGCGCGAGCGCGAACAGCCCGATCAGGGTGATGAAATCCGAGAGCGGCGCCGTGACCATGCCGGTGGCAAAGCTCGGAATCAGCAGCCCGGCCACGCTCACGCTCAAAAAACACGCCAGCGGCCAGTACGGGTAAGCATCCGTGGCGGTTTCTGGAATCAGCGTGGTCTTGCGCAGCAGCTTATAGAGCTGGCGGTAAGGCTGCATCACCGGCGCGCCGCGCCGCCCCAGCGCCCAGGCGCGCATTTTGCTCACCCCCCCCATCAGCCCGGGGGCGAGGGCAAACAGCAGCACGGCATGCACCAGATTGGCCAGCACGGCGAGCAGCACGGGCAAAATCTGCGCCATCACCCGCCCCCCAGCAGCCCAAGGGCGAGCAAAAACAGCACCAAGGCGGCGAAGATAAACGCCAGCCGCTCCCTGATGGTGGCGCGCCGCAGCTTCTCGGCCAGCCGCACGCCTTTGAGGTGCAGCCGGTAGAGCGGCGCCAGCACCAGCAGCTCGGCGGGGTCGGCGTCATCGGGCAGCACGCCCCGCCCAATGGCGCGCGCCACCGGCTCGGCGAAGCCGGTGGCGGTCGGCTGGGTGGCGGGGTCGCCAAAGGGCAGCCACACGGGCGGCTTGCCAAACCCGCCCATCCATGTGGCGGCGCCGCGCGTGCCGCGCACGCCAAAGCGGTGCAGCCCAAAGCCCGCGCCCACGGCCACCATCAGCCCCAGCCCCAGCAGCGGCAGCGGCGCATAGCCCAGCGGCGCCAGCGCGGCGTTGGGGGCCAGCTCGCGCACCACCGGCGCCATCAGGCGCAAAACCTCCCCCGGCACCAGGGCGAGCGGCACCATCAGCACGCCCAGCAGCGCCATGCCGGCCAGCGCCAGGCCGCCCGGCTCCTCGGCGGCGGCGGCCTGCAACGAGCGCGGCCGGCCCAAAAACCCCACGCCGATCAGCTTCACCGCCGCGCCCAAAGCCAGCGCGGCCGAGAGCCCCAGCACCGCCAGCAGCGCGCTGAATCCAATCCGCGCGACAATGCCGCCCGTGCCCGCAGCCGCCAGCGCGGCATGCAGCAGCAAAAACTCCGGCGCGAATCCGGGCCCCAGCGGCAGCGCGGCCATGCCGCTGGCGGCCAGCAGCATCAGCCCCGAGAGCCTGGGCATCGAGCGCATCAGCCCGCCCAGCCAATCCAGCGAGGCCGTGCCCGTGGCGTGCTTCACCTCGCCCGCGCCAATAAACAGCAGCGGCTTGTAGAGCGCATGGGCCAGCGCGCACAGCAGCGCGCCCTCCAGCCCCAGCGCGGTCAGGCTGGCATCGCCCATGGCCTTGGCGCGCAGCGCCAGCCCCAGCCCCACGGCGATCAGCCCGGCATGCTCCACCGTCGAGCAGGCCAGCAGCACCTTCATCTCGGTTTCCAGCATGGCCCTGAGCGCGCCGATGAACACCGAAGCCACCCCCGCCGTCATCAGCACATTGCCCCACCAGGGCTGCAAGGCGGGGTCGAGGGTGATGAACCCCTCGCGGATGATGACGCTGAGCGCGACCTTGATCATCCCCCCCGACATCAGCGCCGAAACCCCGGCCGGCGGCGCCGGGTGGGCCTTGGGCAGCCAGGAATGCAGCGGCGCCAGCCCGGCCTTGGCGCCCGCCCCCAGCACCACCAGCACAAAAGCCAGCGAGGAGGCGGGCAAAAACAGCGCCGGCACCAGACAGGCGGCCGAGAAAATGGCAATGCCCACATAGAGCGTGGCCGGCTTCTGGTCGCCCCGGAGCACCAAAAGCCACGAGGCCGCGCTCATCAGCTCAAACCCGAAAATGAGCGTGAAGGCCGAAGCCGCCGTCACCGCCAGCACCATGCCGAGGGCAAACAGCCAATAGGTCAGGCTGCGCGCCTCGCCGGCGAGCGCGCCGGCCACCATCTGGGGGGTGAGCAGCACCAGAAACAACAGCGAGAGCGGGTCGAGACGCAGCTGCATCCCCGCGCCGGGC
Organism: Pseudomonadota bacterium; assembly: GCA_021781835.1. Classification (GTDB taxonomy): domain Bacteria; phylum Pseudomonadota; class Alphaproteobacteria; order Acetobacterales; family Acetobacteraceae; genus Acidocella. The sequence continues at coordinate 2,491 of JAJXWD010000023.1, read as the reverse complement.
AGACCGAACATGATGGTCAGGACGTGATCCACATCACCGCTCTAGCATCCGCCCCCCCGCGCCGGAAGTCACGGCGCGATTACAACCGCGCGGCGCCCTCACCGCCCGACAATCGCGCGCGCCGCCGGGTGCCTGGCCATGTAGCGAAAGCTCGCCAGAAACAGCAGCCCGAAGGCCGCCCACGAAATCACCGGCGAGAGCAGCAAATACCGCCCGATCGGCCAGACATAAGCCAGCCCGCACAGCAGCGCGGTCTGCGCCATCAGCCCCAGCCCCCACAGCCAGGTGAGAAACATGAAAGCCTCGGGCACGCCGGGCTGGTCCCAGATCGCCTCATAAGCCCGCTCCCCGCCCTCGGTTCGCCGGGCCATGGCGGCGCGGGCCAGATAAAAAATCAGCGGGCGCTTGAGCGGCAGGCTGAGCAAAAACAGCAGCCCCACGCTGCCGGTCACCAGCGCGTCGCGCACCTGGATCATGCGCGCCGAGCCGCCCAGCGCGGTCGCCCCCACGGTCAGCACAATGCTCGCCACCACCACGATGGACACCGCATCCACCCGCCGCACCCGCGCCAGCTCGACCAGGCTCCACAAAAGCGGCGGCATCGCCGAGGCCATCAGCGCCCCGGTATCTCCCAGCCGCGGGTCGCACAGCTCATAAACCAGCCACGGGGCGATGAAATTCGCCCCGATTTCAGGCAGCGCGGCCAGCGCAGCCTTCAGCGGATCAGCCCCGTCATGGGCGAGGAGGCGCTGGCGAAGCCATGGCGCGGTATCCGCCCGGCGCGGTAAGCCAGCCGCCCGGCCTCCACCCCCGCCTTCATGGCGCGCGCCATCAGCACCGGGTCATCGGCCATGGCGATGGCCGAATTGACCAGCACCGCATCGCAGCCCAGCTCCATGGCAAAGGTGGCGTCAAACGCCGTGCCCACCCCCGCATCCACCAAAACCGGCACCCTGGATTGCTCGATGATCTTCTGGATCATCAGCGGGTTCTGCACCCCAAGCCCGGAGCCAATGGGCGCGCCCAGCGGCATGATGGCGACACAGCCCATATCCTCGAGCCGCTTGGCCGCCACCGGGTCGTCGGCGCAATAGACCATCACCTCGAACCCGTCCTTGATCAGCGCCTCGGCGGCCAGCAGCGTGGCGGCCATATCGGGGTAGAGGGTGGGCGGCGGCCCCAGCACCTCGAGCTTGACCAGATTCCACCCCCCCGCCTCACGGGCGAGGCGCAGCGTGCGCACCGCCTCCTCGGCGGTAAAGCAGCCGGCCGTGTTGGGCAGGTAGGTATAACGCTGCGGGCTGACGAAATCCTGCAACATCGGCGCGTTGCGGTCCGAGAGATTGACCCGCCGCACCGCCACCGTCACCATCTCGGCGCCCGAAGCCTCGATGGCCGCGGCCGTGGTCTCGAAATCCTTGTATTTGCCCGTCCCCACCACGAGTCGCGAGGCGAAGCTGCGCCCGGCCACGGTCCAGGGGTCGTTTTGCGGGGTCACGATGTTCATAGCCTCAGCCGCCTCCAACGAAATGCACGATCTCAATGGCATCGCGCGCGCATAACAAGGTCTGGGCGTAAGCCGAGCGCGGCACAATCTCGAGATTGCGCTCCACCGCCACCTTCTTGGCCGCCAGCCCCACCAATTCCAACAGCCCGGCCACGCTGGTGCCGGCCGCAACCTCCATGGGCTCGCCGTTCACGGAGAGCGCCACGCTCAAACTCGCCTCGTTCATGCCCACATTATCGGGGCAGAGCGCGCCCCCCGCAAGCGCCCGGAGATGATGATTTTACCGCCCAAGCCACGCCGGGCGCGCGCGGGATTTGTCGAGACACGAAAGCTTATGCTACGCGGGGGAACCATGTCCGCACCCCTCATATTCGTCCTCAACGGACCGAACCTGAACATGCTCGGCACCCGCCAACCCGAGATCTATGGCGCCGAGACCATCGACGATCTCGAGACATTGTGCGCCGAGACCGCCGACGGGCTCGGTTTCGCCATTGATTTCCGCCAGACCAACCTCGAAGGCGAGCTGATCAGCTGGGTGCAGGAAGCCCGCGCGCGCGCCGCCGGCGTGGTCATCAACCCGGCGGGCTACACCCATACCTCGGTGGCGCTGATGGACGCGCTGCTCGCCCTCGATGTTCCGGTCATCGAGGTGCACATCTCCAACATTCACAAGCGCGAAGCCTTCCGCCATCATTCCTACGTCTCCCGCGCCGCCACCGGCGTGATCGCCGGGCTTGGGTTCGCCGGCTACCGCCTGGCCCTCCTCGCCCTTTCCGAAATTCTGGAAGAAGAAGACGACGATCAATGAGCCTTTCATTCGACCCGAAAACCCTGGCCGAACTCGCCGCGCTGCTCACCCAGGCCGACCTCTCCGAGATCGAGCTGGCCGAGGGTGACCGCAAGGTCCGTCTGGTGCGCACCATCCAGCACATCACCATGCCCATCGCCGCCGCGCCGATGCTGGCGGCCCCCCAGGCCGCC
>JAJXWD010000022.1 GCA_021781835.1 Pseudomonadota bacterium | reverse complement strand
CCGATCTCCTGTGCGGAATTCTGGGTGCTGCTCATGCGCTCCCTATAATGTGTTCGGCGCCCGAGGTCCATGGTGGCCCGGCGCGGCGCATCAGCGCGCGGCCGCCCCCGATTCCAAGCCCCAACTTTCAGACTATCCACAAGATTCTGTGGCGCGGGGGCAGATTCACCACAACATGCACTTTTCCCCGTCCCATCCCTTCGCGTACACTCCCCTCACCATGAGTGAGGCAGACAAAATGGACTGGCAGGGCCACAAGCTCATCACGCTCGCCGCATCCCCCGACCCCGATTCCGATCAAGTCGCCGTGCGCCTGCCCGAGGGGTTTGGCCGCGCGGCGGCCCAGGCCCTGGCCTCGCTGTTCGTGGGCCAAGGCCGGGTCGATCTGCCGATCGCCGTCGAGGCCTGGGTCGCTCCCATCGCGGCCCGCGCCGTCACGGCCGGGCTCGAAGGCGACATCGCCGGGCAGCTCCGCGCCCTTGTCGCCACCCGCCGCGGCGCGCCCTGCGCGCGCATCTGGCGCAACCGCGCGGGCGGCGTGCCGGGCTTTTGCCTCAACCTCCCCGCCTTCCTCGATGAATATGACGAGCTGGACCTCCCCGCGCTCGGCGCGGCGGTGCGCGTGGCGGTCACCGGCCTCACTTTGGCCGCGCCGTCCGAGCCCAAACTCGGCCTGAGCTTCACCGATCTCAACCTCCTGCTCGCCCGCCTTGGCCTGCCCTATGAGAGCGCCATGGCCCGCGACGTGGCGGCCGCCCTTTCGGGCTTCATCGCCGCCCAGGCCGATCTCGCCTCCAGCGCCCTCCTCAACGGCGCGCCCGGCTTTGCCATCGCCGTGCCCCAGCTGCCGGCTTCCCTGCCGCTGCCCGGCCTGCTCGCCGCCGCCCAGGCCGCCCAGGCCGAGGCCGCCCAAGCCGGCCAGCGCCGCCACGAAACCTTGCTCGGCTTCGTCACCGAGCCCGAGATCGAAGCCCTGCTCGGCGCCGAGGCGGTCAATTTCGCCCCGGCTTTGTCCGCCACCGCGCCCGATGGCGGGCTGGCCGGCTGGGTGCGGGCGCGCCTCGCCGCCGAAGGGCTGAGCGCCGAGCAGGCGCTGGCCGCCCTGCTCTCGGGCGATGAGCTGTTCACCCTGCCGCGCGCGGGCGCCCAGGGCGTCATGGCCGAGTCGCTCAAGCCCTTTTTCGCCTTTCTGCCCAGCGTCGCCCCGGCGGCCCCCGCCCCCAGCCGCCGCATGCGCGAGGCCCTGCCCGCCCGCCGCTCGGGTTACACGCAAAAAGTCGCGGTCGGCGGCCACAAGCTGTTTTTATCCACCGGCGAATACGCCAACGGCAAGCTCGGCGAGATTTTCATCGCCCTTCACAAGGAGGGCGCGGCCTTTCGCGGCCTCATGGATGCCTTCGCCATCGCCGTGTCCATCGGCCTCCAGCACGGGGTTGACCTCAAGGATTACGTCGAGGCCTTCACCTTCACCCGCTTCGGGCCGTCTGGCGCGGTCGAGGGTGATGCCGCCGTGCCCGCCGCCACCTCCATGCTCGATTACGTGTTCCGCAATCTGGCGGTGAATTATCTCGGCCAGACGAATCTTCCCCCCGCCACCCTTGAGGAAGCCGACACAGTGGGCGATGGTGCCTCCGAGCGCGCGCCCCTGCTGCCGCTCGACCTGCCGGCGCCCGCCCCCCGTGAGCGCCGCAAGGCCCTCAAACTGGTGAGCTGAGGTTACCCCAATGAGCATTCTCGAGCGTCTGGCCGAACTCGGCATTTCCCTTCCCACGCCCATGAAGCCGGTGGCGACCTATGTGCCGGTCAGCATCGCGGGCAAGCTCGCCGTGGTCTCGGGCCAGTTGCCCGCGGTCGAGGGCAAGGTCGCCGTCACCGGCAAGCTCGGCCAGACGGTGAGCCTCGAAGAGGGCCAATATGCCGCGCGTCTCTGCCTCATCAACGTGCTGGCCCAGCTCAACGCCGCCCTGCCCAACGGCCTGTCTGGCATCAAACAGATCGTGCGCCTGGGCGGCTTCATCGCCGCCCCGCCCGAATTCACCCAGCACGCGGTGGTCATGAACGGCGCCTCGGATCTGGCGGTGGCCATTTTCGGCGAGGCCGGGCGTCATGCCCGCTCCACGGTCGGCGTGCCCTCGCTGCCGCTCGATGCCGCGGTCGAAGTCGAAGCCCTGGTCGAGCTGGCCTGACCCCTCTCGTCTCCCTGAAGGATAATCAAGAATTTTTGCGGGGTTTGGGGCGCTTTTGCCAAAAAGCTCCCCAATTCTCCACAGAGGTTGGATTATTTTAAGTTGTGGCCGCCTGCTTCGCTCCGGGTTATAGTTGCCCCATGAGACAAAACGCCTCGCCGCATCTGCTTCGCCGCATGGCGCTCAACCTGGCGTTCGATGGCGCGTCGGCGTCGCTGGGCGTGGCGGCGGCCTGGTGGCTGGCCCGGCCAGACGGCCATTGCCCGCTGCCCCTGGCGCTCGGCGGGGCGCTGGTTTTTTGGCTCATCGGTCTGCCCCTGGGCTTCGCGCGCCTTCATTGGCGCTTCGTCTCCTTCCGCGACCTGGTGGCCCTGGCGCTGTCCGGGCTGGCCGTCGCGCTGCTGCTCTCGCTGTTCATGCTGGGCGCCGGGCTGCGCCTGCCATCGCCCGGCTTTCCGGTCATTCTGGCGCTGGTGCAGAGCACGCTGCTCACCCTCCCCAAGCTGCTCTACCGCCAATGGCGCGAGCGCCGGCTGGTCCGGCCCGCCTCCGCCCGGTATCGCCGCGCCATTTTGGTGGGCAGCGGCGAGGAGGCCGAGCTGTTCCTGGCCGCCCATGCCCGCGCGCCCGCCGCGCCCTACCGCATTTGCGGCCTCATCGCCCTCTCGCCCCGCTCTGCCGGCGGCCGCATGGCCGGGCTCGACATCATCGCCAGCCTCGATGACGCCGAAGCCGCGCTTGGCCGCCTCACCCCCCGGCCAGACCTGCTCATCATCACCGCCAGCGTGCTCACCGGCCCCGGCCTGCGCGGCCTGCTCGACAGCGCCGCCGCTCTGGGTCTGGCGGTTGCGCGCACCCCCAGCCTCACCCGTCTGGCCCCGGCCCACGGCATCCCCGCCCTCGCCCCCATCGCCATCGAGGATCTGCTCCAGCGCCCGCAACTCCCGCTCGATCTGGCGCGCATGGCGGCCCTCATCACCGGCGCGCGCGTGCTGGTCACCGGGGCGGGCGGGTCGATCGGCGCCGAACTCACCCGCCAGGTCGCGGCGCTGGCCCCGGCCGAGCTGCTGCTGCTCGATTCGTCCGAATACGCCCTCTGGCGGATCGAGCGCGAACTGGCCGAAACCGCCCCCCATCTGCCCCGCCAGGCGGTCATCGCCGACATCCGCGATGAGCCCCGCATAACCGCGCTCTGCCAGGGCTTCACCCCCGATCTCGTGCTCCACGCGGCCGCCCTCAAACATGTCCCCCTGGTCGAGTCCAACCCGCTCGAAGCCCTGCGCACCAACGCGCTCGGCACCCGCGTGGTGGCCGATGCCGCGGCCCACTCGGGCGCCCGCCTCATGGTCCTCATCTCCACCGACAAGGCGGTCAACCCCAGCTCGGTCATGGGCGCCACCAAGCGCCTGGCCGAGCTCTACGCCCAGGCGCGCGACATCGAGGCCCGCCACGCCCGCGCCGGCCTGCGGGTGGTCACGGTACGGTTTGGCAATGTTCTGGGCTCCACCGGCTCGGTGGTCGAGCTGTTCCGCCACCAGCTCGCCCAGGGCGGCCCGCTCACCGTCACCTCCCCCGAAATGCGCCGCTATTTCATGACCGCCAAGGAAGCGGTCGGGCTCTGCCTCCAGGCGGCGTCCGTGGGCGCCGACCCCGCCATCGTCCCCGAAGGCGGCATCTTCGTGCTCGACATGGGCGAGCCGCTGCGCATCCTCGACCTCGCCCGCCAAATGATCCAGCTCGCCGGCCTGCGCCCCGAGACCGACATCAAAATCGAATTCACCGGCATCCGCCCCGGCGAAAAACTGTTCGAGCAGCTCTTCCACGGCGCCGAAACCCCGCGCCCCACCTCTGTGCCGGGCCTGCTGGTCGCCACCCCCCGGCGCGCCGCCCTGGCCGAGATCCGCGCGGCCCTCGATGAGCTGTCCGGCCTCGCCGCCCAAGGCGACACGCCCGCCGCCCTCGCCCTGCTCCAGCGCCAGGTGCCGGAATTTTTGCCCCCCGCGCCCCTCGCGGAACGCGCCGCCGCGGAGTAAGCTCGGGCATCATGACCGCCCAACCCCTCCCGCCGATTCCCTTCCTCGACCTCAAGGCCCAGCAGGCCCGTCTGCACGGCGATGTCGCGGCCCGCATCAATGCCGTTCTGGCCCACGGCCAATACATACTCGGCCCCGAAGTGCGCGAACTCGAAGCCGAGCTGGCCCAGTTCTGCGGCGCCAAACATTGCGTCACCGTGTCCTCTGGCACCGATGCCCTGACCATCGCCCTCATGGCCGAGCAGATCGGCCTGGGCGATGCCGTGTTCCTGCCCGCCTTCACCTACACCGCCACCGCCGAGGTCGCGCTTCTGCTCGGCGCCACGCCGGTCTTCGTCGATGTCGATCCCCGCACCTTCCAGATCGACCTCGCCCACCTCGAATCCCGCATCCAGCAGGTGCGCGCTGCGGGGCGCCTCAGGCCGCGCGCCATCATCGGCGTCGATCTGTTCGGCCAGCCGGCCGACTGGCCCGCCCTCGCTGCCCTCGCCACCCGCGAAGCCCTGTTCACCCTCGATGACTGCGCCCAATCCTTCGGCGCCAGCCTCAATGGCGCGCGCCTCGGCACCCAGGCGGACGCCACCGCCACCTCCTTCTTCCCCTCCAAACCCCTGGGCGGCTATGGTGATGGCGGGGCGCTGTTCACCCAATCCGATGAGCGCGCCACGCTCTATAAATCCCTCCGCACCCATGGCGAGGGCGCCACGCGCTATCAGGTCGAGCGCATCGGCATGAACGGCCGGCTCGACACGCTGCAAGCCGCCGTGCTGCTCTCCAAGCTCACCATCTTCGAGGCCGAGCTCGCGCGGCGTGAGCAAATCGCCCAAATCTATGACCGCGAATTGGGCAACCTGCTCACCACGCCCGCGCGCGTGCCCAACAGCCGCTCCGCCTGGGCGGTCTATGCCGTGCTTTTCCCCACGCACGAGGCCCGCGAGGCCGCCAAGGACGCCCTCGGCACGGCCCAGATCGGCCATGCCATCTACTATCCCCGCGCCCTGCACGAGCAGCCCGCCTATGCCGCCGCGCATGACGGCACCAGCCTGCCGGTCGCCGAGGGCCTCGGCCCGCGCATCCTGGCCCTGCCCATCCACCCCGACCTCACCGACGACCAGGCCCTGCGCGTCACGGCCGTGCTGCGCCAAGCCCTGAGCGCCTGAGCTTGTGATGCCGCGCGGCGACCTCTACCCCGACATCGCGCCCTTCGAGACCGGGTATCTCCCCCTGTCCGGCGGCCATCGCATGTATTTCGAGCAGGTCGGCAACCCGTCCGGCCATCCGGTGCTGTTCCTCCATGGCGGGCCGGGCGCCGGGGCCGGGGCCGTCCACCGGCGGTTTTTCGACCCCCATTTCTGGCGGGTCGTCATCTTCGACCAGCGCGGCGCCGGGCGTTCCGTGCCCCTGGGCGGCATAGAGGACAACACCACCCCCCATCTGGTGGCCGATATCGAGCAGCTCCGCGTCCATCTCGGCATCAATCGCTGGCTGCTGTTTGGCGGCTCCTGGGGCTCCACCCTGGCGCTGGCCTATGCCCAATCCCACCCCGAGCGGGTCATGGGCGCCATATTGCGCGGCATTTTTCTGGGCCGCGCCCAGGAGGTCGACTGGTTCCTCCACGGCATGGCGCGCGTCTTCCCCGAGGCCCACGCCGCCTTCGCCGGGTTTTTGCCCGCGCATGAGCAGGCCGACCTGCTCACGCATTATTTCCAGCGCCTCACCAACCCCGACCCCGCCATTCACGGCCCGGCGGCGCGCGCCTGGTCGGTCTATGAAGGTTCCTGCTCCACCCTGCTGCCGAGCTTCGAGGCCGTCTCCGCCTTCGCGCAAGACCGCACCGCCATCGGCCTCGCGCGCATCGAGGCGCATTATTTCCGCCACGGCCTGTTTCTCCCCGAGGCCGGGCTCCTGGGCCACATGCACAAGCTCCGCCACATACCGGGCGAGATCATCCAAGGCCGCTACGACATGATCTGCCCGGCCCAAAGCGCCTTCGAGCTGGCCCAGTCCTGGCCGGCCGCCCGCCTCACCATGGTCCCCGATGCCGGCCATTCCGCGCTCGAGCCGGGCATCCGCCTGGCGCTGGTGGCGGCGCTGGAGCGCGCCAAGGCGCTGGGGTGAGCGCCGCGCTCCCCCGCCGCGCCAGCCTGTTCACCAAACAGGAGCTGGCGCTGCTCCTCATCACCATGGTCTGGGGCACCACTTTCGTCATCGTCCATCTGGCCATGCGCCATAGCGGCCCGCTGTTTTTCGTCGGCGTGCGCTTCCTCATCGCCGGCCTGCTCAGCCTGGCGCTGTTCCGGCCAAGGCTGCGCTTCCTCACCGGCCGCGAGCTGCTGGCGGGCGGCGCCATCGGGCTGTCCATTTTCCTGGGCTATGGGCTGCAAAGCTTCGGGCTGCGCTCCATCACCAGCAGCAGCTCGGCCTTTCTCACCGGGCTCTACGTGCCCATGGTGCCGCTGCTGCAATGGCTGGTGCTCCGCCGCCCGCCGCGCCTGCTCACCTGGGGCGGCATCGCGCTGGCCTTTGCCGGGCTGTCCTGCATCGCGGGCCCGGCGGCCTGGCATGTCGGGCTTGGCCCGGGCGAGACCGCCACCCTCATCGGCGCCGCCGCCATCGCCGCCGAGATCCTGCTCATCGGCGGCTTCGCGGGCGAGGTTGACAGCACCCGCGTCACCCTCATCCAGCTTTTCACCGCCAGTCTGGTCTCCTTTGCCGCCATGCCCCTTGTCGGCGAGCCCGTGCCCGGCTTTTCCTGGGTCTGGCTGCTGGCGGCCCTCGGTCTGGGCCTGGCCAGCGCGCTCATCCAGCTCACCATGAACTGGGCGCAAAAATCCGTCTCACCGGCGCGCGCCGCCATCATCTATGCGGGCGAGCCGGTCTGGGGCGGCATCGCCGGGCGTTTGGCGGGCGATGTCTTGTCCCCCCTGGCGGTGCTGGGGGCGGGGCTCATCGTGGCGGGCATCGTGGTGAGCGAGCTGCGACCGCGCCGCCCGCCTCAAGCTTGACAATGATTAACCGCCCGCGTTCAAATCCGCCCCGTCTGGAGCGCGATGACCGTGGATCGGCCCGCCAAGCGGGAGACGAGACCGCCTGAAACGCCTCTCAACCCATCAGGCCCTCACGGGAGGATGAACGGTGAACCTGTCGCGCCGCCGGTTACTGCCCTGTCTGGGCCTTGCCCTTGCCGCTTCCGGCCTGCGCCCGGCCCGCGCTCAGTCCGCCCCCAGCGGCCTGGTCATGGCCACCGGCCGTCCAGGCAGCGACTATGCGCTGTTCGGCCCCGCCTGGGGCCAGCTCGCGGCGGCGCCGGCGGGCGTTGACATCGCCTACCACGAAACCGGCGGCGCCGACGCCAACATCCTGCTCATCGATGAAGGCACCGCCCAGCTCGGCCTCACCACCGCCGTGGTCGCGCATCAGGCGGTCACGGGCACCAGCGGCTGGACGGCGGGGGCCAAAATCTCCTCTTTCCGGCTGTTATTTCCGGCCTATGTCTCGGTGCTGCAAATCTTCGCGCCGCCCGGCGGCCCCACGCGGCTTTCCGAGCTGGCCGGCCTCACCATCGGCGTCGGGCCCGATGGCGGCTCCGTCGATGCCACGGTGGCCCAAATTCTCGGCCTGCTCGGCGTCATGCCCGCGCGCACCGTCACCGGCGACCTCGCGCCCCAGATCAAGGCCATGCAGTCCGGCCAGCTCGATGCCTGCGCCTTCATCGGCGCCCCGCCGCTCAGCGTCATCACCCAGGCGGCCATGGGGCATCGTTTCTCCCTCATCGGGTTTTCGCAGGATGAATGCGCCCTGGTCGCCGCCAAATTGCCGGGTTTCCGCGAAATCATCCTGCCCAGCGGCACGTTTCCGGGCCTGGGCGTGCCCGTCTCCACGCTCGGCACCGATAATTACGCCATCTGCGCGGCCAGCCTCGCGCCCGCCTTGGCCAACATCATCACCAGCGCCGCGCTCTCCCACCGCGCTCAGCTGGCCCGCGCCATCCCCGCCGCCGCCAACCCGCCACCGCCCACCGGCGCGGGCGGGCTCGGGCTCAAATTCCACCAAGGCGCCGCCGCCGCCCTCAACGCCGCCGGCCAGCGCGTCAGCGGCGCCGATATCGGCTAGATCAATATTGGTTTAGATCGAATCGCCAGATTCGAGCTAAACCAATGAAATTGATCGCTAAAATAAAGGTAGAGCGGGTGCGTCATAACGCATCCCGCTCTACCCTCCCGGGCTCCAGCGCAAAGCGGCGCGCAAGCCGCGGTCCACCGCCACATAGAGCGTCACGCTCATCACCCCCAGCACCAGCAGCGCGGCAAACATCAGCGCCGTCTCAATGCGCGCATTGGCGTTGAGCATCACATAGCCCAGCCCGCTCGAAGCCCCCACCCATTCGCCCAGCACCGCCCCAATCGGCGCCACCGCCGCCGCCACCCGCACGCCCGAGGCCAGCGCCGGCAGCGCGGCGGGCAAACGCAGCCCCAGCAGCACGCGCCACGGCCTGGCGCCCATGGTGGCGGCCAAATCCAGCCACCCCGGCTCGGTGCGCCGCAGCCCGTCCAAAAAATTCGCCGTCACCGGAAAAAAGATCACCAGCACCGCCAGCGCCACTTTCGAGGCCAGCCCAAACCCCAGCCACAGCACCATCAGCGGCGCCAGCGCAAACACCGGCACCGCCTGCGAGACCACCAGCAGCGGCATCAGCCAGCGTTGCAGCGTGCCCGACGCCGCGATCACCAGCGCCGCCCCCGCTCCCAGCGCCGTGCCACACAGCAGCCCGAGCAAAATCTCGCTCCCCGTCACCAGCGCGTTCTGGGCCAGGTACGCGCCGTTCTGCCACCCCGCCAGCGCCACCTCGGCGGGCGAGGGCAGCATGAACTCAGGCACCAGCGCCAGCGCGCTCACCCCCCACCAGGCGCCCAGCAGCCCCAGTGCCATGGCCAGCGCCCGCTTCACGCCCCCACCTCCAGCCGCTTCAGCAGCCGCCCCTGCGCGCGCAGCGCCGCCTCGTCATCGGGCGCGCGCGGTATGGCGCCGTCCAGCACCAGCGGCGCCGAAAGCGTGGCCGGCCGCCCGCTCAGCACATACACCGCCTCGCCAAGCCGGCAGGCTTCCCAGGGGTCGTGGGTAATCAGCAGCACGGTCCGCCCGGCCAGCACGTCCGCCGCCAACTCCTGCAACCTGGCGCGCGTAATGGCATCGAGCGCCGAAAACGGCTCATCCATCAGCACCACGGGCTTGTCTTCATAAAGCGTGCGGGCCAGCGCCACCCTCTGGCGCTCCCCGCCCGAGAGCGTGGCCGGCAGCGCGCGGCGCTTCTCGGCCAGCCCCACGCGCGCCAGCAGCCCCTCGGCCCGCCCGGCATCGGGCTTTTCTCCCCGCAGCCTCGCGCCCAGCGTCACATTGCCCAGCGCATCCGCCCAGGGCAGCAGCAAATCGCGCTGCGCCATCCACGCCACCCGCCCGGCCAGGGGCGCGCCGTCGCTGGCGTGCACGGTCCCTTCATCCAGCCGCTCCAGCCCGGCGATGGCGCGCAGCAGGCTGGTCTTGCCCACGCCGCTCGGCCCCAGCAGCGCGCTCAGCCGCCCGGCCTCCAGCATCACATCCAGCCCCGCGAACACCGCCGCCCCGTCATAGGTCAGCGTCGCCCCGGTTATGGTAATGCCAGGCGCCGGGCCCACGGTCTCAGGCTTTGGTGGCCACGGCGTAATCGGCCAGTGGCAGCGCGTGCTTAATCAGCCCGTTCGCGGCCATGAAGTCGCGGTAGCGCCGGTATTTCGCCCCATCCAGCGCGCCAGGCGCGGGCGCGAAACACCCCGGCACCAGCGCCCCCCACGAGGCCAGGTCGAGCTTGTCGTTCAGGCTCGGATTATCTTTCAAAAACCCCGCCAGCATGGCCTGCGGATCGCTCTTCAGCGCCGCCACCCCTTCGCCCAGCGCCGCCACGAAGCGGCGCATCTTGTCGCTGCCCACGCTCCGGTCATTGGCCAGCATAATCAGCTCGTCCGAACGCGGCACCCCATAATCCTCGGGCGCGAAGATCACCGGCGCCAGCCCGTCCTGCGCCAGCTGAATATCCTCATAAGTCCGGTACGTGCCAATCACCGCATCCACTTCCTTGGCCTGCAGCGCGGTCACCAGATTAAAATTCACATTCACCAGCGTCACATCGGCGAGCGTCAGCCCCGCGCTTTTCAGCATGGTGCCGATCAGCACGGTCTCAAACCCCTCCACCGAATACCCAATCTTGCGCCCCTTCAGATCGGCGATGGTCTTAATCCCGCTCGCCCCCAGCGCGGTCAGCGTATCAAGCGGCTGGTCAATCAGCGTCGCCACCCGCTTCACCGGCAGGCCCTTATCCACGAACTGGTAAAGCTGGGGCTGATAGCTGAGGCAGGCATCGGCCTTGCCCGCGCCCACCAGCCGGGGCGGCAGATCGGGGTCGGTGGGGGCGGTCATCGTCACCGCCAGCCCCGCGCGGGCAAACGCCCCGCAGGTTTTCGCCGCGAACAGCGGCGCATGGTCGGGGTTCACAAACCAGTCCAGCAACAGCGTGAACGGTTCACCCGCGGCGCGCGCGATGGCCGGCGCGGCCAGGGCGGCGGAAACAACAAACGAACGGCGTGAGAGCATGATCTGCATCCCTTCGCTGGCATTACCCAGACAGGTTCAACGGGTATAATCTCAGCCCGCACCACGCGAGCACCCCGGTGCATTATCTTTCACCCAACCCGCCCCCACCCGTCAAGTTTCAACCGGGGCATGAGCCGGCAGGATGGGTACAGCGCACCGCCCCCCCCCATCACCGCCATGGACGCGGCGCATGGCGATGGGTACGCGCCGCTGCATCGGCTCAGCGCCCAGGGCGGCCGTGTCGGAGCCGTTTTGTACCCACCAAAAACCGACATTAGACCGTAGGGCGGGCAACGCCCGCCCTATGGCTTGCTGCCAGCGGCGTTGCATAAAACCTTTATGTAGGCTTTGGGCTTTTCCTATTATCGACCGAAACTCTACTGTGCGTGTTAGGGTCATACTTCCAATGAGACCCATTTTGCCGGTGAGTATACTCAGCGGGGAGACCACTGAATGCAGAAAAGTCTGGCTCATGAAAGCTTTTGCGCACACTGATTTTTTGGTTATTTATTTCGTCGTTGACAACTTGGCAAAGTCGTTGCTTTTCTCCTTGAAGCCACCTGTACACAATATCGATGCAAATTGGGAGATCATCACGATAATCCCCTAAAGCAGTAAACGCGGGGCTTCGTGTTGAAGAAATAAACACTCTATTACACTGAAATTCGGTATCTAGTGAAGCAAAGCACTCTGTTGCTCCGATCATTCTATCGTCGTGGGCAAGAAATTTATCCCTGAGCTTTATAAAATAATTGTGTGCCTGTAAAAACTTTAGTTCAGGATCATTAATAGAGATATTTTGGCCATAAAATCTATTGTCTACAATAACCTTTTCCTGAAAGATTTTCTTGCAGTCTAAGCTTTTGTTGTTCTTGTCTTTTTTAAAGACACAACCATATTTTATCACGATGGCTACAACAGCTGCATCAATCAAAAAGCCGTCACCCCAGTCTTTGCAATCTGCAATGGCGTCCATATAAGATTTAGCAATCGCCATGTTGATTGAACACAGTGAAATGAATTTGAGTTGCGATAAATTTTGACTTGCATATTCGACCTTTTTTAGGGTCGAGTTGGCAGGCAGTCCGTTAATCTGCATCTTCTCGCCGTCAAATTTAGACTCAAACTCATTTTTCACTCGGCGTACTCCAGTCACTAAATCGTCGCGATGCCCACATCATATGCCGTAGCGCGAGTTAGCAAGCGCAAGACGGATGAAGCCAAGCGTAACCCATCGCTTTCCTGCCGCGTCCCGGTAATGTGTTCCGCTTCGCTCCCCATCCCCCGCCACCCGTCAAGCGGCGGCAAGGGCAGGGGAGATGTGCCATCAGGCGCCCTCACACGACCGAATTTCCACCATCCACCGCCAGCGCCGCGCCGGTGATGAAACTCGCCTCATCGGAGGCCAAAAACGCAATCGCCGCCGCCACATCCTCGGGCCGTCCCAGCCGGCCCAGCGGAATCGCGGCGGCCAGCGCCGCCATCCGCGCCTCGCTTCCGGCTTCGGCGCGCAGCATCGCGGTGTCGGTGTCGCCGGGGCACACGGCGTTCACCCGCACGCCCTGGCGGGCATGGTCCTTGGCCATCGAGCGGGTCAGTTGCACCACCGCGCCCTTGCTGGTGCCATAGGCCACCGCCGCATCGGCCGCCACCAGCCCCCAATCCGAGGCCACATTCACAATCACCCCCCGCGCGCGCCCCAGCAGCCCCAGCGCCGCGCGCGAGAGCCTGAACACCGCCGTCACATTCACCAGCATCGTCTGGTCCCATTGGGCATCGGTGCAGGCGAGCGCATCCCCCTGAAACAATATGCCGGCATTGTTCACCAGCACATCCAGCCGCCCGGCCGTGGCCTCGGCCCAGTCCACCAGCCGCGCCGCGCTCTCGGGCGCGCTCAGATCGGCGGCCATAAACGCGCCGCCCAGCGCCGCCGCCACCGCCGTGCCGGCCGCCTCATTGCGCCCGCTCAACAGCACGCGCGCCCCCTCGGCGGCAAATTTCCGCGCCGTCGCCAGCCCAATCCCCGCCGTGGCGCCGGTAATCAGCGCCACCTTGCCCTGCAAACGTCCACTCACAGGCTCAGCCGCCCCACCAAAATCGCCACCGCCACCAGCAGCCCCACCTCGCGGTTGGACTTGAACAGCCGCAAACATTTCGCCGGGTCGTGAATATCGAGGGCAAAAATCTGCGCCATCAACAGCGCGGCGGGCGGCACCAGGCCCGCATAGGCAAACATGTTCAGCCGTGCCATCGCCAAGCTCACCAGCAGCAGCGCCAGGGTGGTGCCGTAACAAACGGCCAGAAACGCCTTGGTGTGGTGCTCAAACAGCCGGGCGGTTGATTTCACCCCCACAATCGCGTCATCCACCCGGTCCTGGTGGGCATAAATCGTGTCATAGCCCAAAATCCAGAAAATCACGCTGCCATAAAGCGGCACCATGCCCCAGCCCAGCCCCCCGTGCGCGGCGGCAAACCCCAGCGGCGCGCCAAACCCAAAGGTGAGCCCCAGCATCATTTGCGGCCACCAGGTCACGCGCTTGGCGGCGGGGTAGAGCGCCACCAGCACCAGCGAGCCCACGCCCAGCCAGCGCGCCACCGGCGGCAAGGCCAGCAGCACCAGCAGCCCGATCAGGCACAGCCCCCCCAGAAACGCGAAAGCCTGCCACAGCCGCACATGCCCCGCCGCCAGCGGCCGCCCCTTGGTGCGCTCCACCTGCGAATCCAGGTCGCGGTCCCAAATATCGTTCACCACGCAGCCAGCGCCCCGCATCACCGCCGCGCCCAGCGCAAACAAAACCGCCAGCCACAGCCCGCGCCACAGCCCGGGCGCGGTCAGGCAAATCGCCCATAATCCGGGCAAAAACAGCAGCCAAATCCCCACCGGCCGGTCAAACCGCGCCAGCAATATATAGGGCTCGAAAGAGGCGGGCAGTTTTGCCACCCAGCCATGGCGGCGTATATCCGTGTAACCGTTCATGGTGTTATTGGGCCTTTCATGAGCATCGCGTCAATTCGTCTCTATACCCCGGTTCCCGTCCTCGCCGAAGGCACCGAACTCCCGCTGCCCGAGGCCCAGGCCCATTATCTGGCCAATGTGCTGCGCGCCGCCCCTGGCGAGACCTGCCGGGTCTTTAACGGCCTGCAGGGCGAGTGGCGGGCCGAAATCACCCAAATTTCAAAAAAGCGCGTCACCCTCACGGCGCGCGTCCAAACCCGCCCCCAGCATCCCGCCCCCGATGCCTGGGCCTGCTTCGCCCTGCTCAAGCGCGCCAAAACCGATCTGGTGGTTGAAAAAGCCACCGAACTCGGCGCCAGCGTCATCCAGCCCGTGCTCACCGCCCGCACCGGGGCCGACCATGTCAATCTCGAGCGCCTGCGCGCCATCGCCATCGAGGCCGCCGAACAGTGCGAGCGCCTCGATGTCCCCGAAATCCGCCCGCCCGTGCCGGTGATGGAGCTGCTGCGCGGCTGGCCCGCGCGCCCCTTGTTCGTGGCCGATGAGCGCCGCACCGCCCCCCTGCTCGGCGCGGCCGCCGGCCCGTGCGCGCTCATGGTCGGCCCCGAGGGTGGCTTTACCGATGCCGAACTTGAAGCTATCGCTGCCAGACCCCAGGTCATGCGCGTGTCCCTGGGGTCTCGCATCCTGCGGGCAGAGACCGCCACAATAGCGGGCCTGGCGCTGCTCATCGCGGCCCAGCCGTAAAACAGATAGGGACGCTGATCTTGTCGAACCCGGGTGATGCCGATAACCGGCCCATAGGCTCAGTGCGCGACCTCGCCGCTTATCTGGCGTCGGGGTGCAAGCCGCGCGCGAGCTTCCGCATCGGCACCGAGCACGAGGCGTTCGGCTTCACCCGCCCAGATTGCCGCCCCCCGGCCTATGAAGGCCCCGCCGGCATCCAGGCGCTGCTCGGGCGCATGCGCGAGGAAACCGGCGCCGAACCCATTCTGGACGGCGAAAACGTCATCGGCCTCAAGTGGCGGGGCGCCTCCATCTCGCTCGAGCCGGGCGGGCAGTTCGAGCTTTCGGGCGCGCCGCTCGAAACCCTGCACCAAACCAAGGCCGAGCTGGACGCCCACATCGCCCGTCTGCACAAGCTCGCGCCCGCGCTGGGCCTTGGCTTCGCGCCGCTGGGCTTCCATCCCCAGGCCACCCGCGCCGACATGCCCATGATGCCCAAGGGCCGCTACCAGCTCATGCGCGCCTACATGCCCACGGTGGGCTCGCGGGGGCTGGACATGATGTTTCGAACCTGCACCGTCCAGGCCAATCTGGATTTCGCGTCCGAGGCCGACATGGTCAAGAAACTCCGCGTGGCCAGCACCTTCCAGCCGCTCGCCACCGCCCTGTTCGCCAATTCGCCCTTCTATGAGGGCAAGCCCAACGGCTACCTCTCCAACCGCGCCCTGGCCTGGACCGACACCGACAATGCGCGCTCTGGCATCCCCGCCGTCATTTTCGAGGATGGTTTCGGCTTCGAGCGTTACGCCGAATGGCTGCTCGATGTGCCGATGTATTTCGTCTACCGCGATGGCCACTACATCGACGCCCTGGGCAAATCCTTCCGCGATTTCATGGCCGGGCGCCTCGAAGCCCTGCCCGGCGCGCGCGCGACGGTCGGCGATTTCGCCGACCACGCCACCACCGCCTTCCCCGATGTCCGGCTGAAAACCTACCTCGAAACCCGTGGCGCCGATGCCGGCAGCCCGGCCATGATGCTGGCCCAAAGCGCCCTCTGGACCGGGCTGCTCTACGATGAGACGGCCCTGAACGCCGCCTATGAGCTGAGCCGCACCATCCCCTACCCAACCCTGCTCGGCCTGCGCGCCGAGGTGCCGCGCACCGGCATCAACACCCCCCTGGGCGCCCAAACCCTGCGCGCCCTGGCCGCCGAGGTGGTGGCCATCGCCCAGGCCGGGCTGCGGGCGCGCGACAGGCAAGACGAGCAGGGGCGGGACGAGCAATCCTATCTCGACCCGCTGGCCGAAATCGCCGCCGGCGCCCCCACCCAGGCCGAACATTGGCTGGCCCTCTATCACGGCGCCTGGCAGGGCGAGGTCCGGCACATTTTCGAGGCCGGGGCGTTGTGAGCCCCGCCGCGCCGGGGCGTGTTGAAACACGGCTTTACGGCGCGGTCATCGGCCTCTCGGCGCTCGCCGCCCTGCTGTTCGATGTTTACGCCCATCGCGGGGTCAGCGCCCATACGGGCGGCTTCGTCCCCTATGATTTCGACCTGTTCTGGCACAGCGCCCGGGCTTTCGCGCAGCCGGTGCCAGACATCACGCCCGGCATCGCCAGCTTTTACTACCCGCCGCCCTTTCTGCTGCTGATCACCCCCTTCACCCGGCTGCCAGAGCCGGTGGCCTATATATGCTGGGATCTGCTCGGGGGTGGCGCTGGTGGCGGCGTGCCTAGATCAATATTGGTTTAGATTGAGTCGACAGACGTAAGCTAAACGAATGAAATTGATCGTTAAAATATAACTAGGGCGGGTGCGTCATAACGCATCCCGCTCTAGTGCCGCTCGCCATGATCTACGACCTGCCCTTTCTCTCGCTCAGCTTGGCGGCGCTGGCGCTGCTCGATGCCGGCACCAGCCTCTACCCCGTGCTCTCGCATCTGGGGATCTCGCCCGGCGCGCCGCTGCTGGTGCTGGTTTTGTGGCTCATCTGGCCAAAATCCCAACCAGGCGCGGGATGAGGGAGGCCGCAACGCCGCCAATTCACCGTATCACACAAAAAAACCACACAAACCCACATTTTTTGTGGGTTTGTGTGGCGTTGCGCGGTTTGGGCCGGGATTACGGCGCGGCGGTGCTGGCCACCACGGCATCGGGCGGCGAGGCGGTCACGAACTGGTCGAGCGCGGCGTTGGAGGTGAGGGCCAGCACGGCCTTGAACTCGGCTTCCGAATTGACACAGAACAGCGCCCCCTGGGCCTGGCCCGAGATGGTCTGGTCATTGGCCAGGCCGGTCACGAACTGGTCTTCCATCGCCTGGCCCGAGTAGCGGCCCGAGGCCTTGCGGAAATAGCTGTCCATGACCCGCTGCTCAGCCAGCACATGGGGCTGGAACTTGCCCATGAACTGGTCATATTCAGGCTGCTGCTGGCAGGTCAGGGCCGCCACCATCAGCGCCGATTTCAGCCCGATGACGTTGAACGCCTGCTGGTCGGCCGCCTGCTGGCTGGCGGTGAAGTGAATGCGCGGCGACACGGGTGGCGGCACATCGACCGCCACCGGATAGACATGCCCGACCGCCGCCGCCGGGGCCATGGCGGTTTGCGGCTTGGGCTTGCCCGAGCAGGCGGCCAGCAGGGCAAGACCGGCGAGGCCGGCGGCCAGTGTCAGCGCGGGGCGGGAAAAGCGGGGGGCAATCGTCACGTCAGTATCCTTGAAGCCTCGGAATTGTCGTTTCCTTTAGCCAAGTTTGCCCGCCGCGCCAAGCAGGAAAGATGCCCGAAATGCCAGCCAAGCTGCCGGTTTTACAGGATTTTTATCCCATCTTAAGGGGGTCTGCCCGTCAGCCCTGAGGCTGAGTTGTATGCGCGTGAGGTTGGTGGGGCGGCCATGCGCGAAATAAAAGAGGCATACCATTCCGACATCGGATTGGAAGCGTCAAACATTTGGCGAGATGGCATTAGACCGTGGCCACCCGCAGCGCATTGGTGGTGCCCGGCACGCCAAACGGCACGCCCGCCACCACCACCAGCTCCTCCCCCTTGGCGGCAAACCCTTCGAGCCGCGCCAATTTCCGCGCCACCTCAACGGCCTGGGTCATGGAATGCACGCTCTCGGTGACCACGGCATGCACCCCCCACACCGCGGCCAGCCGGCGCGCGACGTGGATGTTGGTGGTCAGGCCAATGACCGGGCAATCCGGCTTCTCGCGCGCCACGCGCAGGGCCGTGGACCCCGATTCGGTCAGCGCCACGATCACCTTGGCTCCGGTGACATGGGCCACCTGCACGGCGGCGGCGGCAATCGCGTCGGCCGAGGAGTTTTCGGGCGCGGGGCGCTTGGCGTCGAGCAGGCTGCGCCAATCCTCGTCGCGCTCCACGCGGGCGATGATGCGGTCCATCATGTTCACCGCCTCCCGGGGATATTGCCCGGCCGCGCTCTCGGCCGAGAGCATCACCGCATCCGCCCCGTCGAACACGGCGCTCGCCACGTCGGAAGCCTCGGCGCGGGTGGGGGCGGGGGCGGTGATCATGCTCTCGAGCATCTGGGTCGCCACCACCACCGGCTTGCCCCGCTGCTGGGCGGCGCGGATGATCCGGCGCTGGGCGATGGGCACTTCCTCGGGCGGCAACTCCACCCCCAGATCGCCGCGCGCCACCATCACCGCATCCGCCGCGTTTAAAATCGCCTCCAGATTGTCGAGCGCCTGGGGCTTTTCGATCTTGGCCATCACCAGCGCCCGGCCCGCCGCGATGGCGCGGGCCTCCTGCACATCCTCGGGGCGCTGCACGAAGGACAGGCCGATATAGTCGATCCCGAGCGGCAGCACGAAATCGAGGTCGGCGCGGTCCTTGACCGTGAGCGCGGGAATGGGCAGCACCACGTCGGGGACGTTGACGCCCTTGCGGTCGGAGAGCACGCCGCCATTTAAAACCTGGGTGACCAGATGATCGTCGCGCTTGTGCTGGACGCGGAGGCGGAGCCGGCCATCATCGAGCAGCAAGGTGGCGCCGATCTCGGCGGCCTCGATGATCTCGGGGTGAGGCAGGCAGACGCGGCGCGTGTCGCCCGGCGCCTGGTTCTGGTCGAGAATGAAGCTCTGCCCGGCCTGCAACTGCACACGCCCCGACTGAAACGTCCCCACCCGCAGCTTGGGCCCCTGCACATCGGCCAAAATGCCGATCGCCCGGCCGGTCTTGCGCTCGACGGCGCGGATCATCTCAACGCGCCGGGCATGGTCCTCATGCGCGCCATGAGAGAAATTGAGCCGGAAAATGTCGGCGCCAGCCTGGAAGAGATGTAAGATCATTTCCGGGGTGGAGCTGGCCGGCCCCAGCGTGGCCAGAACCTTGGTGCGGCGATGACGGCGGACGCGATCTGTCATGGTTTTCCCCCTGATGCCTCCACCATGCGCCCTCTCACCGTGGCCCGGCAAGCCACCCCTCACCCCCCATTGACGCGCCCAAGCCCCCGGCGCTACTCCCACGGCCCCATCATCCGCCACCACAGGAGCACCACCCCATGGCCGATACCGAGACCGCCGCCAAAAACATCGCCGGTGACCGGCTGCGCTCCATCATCGAACGCGTCGAACGGCTGGAAGAAGAACGCAAAGCCCTCGCGGGGGATATCAAGGATATCTTCCAGGAAGCCAAATCCGCCGGCTTCGATGTCAAGGTCATCCGCCAGCTCATCCGCATCCGTAAACAAGAACCCGCCGAAGTCGAGGAACAGGAAACCCTGCTCGACATCTACCGCCGCGCCATCGGGATGTGACGCGGGCGTGGCCGGGGCGTTCTGGCCCCAAGGGGGCCCTGCCCCCTTGGAACCCCCGCCAAAGGCCGAGAGGCCTTTGGAAACCAAATAGTTAAGCCTCAGAAAAGGGGGCCGCTTTTGCCGTTTGAAACGGCACGGGCGGCCCCCTTTTCTGAGGCTTGAAATCTATTGAGGTCCAGGGGCTCGGCCCCTGGTGGGGGGTCAAGGGGGGCAAAGCCCCCTTGGGGTTAGGAGGCCGGGGCCAGGCCCGTGTCAGGTGGCCGGAGGGCGGAGCGGCGGGCGAGGGCCAGGGTTGCCAGGGAGGTGAGGGCGATGGCGGCGGCGCCGGTGGTTTGGGTGAGCAGGTGGGGGCCGTGTTGGGGGCCGAGGGCGGTGATGAGCCAGAGGGAGCCGAGATGGGGGATGAGCCACGCGGCTTGGCGGGGTTTGAGGGGGGCGAGGGGTTTTTGGGTGGCGGCGCGGTAGCCGAGGGAGGCGAGGGTGGCGGCGAGGATGAGGGGGAAGATGGTATTGGCGACGCCAGCGCCCGCCCAGAAGACGATGAGGTTGGAGACGATGAAGGCGGCGGGGGCGGTGATTTGGTAGGCGAAGAGGCGGAAGGGCCGCGGGGTTTGGGATTCGGGGAGGGTGGCGCGCAGGCAGACCAGCACCACGGGGCCGATGCCGTAGGCGAGCACGCCGATGGAGGAGAGGGTGGCGACGAGATGTTGCCAGGAGGGCAGCGGGGCGAGGAAGCAGATGCCGGCCAGGAAGGAGAGGATGAGGGCGGGTATGGGGGCGCCCTGGCGGCTGGTGGCGGTGAAGGCGCGGGGCAGCATGCCGGCTTGTGAGATGGCGTAGATGACGCGCGCGGCGGTGGTGTTGTAGATGATGCCGGCGCCGGCCGGGCTCAGGGCGGCATCGAGATAAAGCAGGGCGGCGAGCCAGGGCAGGCTGAGCGCGGCGGCGAGGCCGGCGAAGGGGCCTTCGATGCCGGGGAAGCTGAGGGCGGACCAGCCATGGGCGAGGGCGGCGGCGGGCAGGGCGCCGATGAAGGCGGCTTGCAGCCCGAGATAGAGCAGCGCGCACAACGCCACGGAGCCGAGAATGGCGAAGGGGAGGGATTTGGCCGGGTTGGCGGTTTCGCCCGCCAGCTCGATGGCTTGGCGAAAGCCCAGGAAGGTGAAGATGATGCCCGAGCCCGAGATGGCGGTGACGATGCCGCCCGCACCAAAGGGCGCGAAGCCGTGGGCGGTGAAATTGGCGGGGTGGAAGCGGGTGGCGGCGAGGGCGGCGACGGTGAGCGCGGGGATGGCGAGTTTCCAGGCGGTGAGGGCGTTGTTGAAGCGCAGCACGAGGCGGAGGGCGCCGAGATTGAGCAGGGTGAACAGCACCATGAGGGCGAGGGCGGCGGCCAGGCCGAGGGGGGTGAGGGTGGCGTTGGCGGCTTGCAGGGCGGGCCAGAGATTGGCCGCGTAATTGGTGACGGCCAGGGCCTCGATGGGGGCGACGGCGCAATAGGCCAGGAAATTGACATAGGCCATGATTTCGGCGGCCAGCGGCCCGAAGGCGATGAGCGGGAAGGCGATGACGGCGCCGGGGCGGGGGAACAGGGTTGAGAGCTCGGCATAGACGAAGGCCAGCAGCGCCACGGCCGCGGCGCCCAGCACCCAGGAGATGAGGGCGGCCGGGCCGGCCATTTTGGCGGCGTTGAGCGCGCCGAACAGCCAGCCGGAGCCGATCATGCCCCCGATGGAGGCGAGCAGCAGGCCGGTTTTGCCGGCATCGCGCCGGAGGGAGGTGCCAGTCATGGCGCGCAGGCTAGGGAGTTGCGCGCCAAACGCCAAGGGGTGGGCATTTGACGTCTGTGGCATTGCGCCTAAATCTGGGGGCGGAAATTGGGAGCCTGGATATGAGATTTGCCCCGGATGGTGTTTCGGCCGGACAGGAAAGCGGCCTGCCCGCATGGGATTTGCGCGATTTTTACCAGGGGCTGGATGACCCGCGCATCGAGGCCGAGCTGAAGGACGCCGCGGGCGGCGCGGTGGCGTTCGAGGCGGAATTCAAGGGCCGGCTGGCGGCGCTGAGCGGCGCCGAGCTGGGCGCGGCCATCGCGCGGTATGAGGCGCTGGCGGAAGCGATGGGCAAGGTTTCTTCCTATGCCCAGCTTTTATATGCCGCCGATTCGGACAGCCCGGCCAATGGTCAGTTTTACCAGACCGTTTCGGAGCGTGTGACCGATATTTCGACCCATACGCTGTTTTTCTCGCTCGAACTCAACCGCCTGGAGGAGGGCGTGCTGGCGGAGAAGCTGGCCGATCCGGCGCTGGCGCGTTATGCGCCCTGGATCAGGGATAGCCGCATGTTTTTGCCCCACCAGCTCTCCGATGAGCTGGAAAAGCTGCTCATGGAAAAGGACGTGACCGGGCATGCCGCCTGGAGCCGGCTGTTTGACGAGACCATGAGCGGCATGCGCGTGGAGGTGGCGGGGGAGAGCCTGATTTTGTCCGCCGCGCTCAACAAGCTCTCGGACCGCGACCGCGGCGTGCGCGAGGCGGCGGGCAAGGCCGTGGGCCAGGCGCTGGAGGGCCGCGAGAAGCTGTTTGCGCTGATCACCAACACGCTGGCCAAGGACAAGGCCATTGAGGATGAGTGGCGCCATTATGCGACGCCGGAGGCGTTTCGTAATTTGTCCAACATGGTGGAAGACGAGGTGGTGGCGGCGCTGGTGAGCGCGGTGCGGGCCAATTACGGGCGGCTCTCGCACCGTTATTACGCGCTCAAAGCCAAGTGGCTGGGGCTGGAGACGCTGGAGCACTGGGACCGCAACGCGCCCCTGCCCAAGGATGAGGACCGCGCGATTGCCTGGCCCGAGGCCAAGCGGCTGGTGCTGGAGGCCTATGACGCCTTCAGCCCGGAGTTGGCCAAGACCATTGAGCCGTTTTTTGAGCGCGGCTGGATCGATGCCGCGCCCAAGGCCGGCAAGGCGGGCGGGGCGTTCGCGCATCCCACCGTGCCGTCGGTGCATCCTTATGTGCTGATGAATTATCATGGCAAGGCGCGCGATGTGATGACGCTGGCCCATGAGCTGGGCCATGGCGCGCACCAGGTGCTGGCGGGCGGGCGGGGCTATTTCATGTCCAACACGCCGCTCACCTTGGCGGAGACCGCCTCGGTGTTTGGCGAGATGCTGACCTTCAGGCGGCTGCTCGACGCCGAGACCGACCCGGGCGCGCGGCGGATTTTGCTGGCCTCGAAAGTGGAGGACATGCTCAACACCGTGGTGCGCCAGATCGCCTTCTACACGTTCGAGCAGCGCGTGCATGAGGAGCGGCGCCAGGGCGAGCTGGTGCCCGAGCGGCTGGGCGAGATCTGGCTGGAGGTGCAGCGCGAAAGCCTGGGCGAGGTGTTCAACTTTACCCCCGAATACCGGATGTTTTGGGC
Source organism: Pseudomonadota bacterium (assembly GCA_021781835.1). Lineage (GTDB taxonomy): Bacteria > Pseudomonadota > Alphaproteobacteria > Acetobacterales > Acetobacteraceae > Acidocella. The sequence goes on along the minus strand of JAJXWD010000022.1, from coordinate 22,192 downwards.
TTATATCCCGCATTTCATCCATACGCCGTTTTATGTTTATGCCTATGCGTTTGGGGATTGCCTGGTGAACGCGCTTTATGGCGCCTATCAGCAGACGGCGGACAAGGCGGCGTTTCGGGCTGAGTATAAGCGGATGCTGGAAGCGGGCGGGGTGAAGCGGCATAAGGAATTGCTGGCGCCCTTTGGGCTGGATGCCTCGGACCCGGAATTTTGGACGCGCGGGCTCGATGTGATTTCGGGCTTTATCGATGAGCTGGAGCGGGCATGACCGAACGTGAAGGGGCCAGCCTGTTTGGCGAATTGGGGCGGATGGCGCGCACCTCTGGCGCGGTGACCGGCATTGCGGCGCGCGTGGCGGGCGAGCGGTTTTTGGGCCTCAAGACCGATCAGGCCAAGCATGCCGAGGATTTGAAGGCGGTGCTCGGGAACCTGAAGGGCCCGATGATGAAGGTGGCGCAGTTTCTCTCGACCGTGCCCGATGCGCTGCCGCCCGAATATGCCGCGCAACTCTCGGAGTTGCAGTCAAACGCGCCGCCAATGGGCTGGGCGTTCGTGAAACGGCGCATGAGCGGCGAGATGGGGGCGGAGTGGCAGAAGCGGTTTGGCGGCTTTGGCCATGAGGCGGTGGCGGCGGCGAGCCTGGGGCAGGTGCACAAGGCAACCCTGCCCGATGGCCGGAACGTGGCGGTGAAGCTGCAATATCCGGACATGCCGAGCGTGATCGAGGCCGATTTGCGCCAGGTGAAGCTGGCCATGGGGCTTTATGCCCGGCTCGATAACGCCATCATCCAGGATGAGATTTACCTGGAACTGGCCGAGCGGTTTCGGGAAGAGCTGGATTATGAGCGCGAGGCCGCGCAGATGCGGCTCTACCGGATCATGCTCGACGGCGTGCCCGATGTGTGCGTGCCAGAGCCGATCGAGGGTTATACCACCCGCCGGCTGCTGACCATGAGCTGGCTCGAGGGCGTGGGGTTTCGCCAATGGCTGGCCGGCAATCCCAGCCAGGAAGCCAGGAACAGGCTGGCGACGGCGCTGTTTCGGGCGTGGTATGTGCCGCTTTATAAATATGGCGTCATTCATGGCGACCCGCATCTGGGCAATTACCAGATCAATGAGGCGGGCGGGCTGAATTTGCTGGATTACGGCTCGATCCGGGTGTTTCCGGGGCAGTTCATCAAGGGCGTGCTGGATTTGTTCAAGGCCACGCAGGAAGGGGATTTCGCCCGCGCCAAGGGGGCTTATCAGGTGTGGGGGTTTGCGGGGATTTCGGACGAGCAGGTGGAGGTGCTCAATGAATGGGCGAAATTCCTCTATCAGCCGCTGATGGAGGACCGAGTGCGGCCCATCCAGCCCGGCACAGGCACGGAATTTGGCCGCGAGGTGGCGGCCAAGGTGCATGAGGGGCTCAAACGCACCGGGGGCGTGAAGCCGCCCAGGGAGTTTGTGCTGATGGACCGCTCGGCCATCGGGCTGGGGGCGGTGTTCATGCGGCTGGGCGCGGAGCTGAACTGGTGCCGGCTGTTTCATGAGACCATAGACGGGTTTGACGAGGCGGCGATGAGCGCGCGCCAGGCGCAAACGCTGGCCCGCGCCGGGGTGCCGGGCGCCAAGTAACGCCGGGGCGGGGACGCGACGCCACCCGGCCGCGAGGCTGGGTGGCTTTTTTCGTCATGGCTGTTGCCCCCCGGGTGGAGGCTTGAATATTTCGCTGCGCTCGCACAATGTGAGATCAACAGGTTAAAATAAGGGATCGGCAAATGCGTCTCGCGGTTTTGAAGGAGTGCCGTGCGGGGGAGGCCAGAGTGGCAGCCACTCCGGATACGGTGAAGAAAATGATTGGCTTGGGGCTCGACGTGGCGGTGGAAGCCGGCGCGGGCGTGACCGCCGCCATTTCGGACGAGGAGTTTGCCGCCGCCGGGGCCAAGATCGTGGCGGATGCCACCGCGGCGCTGGAGGGTGCCGGCATTCTGTTTTGCGTCAATGCGCCCGATGAGGATGTGCGCGCGCTGATCGCGCCCGGCACGCTGGTGATCGGGCAGCTCAACGCCGCCTCCGATCCGGCGCTGGCGGGGGATCTGGCGGCCAGGAAGATCGATTCCGTGGCGCTGGAATTGCTGCCGCGCATCACCCGCGCGCAGAGCATGGATGTGCTCTCGAGCCAGGCTAATCTGGCGGGGTATCGCGCGGTCATCGAGGCGGCGAACGCGTTTGCGCGCGGCTTTCCGCTGATGATGACGGCGGCCGGCACCGTCGCGCCGGCGCGCGTGTTCGTGATCGGCGCCGGTGTGGCGGGCTTGCAGGCCATCGCCACCGCGCGCCGGCTTGGCGGCATTGTCTCGGGCACCGATGTGCGCCCGGCGGCGAAAGAGGAAATCCGCTCGCTCGGCGCCAGCTATGTCGGCGTGGACGATGAGGAATCGGCCAAGCAGACCGGGCCTTATGCCGGGCAGATGTCGGAGGAATTCCGCAAGAAGCAGGCCGAGCTGATGCTCACCACCGTCGCCAAGAACGACATCATCATCTGCACCGCGCTGGTGCAGGGGCGCAAGGCGCCGGTGATCGTGACCCAGGAAATGGTGGACAACATGAAGGCGGGGTCGATCATCATCGATCTGGCGGCGGATTCGGGCGGCAATTGCGCGGCCACCGTGCCGGGCGAGGTGATCACCACCCCCAATGGCGTGACCATTTTGGGGCACCGCAACTGGCCCGCGCGCATCGGCGTGGCGGCGAGCCAGCTTTATGCGCGCAATCTGCTCACCTTCCTCACCACCTTCTGGGACAAGGAGGCGCAAGCCCCCGCGCTGCGCCCGGAGGATGATCTGATCAAGGGCGCGCTGCTCACCCAGAAGGGCGAGATCATGCACCCGAACTTCAAGCCCGCCGCGTGAACCGGAGGACCCGCCAATGACATCGACCCCCGCTGACATCGCCGCCCAGGCGGCCGCCCTTTCGCACCAGGCGGCCGACCTCGCGCAGGCCGCCGCCGGCATGGCCGCCGCCGCCGCCGCCAACGCGCCCCCGGCCGCGCCGTTTGTGTATCTGTTCAGCATTTTCGTGCTGGCCATTTTCGTCGGCTATTATGTGGTGTGGAGCGTGACGCCCGCGCTGCATTCACCCCTGATGGCGGTGACCAATGCCATCTCCTCGGTCATCATCGTGGGCGCCATGCTGGCGACCGGGCTGCATGGCTCGATGGTGGCGCATGTGTTCGGGTTCCTGGCCGTGGTGCTGGTGAGCGTGAACATTTTTGGCGGCTTCGCGGTGACCAACCGCATGCTCGCCATGTTCAAGAAAAAATAAGGGGCCGGGGTCATGAACCAGTCGCTCACCGCGTTTGCTTATCTCGTCGCCGCTGTCCTGTTTATTTTGGCGCTGCGCGGGCTTTCGCACCCCACCACCTCACGCCGGGGCAACCGCTTTGGCATGATCGGCATGGTCATCGCCATTGTCGCCACCTATCTGCATGGCGGCATGAGCCTGGGGTGGGGGCTGACCATTTTGCTCGGCATCGCCATTGGCGGCTCGGTCGGGCTGGTGGTCGCGCAGAAGATCAAGATGACCGCGCTGCCCCAGCTCGTCGCGGCGTTCCACTCGCTCGTCGGTCTAGCCGCCGTGTTCGTGGCGGCCTCGGCGCTGAACGCGCCGCAGAGCTTTGGCATCGGCGTGCCGCACCATATTCATGCCGAGAGCCTGATCGAGATGTCGCTCGGCCTGGCCATCGGCGCCATCACCTTTACCGGCTCGCTGATCGCCTTTGGCAAGCTCCAGGCACTGCTCTCGGGCAAGCCGGTGACCTTTCCGGGCCAGCATAAGCTCAATGCCGGCATCGGCATCGCCATTTTGGTGCTGGTCATCGCCTTTGTGTTCTCGGGCGGTTCGGGGGTCTTGTTCAGCCTGATCGCGCTCCTCGCGCTCAGCCTTGGCGTGCTGCTGATCATCCCCATCGGCGGCGCGGACATGCCGGTCGTCGTCTCGATGCTCAACTCTTATTCGGGCTGGGCGGCTTCGGGCATCGGCTTTACCATCGGCAACCTCGCGCTCATCGTCACCGGCGCGCTGGTCGGCTCGTCGGGCGCCATTCTGTCCTACATCATGTGCAAGGGCATGAACCGCTCGATCATCAATGTCATCGCCGGCGGGTTCGGCAATGATGCCGGGGCGGCCGCGGCGGCGGGGCCGGGCGGCGACAAGGCCGTGAAGATCGGCTCGGCGGACGATGCCGCCTTCATCATGAAAAACGCCTCCAAGGCGATCATCGTGCCGGGCTATGGCATGGCCGTGGCCCAGGCCCAGCACGCGCTGCGCGAACTCTCCGATATGCTGAAGGCCGAGGGCGTGGAAGTGAAATACGCCATTCATCCGGTGGCGGGGCGCATGCCCGGGCACATGAACGTGCTGCTCGCGGAAGCCAACGTGCCCTATGACGAGGTGTTCGAGCTCGAGCAGATCAATAACGAGTTCTCGACCGCCGATGTGGTCTATGTGATCGGCGCCAATGACGTGACCAACCCGGCGGCCAAGAGCAACCCGGCCTCGCCGATCTTCGGCATGCCCATCCTCGAGGTCGATAAGGCCAAGACCGTGCTGTTCGTCAAACGCTCGATGGCGTCTGGGTATGCGGGCGTCGAGAACGAATTGTTCTTCCGCGACAATACCATGATGCTGTTTGGCGATGCCAAGAAGATGACCGAGGAAATCGTGCAGGCCCTCGGGCACTGAGGGAGGCCGTGGGGGGCGCTGCCCCCCTACACCCCCCCCCGCCAAAGGCCAGCCTTTGGACGCCATGATTTCGCCATGACAAAAGGGGTCCCGCGTGGGCCCCTTTTTTCATGGCGGGTGGGGGAACGGTGGTTCCCCAAGGTATCCTCGGGGTATCAGGCGGCCGCGGATTGCTTGGGCAGGGTGGCCAGGGCGTTGTGCAGGCGGGGGCCTTTGCGGGGGCGGGGAGCGCAGAGTTCGGGTTCTTCGGGGGGCAGGTGGTTGGGGTAGAGGCGGTGGAATTCGGCTTCGTTGTCGAACTGGGCGCGCATGGCGCCGGCGTCGGCGTAGGTTTCGGCGTAGGTGCCTTCGGCGATGACGCAGTCATGGGTGCCGAGGTCGAGCTGGTAATATTCGATGAGGGGTGGGGTTGGGGGCTGGGTGATGGTGGTGCCGTTGAGCAGCTGTTCCGCCAGGATGAGGGTGTTGTTTATCAGCAGGGCGTGGCCGGGGGAGACATGGAGCGGGCGGGCCGGCTGGTTGGGGCCGAGCGCGCCGGGGGCGATGCGGATGGGGGCGAGGGCGGGGGCGTGATGGGCGGGGCGCAGCGTTTGACGGCCGATCCAGCGTATGGGGCGGATGCCGCCGAAGCGGGTGAGCACATGGTCGCCGATGGTGAGGGTTTCGATGGGGCGCGGGCCGGTGGGGGTGAGGATGTTTGTGCCGCGCAGATAGCAGATGGCCTGGGTGGTGAGGGCGTAGGCGCCCGAGGCGGTTTTGACCAGCTGGTAGGTGCTGATGCCGGGTTCGGCGCCGCTGATGGCCAGGGTGGTGGTGAGGGTGGCGTTGCTGAGGGTGACCTGGCCGGGTGTGCCGATGGTGAGGGTGGCGGGGCTGGTGAGGTCTGTGAGGATCAGCTCATCGGGGCTGGTGAGGCCGGAGATGGTGGGGATGGCGGCCAGCTCGGCGCTGGGGGCGGTGAGGGTCCAGCTGGCGGCGGGCGCGAAGGCGAGGCTGGTGAGGCCGGAAATGGTGGTGAGGGTGAGCGTGCCCGACGTGAGCCCGGGCGCCATGGGGTTGGTGGCGGCCAGGGTGAGGGCGAAGCTGCCCCCCGCGACATTGACCCCGCCCGCGAGCAGGGCGCCGGGGGTGAGAATGAGGTCGAGGCTGGGGGGGGCGATGAGGTTTGAATCGTAGAGCGCCATGTTGGCGCCGGAGATGGTGCCTTCGTTGATGATGGTGGCGGCGGTGCCGAACAGGGCGATGCCGTCTTGGCGGCCAGCGATGGTGCCGGTGTTGAGCAGGGTGAGGGCGCCGCCGAGGCCGAAATAATAGAGGGCGCGGGCGCCGGTGATGAGGCCGGAATTGTCGAGCGTGTCGGTGGGGCCGAGGGTGATGCCGATGCCCGAAACGCCGTCCGCGCGGATGGTGCCGCTGTTGGTGAGGCTGGTTTGCGGGCCAAGCGCGAGGGCGGCGCGATAGCCCAGCACCAGGCCGGAATTGGCGATGGTGGCCAGGCTGTAGCCGGCGATGGCGGTGCCCAGGCTGGTGATGGTGCCGGCAGTGCGCACCGATTGCGATGGCGCGGTGAGGACTATGCCGGTGGCGGTGCCCGCCGCGAGGGTGGCGGCTGGGGTGAGCGTGAGCGCGGCGCCGGTGGTGGTGAGGCGGACCGGCGTGGTGGTGTAGGTGCTGATGGTGGTGGATGACATGAAAATCCCCCGCCGGTTGTGTATGGCGGAGGATCTGGGGAGATTGCAACCTTTAGTTGGGGGTTAGCCGCCCGGTTTGCGCAGCAGCAGGATGGACCAGGCGCCGTCTATGAGGCGGTGCTCCAGCACCAGCCCTTGGCGGCGGTGGGCGGAGAGCACCCAGTTGACCTGGGTGTTGAGCAGCCCGGCCAGGATGGCGTGGCCGTTGGGGGCGAGGTGTGCGGCCAGGGAATGGGCCATGGCGCATAACGGCCGGGCCAGGATGTTGGCGAACACCAGATGATAGGGCGCGCCCCGGGTGAGTTTGGGGGTTTGCCAGCCATCGGCCTGGATGGCGTGCACGCGGGCGGCCACGCCGTTGAGTTGCGCGTTGGCGTTGGCCACGCGCGCCGCGCGGGGGTCGATGTCTGAGGCGAGGACGGGCTGGTGGAGGAATTTGGCCGCCGCGATGGCTAAAATGCCAGAGCCGGTGCCAAGATCCAGGATGCGGCGGGGGGCGTGGCGGCGCGCATAGTGCTCCAGCATGACCAGGCAGCCGCGGGTGGAGTTATGCTCGCCCGTGCCAAAGGCCAGCCCGGCATCGAGCGTGAGGGTGATGCGGCCGGGGATTTCGGGCTCGTGAATATGGGTGCCGCGAATGGCGAAGCGGGTGCCGATGAATTGCTCGGGGAAGGCCGCCTGGGTGCGCGCCAGCCAGCCGGCGACCGGCACCAGCTCGCGGCTGAGGGCGGGGGAGAGGCCGGTGAGGATGCCGGCGATCGCCAGCGCGGCGGCAAGGTCTTCCTCATGCTCGCCACGCTCCTTGACGGCCTGGATGTCCCATTCATCCACCTCCTCGTCATGGTAGAAGGAGACGGCGCGGCAGACCGAGGAGAGGGCGGCCTCGAAGGCTTCGAGCGCGTCGGCGGGGACGCGGAGCGAGATGCAGTCGAGCAGTTCAGGTTCCATGACGTTCTACGAAATCCTCTAATACGCGTTTGGGTCCGGCTTTGTCGAAGGTGATGTCGAGCCGGCCGCCATCGGCGCCGGTGACGGTGCCGTAGCCGAATTTTTGGTGAAACACACGCGCGCCCGGTGCGATTTTGGAGGCGCTCTCGCGGCGGGGCGCGGGTTCGGGGGGGCGGTAAATCTGGGTGCCGTACTGGCTTTGCGCCGCCGAGCCCGAATGGCGCACCGCGTGCTCGGGCAGCTCATCGAGGAAGCGGGACGGGATGGCGTCGTTCCAGCCGGCATAGGTCTTGCGCCGGGCGGCGTGGGTGATGATGGCCAGCTTGCGCGCGCGGGTGATGCCGACATAGGCGAGGCGGCGCTCTTCCTCGAGCGATTTGTTGCCGCCCTCATCGAGCGCGCGCTGGTTGGGGAACAGGCCTTCCTCCCAGCCGGGCAGGAAGACGGTGTCGAACTCCAGCCCCTTGGCGCCGTGCAGGGTCATGATCGAGAGTTTCTGGTCGTCGGATTGGGTTTCGGCTTCCGTCACCAGCGCCACATGCTCGAGAAATTCGCCCAGCGTGGCGAAATCGGCCAGGGCGCGGGACAGCTCCTTGAGGTTTTCGAGCCGGCCCGGGGCTTCGGGGGATTTGTCGGCTTTCCACATGGCGATGTAGCCCGATTCGTCGAGCAGGCGGTCGAGCACCACCACATGGCCCTCGCGGGGGAGGCTGTCGCGCCACTCATCGAGCTGGGCCAGCAGGGCGCGCAGCGTTTGCAGGAGCTTGCCCTTGAAGCCGCCGGTTGCGGCGAGGTGGCGGGTGGCGGCGAACAAAGGCAGGCCGCGCGCGCGCGCCGTCTCGTGGATCAGGCGCAGCGCGCTCTCGCCCACGCCGCGCTTGGGGGTGTTGACGATGCGCTCAAAGGCCAGATCGTCGGTGGGTTGCACCAGCAGGCGCAGATAGGCGATGGCGTCGCGGATTTCGGCGCGCTCGTAAAAGCGCAGGCCGCCGACGATGCGGTAGGGCAGGCCGAGCACGATCAGCCGCTCCTCGAAGGCGCGGGTCTGGAAGCCGGCGCGGACCAGTATGGCGATTTCGGACAGCTTGTGGCCCGCGCGCCAGAGCGATTGCGCGCGCGCGGCCACGGCGCGGGCTTCTTCTTCCGAATCCCACAGCGACATGATCTCCACCGGCTCGCCATGGGCGCTCTCGCGGCCCGCATGCAGGGTTTTGCCCAGGCGGCCTTCATTATGGGCGATGAGGTGCGAGGCGGCGGCCAGGATGGGGGCGGTGGAGCGGTAATTGGCTTCCAGCCGCACGATCTTGGCGCCGGGGAAATCGCGCTCGAATTTCAGGATGTTCTCGATCTCGGCGCCGCGCCAGGAATAGATGCTCTGGTCGTCATCGCCCACGCAGCAGATGTTTTTATGGCCCTGCGCGAGCAGGCGCAGCCAGTAATATTGCACCAGGTTGGTGTCTTGGTACTCATCGACCAGAATATAGCGGAACTGGCGCTGGTAATGGGCCAGAACCTCGGCGTCGGATTTGAGGAGATGCACGCAAAGCAGCAGCAAATCACCGAAATCGACGGCGTTGAGGGCGCGCAGGCGGTCCTGGTAGGATTTATAGAGCGCCTCGGCGCGGCCGCCGGCGAAGTCGGTGCTCTCGGATGTGGGGATGTGGCCCGGCAGGAAGCCCTTGTCCTTCCAGCGCTGGATTTGCGCCATGAGGGCCGACGCCGGCCAGCGCTTGATGTCGATGTGCGCGGCTTCCATCACCTGCTTCAAAAGCCGCAGCTGGTCGTCGGTGTCGAGAATGGAAAAGCCGCTGGTCAGCCCCACACGCTCGGCGAAGCGGCGCAGCATTTTGGCCGCCAGCGCATGAAACGTGCCCAGCCACAGGCCCTCAACCGGTTGACCCAGCGCGCGCGAGAGACGCTCGCGCATCTCACGCGCCGCCTTGTTGGTGAAGGTGACCGCCAGAACCTGGCTGGGAAACGCCCGCTTGCTGAGCAGAATATGCGCGAACCGCGTGGTGAGAACCCGCGTCTTGCCCGTGCCGGCACCAGCCAACACCAGCACCGGGCCATCCACGGTCTCCACCGCCTCACGCTGCGCCGCGTTCAGTCCATCAAGATAGCTGGTCATGGGTGTTGCCCCTTTCGTGGGGTGACTCTGGGGGGACGCTGTCCCCCCAGGCCCCCCTGCCAGGGTCCGAGACCCTGGACCTCAATAATCGGCTCTTGGAAGGGGATGCCCGGCTTCGTGCCGCGACGGGGCTGAAGCCTTGAAAGGGCATCCCCTTCCAAGAGCCGGGTGGGATCCAAGGGCCTCTCGGCCCTTGGCGGGGGTCCAGGGGGCAGCGCCCCCTGGGGCACCTTACGAAGAGACAGCGCCATGGCCGGCTGGCTTGACGCCCAGGATACGGGCGATGGCGTAGGTGAGGTCGGGGCGGTTGAGGGTGTAGAAGTGGAATTCGTCGATGCCGTTGGCTTGGAGGAGGCGGACTTGTTCGGCGGCGGTGGCGGCGGCGACCATGCGGCGTGTTTCCAGGTCGTCATCGAGGCCTTCGAACATATCGGCCAGCCAGGCGGGAATATGGGCGCCGAATTTGCCGGCCTGGGCGAAATTGGTGATGGGCATGATGCCGGGCACGATGGGGGCTTTGATGCCGGCGGCCAGGGCGCGGTCGAGGAAGCGGAGATAGAGGGTGTTATCGAAGAAGAGCTGGGTGATGGCGCGGGTGGCGCCGGCATCGAGCTTGCGTTTGAGGTTGTCGAGGTCGGCCGCGGGCGAGGGGGCTTGGGGGTGGGTTTCGGGGTAGGCGGCGACGGTGATTTCGAAATCGGCGATTTTCCTCAGCCCGGCGACGAGGTCCGCGGCGTAGGCGTAGCCTTGGGGGTGGGGCTGGTAGATTTGGCCGGGCGGCGGGTCGCCGCGCAGTGCCACGATGTGTTTGACCCCGGCATCCCAGTAGCGGCGGGCGACTTCATCGACCTCGCCGCGCGAGGCGCCGACGCAGGTGAGGTGGGCGGCGGGGGTGAGGCTGGTTTCCTGCACCAGCTTGACCACGGTGTTGTGGGTGCGCTCGCGCGTGGAGCCGCCGGCGCCGTAGGTGACGGAAACGAAGGCGGGGCTGAGCGGTTCGAGCCGGCGGATGGCCGCCCAGAGCTGGGTTTCCAGGGCTTCGGTCTTGGGGGGGAAGAATTCGAAGGAAATGGCGGGCGGGTGGGCGCCGTCTCGCGCGGGGAGGGGGTTGATGCGCGGGGATTGGGCCCAGCGGGCAAGGGAATTGGCGGCGGCGGGGTGGGTCATTTCAGCGAAGCTCCGTGGCGCGGGTAGGTGGCAGGTGGGGGCGGTTTAGGCAAGAGTGAATTGGCGGGCAGGGCTGTATTGCATGCGCGAGGAGGTGGCGTGAACGCGGCGGGCGGGGTATGAGGGGGCGACAGGCTGATCGTGGGCGGGCCGGGGTGGCTTTGCCGTGCCGAATTCGAGAGTGTGGTTGCATGAGCAAGTCGGGGCGCGGGCGCTTTGGGGCGCGCAAGATGATGTTGGTGGTGCCGGGGGTGGTGCTGATGACCGGGCTGAGCGCCTGTGCCAGCGCCCCGCCCAAAACGGATGTGGCGGATTACCAGGCCTATGAGGCGGTGAACGACCCGCTGGAGCCGACCAACCGGGAATTTTACAAGGTGAATGACACGCTCGACACCTATGTGATGAAGCCGGTGGCCGAGGGGTATGTGGATGTCACCAACCAGACGATCCGCAACCATGTGGGGGATTTCGTCTCCAATATCGGCGAGCCGGCGCGGACGGTGAATTTCATCCTCGAGGGGATGCCGCGCGATGCCTGCGTGTCGCTGATGCGCTTCATCGTCAATTCGAGCTTCGGCATTGGCGGCATTTTCGACCTGGCCAAGCATATGCACCTGCCCGAGACGGACACGGATTTTGGCATCACGCTGGCGATCTGGGGGCTGCCCGCCGGGCCTTATTTGTATCTGCCGGTGTTTGGCCCCTCGGGCGCGCGCGATGTGTGGAACCTGCCTTACGAATATTTCGCCACGCCGATGGAGCTGGCCCCGGCCAGCGCCGCGCTGAGCGATTTTGGCTATGCCGAGACCGGGCTGCATCTGATCAATACGCGCGCCGAGCTGCTCGATACGATCGACCAGATCAAGGCCACCGCGCTTGACCCTTATGCCACATTTCGGAGCCTTTATCGCCAATCTCGTGCCTCAGAGGTGGTGCAGGTGTACGAGGCAGAGGGACGCACCCCGCCCACCTGGGCGATGCCCCCTTCCAATTGATTTTACAGGAATAGACCATGCATCTTCGCCGTTTTTTTCTGGCCGCCGCCGCCGTGACGCCCCTGCTCGGGCTGATGGCCAAGGGCGCGCAAGCCGACCCGATTTCGGCCGGCGACGCGCAGGCCTTCATTGCCAGCGCCGGGCAGCAGATGGCGGGCATTGTCAACGGCCCGGGCACCCAGCAAAGCCGCGCCGAAGCGCTGCGCACGCTGGTGAACCAGATTGTGGCCGTGAGCCAGGTGGGCGATTATGTGCTGGGGCGCTATATCAACATCGCCACCGCCGCCCAGCACACGCAGTTCCAGGATTTGTTCCATCAGCTGCTGGCCTATAACATCACCTATCAGATCAAGGCGTATCAGGGCGTGTCGTTCACGGTGAACGGCACCAAGCCGCAGGGTGGCGATGTGGTGGTGGACACCACCGTGAGCACGCCCGGCCATCCGCCCGCCGATGTGGGCTGGGTGGTTGAGGAGATTGGCGGCAAGCCGCAGATCATCGATGTGATCGTGGCGGGAACCAGCCTGCGGATCACCACGCGCAATGATTATTCGTCGGTGATCACGGATAATGGCGGCAATGTCTCGGCGCTGCTGAGCGCGATGCGGAACCAGATCCAGAAGCTCTCGGCCAACTCGTAATACCCTCCCGCCACCGGTGGCGGGCTGGTGTAACTCTTTGAGTTCGCGCGTGGCCGCCCCCACGCGCATACCGGCCGGCCTCAGGGCTGACTGGTATGAATTCGGCGCGGGACTCGCACGAAAAACGCCGCTCCCGGTGGGGGCGGCGTTTTTTTGTCGCGCGGCGTTGGTGTGCCTCGGCGCATCACACGCTCTAGTTATATTTTAACGATCAATTTCATTGGTTTAGCTTACGTCTGTCGACTCAATCCAAACCAATAGTGATCTAGGGGCTCGCGGCGCCGGAGCCGGCATCCGGGGCGGGGATGGCGAGGCCGCCATTATCGTCCGCAGGCGGATTGAGCAGGGCGTTCCAGTCGAGGGGCGGCATGTCGGCGATGTTTTGGCCGTTCAGGATCACGCCGGTTTTGCCGTAGGTGGCATGGAGGGTGAGGAGCTGGCCGTCTTGGCTGGTGGTGGTGAGGTAGGGGGAGAGCTGGGCCTCGGCTTGCTTGATGTCGTCTTGCGTGTCCGGGAAGCTCTGCGTGAGCTGGGCGGCGAGGGCATCGAGATGGTTGGCGGTGAGGCTGGCCTGGCCCGAAGGCTGGGCGGAATCGTCGAATTTCACCGTGCCGCTGGCGTCGAGCGTGGTGGGGCCGAGCACGATGTTGGTGTGCAGGCTGCCAGAGCCCCCAGCCAGCGCCCAGCCATGCAGGGTCGTGAGCAGGAGCTGCTCCTGGGCGGCTTCATTTTGGTTGGCGCGGAGCTGCTGGGCGAGGGCGCGCCAATCGACCGGGCCGGAGAGGGTGAGGTCGAGCGACAGATGGGCGAGCTTGCCGCCGAAGGGCAGCTGCGCGAGCTGGGTGAGCCAGGGGGGCAGGACCAGCCCATCGAGCTGGGTGTGGGTGGTGAGGGCGGTTTGGGCGGCGGAGGCCTGGAGGGCGAAATGCTCGGTGCCGGACAGGTTGTCCATGTGGGCAAGCTGGATGGAGCCGGAGGAGCCGAGCAGGTTGAGGTTGGTGAAGGCGAAGCTTTGGCCGAGGATGGCGTTGGCGGCGGGGGTGAAGAGCTGCTGGGGGTCGAGAGTGGCGGACAGGGCGGCGCTGCCGAAGGTGAGCACGACATCGTTGCCGTCGGCGGTGATGTCGAGCCGGGGGGGCAGGTCGATATACATGGTCAGGGGCTGGGTGGCGTCGATGCGGGCGGTGACGGTGGCCAGGCGCGCGACCACCGGGGAATCGAGCCCGGCCGGCTGGAGGGACAGGCGCACATCATGCAGCGTGGCGGTGGCCGAAAGCGGCGAGGTGCCGGTGCTCAGGCTGTCATAGGTGAGCTGGCTGGTGCCGTCGGGGCTGGTGACGGCGGTGGCGTAGGCGCTGAGCATGCCAGCCAGGCGATGCTGGGCGTAAACCCACAGTCCCGCCCAGGCGATGGCGGCCAAAACCGCCAGGCCGACAAGAAATTTAATGACGCCGCGCATGGCCGGACTCCGTTTTGTTGCCTGTCTCTTTTGCCCCACACTTGACCGGCGGCCAAGTGTGGGGGTTTCTCAGGACCATGAAGATTTATACCGACTGGCGGGGATTGCCGCGTGAGGCCAGGGGCGCCGCCGTGGCGCTGGGCAATTTCGATGGCGTGCATAAGGGGCACGAGGCCGTGCTGCGCGCGCTGCATGGGGCGCGGCCGGATTTGCCGCGCGCGGTGCTGACCTTTGAGCCGCACCCGCGGGAGTTTTTCCGCCCGCAGGATCCGGCCTTCCGGCTGACCCTGGCCGCCGAGCGCGCCCATGCGCTGGCGGCGCTGGGGGTGGAGCGGCTTTATGAAATTCCGTTCGACGCGGCGTTTTCGCATTTGAGCGCCGCGCAGTTCGTGGAGGAGGTGCTCCATGAGGGGCTGGGCGCCGTGCATCTGGCCTGCGGGGGGGATTTTGCCTTTGGCCACCGGCGGGGCGGGGATGTGGCGTATCTGGCCCACCGCGCCGAGGCGCTGGGCATGGGGCTCTCGGTGGTGCCCCAGCTGTGCGACGCCGAGGGGCCGATTTCTTCGAGCCGGATCAGGCGGCTGTTGCAGGATGGCTACCCGGAGCGCGCGGCGGCTTTGCTCGGGCATCCGCACACCATCAGGGGCGTGGTGGTGCATGGCGACAAGCGCGGGCGGACCATTGGGATTCCCACCGCCAACATCGCGCTGGGGCGGCATCTGGAGCCGCTGAGGGGCGTGTATGCGGTGAGCGCGGCCATTGACGGCGCGCGCGTGCGGGGCGTGGCCAATATCGGGCTGCGGCCCACCGTGGGCGGCACCGAGCCGAGGCTGGAAGCACATTTTTTTGACTATGAGGGCGATCTGTACGGGGTGGAGCTGAGCGTGGCCCTGCATGCGTTTTTGCGGGAAGAACAGAAATTCGAGAGTTTCCAAGCCCTCAAAGCCCAGATAGATACGGACGCGCGGGCGGCCCGGGCGTTTTTCGCCAGCCATCCGTGATTGTGGAGATGAGTTGAGATTATGAGCGAAGCCAAGCCCGATTATAAAGCCAGCGTGTTTTTGCCGCGCACGGCGTTTCCCATGCGCGGCGAACTGCCCAAGCGCGAGCCCGAGATGCTGGCGCGCTGGGCGGAGATGGGGCTGTGGGGCAGGCTGCGCGCGGCGGCCAAGGGGCGGCCCGGCTTTGTGCTGCATGACGGCCCGCCTTATGCCAATGGCAACCTCCATATCGGCCACGCGCTGAACAAGATTCACAAGGATGTCATCAACCGCGCGCAGCAGATGGCGGGGCGCGATGCCGATTACATTCCCGGCTGGGACTGCCATGGGCTGCCGATCGAGTGGAAGGTGGAGGAGCAGTACCGGGCCAGGAAGCTGGATAAAGACCAGGTGCCGGTGCTGGAATTTCGCAAGCAATGCCGGGAGTATGCGCAGCATTGGCTGGATGTGCAGTCGGCGGAGTTTCAGCGCCTGGGCGTGGCCGGTGACTGGGCCAACCGCTATGCGACCATGGATTTTGCCTCGGAGGCGTTGATTGCCGGCGAGATTGGGCGGTTTTTGCTCAATGGCGCGCTTTATCGCGGGTTGCGCCCGGTGATGTGGAGCCCGGTGGAAAAGACCGCCCTGGCGGAAGCCGAGGTTGAGTATCACGACAAGAAGGATACCGCGATTTATGTGCGGTTCCGGGCCGAGGACGGGCCGTTTGCCGGGGCTTGCGTGGTGATCTGGACCACCACGCCCTGGACGATTCCGGGCAATCGCGGCCTGGCGGCCGGGCATGAGCTGGACTACGCGCTGATCGAGGTGAGCGCGGTGGCCGAGGGCAGCCTGGCGGTGGCGGGCGAGCGGCTGATTGTCTCGAAGGAGCTGCTGGAGGAGTTTTGCGCCAAGGTGGGCGTGAGCGCGCACCAGATCGTGCGGGTGTTTCCGGGGCGCGAGATGGAGGGGATGCGGTTTCGCCATCCGCTCGCCAAGGCCGATGCCGGGTATGATTTCACGGTGCCGCTGATGCTGGGCGAGTTTGTGACCATGGAGGCGGGCACCGGCATTGTGCATATGGCGCCGGGCCATGGCGAGGACGATTTCGCGCTGTGCAAGGCGCATGGCATTAACGTGCCCGACACGGTGGCCGATGACGGCAGCTATTATGCCAGCGTGCCGCTGTTTGGGGGCTTGCATGTGTACAAGGCCGCCGACCCGGTGTGCGCGGCGCTGACCCAGGCCGGGGCGCTGTTGCAGAGGAACGAGTTCCTCCATTCCTATCCGCATTCCTGGCGCTCCAAGGCGCCGCTGATTTACCGCGCCACGGCGCAATGGTTCATTGCCATGGATGGCGCGGACCGGATCAGGGAAAAGGCCTTGCGGGCGATTGCGGAGACCAGGTTCGTGCCCGAGATCGGGCGCAACCGCATTGGCGCGATGGTGGAGACGCGGCCCGATTGGTGCATCTCGCGCCAGAGGGCCTGGGGCGTGCCGATTGCCATTTTTGTCGATAAGCGCACCCATGAGCCGCTGCGCGACGCGGCCGTGGTGGCGCGGGTGGTGGAGATTTTCACCGCCGAGGGCGCCGATGCCTGGTATGCCCGCCCGGCCAGCGACTTTTTGGGGCCTGAGCGCAACCCCGACGATTATGAGCAGATTTTCGATGTGGTGGATGTGTGGTTCGAGTCGGGCTCGACCCATGCCTTCGTGCTCGAGGCGCGCGGGATGAAGACCCCGGCGGATGTGTATCTGGAAGGCTCGGACCAGCATCGCGGGTGGTTTCAGGCCTCGCTGCTCGAGGCCGTGGGCACGCGCGGCGCGGCGCCGTTCAAGACCATCGTCACCGATGGTTTCGTGCTCGATGAGCAGGGGCGGAAAATGTCGAAGTCGCTCGGCAATGTGACCGCGCCGCAGGAGGTGAACGACAAGTTCGGCGCCGATATTTTGCGCCTGTGGGTGATGAATGCGGACACGTCCGAGGATTTGCGCATCGGCCCGGAGATTTTGAAGCAGCAGGCCGAGCTTTACCGCCGGCTGCGCAATTCCCTGCGCTGGATTCTGGGCTCGCTCGATGGGTTTGACGAGGATGAGCGCGTGGCCGAGGCGGCGTTTCCCGAGCTTGAGCGGTTTTTGCTGCACCGGCTGTGGGAGCTGAACCAGAAGGTGAGGATGGCGGTGGAGAGCCATGACTGGACCGGCGTGTACCCGGCCATTCATCATTTTTGCGCCACCGACCTCTCGGCGTTTTACTTCGATATCAGGAAGGACAGCCTCTATTGCGACGCGCCCGCGAGCGCCACGCGCCGGGCCTGCCGGAGCTTTTTGGATGTTTTGCTGCGCGCCCTGACCACGTGGCTGGCGCCCGCGCTGCCCTTTACCGCCGAGGAAGCCTGGATGGCGCGCCATGGCGATGAGGCCAGCGTGCATCTGGAGGCGTTTCCCGAGGTGCCGGAGAGCTGGCGCGACGAGGCGCTGGCGGAGGCGTTTGGCGCCATCCGCGCCGAGCGGCTGAAGGTGACGGGGGCCATTGAGCGCATGCGGGTGGAGAAGGTGATTGGGTCTTCGTTGCAGGCCGAGGCGGTGCTGGGCGAGACGGCCCGGGCGCTGCGGGCCGATGTTGGGTTTTGGGCGGAGATCTGCATTACCTCCTCGGCCGTGTTTGGCGAGGCGGCGGGGGCGGTGAAGGCCATGGGCGAGAAATGCGAACGCTGCTGGAAGGTGCTGCCCGAAGTGGGCGCGAATGAAGGCCATCCGACGCTGTGCGCGCGTTGCTGCGAGGCGGTATGAAACGCCGGATCGCCGGAGGGCTGGCCTTTGTGCTGGTGGTGCTGGCCGACCAGCTGAGCAAGGCGCTGGCGCTGGGGCCGCTGGATTTGCAGAGCGGCCAGGTGGTGCGCGCGGGGCCGGTGCTCAACCTCGTGCTGGTGTGGAACCATGGCATTACCTTTGGCATGTTTGCCGGCGCGGGCGGGCGGTTTGTGTTTGCCGCCATCGCCAGCCTGGCCGTGCTGGCGCTGCTCGCCTGGATGTGGCGGGCGCAAGGCTGGGTGGTGACCATTGCCGTGGGCGCCATTGCCGGGGGCGCGGTTGGCAATGTCATCGACCGGGTGCGCTTTGGCGCGGTGGTGGATTTTTTGCAGGCCCATTTCGGCGCGCTTTATTACCCTTGGGTGTTCAATGTTGGTGATTCGGCCATTGTGTGCGGGGTGCTGGTGCTGATGATCGAAAATCTGCTCGCCCGCCCCCCCGTTGCCCAAGACGGCGGGGAGAGATAGGAAGACGCCATGACCCTGATCCGCCCCGTGCGCACCGCCGCCCTGACCCTCGCCGCCGCCACCCTGCTGGCCGGCTGCTCCCACCAAGTCAAACAGGATTTCGGGCTGGAAGCCAATCCGCCTGACGCGTTTCAGGTGGGCGAGGAGCCGCCGCTGTCGCTGCCGCCCGAACTGGGCCAGCTGCCCGCGCCCAACCCCGGCCAGGCGCCCACCCAGGAGCAGGATGCCGCCACGCTGGGCGAAGCCGCGCTGGTGCCCCAGCAGGCCGTGGGCGCGCCGACCGGCGGCGCGACCGCCGGCGCGCAGGAGCTGCTGAACGAGGCCGGCCCGACGCCGCCCGCCGGTATCCGCGAGCAGGTGAACCAGAACGCGCTGGTGGCCTCGCGCCCCGCCGGGTTTGTGGCCAAGCTCGAAGGCCAGGGCGAGGGCAGCGACCAGGTGGTGGATGCCAGCGCCGAGGCCAAGCGCCTGCAGCAGAACGAGGCGCTGGGCCTGCCCGTGACCCAGGGCGCGACGCCCCAGCAGGCCCCCGTGCAGCCCGCCGGCTTTTGGCACAAGCTGCTGAACTCTTTTTGAACGCATGAGGCTCTTGCCGGGCCGGCGCTGAGCGGGCTGGTCCGGGGGGTATGCGACTGTTAGAGCGGGATGCATTATGACGCCCCCGCTCTAAGCATATTTAACGATCAATTTCATTGGTTTAGCTTGCGTCTGTCGACGCAATCTAAACCAATATCGATCTAAAAAACCCCCGCCGTGGCGGGGGTTTTTGTGTTGGCGCTCAGCCTTCCTTGAGCATTTCCAGCTCGAGCCAGCGCTCCTCGGCCTGGGCCAGGCGCTCTTGGAGCTTGCCCAGGGACTGGGAGGCGGTGGTGAATGTCTTGGGGTCTTTTTCGTACAGGCCGGGGGTGGCGAGCTGGGCTTCGGTGGCTTGCACCTCGCGCTGGAGCTTGTCGATGTCGGCGGTCAGGGTTTTCAGCTCATGCATCTCCTTGAAGGAGATCTTGCGCGCGGCGGGGGAGGCTGACGGGCTGGGCTGGGCTGGTTTGGGGGCGGGTTTTTTCTCGGGGCGGGCGGTGGGCGCGCCGGGCGCGGCGCCGCGCTGGGCCAGCATGTCGGCGTAGCCGCCGGCATATTCGAGCCATTTGCCTTCCCCCTCGGAGACCAGCACGGAGGTGGCCACGCGGTCGAGGAAGTCACGGTCATGGGAGACGGTGATGACGGTGCCCTGGTAGTCGGCCAGCAACTCTTCCAGCAGGTCGAGGGTTTCGAGGTCGAGATCGTTGGTCGGCTCGTCGAGCACCAGCAGGTTGGAGGGCAGGGTGAGGGCCTTGGCCAGCAGCAGCCGCCCGCGCTCGCCGCCCGAGAGCGTGCCGACGGGGGTGCGCGCCTGTTCGGGCTTGAAGAGGAAATCCTTCATGTAGCCGATGACGTGGCGGCTTTGGCCGCCAATGACCACGAGGTCCGATTTGCCGCCGGTCAGCGTGTCGGCGAGGGAGGTGTCGGGGTCGAGGGTGGCGCGCTTTTGGTCGAGCGTGACGATTTCGAGCGCGGTGCCGCGCCTGATGGTGCCGGTGTCGGCCTCCAGCTCGCCGAGGATGAGCTTGAGCAGGGTGGATTTGCCCGCGCCGTTGGGGCCGACGATGCCCAGCCGGTCGCCGCGCAGGACGCGCAGCGTGAGGGCGGAGATGACCGGCCGCGCGCCGAAGGATTTGGAGACATTGTCGAGATCGGCGACGATTTTGCCAGAGGTGGCGGATTCGAGCGAGGCCATTTTGGCGGTGCCCAGCTTGTGGACATAATCGCGCTTTTGGGCGCGCAGCGTGTGCAGGTTGCCCAGCCGCTTGACGTTGCGCTTGCGCCGCGCCGAGACGCCGTGGCGGAGCCAGTCTTCCTCGCGGGCGATTTTGCGGCCGAGCTTGTGGAAGTCGAGCTCCTCCTGGAGCAGGATTTCGTCGCGCCAGGCCTCGAAATGGGCGAAGCCCTTGTCGAGGCGCCTGGTCTCGCCGCGGTCGAGCCAGACCATGGCGCGCGAGAGGGTCTCGAGGAAGCGGCGGTCGTGGGAGATGAGCACGAGGCCGCTCGAGAGGGATTTCAGCTCGGATTCCAGCCACTCGATGGCGGGCAGGTCGAGATGGTTGGTCGGCTCGTCGAGGAGCAGCAGGTCGGGCGTGGGGGCAAGGGTGCGCGCCAGCGCTGCGCGCCGCGCCTCGCCGCCCGAGAGGTTGGCGGGGCTGAGCGTTTCCTTGAGCCCCAGCTCGCCCAGCAGATAGCGGGCGCGGTATTCGTCGTCATGGGGGCCGAGGCCGGCCAGCACATAATCCATGACCGAGGGGAAGGCTGAGAGGTCGGGCTCTTGGGGCAGATAGCGCATGGTGGCGCCGGGCTGGAGAAAGCGCGTGCCCGAATCGAACGAAACCTCGCCCGAGGCGATTTTGAGCAGGGTGGATTTGCCCGAGCCGTTGCGCCCGACCAGGCAGATGCGCTCGCCCGCGCCAACCGAAAGGCCGGCACGGCTCAGCAGGGGCACGGTGCCGAGGGTGAGGGAAATTTGGTCGAGCAGCAGAAGCGGGGGGGCGGCCATGGGGGCTGTGTGCCCGCTTGGGCGCCGAGACTCAAGCCCCCGGCACGGCCGTGAGGGCTAATTGCCCAAGGGCTGGGCGACGCCGCTGGGCCTGTAGAGGCTGCCCGGCCGGGGGGGGCTGGGCGGGCTGGGCGGCGGCGGGCTGGCGGCGGCGGTGGTGGCGGTGGTGGCGGGCGCCGCGCCGGTGGCTGGCGTGGTGCCGGGGGCGGTGCTGGCGGTGGGGGTGTCTGGGGTGGCGGGGGTGAGGTCGGCCGGGGCGGCGTGGGCGTCTTTTTCCAGCTGGTAATGGCGCCCGGCCGCGAAACCGCGCCAATAGGCGTTTTGCTCCGTTTGTTTGAGCGTGGCCTCGGTGATGGAGGGCGCGCGCGGTGCCTCCGGGGCGGGCTGGGCTGTTTCGGTCAGGGCCGAGCAGGAGGCGAGCAGGGGCAGGGCCAGGAGGGGCAGGGCGGCGAACGGGCGGATACGGAACATGGCCGGCACCATACCCAAAGCTGGCGGCGGCGTCACGCGCCGTTAGTGAAGCGGAAATTTATCTTTGGTAGGGCGGAAGAACCCGCGGTGCCGCGGAGGGAGGGGAAAATATGGCGTTCTGGCGTAAGCCCAGGCAGGGCCACGGGACCGTGCCGCTGCCGTTTGAAGCGTTTTTGGGCCATATGGTGGTGCCGATGTTCGTGCTCGATGCCAGCGGAGCCGTGGCGTGCTGGAACCCGGCGGTGGAGGCGCTGACCGGGCTGAAAGCCGCCGAGGTGATGGGAACGCGCGAGCATTGGCGGGGATTTTACCCGGCGGCGCGGCCTTGCCTGGCCGATCTGGTGCTGCGCGGCGCCACCGACAAGGCCGGCGGGCTTTACGCCCAGAACAACCAGCAAGACGCCGAGGGGCGCATGGTGGCGCAAAACTGGTGCGACCTGCCGAGCGGGCGGCGGCTTTATTTGCGCATAGATGCCGGGCCGCTGCGCGCGCCCGATGGCCAGATACGCTATGTGGTGGAGACGCTGCTGGATCTGACGCCGATTAAGGAAGCCGAGGCCGCCATGGCCGCCGAGCGCGAGGCACAGGCCAGGGTGCAGACCGAAATGGTGGACGCGCTGGCGGACGGGCTCTCGGCGTTGGCCAAGGGCGATCTGGCCCATGATCTGAGCCGCCGGTTTCCCCCGGAATACGAGGTGCTGCGCGCCGATTTCAACGCCACCCAGGCCTCGCTGCGCAGCACGCTGGGGGCGGTGCGCCAAAGCACCGAGAGCGTGCGCGCCCAGGCCGGGGAGATGCATGAGGCGGCGGCCGATCTGGCACGCGGCGCCGATGAGACCGGCCACGCCTTGACCCAGACAGCCCGCGCCCTGGCCAGCGTGACCGGCACCGTGGCCGAGGCCGCCAAGGGCGCGGTGGCGGCCCGGCGCATGGTGGCCGAGGCACACCAGGAGGCGGCGCAGTCGGGCGGGATTGTGACCGAGGCGGTGACGGCGATGGGGCAGATCGAGGGGTCGAGCCGCCAGATCAGCCAGATCATCGGGGTGATCGATGAAATCGCCTTCCAGACCAATTTGCTGGCGCTCAATGCCGGCGTGGAGGCGGCCCGCGCGGGCGAGGCCGGGCGGG
>JAJXWD010000021.1 GCA_021781835.1 Pseudomonadota bacterium | reverse complement strand
GCCTGGCGGGCCAGGTTTTCGATGGCGGGCCAGTTTTTGGTGGCGATGAGTTCTGGTTTGAGCATCCAGGAACCGCCGACGCAGAGGACGTTGGGGAGGGTTAGGTAGGATTGGGCGTTTTGGGGGTTGATGCCGCCGGTGGGGCAGAATTTGAGCTGGGGCAGCGGCGAGGCGATGGCCTTGAGGAAGGGGGCGCCGCCGGATTGTTCGGCGGGGAAGAATTTGGCGTGGGTGTAGCCGCGCTCGATCAGGCGCATGGCCTCGGAGGCGGTGGCGATGCCGGGCAGCGGCGCCATGCCGCTCTGTTCCAGCGCGTCCAGAAGTTTGGGCGTGGCGCCTGGGGAGACGGCGAATTTGGCGCCCGCCTTGGCGGCGGCCTCGGCCTGGGCGGGGGTGAGCACGGTGCCAACGCCCGCCACCGCGCCCGCGACCTCGGCGGCGATGCGGCGGATGGCTTCGAGCCCGGCGCTGGTGCGCAACGTCACCTCGATGGCACAAAGCCCGCCCGCCACCAGCGCGCGGGCGAGCGGCACGGCGTCATGCACGTCTTCGACGATCACCACCGGCACCACGGGTGCGAGGGTGAGGATTTCTTCAAGCCCGTCTTGAAACATTGTCAAACCCCGTGAGTGAAAATGGAGGCGCCGTGGGCGGCGCTGCCGACCAGGTGGCGAAAGCCCGCGAACAGTTCGCGCCCCGAGCCTTCATGCATGGCGGCGAGATCGGCAATGGCGGGGGGGCGCGCGGCGAGATCGGCCAGCACGGTGAGCGTGCCGGTCACGGCGTCGAGCCGCACGATGTCACCGGTTTGCACACGCGCGATCGGGCCGCCATCGAGCGCTTCGGGCGTGACATGGATGGCGGCCGGCACCTTGCCCGAGGCGCCCGAGAGCCGGCCATCGGTGACCAGGGCGATCTTGAAGCCCTTGTCTTGCAAAACGCCGAGCGGGGGCATGAGCTTGTGCAGTTCGGGCATGCCGTTGGCCTTGGGGCCCTGGAAGCGCACCACCACCACCACATCGCGGTTGAGGGCGCCGGATTTGAACGCCGCCTGCACCTCTTCCTGGCTGTGAAACACGGCGGCCGGGGCCTCGATGATGTGGCGCTCGGGCGCCACGGCGGAGGTTTTGATGACCGCCTCGCCGAGATCGCCGGTGAGCATGTGCAGCCCGCCGGTTGGCTGGAAGGGGCTGCGCGCGCCGCGCAGCACGCTCTCATCGCCGCTCTGGGCCGGCGCCTCGCGCCAGGAGAGCGCGCCGTTTTCGAGGAACGGCTCCTGGGTGTAGGCGGTGAGGTCGCCCATGATGGTGCGGGCATCTGGGTGCAGCAGCCCCGCCGAGAGCAGCTCACGAATTAAAAAGCCCGTGCCGCCGGCGGCGTGGAAATGGTTCACATCGGCCCGGCCGTTGGGGTAGATGCGGGCGAGCAGCGGCGTGACGGCGGCGAGATCGGCGAAATCCCGCCAGGTGAGGACAATGCCCAGCCCCGCCGCCATGGCGATGAGGTGGAGCGTGTGGTTGGTGGAGCCGCCCGAGGCGTGCAGCGCCACCACGGCGTTGACGAAGCTTTTTTCATTGATCATCTCGCCAAGGGGCAGATGGTTTGTGCCCAAAGCGGTGAGGCCGAGCGCCCGGGCCACGGCGGCGCGGGTGAGCGCCTCGCGCAGGGGGGTGCCGGGATTGACGAAGGCGGCGCCTGGAAGATGCAGGCCCATCACCTCCATCATCATCTGGTTGGTGTTGGCGGTGCCGTAAAAGGTGCAGGTGCCGGGGCCGTGATAGGCTTGCGATTCAGCCTCGAGCAGCGCCGCGCGCCCGACCTTGCCTTCGGCGAAAAGCTGGCGGATCTTGGCTTTTTCGTCGTTGGGCAGGCCTGAGGTCATGGGGCCGGACGGGATGAACACGCAAGGCAGATGGCCAAAGGCCGCCGCGCCGATGAACAGGCCGGGCACGATCTTGTCGCAAATGCCCAAGAACACCGCGGCATCGAAGGTGTTGTGAGAGAGCGAGACGGCGGTGGCGAGGGCGATGACCTCACGCGAGAACAGCGAGAGTTCCATGCCCGCCTCGCCTTGGGTGATGCCATCGCACATGGCGGGCACGCCGCCCGCGACCATGGCCACGCCGCCAGCCTGGCGCGCGGCGTCGCGCAGCAGTTCGGGGTAATGTTCGTAGGGCTGGTGGGCGGATAACATGTCGTTATAGGCGGTGACGATGCCGAGGCTGGGCACCACATCGCCCGCGAGGGCCGATTTGTCGCCGGCCCCGCAAGCGGCGAAGCCGTGCGCCTGGTTGGCGCAGCCGAGCTTGCTGCGCCCGGGCTTGGTTTGGCGGGCCGTGCCGATGCGGGCGAGATAGGCGGCGCGGTTGCCACGGCTGCGGGCGGCGATCCGCGCGGTGACCTCGTGAATGACGGGATGGACCATGATCAGGGGCTCCAGAAAATCTCGGGGTCGAGGGCCAGAATGGCGCGCACGGGCATGTCTGGCGCCGGGCCGGGGGTTTGGGCCTGGGCGAGCACGCGGCGCTTGGCCTCGCCCTCGATGTGCACAAACAAATATCGGGCGGCGGCGAAACTTGGCAAGGTCAGGGTCACGCGCGGCTCGGGCACGCCGGGCGCGGCCATGGGCAGGGCGGCATGCGGGCAGGCGGGGTCGAGCGCCTGGGCCAGATGGTCGCCGCCGGGAAAAAACGAGGCGGTGTGGCCATCTTCGCCCATGCCGAGCACCGCGACGGTGAGCGGCAGGGCCGTGGGATCGCCGACCGGCACGAAGCGGGCCTGGGCGGCGGCGCCTTGCAGCAAATGGGTTTTGACCAGCGCGGTGTTGGAGCGGGGCGAGGCTTCGGGCACGCAGCGCTCATCGGCCAGGGTGAGGGTGACGCGCGGCCAGTCTAGAGTTTGGCAGGCCAGGGCTTGCAAGAACCTGACCGGCGTGGTGCCGCCCGAGACCGCGAGCCCGGCCCGCCCGGTGGCGGCTATGGCGGCGCGCAGATGACCCGCCACTTCGGTCGCCAAACACTCGGCCAGATCCTGGGGGGTTTCGAAGCGCCTCATGGCGCGCCATCAACCCACGTGCGGCCGTCGCGCTCGATCAGGGCGATCGCCGCGCTCGGGCCCCAGGTGCCGGCGGTGTAGGGTTTGGGAGGTTCGGCCTGGGCACTCCAGGCATCCAAAATCGGGTCGATCCAGGCCCAGGCCGCTTCCACCTCGTCGCGGCGCATGAACAGGGTTTGGTTGCCGCGCACCACATCGAGCACCAGGCGCTCATAGGCATCGGGGTTGCGGGCGTTGAAGGCGGCCGAGAAGCTCATATCCAGCGGCACCTCGCGCAGGCGCATGCCGCCGGGGCCGGGATCCTTGATCATGATGAACAGCTTGACGCCTTCATCGGGTTGCAGGCGAATGACCAGGCGGTTGGCCGCGATCGGCCCAGCCGAAGGCGCGAAGGCCGAGTGCGGAATGGGGCGGAAGGACACCACGATCTCGGACACGCGCTCGGCCAGGCGCTTGCCGGTGCGCAAATAAAACGGCACCCCCGCCCAGCGCCAAGTCTCCACACCCGCCTTGAGCGCCACGAAGGTTTCGGTGGCGCTCTCCTCGGAGCCCAGCTCCTCGAGATAGCCCTTGACCGGCCCGCCCGCCGAGGCCCCGGCGCGGTACTGGCCGCGCACCCATTCCTGGGCGCCCACGGGCTTGAGCGCGCGCAGGATTTTCAGCTTCTCATCGCGCACCTCGTCGGCATCGAGCCGGGCGGGCGGCTCCATGGCCACCAGGCAGAGCAGCTGGAGCATGTGGTTTTGCACCATGTCGCGCAGCGCGCCGGCGGTGTCGTAATAGCCAGCCCTGCCCTCGCAGCCTATGGATTCGGCCACCGTGATCTGCACATGGTCGATATGGGCGGCGTTCCAGAGCGGCTCGAACAGACCGTTGGCGAAGCGCAGCGCCATCAGGTTCTGCACCGTCTCCTTGCCGAGATAATGATCGATGCGATAGACGCGCTCCTCCGGAAAGGCCGCGCCGATGGCCTCGTTCACCGCGCGCGCCGAGGCGCCATCCTTGCCGACCGGCTTCTCCACCACCACGCGCGCCAGCGGGCCATTGAGCCCAAACCGCGCCAGACGCTCGCAAATGGGGCCGAACAAGGCCGGGCCGGTGGCGAGGTAAAACACGCTCACACGCTCCGCCGCCTGCGCGACCAGCGCCGCCAGCTCGCCCCAGCCCGCCTCGCCCGTGGCATCCACCGCCACATAGCGAAGCCGGGCCAGGAAACGGGCGAGCACCGCCTCGTCGCGCTCACCCGCCGGCACATGCTCAATGAGCGCGGCGCGCGCCTGGGCGATGAAGCCCGCATCATCGAGATGCGCGCGGGCCGCCCCGATGATCGTCGCCGCCTCGGGCAACTGCCCCGCCGCGTCGCGGTGGAACATCGCCGGCAAAAGCTTCCGACGGGCCAGATCGCCCGTGGCGCCAAAAACAACCAACACGAACGGCGATACCGGAATCACCCGACTGGTCATGAACAACGATCCTGCCTGATTATTTTAATGGTCGAAAAAATAGGGGAAATCGCCGTCCCGGTAAAGCGGTTTTTGCGGTGGCCTTTAAAAAAAGCCTGGATCGTCAAAAAGCCGTTGCAAGGCCAGGGCCACGCCCCCCATGGGGATGGCGAAGGCATCGAGTTCCGAGACCGTGATCGCGACATCCCCCGCGATTCCGGGCATGGCATTGGCGTTGAAAACCTGCCGGCAGGAGGGCAGCAAAAACGCCGCGAGGCCGGCCAGGCTGCCGCCCAGCACAATGCGCTCGGGCGCCAGAAGATTGGCGAGGCTGGCCAGCCCGAGCCCCAGCGCCTCGCCGGCTTCGGCGAGAATGGCGCGGAGCTTGTCATCGCCCGCGAGTGCCCGCGCCCGGACCACCGACATATCCGCCGCCGGGCTGCCCGATTCGGCCACGCGCTGCAAAATCGCGTGGCCGGAAACATAGGTTTGCAGACAGCCATGCCCCCCGCACGCGCACAGGCGGCCATTGGGCACCAGCTTCATGTGCCCAAGCTCGCCGGCCAGCCCGCGCGGGCCGCGATAGATGCCGCCCCCGAGATATAACCCGCCGCCCAACCCCGAATTACCGGAAATATAGACAAAATTGGCCACGTTCTGGCTGCCGCCAAACAGATGCTCGGCGGCGGCGGCGACGTTTGTGTCGTTTTCGAGATAGGCCGGCACGCCCAGCGCGGCCGACAACAGGCCGGCGAAATCAACGTCGCGCCAGGCCAAAGCGGGGGCGAGCACGAGCCGGCCATCCGCCCCCACCAGCCCCGGCACGCCAACCCCAATGCACGCCAGGCTTTTGCGCGCCAGCCCAAGCTGCTTGAGCAAGGCCAAAATCCCCGCTTTGATCGCCCCGGCCGCGCCCTCGGGCGTCGGGCAGCCGGGCACGGACAGCACCGCCAGCCGCGCCCCCGTTAAACCGGCGATCAAAATCTGGATCTCATCCACCTCCAGCGCCACCCCCGCCATCAGCCGGGCCTTGGCGTCGATCGACAGCAGGGATTTCGGCCGCCCGGAATGGCCGGTCGCGGCCGCGGTGTCGCGGATCAGCAGCCCGTCTTGCTCAAGCTGGCCGAGAATGATGGAAAGCGTCGCGCCATCTATGCCGGTAAGCTGCCCCAGCCCCCGTGGCGACAGCCCGGGCTGCTGGCGTATGGCATGAAAAACCCGCGCCGTATTGGCCCGGCGGATGGCCGCGGAATTAAGCTTTTTCTTTGAAATCACGCCGTGATCCGTAGCCGATCACCGCTGGGCACGCAATTGACGATTGACAGCCCGCGCCGCCGGACGGTATTATTTAGACACTAAAAAATATTGTGCCAACGCCCACGTCACCGTCCAAAACCCGTCCGGCAAAGCCGCGGACATCACAACCAAACCAAGCCGCCCCTTCGGAGACCATCATGCCCACCACGCTCGCTCTCGATATCGGGGGGACTTATCTCAAGGCCGCCCTGCTCACCCCCCAAGGCGAGATGACGCACGAACCCGTGCGCTGCCCCACGCCCGCCGGCGCGCCGCCGGCAACCGTGCTGGAGGCCATCGCCACGCTCGTTGCCCCGCTCGGCGGGTTTGACCGGCTCTCGATCGGCTTCCCCGGCGCCATCCGGGGCGGCATCATCCTCACCGCCCCCAATCTCGGCTCCGATGTCTGGCATGGCACCGACCTCGCCGCCCTCGCCGCCGCCCGCTTCGGCCGCCCCGCCCGCCTGGCGAACGACGCCACGATGCACGGGCTTGGCGTCATTCGGGGCGCCGGCATCGAGGTGGCCCTGACGCTTGGCACCGGCATGGGCTTTGCCCTGTTCCGCGACGGCGTGCCCGCCCCGCAAATCGAGCTTGGCCGCCACCCGGCGGGCGAGGCGCCGAGCTATGACGATTTCGTCGGCGATGCCACCTATCGCCAGGCCGGCATGGCGGCCTGGAAACAAAATGTGCTGACCACCATCGGCCGTTGCGCCGCGCTGGTCAATTTCGACCATCTTTATCTGGGCGGCGGCAATGCCCGCCATTTCACGGCCGAGGAACTGCCCGGCACCGTCTCGCTCGCCCTCAACGCCGCCGGCCTGCAAGGCGGCATCAAGCTGTGGCGCCCGGAGATGGACATCATCTATCGCTGAGCGCGCGCGCCGGCTCCATCCAGCCCGGCAAGGCGCTCAGCCCCTTGTCGAGCGAGGCCAAAACCGCCGCGACGCCGCCCAGCAAGGTGGCGTCGCCCGGCAGCTCACCCACGCAAACCCGGATCGAGGCGGTGATCGCCTTCATGTTCGGCGCGTCAAACGCCGAGCGCAGGCCATCATACACAAACGCCCCCGCCGCCCCCAGCTCGCCGCCGATCGAGATCACGCTGGGCGCGATGAGCCGCGCGGCGTTGGCCAGCGCCTGCCCCAGAGACCGCCCGGCCTCGTGCAACACCAGCTGGCAGGCGGCATCGCCATTGCGGGCGCTCGCGATGACATCCTTCAAGCTGGTCTTGGCGCTCTCCGAGACCTGAAGCTTGGACAAGATCGCCCGCTCGGAGGCATAGGCCGACAAGCAGCCGCGGCTGCCGCAAAAACAGAGCGGCCCCGTCTCCGTGAGCACCATATGGCCGATCTCACCGGCGATGCCGGTGCCGCCACGATAGATCTTGCCATCAATGATCAGCCCGCCGCCGATCTGCTCCGAACAGATCACATATAAAAAATCCTCCGAGCCGCGCCCGGCGCCCCAGCTCCACTCCGCCAGCGCCGCCAGATTGGCGTCGTTATCGACAATCACCGGCACGCCCAGCGCCGCCGCGAAATGGCGTTGCAGCGCCATGTCTCGCCATAAAGGCAGCCGGCTCGCCGCCCAGGAGGTGACCGCCCCGCTGCCCCGCTCGATGGGCGCCTGCATGGCGATGGCAACCCCGGTGAGATCGGCGAGGCCGATGCCCGCCTGGCGCGCCAAATCCTCCAGCAGCTCCACCACCATATCAGGCGATGTGCCGGCCTGCCCGGCGGGCGGGCGCAACAGCGCGTCAAACCGCCGTTCGCGGTCAAACGACACCAGCGCCCCAGACATCACCTCCGGCCCGACCGTGACAGACGCCACGGCGCCCTTGGTCGTGGCCAGCCGCACCAGGGCCTCGCGGCCATTGATCGCCTCGACCGACACCACATGATCATGCCGGAGCGCATGGATGATGTTGTTGACCGAGGCCGGGGATAGCCCCGTCTGGCGGGCGATCATCGCCTGAGACAGCGGCCCCAGCGTGCGCAGCGCCTCGACGATCAAATGCGTGTTGGCCGCGCGCGCACCGCGCCCGGCTTGGCGTTTTTCGGGTTTTTGTTCGGATTTTGGCGTTTTTGACGGCATGTTTAAAAGATAATATTCATCTTTTGAACAATCAAGCCGCGCGCCTCAAAAAAGGCCCGCCATGCTCTGGCGGGCCCGCCTGGGTTAAAACAGGGTGATGTGGGTTCTGAAGCCGACAAAGGCCGCCGGCGGCAGATTGGACTGGGCGTTGGGCCGGAAATAATACTGGAAATCCGGCGAGACGGTGACGCCGCGCGTGACATGGATCTGGTATTGCAGCTCCAGCATCGGCCAGGTGCTTTGCACCCCCGTCACGGCATTGCCGTTGAAGGGCAGGCCATAGGCATCGCCCGTGATCGGCAGGCCGAGCTTTTGCTGCAATTGCTCGGTCTTGCGCACGCCGGGCGGCATGATGGCATACACAAACCCGATCGCCGCGCCGTCATCCGGCCGGGCCGACCAGAAGCCATGGTCAACCAGCCCGACCGTGAACCAGTTGGCGGCATCGTGCCAATAGCTGGCAAAACCGATCAAGCCGCTGAACGGGCCGGGGCCGTTGCGCACGAACATCTGATCGACCATGATATATTCAGACGGCGCGCTTTTCACCTCACGCGGGGGCAGGCCCGTTTGCGCCCAGGCATTGCCGTTGATGTCGTAATAATCATCCGGGTGGACGTTTTCATCGAAAATGACGCCCGCCTTGTAATGGCCGGGCAGCGCCTCGGCGCCAAAAGCCGGCGTCCAGCCCAGCTCCACGGGAATGGTCGGGCGCTTGACCTGGGCGGCATCGAACATGAAGCCGCTGCGGAAACCGTGATTGATCTGGTAGATGTTTTGCTGCGTGTAGAACAGCCCGGTCTTGATGTAGGTGGTCGGGGTCGGGCTGATCTGGATGCGCGCCGCGTAGCTCCAATCGGGGAACACCGAATAGGGGCCGTTTTCATAGCCGATGGTCGGGTTGCCGCACAGCGCGTCGTTCATGAAGTTGCTGCACTGAAGATAGGCGCCGGCGAAATCCCACAGCATCGGCTCGATGCCGAGCACGAGATCGACACGGTTGTCAAACAGGGATTCCTCGCCATAGGCCTCGACGAGATGCGCGAAGACATTGCCGCCCGAGCCGTAAATCTCCTGGCTCGAACTCACCGCGTCGCCGATCTTGTGGCTGGAATCATTGCCATAACGCCCAACGATGATGGTGTGGGTTGAAAACCCCGGAATGCCCGCGAGCTTGTCCCAGTCTATGTTGGTCCACCAGGAATATTGGCCGGTGTTGGTCGTGGGGTTGCGATAGCTCGAAATCGTCGTGGCGAATTCATCGGTTTCGTCGAGCATCATGTCGATCCCGTGGGCGTTCAGCCACGGGCGCCAGCCAAACATCGTCGGCGACAGCGCATCGACCGGCGGCGCCGCGGGGGCGGCCTTGGGCACGCTCGCGCTCTGATCCGAGGTCAGCGTCAGCTTCAGGGGCGCCTGCGACGCAGTGGCCGCGAACGCCGCCCCATGCCATGCCCCCATCGCCACCGATGCCATCAACATTGACCGCATCATGGCGGCCGAACCATTTATTTTCTTAAACATTTCTGTCTCCCATAATTCCACCTCTTTACGACGGGCGGATTCTCACGCCGTGCTCCACCCGCATCATTGCGAAAATCGTTTCATATCTACATGATTTAACATCCTTCCCGCGCTCCATGGCCTGGTCACAGATCGGTGGCGGCGTTTTCCGCGAACGCCGCATCGAAACCGCGCGCCGGCAGCTTCCACAATAATGATTTCACGTAGCGCAGCGCATCGGCCGCGCCATGGTGCCTGTCCATGCCGGCATCTTCCCACTCAATCGAAATCGGCCCGGCATATCCGGCGGAGCGCAGCGCCCGAAACGCATCTTCCCATGGCACATCGCCATGCCCGACCGACACGAAATCCCAGCCCCGGCGCGCATCTCCCCACGGCAAATGCGACCCCAAAACCCCATAGCGGCCGTTTTTCGGCTTCAGACGCGTGTCCTTGCAATCCACATGATAAATGCGCTGACGGAAATCATGGATGAACGAAACCGGATCGATGTTTTGCCACATCATATGAGACGGGTCCCAGTTGAAGCCAAAGGCCGGGTCGTGGTCCAGGGCTTCGAGCGCGCGCACGCTGCTCCAGTAATCATAGGCGATCTCTCCGGGGTGAACCTCGTGGGCGAATCTTACCCCTTCATTTCTGAAAACATTCAAAATCGGCCGCCATCTGCGGGCGAAATCCTCATAGCCTTCATCGATGACATGGCCAGGCACAGGCGGAAACATCGCGACGTAAGGCCAGATTTTCGAGCCGGTGAAACCGACCACGATATCCACCCCCAATTGCCTCGCCACCCTGGCGGTCAGCGCCATTTCCTCCGCCGCCCGGCGCCGCACCGCCTCGGCCTCGCCATCTCCCCAGGTCCGCGGGCGCAAAATCGCCTGGTGGCGAAAATCGATCGGGTCGTCGCAAACCGCCTGGCCGGCCAGATGGTTGGAAATCGCGAACAGTTTCAGACCGTGGCGATCGAGAATGTCCTTGCGACTGGCGAGATAATTTGCATCCTCGGCCGCGCGCCAGACATCGAGATGCTCGCCCGAACAGGCCAGTTCCAGCCCATCATACCCCCACCCCGCGGCAAGCGCCGCGACCTCCTCAAGGGGCAAGTCCACCCATTGGCCCGTGAACAAGGTCACGGGCGGCGCTGTCAAACTCATGATCTGAACCTCGTTTACCTGTTCAAAAAAGCCAACTCAGCTTTTCACATCCACCCACTGCCGCGCGCGCGCCGATTGAATGACCGCCTCGACAATATGAGCCGAGCGCAAACCATCCGCGAACGAGGGCAGGCCGTCATGAAGCTCGCCCTTAACGGCCGCATAGGTGTCGTTCACAAAATTATCGAAACATTGGGCATAGCCCTGCGGATGCCCGGGCGGCAAAACCGACAGGCGGCGCTGATCTTCGGCGCCGCGCGCGGGATCCCTGTTCACCACCATGGCCGGACCTTCCGAGCCGATCCAGATCGTCTCTGGATTTTCCTGGTCGAACACCACCGATTTCTCGGCGCCGTCAAGCTCGAACCATAGCCGGTTTTTCCGCCCCGCCGAGATTTGCGAAATGGTTACCACGCCCAGAACACCAGACGCGGTCTTGAAGGTCACCACGGCGGCGTCCTCGGTATCCACTTTCATCGTCTCGCCCGTTGGCCGCTCGGCGCCAAAGGTCGCCGCCGAATTGGCTGGCCTTTCCGGGATCGTGGTGGTCATGCTCGCCATCACCGCGGCGATTTTCTCGCCGCTGACAAACTCCACCAGATCGCACCAATGCGAGCCGATATCAGCGAAAGCCCGCGACGCACCGCCGATTTTTGAATTCACCCGCCAGCTCGTCGCGTGGGGGGAGAGCAGCCAGTCCTGCAAATAACTGCCGTGCAGCAAGTGCCATTTGCCAAACTCCCCCTGCTGGACGCGCGCTCTGATTTCGCGGATCAGCGGGTGGAATCTGTAGACGAACGGCACCGTGGCGATTTTGCCGCGCGCCGCCGCCGCTTCGCATACATCGCGCGCGGAGGCGGCGTCGATCGCCAGGGGCTTTTCACAAATCACATGTGCTCCGCAGGCAAGAGCCGCCTTGACATGCTCAAGATGCAGCGCGTTGGGGCTGCACACATGCACGATGTCCGGGGCAAACCTCGCCAGATCTGCCAGGTTGGCAACGGCCCGCGTCCGCCACCGCGCCGCCGCCAGATCGGAGCGCTCGGGCGTCGAGGCCATGACGCCCGCCACCTCTCCCCCAGCCAAAATGGCCGCGCGGCGATGCACATCCCCGATCATGCCGCTGCCGATGATGACAACTTGCAACCGCTCGCTGGGCCGGGAAATATTCATTTGCTCACGCATCAATAATCTCCCTCGCGGCTCAGTTCCGCGAAACAGATGAATGCCGGGTCTGGCACCGAAAACTCCGCCATCTGGCTGACCGCGCCGCTCTGTCCATCCACCGCGTAAGAGCGCACCCTATGCGCCGGACGATCGGCCAGGAGCATGAAATCTCCCGACGGGCTGAAGGCGAAACTCCGCGCCGCCAGACCTGGATGGACCGATTTGGCGAGCAAGACATGCCCAAGGCGCGCGAGCTTGCCATCCCCGCCGATCTCGAACCACGCCAGCGAATCCTCGCCGCGGTTATTCACATAGGCAAAGCGGCCATTGGGATGGATCCTGATCTCGGCGGGCTCATTCACGCCCTCATAAGCCCGATCGACGCTCGATTGCCGGTCCAGCGGGGTCAAGGTTCCCGTGTCCGGATCGAAGTCAAACGATGCGATCTCCGAGGATAATTCGCAGCTCACGAACAAACGCCCGGTTTGGGGGCAAAATGCCGCATGTCTTGGCGCCGTCTCCGCGGGCATCTGGTGGGTATGAGCGATCTCGAGCCTCTCTTCCAGGCGAAAGACATGGATTTTGTCGGTTCCCTTGTCGCACGCGATGACAAACCGCCCATCGGGCGCCATGACCGCGCAATGCACATGGGGGCTCGCCTGCGCATGGCCGCCATTTTGCGGCGACCCGTTGGGGTCTTTGCCATGCCCTTCAAAAACATGAATATCCGCGACCTCGCCCAGAGCGCCATCCGCCTCAACCCGGTACATGGTCAGGGTCGAATCATCGTACACATACTCAACATCAAAGCCGCCATCAGGCTTTTTGACGACCCGCTCAACATGCTGAAAATCTCCGTGATTGGCGGAGAACACCATATTTTGCGTCCCATCGTGACTGAGATGGCAAGGCCTCGGGCCAAATGCCCGCACGGTGTTGCGCCACACCAAGGCGCCATCCGCCATGACCCGAAACGCCTGCACGCTTGCCGGCGGATTCACGGGGCCGCGCCCATCGGTCTTGCGCTCATCAACCGCATAAAGCATCCGGCTTTGCGCGGCATATACCAGATAGCCGGCATCTTTCGGCTCGGGCTCATGAAAGATTTGCACGAGATCCCGCCCCTGGTGCGCCACGCGCAGCGCGTAAATGCCGCCGCCCAAAGCCCCCGGCGCCGCGCCGTAAGACCCCACATAGGCAATCAAGCTCTTGTTCATGGCGCAATCAGCCTCCGCAGCATGCCCTGGTGCCGGCGCACCTGCTCGATCTCGCTTTGCATCTCGGCGCGCGTCCGGTCCTGGAAATATCTCTGGCCTTCATATTCCGAGTTGAGATAGCCCGCATAGCCGCCATCGCGGAGCGCCTTGATGCCCGCCTCATAATCGATGGCGATATCCTGAAACTCCCCAGGCCACCCTGGACATTCGGACATATAATTGAATTTGGCATGTACACTCACGACATGGGGGCAAAGCTGGCGCAACGTGTCGGGCGAGGTGTTGGACAGCAATATCGCCTCGGACACCACCACATAATCGAGCGCGCTCGCCATTGGCACGCGCTGGTCGGCGAACCGCTTCAGTGCCTCAAATGCCGGCTTGAGCTCTGGCTCACAGAGCCCCGTACCAACAAAGCTCTTGAACGCGACACGCAAATTTCCCGCCGTCTGGCGAGAGACCGCCTCGAAATCCAGCGGCGCGCGGCCGGTTCGCAGCAAATGCGCCAGCTCGACCGCGGCATCGCCCGCCGCCTCGCGCGCCCCGCGCCGGACATACCATGCCAGCA
Source organism: Pseudomonadota bacterium (assembly GCA_021781835.1). GTDB lineage: Bacteria > Pseudomonadota > Alphaproteobacteria > Acetobacterales > Acetobacteraceae > Acidocella. The sequence goes on along the minus strand of JAJXWD010000021.1, from coordinate 31,623 downwards.
AAACCTCCGAGGGTCGCGTGCCGAAAATGCCGAAATCGGGCACGATGCCAAGCAGATCATGCCCGGTTTTTTGTGCGTACTCGATGATTTCGGAAACCTGGCGCCCCTCCAGCGCCATGGGCTGGTGCACTTCCTTGCCAAGCTTCAGCCCCAGCCGCTCGGCCTCGGGCAAGGCCGCCAGCATCACCTCGAACGGGCATGTGGACAAGACCCGGACATTTTGAAACCCCAGGCTCTTGGCCAGCCTGATATCGCGCTTCAGCCGTTCGGCGCATTCCGCGTGGCTCATGACATGGTCGCGGAATTGCAGCACATCCATGCCAACATCCATCGTCACCGGCACGGTTTTGTAGCGCGCCATCCAGCCAAACCAGCGTTCGATGAAGGCGAGGCCTGGATCTGGGTAATGGAGCGACATTTCATCGATGATCTCGATGCCATCCGCGCCCGGCAGGTTTTCACTAACCTCCCGGATCTGGTCTTCAAGAGACAATTCTTTAAAGAACTGCGCCTGCTGATAGCTGTAAAGGGATACGCCGAGTTTCATGGGTCTTAGGCTCCGGCAGCGTCGTTCAGGGAAAGCTCATAAGTCACGATATGGGGGGTCTTGTCGGACCCAGCCCCACTGCCCGGCTTTGGCGGCGTGGCCACCCAGGCCTCGTCGGTCGGCAGGTAGCCATAGGCCGCCAAAACGCATTGCTGAAACCTTATGATATGCAGACCAGCCTTCAACCCGCCAGGGGCGGCGATGTGGAGAATGGCCTCGTCATCATAGTCCCAATGCTCCCAGACTGCTGTTTTCGTCTCCTCGAAGGAGCGGGGCGGCTGGCCGTTGATCTCGAAACTCTGCGCCGAAACCGGATACTCGACCCCATCGACTTCCAGAAAATAGCCCGCATGGAGCGACAGGAAGACCCCCCGGTAATTGGCATGGCGGACCGCCAGCGAAAACCCCGCCACGATGCCGCCCTCGACATCGTTTTTCAGGCTGTCATGTCGAATGAGGTAATTATCAAACATCGTCTTCATTCCTGAATTATACGCCGCAATTTTCGAACGGCCCCGCCTTGTGGGCGGGGCCGCCAGCCTCACGCCGCCCTGCGCATGTCCGCGGCTTCCTGACGGCGATCATATTTGAAAAAGATCACCCACATGATCGAGACAAAGATCGCAACCACCACGGGCACCATCCACAAAGGCGCCCAGACGGCCGGGCCTTTCGCCATGTTGGGGATGATCTGGTTGACGAAAATATAGCCGCCCACCTTGGCGCCCACGGCCCCGCCAACCCCAGACAGCATGAGCACCAGAAACCCCTGCGCCTGGGCCTTCAAGGCCGGCGGCGTCACGCGGTCGATATACATGGCGGCGACGATCAGGAAGAAATCATTGCAGATGCCATGCAGCCCGACCGCGACCACCGCCAGCGCCACATGGCCGGGCGCCAGCATGAACAAGCCAAACCGGATCCCCCACATCGCCATGCCGGCCAAAATGGCCCATTTCATGCCAATGCGCGCCAGCACGAAGGGGATCGTCAGCACGAAAACAACCTCGGAAAATTGCCCGATCGCCAGCACGCCCGAGACATTCTTGATGCCCAGCGCCCCCAGATAGGGCGAGGCGAAGGCGTTATAGACGCCCAGCGATATGGCGGTGAGAAAGGTGCAGACCATCAGCACCAGGAAATTGCGCTGCCTGAACAAGACAAACGCCTTCGCCCCGATGATGTCGCCAAAATCAAACCGGGCATTGGCCAGGGCGGGCGGCGTGTTGGGGATTGTCAGGGCGTAGGCGGCGAGCACCAGGCTGATGGCGCCGGCGAACAGAAAGGTGTTGGTGGAGGCCGAAAACCCCAGCGCGCCGACGACGATCGCCCCCACGAACCAGCCGAACGGCGAAAACACCCGGACATAGGGGAAAAAATGCGTCCGGTCCTGCATGTGATAAAGCGGGATCGAGATGACCAGCCCGAGGGTCGGCATGAAAAACATCATATAGGCGAAGATCATCGCGACCACGACATCGCCATTGCCGAGCGCGATGAAATGCGGAATGGAAAACAAGATGCCCGCGCCGATAAAGTGCAAAAGCGCGAAGACTTTCTGGGCGGACATGAAGCGGTCCGCCACGGCGCCGATCAGCATGGGCGAGACGATGGCGCCGACCGCGCTGATGAAATAGGCATTGCCGATGAAGGGCGCCAGCCCGTGGGTCGCCAGCACCAGCCCGAGCGTGGCGAACCACGCGCCAAACACCACGAACTCCAGCAAAATCAGCGCGCTCAGCCTGATATGAATGGCCCTTGGCCGGCGCGCCGCCGCGCCCTCGCCTGCTTGCATCACGGCAGATATTTCCATTTGTACGTCTCCTGAATTTTGTTTTTTTACCACCAGAACTCAAACGCCGTTTCACCCCGGGCGGGAGGCCCTCAAAGCCGCCCCGCCGCCAGCTGCCCGGCCACATATTCACAAGCCCGCACGGTCAGGGCCATGACCGTCAGGGTCGTGCCGCAGCACCCGCCCGTGGCGAAGCTGCTGGCATCGGTGACGAAGAGATTGGGCACATCCCAGCATTGATTATGGGCGTTGAGCACCGAAATGGCCGGATCCTTGCCCATGCGCGCGCCGCCGCTTTCATGGATCGCCGCGCCCATCGCCATGCCCTTGGTGAAATTGAGGCGGAACAACAGCCGGCTGAACCAGTCGGCATCGGGAAACGCGCCACGCCCCTGCTCCACCAGCCCAAGCTGCGAGCCGTAAAACTCGATCTCCAGCCCCGCGGCCTCGACCATATCCTTGATGGCGGCCACCTGGCCACGCAGCAGCTCGGCTTCGTTGGGGGTAATGGCACAGGCAATGCGGGGCAGCGGTACGCCCCAGCGATCCTTCCGGCGCGGCTCGAGGCTGATCTGGTTCTCAAAATGAGGCAGCATTTCGCCAAACCCCATGATGCCGAACTGCGCCGGCCGCCCGGCGCGCACAAACAGCCGGCCGATGGTGCCCTGAAACCCGAAGCCGCGGCGAAAGCCCCGCCCCGCCGCCTGGCCGAGATTTTCGAAGCGCGGAATATAGACCCCGCCGCTATTGCCGTAAAACGGGTCGGCGGGCAGCGGGTCGGCCACTTCCGCGCCCTCTACCCCCGGCACCGAACCGATGATCAGGCTCGGCACCTGGTCCATGAAATAATGCCCGAGCGTGCCCGAGCTGTTGCCTATGCCCCGCGGGTGGCGGGGGCTGGTGGAGTTGAGCATCAGCCGCACCGTCTCGATCGGGGAGGCGCACAGCATCACCACCTTGCCCGTCGCCACCTCGGTCTTCTTGCTCAGCCGGTCGGCATATTCCACCCCCGTGGCCTTGCCGCTCCGCGGGTCGGTGAGCACGCGGCGCACAACCGCGTCGGTCCGCACGGTCAGGCGCCCGGTCGCCTGGGCGGCGAGCAGGGCATGGGGAATGCGCCGGGCATTGGGCGGCACGTAACGCCAAGTGGTCACGGCACGCTCGGGCCATTTTTGCTCGATCTTGGCCTTGAAGGCCGCCTCCGCCCGGGTCAGCCGGGCGTCACCAGCATAATGCCCGGCGGGGAGGTTGGGAATCTCGCGCGCCTCGCCATACACCCCCAAAAATTCCTCGACCCGGTCGTAATAAGGGGCGATGTCGGCATAGCCGATCGGCCAGTCCTCGCCATAACCGTCGCGGCTGGCGGCCTTGAAATCATAATCCGTCCACCGCAGCAGCATCCGGCCATAGGTGTGCAGCCGCCCGCCAAGCTGCTTGCCGCGAATCCACAAAAACGGCTTGCCGCGCGGCGTGGTGTAGGGGTGCTCGCTGTCCTGGACAAAAAAATGCTTCAGCTGGCGGCCGTAAAACGCCACTTTCGACTGGATCGGCTGGCCTTCGAGCGCCGCGCGGATGCGCGCCCAAAGCTGAATGCCCTTTTCCTTGGGCGCCTTGGGGTCAAGCTTGAAATCCTCGCCGGTCACGTTCCGGCCGGCCTCGAGCACCAGCACCCGCAGCCCCCGCTCCGTCAGCTCCTTCGCCGCGAAGCTGCCCGCCGCGCCCGAGCCAACCACCACCACATCGTAAGGTTCTGTATTCATGCGATTCGCACCAAGAGTTCCGCCCTAGATCATTCAATATTTGAATGATGAATTATTTTACTCAGGCTTTTTATCAATCACGCTTCAAATATTCAATAATAAAAAACATCCATCCGTAAATTTTTATAAATTCATTCAACTTATGAACAATACCGCGCCCTGAGGCGCGAATGTGCGCGCCGCCCCCGGCTTTTGGTTGGCCAAGCCCGCCAATGTTGATAAAGCCCGGCACGGATCGCCCATGCCCTCACCACACACGCCGCCCCCTGCCGCGCCGCCCCCGCCAAGCCGCCCGCTCTCGCTGGCCGGCCTGTTCCGGCTGCGCCCCTCGCCGCCGCGCGGGCGGGTGGCGCTGCATTCGGCCCTGAGCGTGGGGATTCCGGTGCTCATCTGCTGGGCGGCGGGCGATCTCAAGGCCGGGCTCATCACCACCATCGGCGCCTTCACCGCCGTTTATGCGCTCGGCCGGCCTTATCGCTACAAAGCCATGGTGCTGGCGGCCGTCGCCCTCGCCTTTGCCCTGTTCGCGGTCACCGGCGTCTGGACCCAGCATCACGCCGCCCTGACCATTCCCGTCATGGCCGTGCTGGCCATGGCCGCCACCTTTCTGTGCCATGCGCTCAAAATCGGGCCGCCCGGCGCCTATATGTTCGCGCTCGCCTGCGCCATCGGCACGGCCATTCCCACCGGCACGCTCTCCTTGGGCGCCATCGCCTGGCTGGTGCTGGCGGGCGGCGCCGTTGCCTGGCTGCTGCAAATGTCAGCCGCCCTTTTCTGGTTTCGCGCCCCCGAGGCCGAAACCGTGGCGGCGGCGGCAAAGGCCGTGGCCCTGCTGGCCGAGGCCACGCCCGCCACCCGCGACCAGCGCTGCCACCAGGCCGCGCAGGCGCTGCATCTGAGCTGGACGGTGCTGGTCTCCATGCAGCCCGATCACGCCCCAGACCCCGCCCTCGCCAGCCTCAGGGCCACCAACCGCGCGCTGCATCTGCTGTTTGCCGGCTGCGTGGGCGCCGGGGCGCCGCACCCCGAAACCGCCGCCCGCGCCCGGGCGCTGGGCGCGGCCGCCCTGCGCCCCGCCCCGGCCGAAACACGGCCGCATTTGCCGACGCTGCCGCTGGGCCATCTCGCGCTCGGCCAGGCCCTTCGCGCCAATGCCCAGCGCTCCTCGCCCGCGCTTCATGCCGCGCTGCGTGTCGGCTTGGCGGTGGCGGCGGCCGGTGGCCTTGGCGCCGTGCTGGGGTTGGAGCGCGTCTATTGGGCCATGGCCGCCGCGGTTCTGGTGCTGCACGAGGGCGCCGCCTGGACCCGCGCCCTCCAGCTCGGCATCGAGCGCGCGCTCGGCACCCTGCTCGGGCTTGGCCTGACCGCCGCCATCTTGGCCATCCACCCCACGGGGCTCGGCCTGGTTCTGGTGCTCATGGCGCTGCAATTCACCATCGACATGCTGGTGCCCCGCAATTACGCGCTGGCCGCCATTTTCATCACCGCCATCGCGCTCATGGTCGGCACGGGCGGCGGCCTTGCCCCCCATCCGGCCCATCTGCTCTGGCTGCGCGGCGAGGAAACCCTCGTCGGCTGCCTGACGGGGCTGGGGGTCTATACCCTCACCGCCCGCCGCCCGGCCAAACGCTCGCTCACCGATGAGCTGGCGCGCACCCTGGCCGGCATCCGCGCCGTGCTCGCCTGGGTGGCAACCCAGCCCCCCACCAGCCCCGGCGCCCTGCAAACCAGGCGCGACCTCCAGCTCAGCCTGTTCTCCCTCGCCACCCGCTTTGACACCGAGCTCGGCGGCCTGCCCGCCCGCCGCGACCATGCGCGCCAACTCTGGCCTGTCTCAATTGCCCTGCAACGCATGGGCTACCAGATCTTGGCAAAATGCTGGGAATGGGAAGCCGCGCCGCAAGATCGCTTTTCATCGCTCCCCTCCCAAGCCGAATTGGCGCAACTCGACACCAGCTTGGGTAAGATTTCCGAGGCATTGCGCGGCGGCGCCGAGCCGATGACGCCCGATCTGCCCGGCTTTCTCAGCGCCGAGCTCGCCTCCCTGCGGCAAGCCCTGACGCAAGCTGCCGCCCCCATGGAGGACGGCAGCACAACCGGTTAAACGCTCACTCTGCCGGTTCGGTGGCGGTAACGGGCGCGGGCCGCCCCAGGCTCGGCAAACCGTAGAGGCAGATGATTGCGGCCAGCATCGGCAGGGCAAGCGCCGCGCAATAGACCGGGCGCCCATAGCCGCCCGACATGAACCAGCCCGCGAGCAGCGGCCCAAACACCGCCCCCAGCCGGCCCATGCTCATGGCAAAGCCCGTGCCCGTGGCGCGGATGGCGGCGGGGAACACGGTTGGCACCACCACATAGAGCACGGTGATGGAGGTATGCAGGCAAAACCCCAGCCCGAGGGCCGCCAGCATCAGCAGCGCGCTCTGGGCGGGCAGCACGCCGAAACTCAGCGTCATGGCGCAAAGCCCCAGCATGAACGCCACCGCCAGCCGGCGCACACCGAGCCTGCCCGCATAAAAGCCATAGAGAATACAGCCGATCGTGCCGCCAATATTGATCATCAGCGCGCCCGAGATGCCGCCTTGCACACTCAGGCCCAGATCTGTGAGCAGCTTGGGGGTCCAGCTCAGCAGGAAATAGGCCGTCGCCATGACCGAGAAATAAAGAAACGCCGCGACGGTGGTGGTGCCCAGCGCGCCGGGGCGGAAGATCGCGAGGATGTCGCGCGGCTCTGCCTCGTGCGCCGCGATCAGGCGCGGCAGGGCGGGCAACTCGTCCTGACCCAGCCTGACGCGCAGCCGGTTGATCCGGGCCAGCGCATGAACCGGCTGGCGCGCGGCCAGATAGGCCAGCGATTCCGGCAGGCTGAAATAGACCACCGGCAGCAGCACCAGCGCCACCAGCCCGCCAAACAGGAACACGCCGGGCCAGCGATCGGCATGAATGATCAAGACCGCCGCCATGCCGCCCAGCGTCGCGCCGATGGGGTAGCCGACCGACATCAGCGCCACGCATAATTCGCGCCGGGGCGCCGAGGCATATTCGCTGGCGATGACGTTGATATTGGCCAACATGCCGCCAATGCCGAGGCCGGTGCAAAACCGCATGAGCACGAGCTGCGCCAGGGTGCCGGTAAAGCCCGAGGCGAACATGAACACACACAACAGCACCAGGCTCAGCAGCACGACCGGCCGGCGCCCCAGCCGGTCACCCAGCGGCGCGATGAGCAGCGCGCCCACCCCCATGCCCGCTAACCCGGCGCTGAATAATTCGCCCAGCATGAAGGGTTTGAGCGCCCAGCCATGGGCGATGGCGGGCGCGGTATAGGCGATCGCCAGCACATCGAACCCATCAAGCCCGGCGAGGCAGACGCACAGCGCAATGACGCCGATCTGGAACCCGGTCATATCGTCAGGCATCAGCGCGCCATTGGGCGCCAACACATCGTTGGAACTCTTGGTCATCAGATTTTCCCCAGTTATTAATTTTTTATTCAGGCACGCGGGGCATCGTTTCGGCCCCGCGCCGTTTCGTGCTGTTCAGCCCAAAAGCCCGGCCTCCAGATCGGCGAGGTAACGCAGGCGCCTGCGCATCAGGAGGCCGGGCTTGTCGGGGGCAAAATTCAGGTCGAGCTGCGGTGTCTCATCTTGCAAGATGGTCTCGGTGATCCATTGCAGCGCCTCGACATCCTCGGTGTAGGCCTGGTTCGAGCCCTCATACATGAAGCGGTCCACCGCCTTGTCTTCGAGACGCGTGTTGCGTGAGCAGAACCACCAATAATGGAGGCTGTTATTCGTCTCGGGCGTGATCAGATGGGTGATGTTGAAACGCCATTCGCGCTTCGTCTCGCCCGGGCGGTCGATATCGGTGAGGCGCGCGAACGCCACATGCATGGCGGGCGAGGCAAAGCGCGCCTCGGAGAAGCGATTGACCGGCTGGCCCGCCATGTCCATCGGCATGGCATAAATGCCGGGCGGGGGCGAGTTGGGCAGCGAGCGGTCGATGATGACCATGCCGTTTTCCTCGCGCACATCGAGGGTCGAGCGCACGAAATCCGGCGTGCCCACCGTGCCCGGATGCAAAAACGGAAAATGCGTCTGGTCGAGCAGGTTTTCATGCATCGAGACATAATCGGCGCGCATGTGAAACTGCCCGGTCACGCTCGCCCAGAGCGGATCGCTCAGCCAGGACGTGTCGGGGATCAGATCCTCATCCGCGTGATCCGGGTTGCCCGGCCAGATCCACACCAGCGGCCCGCGCTCGGCCACGGGAAAGCTGCGCACGGCGGCGCTCGCGGGGGCCAGCGGCAGGGCGGGCATCTTGGTGCACTGGCCGGACGGCGCGAAGCGCATGCCGTGATAGAGGCAAACCAGCTCATCGCCCTCGAGCCGCCCCTTGGCGAGCGGGAATGAGCGATGCGGGCAGCGGTTACGCACCGCCACGGGCGCGCCGGCCAGGGTGCGGTAGAGCGCGACATCCACCCCCAAAATCCGCCGCGCCCGCGGCGCGCGCGTGATCTCCGAGGCAAGCCCGGCGATATACCAGCAATTTTTGACCAGCGGCGTGGTGGCGTCGGCGAAGCCCTGCGCGGGCGGGACGGGGGCGATGTTGTTCATGGCGGGTTCCTTGACGGGAGAGATCAGGCATCGAGCACGAGACGCGCGCCATTGAGCCGCGAGACGCAGATGCACAGCGCCTTGCCCGCCTCGCGGCTCGCGGGTGACAAATACCGGTCGCGATGGTCGAGCGCGCCATCATGGCCGAGCACGGGCAGCGGGCAGAGGCCGCATTCGCCCCGGCGGCAATCGGAGAGGGTCGGGATCCCGGCTTCATCGAGCGCCTCGAGAATGGTGCAATCGGCGCCAACTTTCACCTCCCGGCCGCTGCGGCGCAGCTCGACGGTAAAATCGCGCGCCGGCACGTTCGAGCCCGCGCCGAACAATTCGCTGCGCACGCGCCCAGGCGCCCAGCCCAGCGCCGCGGCGGCCGCGCGGGTGGCCTCGACCATCGGGCGCGGCCCGCACACATAAGCCCGCGTGCCCTCCGGCTGGGCCGCCAGCAGCGCGCGCAAATCCGGGTGGCGCGGCTCCACAATGCCGCTCACATGCACCTGCCCCCGCTCACCGGCCAGGCTCAGCACCTCATCCCGGTAGGCCAGCTCCTCGGCCGCGCGGCCGGAATAGAAAAAACTGAAAGAGCGTTTGCGGCGCGCCAGGCTGCGCAGCATGGCGTAAATGGGCGTAATCCCGATCCCGCCCGCGATCAGCAGGCTGTGCGGATCGGTGCGGTCGAGGGCAAAGGCCTGGCGCGGCGGCGAAATGGCCAGCCGGCTGCCCACGTCCAGATGGTCATGAATGAAATTCGAGCCCCGCCCGCGCTCGCGCTGCACGGCGATGCGGTAGGTATTGGGCGCATCGTCCCCGCGCCCCGTGCCGCCGATCAGCGAATAATGCCGCACGATCTGGCCGCCCGGCTCAGGGCGTAAATACAGCTCGATATGCGCCCCCGCCTCATGCTCAGGCAGCTTCGCGCCATCCAGAGAGGTCAGCATATATTCACAAATGCGCGGCGTGAGCTGGCGGATGCCAGACACGGCCACGGTCAGCCTTTGGTTGACCAAGGATTTTCTCCACTCCCGAATTTATCGCAGACAAGGCGCCACCGCCGCTGCGTCTTGTGCCGAGATTTGCCATTCAGGATCCCAAATAGCAAGAAAAATCTTTAATCAGCCATATATCAGGAATTTATGACCATTTTGGGCTCCCAAACCCATGCGCGCCAGGCCGTTGCACCACCTGCCTCAAGCTGCGATCATGGCCGCCCCAACCCCAGCGGGCCGCCATGTCATCGTCAAAACAGCCTCTCAACGTCCTCCAGCAGCTCCGCGACATGATTCTGCGCGGCGAGCTGGCCCCCGGCGAACGCATCCCCGAGGCGGCGCTGGCCGAGCGTCTGGGCCTCTCGCGCATGCCGATCCGCCAATCCCTGCCCATGCTGGCCAAAGAGGGGCTGCTGGTCTCCGCCGGGGCGCGGGGCTTTGCGGTGCGCAGCTTCACCCCCCAGGACTGCGCCGCCGCCATCCGCCTGCGCGCCTCGCTCGAGGGGCTGGCCGCCAAGGATCTCGCGGCACGCGGCGCCTCGCCCGCGCTGCTCGCCCGCCTCGCCGCCTGCCTCGCCGAGGGCGACCGCATCTTCGCCAAGCGCCACATCGTCGAAGCCGACGAAGCCGCTTATGGCGCCATGAACAAGAGGTTTCACGACCTGCTGGTCGAAGGCGCCGAAAACCCCCTGCTCGCCGAGCTGGTGGCGCGCTGCAACGTCGTCCCCTTCGTCTCGCCGGGCACCATCGCGTTCAACCGCGACGACCTCGACGCCGCCTATGATTACCTCTCCTACGCCCACCGCCAGCACCACGCGATCGTCGAGGCGATCACGCGCCGCGACACCGAACGCGCCGAGTTCCTGCTCCGCGAACATGCGGTGACACAGGAAAAAAGCATGTGGCGGGGATGAGGGGGCTTAAAACGCCAAAAGCCACCCGGAGGTGGCTTTAGTGTATTGGAATATACGGTATATCTGGTTGCGGGACCACGAGACAAACTTGATTTGCTATTATCCGGGTGAATGGCGGGCTCAAACTTGGTTGCGGGGGCACGATACCAACTTGATTTGCTGCTTTCCGGCTAGGGGGCCGACTCCCATTGGGGGCCGTTTGTCCTAAAGAGCGCAGCTGGACAGTGTCAGATGAGGTCCTGTAAATCGGTGTCGTGGCCGGCGAGCTTCAGGACCAAGCCCGCTCGGCGCCCTTCCTCATGGAACCACAAGTCGACAATCCGGGTATCATCACTTGCCGGCAAGGGCGAAGCCTCACGGACCTTGAATGTCGTGGGCAAGTTTACCGAAGTGCCAAACACTAAGGCGTGCTGCTTTGGTAAGGATGGCAAACGCTTGAGAACCGCATCGGATATGAATGGCGTCATTTGCCTAATCTGGGATAGGTCGTCAGGATTCTGAATGCGATGAACCACGAAGTTCGAACACTGTGACAGCACGGTTTTAGATAGCTCACTGGGGCGTTGCGATGCAACAAGCAAGAACATGCCGTACTTACGACCCTCCTTAGCGATACGCTCGAAAATTTTACTGGCATCGACCGCATAGCGGGAGGGTGAAGAACCCACATAGCGGTGTGCCTCCTCTAGCAGTAGGTGCACTGGGAAACGGTTGCGTGGCTCGGCGCGGCGGAGTTGGCGGAAGATCATCCTTGCCACTACCGAACTTACCAGTTCAACCACCTCATCCTCGACAGAATTCATATCGATAATGACGATCTGCTTGGATTTTATGTATCCGCCCCCCTGAGCCTGCAATCCCAGCAGACGCGTTAAGAATGATAACTCGCTTTCGTCCGATGAAGATCTATCTTGCAGATTGTGGCGCAAAAACTCGTATTCCCGGCGTTCCTCGAGTGACTTGAGGCGAGTAACCATTTGTGAACAATAATCACGAATTTGCCGGTTCCCGTGAGCCTCTTCATAGAGAATTGCGAGGTCCACTGCATCGCTAAGAGCATCGAAGTTGAACGGCATATTTTCATAGACCGGCATCTTCAAGTCATCGATCACGAAACCATTTTTGCCCACAAGGAAGGTATCTAACCCCTCTGCGTCCGCCATCTGACCGTAATTAATATGAATGAACGGCTGAATGGAGTCCACGTTGATTTCGCCGCTGTTGAAGCGCTGTAGTATCCCGATGATACGATCGTGCTTTGATGGGCTGCTAGAGTCATCCCGCATAATCTGGGTAATGCATTTAGCGAGGATATGGTTTTTAATTCCTCTTAACTCGACGCCGCTGCCAGAAAATAGGGTAGCCAAACCGAGCGCCATTCTCAAAATTGGTACTTGCGTACGTTCGCTCGCCTGCAGTAGGAGCTCCCACTCACTGAGGTCCAAAAACCAATGCGGTAGGCGAAACATGCCTTCATCGGAAGTTCCATCGAGAACTAGGCGCTCAACGCCCAAACCTTGAATTTCACCGATACCCGAAAGAGCGCGGTAATACTCGCCATTCACATCGAACACCACAAAGGTTGATCCACGGGCGTGATGCTCCTTTGGCTTCTCAAACAAAGCTTGAAGGACAGATGCCACGGTACAAGATTTTCCGCTCCCGGTATTACCCAGTACCGCCGAATGTCCGCCAAAGAAATCGTCGAGCCGCACCTTAACGCCATAGCCATCAAATACCACGGAGCGTCCAATGCTCAGGACGCGACTGCGGGTTGCATCTGCAGGGTTGGGAGGCCCGCCATTCGGCCCATTGCTTGGCTCCTCCGACCGTTCAGTCTCGAAAATTCGGTCAAGTTCTGCGTCAAGAGCATAGAGAACGTCGGCGTATAATGAGGGAAATACCGAAACGCCGAAGCGAAACTTGCCCCCAGTGAGCGGCAACATGCCAACCGGGACGACATCAAGAAACTTTGCTGACGCTGCCCTGTCGAGTTCGCCACCGGATTTTTGAGAGCTACCAGAATCGCGTTCTCGTAATCCCACTACCTCCACCACAACATATTCCCCCTGTGCCGGCACGATCAGGAATGAGCCTAGGCGTGCGACGTAATGCACGTCGTCAAATCCTACGACTGTGAAGTTGTCGGTTCCGGCGTTCATCTCCACAATGAACCTATCGGCGGCAACCGAAGTCACTTTGCCGATTGAGCGCTTGAGGTCATCTCGAGTCACAATCAGGCTTCCTCTTCGCCAGCAGGTGCCACGGCCACCGTTCCCATGGATTCCAAGACCTTCCTAACGGCCGCTTCGATCCGTTCCGGTGCCCGCTGCGGCATGAAGTGCGAGACGATCTGGTCGAAGTAATGCGCCTGTAACCCATCGGTAGGACCATCACCACCGATGATCCAGATACGAGGGTCGCGCAATGCTCTCAGTTTGGCGATTTCTCCACCGCTCATGGGGTCTGCGAAGATAATAAGTCGGAACGTCGGGATCGTCAGGGCTTGATAAATAAGGTGGTTCAGGTGCTCGTCGCCGAACGCATAGCCCGCGGTGATCAAGACGCTTTGCTCACGCACAATACGGAATTGGAACTCTCGGAAGAGATCGGCATATGGCGACCCGAGACTTGAGTTCTGCTTCGCCGGGGTCGGATAAATCATTACCTTGGTAGCCCCATGCGATGGCCACTGTTCACGGATCGGAAATAGGCCGTGGTCGTCTTCAGTCCAGCTGATCGACCCATGCAGCTTGCATAGATAGACGAACCCATCAACGGCGGACCATTTGCGATGACTAAGATCGAGTTGCTCGGCAAGGGCATAGCGGAACATGGCGGGATTGAACCGCCGCTCCACTACGCCTGAAAATCCGTTGGCATACGGTAGCCCAAGTCGGTCCATAGCGCGCTCATTGAACAAGTCGTAGTTGGTCGTGAATACCCAAGGACGCGGTAATGAGCGGTCCCGAAGAACCAGCTTGCGGTAAAATTGCTCATATAAGTCAAGCACATGAGCGTCGCCTTGAGCAAAGGCGCCATTAGTACATCGCTCCCAGAGAAAGGTCTTCACCTTCTCGATCACCGCCTCGACGAGTGTGGCATGATCCTGATGGAGCGGCTTCAAACTGCGGCGTAGAACGAACCTTAAGCTGTGCAGTGCCTCCATCAGGCGTTCGAGGTTTCGCTGGTACTCAGGGTCAACAAGGCTAATCCCCATTTCCGCCAGATACGAACTTTCCTCGGCGCTCAGCGCCCAAGGCGGCGGTCCCGACGCGGCAGCTGCGGCTGGAGCTACACTGGCCGCGCAGAATTCTTTGGCAAGTGGCTGCATGGTAGCGATGCCAAGCTCTGCATCAGCCAGCTTTAGAGACGAGCAACCTGCCCCCAACAGGAATGCCACATGGCGAGCGTTCAGCGCCTCCCCAATCGCCTTCCGGATTGTTTCTGGGCCGCGGTCCCAGTCCAATTCCGAAGGAATTTCCGTCCCATCCCTAAGGAAACTGAACTTGGGTGGCGGTGGAGCGGCAGAAACGTCGGTCATATGGAGGTGCCTCATAGCTAAAAATGTCTGGATGAATGAAGTTTTTTTGGCTGAGCAGCGAGCTCCGAAGAGAGAAAATAGGCTCCCAGTGACACACAGAATGGGCACTTCCTAGTTTCAATTAGACTGGTTTCTCGACTCCACTTTTGACGATGCCAACAACTTCAATCCGAACGGTTCGACCGACATCTGTTTCAGCTGTCTACCTGTTCGAGCACATCGGCGCACGCATTGAGACTGTTGTCCCAGGCCACGAGGACGTCATCCTTACCATTGCAGAGGGTCTTGATAACCGGCAGTAGCCTAGAGGCCCTGTTACGCAGAAAGGCATCAAAATCCGACCTGATTCGCTCCGCCTTGACGACAGCGTCCGAGATGTTTTCCCACCCCCCTGCATTGAGGGTTTCAAATGGAATGAGATGGGACCTCAGCCTCGATTTGACAGTCTCCTTGCCCAGATTGGCCCCTTCTGTCCGTTCCCGTAGGTACGCCACAGGCTCCTTGGCCGAAATGTTCCGGTTAGTCCGCCACGTCACCAACGCGCAGTTAAGCGCCTTGTAGCTGGCGCCTTCAGGGAGACCACCTGACCCGGCCAACAACGAAGCGGGGAAAAGATGATGGTACTCACGATTTGCCAAATGATCTTTTGTAGCGGCCTCGTCGTCGGCGAAATCACGCCCACCAGCCTTCAGGGCAGCTGCTAGGATTGCACGACCAAGGATATCCTTAGTCTTCGGCCACCGCGCGCGGAAGAGTTCGTCCGCGGTCGGCAGTGGCCAGTCGACCTCATTGAAGATAGGGGCGGATTCCGCCTTCAGCCCTCGAAGGGTATCCCTCAGACCACGGAAGTCCTGGAATGCACGAGTAGACGCCGTGTTTTCGTAGCGCCTCGTGAAAAAGGAGCGCCACAGATATGACTTCACAAGAGCCTTGGCATTTCCCCTGGCGTCAAGCGCTTCCGGCATATACGCATGCAACGCTCCGAGTACCGGGAGAATGGCGACTGTCGGCAGCCGTGCCGCGTCGAAAACCTTCTCGTCCTCCAACAGAGAGACCATCCAGGAAATGCCTTTGGCGATAGCATTCCACTCGTCCACTAGCTTCGTCAGGTCGAGTCTCTGGAAGCTTGCTTGGGTCGGAGGCTTGTCTTCGCGGAGGGCGGCGACCTGGAGAAGTAACTCCCCAGGGGTCACATAGCGGTCGATGCCAGGTGCTTGCTGGTGTAGCTTGTTGATCAAATCATGCAGTGACTGCCCTGTCGCCTCTTCGACTTCAGCAACCACGATGTCGAAGGCCGTAAGCCGAACGGAAGAAGTATTTAGCTTGATGAACACATCAAGGGCTACTTCTTTCCGGGTGGTCGCCGGCAGGGAAAGATAAGGAACGTTGTAGGCGGTAACCTTCTCTTTCATTTCAGTCACCTTGCCGAGGAGCGCATCTTTAACGGATGAATCACCCGCTGCAGCCGCTCCGCACCAGTCAAGGATCTCCTTAAACGACGCATTGGGCCGGACCAAGCGTATGGGAAAGTACCCACGCTGGTTCAGTTCGGTAGGATCATTGCACCACAAGGGGAACAGGCGGTCGTCCTTTTCCTTTCTCCATCGGGCTTGGCCATCAACACAAGGCACGGGATTACCGGTCTCGGGGTCAGCTTCAAAGCGGACGAGGTAAGTACGGTCGTCGTACAGATCATTGAGCGATTTCCACAACGCGGTCAGCCTCTGCTGGCCATCTAGGAGGTGCTCGGTCACCCTTTCCCGGGGTGTAGGCGCCCCGGACATGATCCGGCTAATAAACTTCTCTTGGTCGCCCACCTCAAGGATAAGCGCGGCACCTGCCGGGAGTTCGCGAACCATCGCCTCAAGCAGGTTGGCGACCTCGCTCGCCCCCCACGCCTCAAACCGTTGGAAGCGCGGAAGGCGGAGCTGACCGCTCTCAATTCGGGAAAACCACTCGGGCAAGTTGCGGTTATTCGCCTGCATTAGCGGGGGGTCCGGATGGTCCGATCAAACAACATTCTGGTGTCCTTTGCTTACTCATTACCAACGCATGTCGATATTGAACGAGGTCAAGACAATGGACAAGGCGATGAGCGGGAGTATCTTTCGGCAGGGTGCCCATGCCACGGCGTACCAGTCGATTCTGCCGGGGTAGACAAATGCCGAATTCCACATTTTCCCGCAGAAATTGAAGCCGTGGCGGCTGCTAGATTGTTTTCAGCTAACCTGCCGCGTACCCCCCCTATTTCCTCCACTTAGAATTAGACTTGGCTTCCGCATAAAGACCCGCAGGTTAGAGCAGGTGTTCTACGATCAGAGTTACTGCGGCCACGATATGGCCAAAACAGACAAAGACCTCGAGCGCCTTGTCCACGGACTGCCCCCAATCCTTCTGTGTTGTACGACGGTAATTGCTCTTGCGAGCCGGATGTTTCGCGCTGCTACCCCGGCGGCGTCTGGACGGGTACATGTTGGGCTCCTGCTAATTAAATACATACTGTATGTATGTAATGAAACTTGCGCTGGCCTGTCAAGCATATTATATATTCTGTATGTATATAAATCTGTGGACTGCGTTCGGATGAGCCGCCCCGTATCAGGCAGGGAAAAAAAGTCCTTCCGCCTCAACATGTTGTTTGAGCCAAACGAGTTGGAAGAGCTGGACAATTTCCGCTATTCCGCCCGGATTCCATCGAGGTCGGAGGCCATCCGCCTGCTCATGAAACTCGGCATGGAAGCCTTCGCGGCAAAAGCCGATAAAGAAAGAGGCGAGACCGGCGAAACCACTAAGCCATCATGACATCGGGCTGCCGGCGGTAAGCGTTTCATTTTTTCCGGGCTGCGGCACCCCGGGGCAGCGGTTGTTCATCGGCCAGACGCTCTAGGCCGTTTTTCTGGAAAAAATCATTCAGAGCTTGCGCGAGTATCACCTGAACCGTGGTGTCCTTTTGTGCGGCCAGGACTCGTATTGCCTGGGCGACCTTAGGCTCAAAATGCCCGCCGACAGAGCGCTTGCCGGCACGAGATGGCTGCTCCGTGGTAGAAGCTACTGAATCCACTGGCTTTTCGGTCGTCATTATATCTGTGTCCGCATCCGTTACGCCACTCAGCCTCCATTTCACGGTGCCTGATTAGCAAAAGACCACGATTCCAGAATACCACTAAATAATATTTGTACTTTTGTATTTGTATACTTATAGTATATTATACTGATAATGCACGCTCCGAGAAGGGCACAACTCAGTCCCACATTTAATATAAGGAACATTTCGATGGCTAAGATCCCAGGCCCCGCGACTTCGGGCGGGAGTTCAGATGATCCCCCCGACAACGAACCGGTCAACCAAGTCGGCGATGCGGCTGAACCGGAAACACCCGCAGCCAAACCTGCCCGCGACCTTCCATTGGTCGCTGCGGACGCCCTGTTCC
This sequence comes from Pseudomonadota bacterium, assembly GCA_021781835.1. Taxonomy (GTDB): domain Bacteria; phylum Pseudomonadota; class Alphaproteobacteria; order Acetobacterales; family Acetobacteraceae; genus Acidocella. The sequence continues at coordinate 14,036 of JAJXWD010000021.1, read as the reverse complement.
ATGCGGCGCTCCAAGCTGGTCAGCCAGGCCCGAAAATCGAAAATGGCGATGTCATCATTGTCGAGGCGCCGAGCGCGGATTGGCTACGCCCCGTCATGGAGGCCGCGCCGTTCGCCCTGTTTGGTCGGCTGGAGCCGTTGCCGAAATTCCGGGGCCTGAGCGCGCGAACTGATGAATGCCCCTATCGTGTATTTGAGTGCCTGGGCTCAAAAGAAAAATCCCAGGATTCCCTCGTGAACGAAATTGCGATTGAAATCGCTGAGGGATGCACAATTATCATTGTCACGGCCGATATCGATCTGGCGGTCCCAAAACCAATTCGGGATTCCGCTGACCATATCCTGGCACTGAGACATCCCACCGCTGACTGGCTGGAGCGCGTGCTGGTTGAGGCGACCGGCGACAACCAGGTCGAGGCTGGACGGGACATCAATTGGGCGGACGTCAAGCCCGATATGTTGAAACTGGCCGTAAGGCGCGGACAGTCAGCGAATGATTTCGTCCACCGCCTGGCAAAGTTGGTCGTTGCGGCGCGGCGGCCGAATCAAGGCGCAAAACTCAGGCTGGATGACCTGCACGGCATGCCGGAGGTGATCAAATGGGCAAAATCGCTGGCGGCTGACATTTGTGACTACAAGGCCGGACGGTTAGCCTGGTCCGATATGGATCGCGGGGCTCTGATGTGGGGTCCGCCTGGTGTCGGCAAGACCTTGGCCGCTCGTACAATCGCTGACTATTGTGGCGTGACATTTTTTGCCACCTCATATTCAGCCTGGCAGGGCACGGGCTCGGGCCATCTTGGCGATGTCACGCGCGCCGCCAGGGCGGTTTTCCTGGAAGCGCGCAAGGCCGCGCCCGCGATCATCTTCCTCGACGAACTCGACACCATTGGCAGCCGCGAAAGCGATTCCAAGCATGGCGATTGGTGGCGCAGCATTATCAACATGTTGCTGGAGGAATTGGACGGCGCCGCGGCCCGCGAAGGGGTGATCGTCGTTGGTGCGACGAATTACCCAGGCAATATTGATCCGGCTTTAAAACGATCTGGCCGTTTGGACCGGGAAATCCAAATTGGACTTCCTGATACTGCCGCCCTGGAGCGCATTTTCGCAGTTTACGTCGATGACGCGCTGCCCAAGGCCGACCTCGTGCGGCTGGCCGGATTGGCCATCGGGCATACGGGGGCGGATGTAGCGGCCTGGGTGCGCAGGGCACGGCGGACCGCTCGCGAGAGGCGGCGGGACATCACATTTGACGATGTCATGCACGAGATTGTCGGCGACGCGGCCGAGCATGACCGTGCGGATTTGCATCGCATCGCCGCGCATGAAGCCGGACACGCGCTGATCGCAACGCTGCAAAATCCAGCCGTGCCGCCCTCGTTGATGATTGGCAATGGCGGGCAGACAGCCCTCAGCGCCACATCAAGACGTGTAATTACGCCAAAGGAAGTGGACAATATGCTGATGCTCGCGCTCGCCGGCCGCGCCGCCGAGGAGATCATTTGCGGTGCCCCCTCGGCCGGGGCCGGCGGCCCGGCGCATAGCGACCTCGCCAAGGCAACGCGGCTCGCCGCCATGGCGGAGGCGTCCTATTGCCTCGGCTCCACGGGGCTGATCTGGAGTGATGTGGACAACGCCGAGCAACTCCACACGCAACTGGCCCTCCGGCCCGGCACCGAAGCGGCGGTTCGCCACCGCCTTGACCAGGCGTACGAGGCCGCCAAGGCGACCATTGTGGCGCATCAACCCGTGGTGGAAAAACTCGCGGCTGCATTGGTGGACCGGATGATTCTTACCCCTGAGGAGGTGGGGGAGATCATCAAAGGCGGGCTGGCACCATCATAGCCTGAACGCCTCTATCCGCCTTACCAGTCTTGCAATCACCGATCGATAAGGTAACCAACACATATAAGTCAGTGCAACCGGAGACTTGGACACCATGGCACGAGGGCGGCCGCGCAAATCGGACGAAACCATTAAACCGGCGCCAAACACCGCCCCGGAAGGTCAGCAGGCCCTTGAGCGCGACCTCTTCGCCGCCGCCGATAAGCTGCGCAAGAATCTGGAGCCCTCCGACTACAAGCACGTCGTCCTCGGCCTCATCTTTCTCCGCCATATCTCCCTGGCCTTCGAGGCCCGGCACGAGACCCTGCTGTGCGAAGACCCAGCCGGCGCCGAGGACCGCGACGAGTACATCGGCGAGAACATCTTCTGGGTCCCCAAGCAAGCCCGCTGGTCGCATCTGGAGGCCAACGCGCCGCAGCCCACCATAGGCAAGCTTATTGATGAAGCTATGGCGGCCATCGAGGCCGAAAACCCCACGCTGAAAGGCGTGCTGCCCAAAGACTATAACCGCCCGGCGCTGGATAAGGTGATGCTGGGCGAGCTCATCAACCTCATCTCCGGCATCGCCCTGGGGGTCGAGGGCGCCAAGGCGCGCGACCTGCTGGGGCGGGTTTATGAATATTTCCTGGGCGGCTTTGCCGGCTCCGAGGGTAAGCGCGGCGGCGAGTTCTACACCCCTCGCTCCGTCGTGCGCGTGCTGGTGGAAATGCTGGAGCCCTTCCCCGATCCGGCACGGGGCGTCGAGGGCCGGGTGTACGACCCGTGCTGCGGCTCGGGTGGTATGTTCGTGCAGGCCGAGCGGTTCCTGGAAGCGCATGGCGGCCGCATCGGCCAGCTCGCCCTCTACGGCCAGGAGAGCAACTACACCACCTGGCGCCTGGCCAAGATGAACCTCGCCGTACGCGGAATCGACGCCAGCGGCATTGCCTGGAACAACGAGGGCAGCTTCCACAAGGACGAATGGCGCGACAAGAAATTCGACTTCATCCTCGCCAACCCGCCCTTCAACATCTCGGTCTGGGGCGGCGAGCGCCTGCGCGAGGACGCCCGCTGGCAATACGGCGCCCCACCGGTGGGCAACGCCAACTACGCCTGGCTGCAGCACATCATCCATCACCTCGCCCCCAATGGCACGGCCGGCGTGGTGCTGGCCAACGGTTCCATGTCCTCTGGCCAGAACGGCGAAGACATCATCCGCCGCGCCATGGTGGAGGCGGACGTGGTCGATTGCATGATCGCCCTGCCCGGCCAGCTTTTCTATTCCACCCAAATCCCCGCCTGCCTCTGGTTTTTGAGCCGCAACAAGAAAAACGGCCGCTTCCGCGACCGCCGGGGCGAAATCCTGTTCATCGACGCACGCAAGCTGGGCGCGATGGTAGACCGCACGCGCAAGGAGTTCTCAGACGCCGACATCGAGCAAATCTCGCGCACCTATCACGCTTGGCGCGGCGAGGCTGATGCGGGCGAATACGCCGACATCCCCGGCTTCTGCAAAGCCGCCAGCCGGGCGGAGATCGAGGGGCATGGCTATGTGCTCACCCCGGGCCGCTATGTGGGAGCGGCGGAGGCAGAAGAGGACGATGTGCCGTTCACCGAGCGCTTCGCGGCCCTTAACGCCACCCTGGAGGCGCAATTCGCCAAGGCTGATGAGCTTACCGCCGCCATCCGGGCGCGGTTAAAGGCGGTCACCGCATGACCTCATGTTCGCAAAACCCGCTTTTCGTGGACATGTCCGCGCGACATGTTCATAAAACGCGATTTTTTTAACATGTCCGAGTCCTCATGTTAAAACCAACCTACGCGATCCCCACGCTCCCCCCGGCGGTGGACCTTGAAACCATCCCGGTGTTGAAGGCACTTGCCACCGCCAACCGCACGCTGGCGGAGCTCAAAGGCCGCGCGGCCACAATCCCCAACCAGGGCATCCTCATCGACACGCTGGCCCTGCAGGAAGCCAAAGCCTCCTCCGAGGTGGAAAACATCGTCACCACCCAGGACGAATTGTTCCAGGCCGACCTCTTCCCCGAAGGCCCGCAATCGCCGGCGGCCAAGGAAGTTGCCCTGTACCGCGACGCGCTGCGCCTGGGTTATGCCCGCCTGCGGGAGACGGACGGACTGATCCTCAACGGCACGCTGATCGACATGTTCCGCCTGCTCAAGCGCCGTGATGATGCTTTTCGCGCCACGCCGGGCACCGCCCTCAAAAACGAGGCCAGCGGCGATATCGTTTTCGTGCCCCCGCAGGATGCGCAGGAGATATTGGCGCACATGTCGGCGCTGGAGCGGTTTGTGAACGACGACACCGCCTCCCCCCTCGACCCGCTGATAAAAATGGCGCTCATCCATCACCAGTTTGAGAGCATCCACCCCTTCCCGGATGGCAACGGCCGCATCGGCCGTATCCTCAATGTCCTCTACCTCACCCGCACGGGGCTGTTGGATATTCCCATTTTGTACCTCTCAGGCCACATCACGCGCACCAAGTCTGACTATTACCGCTTGCTGCAAACCGTGCGCGACACGGGCGAGTGGGAAGCATGGGTGCTTTATATGCTCGAAGCCGTGGCCCGGACGGCGCAAACCACCCTAGCGCTGGTGGAAGGCATACGCAGCCAGATGGCCAGCGTGAAACACCGGATGCGCGCGGCACTGCCAAAACTCTATAGCCAGGATTTGCTGAATAATTTGTTCCGCCATCCTTACACGCGCATTGAATATGTGCAGAAGGATTTGAACCTGAAATCCCGCCAGACGGCGGCAAGATATCTTGATGCCCTGGCTGAGGCCGGGTTTGTCGATAAACACCAAGCCGGGCGGAACAATTATTATATCAACGCGGCGCTCGTGCGGTTGTTCCTAAATATGCCAGGAGCGGAGCAGAAATGAGACGCTTACTCTCGGAGATCAGCACTCTAATAACAAAGGGTACAACGCCGACCACTCGAGATGGAGGATTTACCCTTGAGGGCATAAATTACGTTAAATCTGAAAGCCTTTCATATTCCGGCGAGATTGATACATCTTGCTTTGCTCACATCTCTGAGGAGACGCACAAAAAGCTAAGGCGCTCTCAAATTCAAGAAAATGATATCTTATATTCGATAGCCGGCGCCAACTTGGGAAAGTGTGGATTGGCGACTCAGGGAATGTTGCCCGCCAATACAAATCAAGCAGTTGCCATAATTAGGATAGATGCCAGCAAGGCTGATCCAAGATTTGTGTCATATGTATTGAGAGACAGAATTTTCGTAGAGAATGTCCTGGCTGGTGTGGCGCAATCTGCACAACCCAACGTGAATTTGTCGGAAATCGGGCGCTTCAAAATCCCCGCTTTGAGTTTGCAGGAACAGCGTTCTATCGCTTCGACCCTGGGTGCTTTGGACGACAAGATCGACCTCAACCGCCAGATGAACGAGACGCTGGAGGCGATGGCGCGGGCGATTTTCAAGGACTGGTTCGTCGATTTCGGCCCCACCCGCGCCAAGATGGAAGGCCGCGCGCCCTACCTCGCCCCGGAAATCTGGTCCCTCTTTCCCGACCGCCTGGATGCTGAGGGCAAGCCGGAGGGGTGGGCAGATGTACCGCTCTCCAGCTTCTTCGAGATTATCGGCGGTGGTACGCCAAAAACCTCGGTTGAAGCGTACTGGGGCGGGGGTATTCCCTGGTTTTCTGTTGTCGATACGCCGCCCGGCGGAAGCTTGTTCGTCTTTGATACCGAAAAGACAATCACGAGCCTTGGTCTTGCTGAGAGTTCAGCATGTCTGGTGCCTGCGGGAACAACAATCATATCGGCGCGTGGAACGGTTGGTAACCTGGCTATTGCAGCACGGGACATGACTTTCAATCAGTCATGTTACGCCTTGTGTTCAAAGGGCGCTGTCGGCGGCATATTCGTCTTTCTGACTGCTCAGAACATGGTGGCCCGCTTACAAGCCATGGCGCATGGATCGGTTTTCTCGACAATTACCCGCAGCACATTCGAAGCCATAACTTCGCCGTTGCCGACAGGCGCTCTCCTGAAATGCTTCGAAGAAGCCACAAAGCCATTATTTGCAAAGATCAAGGCCAACGTAGATGAGTCCCGAGCGCTAGCCTCCACCCGTGACCTCTTGTTGCCCAAACTCATGTCCGGCGAAATCCGGGTACAAGATGCTGAAAAAACTCTGGAGCAAGTGGCGTGAGCAGTCTTACTACATCAGACAAGCAATACCTTGAAGCCATTCTTGGCATGGGTAATGGTTATGTAGGCAACTTTCGTGACGCCGCTTTTGGCAGACTCTTTAATGGCCACAAAATAGACATTCACGGTACGAAATATCAGACTTTCGGTACGTCGAAAGCTCAGAAGCTCAGGTCTTTCTGGGAGCAAGAGCCTGATCCATTAGTGAGTACAATTTTAGCTGAGTTATTGGATGCTTATGAAGCAGATTGTGACATCAATAATAAGAAGAAAGATACTGTCATTCTTGAAAAGGCCAGGAAAATTGTTGACCGCCTAAAAGGGGGAAACAAGGAGCCAGTGGTTCATACGGCAGATAATTTCTTGGACCGTGAGTTCAAAATTCCGAATCTGCACAAGCTCCCTGTCGAGCAGCAAGTTGCAGTTATCATCGAAGGCCGGCTTGAAGAGGCCCGTAAGGCGCTGAGCGTTGGCGCTCATTTATCTGTCATCTTTCTGTGTGGCAGCGTTTTAGAAGCCGTTCTTCTGGGAGCCGCCCAGAAGAATCCTGAGAAGTTCAACCGCTCTCCCACCAGTCCCAAGAACGACATGGGGAAGGTTCGGCCGCTACACGAGTGGACGTTGTCGCAGTTTATAGATACGGCATGTGAAATCGATCTCCTGAAGCCAGACATAAAGAAATTCAGTCACGGCCTGAAAGATTTCCGCAATTACATTCACCCGTATCAACAAATGGTGTCCGGCTTTACCCCGGATGAGCATACGGCCAAAGTCTGCTTCCAGGTGCTAAAGGCGGCATTGGCAAATCTGGCCGGGGAGAGATAGACGAGATGCGCCTCACCGAAAGCCATGTCGAAGACGCCGCCTTGGCCTGGGTTTCGGAGCTGGGCTACGCCGTTCTGCACGGGCCAGATATCGCGCCAGATAGTACCCGCCCTGAGCGCACCAGTTATGATGAGGTCATCCTCCCCGCTCGGCTGAACGATGCCGTGGCACGGCTCAACCCCACCATCCCAGAGGACGCACAGGCGGAAGCCATACGCCGCGTGCAGCTTGCCGAATATCCCGGCCTGACAGAAGAAAACCGCCGCCTGCACCGCTATCTGGCCGAAGGCGTGCCGGTTGAATTCGCCGGGCCTGACGGCGCCATCAAAGGCGACATCGTGCGGCTTGTCGATTTCACCAACCCTGCCGCAAATGACTGGCTGGCCGTGAACCAGTTCACGGTCATTGAGCAAAAAGCCAACCGCCGGCCCGACATCGTGCTGTTTCTCAACGGTCTGCCCATCGTGGTCATCGAGCTGAAAAACGCCGGCGATGAAAACGCCACGCTCGATGGCGCCTTTAACCAATTGCAGACCTACAAGGCGCAGATTTCCGCGCTGTTCCGTACCAATGTCGCGCTGGTCATCTCCGATGGGTTGGGTGCGCGTATTGGCTCACTCACGGCTGACCGCGAGCGCTTCATGCCCTGGCGCACCATTACCGGAGACGGCGTGGCCAAAGGCATGGCCGAGTTGGAAATCCTGCTCAAAGGCGCGCTGGACCAGCGGCATTTGCTGGCGCTGCTCCAGGATTTCACCGTGTTCAGTGACACCGGCAGCGGTCTGGCGAAAGTGATCGCGGGTTATCACCAATTCCATGCCGTGCGCCGGGCTATTGACCATACCGTGGCCGCCACCCGTAGCGATGGTGATAAGCGCATCGGCGTGGTGTGGCACACGCAAGGTTCGGGCAAGAGCCTGCTTATGGCGTTTTATGCCCGCCAGGTGATCCTGCACCCGGCCATGAATAACCCCACCATCGTGGTGCTGACCGACCGCAATGATTTGGACGAGCAGCTTTTCAACACCTTTGGCCAGTGCAAGGATCTGCTGCGCCAGACCCCGCAACGGGCCGAGAGCCGCGATGAATTGCGCCGCCTGCTCACCCGCCCCTCGGGTGGCGTGATCTTTACCACCATCCAGAAATTCACGCCCGAGGATGACGAGCGCGACTTTCCGCTGCTGACTGACCGGCGCAATGTGGTGGTGATGGCCGATGAGGCGCACCGCAGCCAATACGGCTTCAAGGGCAAAATCAACGCCAAGGGGGGCGAGGTCTCCTACGGCTTCGCCAAATATCTGCGCGACGCCCTGCCGAACGCCTCGTTCATCGGGTTCACCGGCACGCCAATTGAAACCGGCGACGTCAACACGCCGCAGATTTTTGGCGACTATATTGACGTATACGACATCAGCCGCGCCGTGGCCGACGGCGCGACCGTGCCGATTTATTATGAGAGCCGCTTGGCACGGATCGAGCTGCCAGAGGACGAGAAGCCCCGGATCGACGCCGAAATCGCCGAGCTGACCGAAGACATGGTGGAGGGCGAGGAAGAGCGCCTGGGCCGCAAATATGGCAGTGTGGAGGCCGTCGTCGGTTCGGAAAAGCGCCTGGCCTTGATCGCCGCCGACCTCATCAACCACGCGGAGGCCCGCTTCGCCGCGCTGGATGGCAAGGCGATGGTGGTCTGCATGAGCCGGCGCATCTGCGTGGCGCTCTACGATGAAATCGTGAAGCGTCGCCCAGACTGGCATAGCGATGATGATGATGCCGGGGCAATAAAAGTGGTGATGACCGGCGCAGCCTCTGACCCGGCGGCGTGGCAGCCACACATCGGCAAACGCCCCAAAGCCCGGCGCGAACTACTGGCCAAGCGTGCCAAAAAGCCGGGAGACCCGCTGAAACTGGTCATTGTGCGCGACATGTGGCTGACCGGGTTCGATGCGCCCGCCATGCACACGATGTATGTCGACAAGCCGATGAAAGGCCACGGATTGATGCAGGCGATTGCCCGCGTGAACCGCGTGTTCCGCGACAAACCGGCTGGGTTGGTGGTGGACTACATCGGCATTGCCCAAAACCTGAAGACCGCACTTGGCCAGTATTCCGGCGCGGATCGGGCAAAAACCGGCATCGATGAAAACGCCGCGGTCGACGCGATGGTGGAGCGCTACGAGATCGTGCGCGACATGTTCCGCCCCGATACAGCCGACGGCTTTGATTATCGGCCCGCCATGGCCGAGACTGCGACGCCGCAACAGCGCCTCACCATCATGGCCGGGGCTATGGATTGGATTTTGACGTTGCAGCAGGAGTTGGCAGCCGAAAAGACCAGGGAGGAGGACAAAAAGCGCGCCCATCGCCATTATGCCGACGCGGTGCTGAATCTGTCCAAGCTCTATGCCATGGCGGCCGCCAGCGAAGAAGCCCGGGAAATCCGCGACGAAGTGGCGTTTTTCCAGGCCGTGCGGGCTGCTCTGATCAAATCCACCGCCAGCACGGGGCGCAGCGCCGCAGAGCGTGAATTGGCAATCCAGCAGATCGTCAGCCGGGCAGTCGTCTCTACCGAAATTGTGGACATCATGGCAGCAATCGGCCTGGACCGCCCAGACATATCGGTGCTGTCGGACGAATTCCTGGCAGAGGTCCGCGAGATGGACCAGAAAAACTTCGCCATTGAGGCGCTGCGCAAGCTGCTCAATGGCGAAGTCCACTCCCAAGGCAGGCGTAACGTCATCCAGGCCAGAATGTTTTCGGAGCGGCTCGACGCTGCAATTGCCCGCTACCACGGCAATGCTGTCACGACGGTGCAGGTGCTGGAAGAACTGATCAGGCTGGCCCAGGAAATCCGCGAGGCCCGGGAGCGTGGCGAGGAAAGCGGCCTCAACCCCGACGAGATCGCATTCTACGACGCCCTGGCCGACAACCAGAGCGCCCGTGACCTCATGGGTGAGCCGGCCCTGCGGGTTATCGCCCATGAGCTGGTCGAGGACATCCGGAAGAACATCACCGTGGATTGGGCGCACCGGGTATCAGCCAGGGCCGACATCAGGCGGCGGGTGAAGCGCATCCTGCGCAAGTACGGCTACCCACCCGACCTCCAAGATGCCGCGGTCCAGAACGTCCTGGAGCAGGCAGAAGTGTTATCCGCCGAGTTGGTGTGACGCGCCCGAGTTCAAGAGATGAACGTCACGGCGCCGGTCCCAAATAAGAAGGAGCCTCATCCGCCAACGGGGCAGACGTGTCCTGCGCCGCCTCTGGTACGACTGAACCGCCGATCAAAAGCCGGATGAGCCACGCGATGACCGCTAGGACCAGAGCTGCCAAGCGCTCAAGCTGTGTCAGTACAGGCTGGAATTCCTCCTCGCCCAGCATTGCTTCCACACGCTGATCCTCAAACCTCCGCGATAACGGCCGGCTCGGGTCAACAAGGTCTGCCAGCGCTTCTAGCCTGTCGAGTTTTGCGTTGAAGCAGAGCTCGCCGAGGTAGCATTCAGCACGAAACTCTGCGCTTCGAGCACGGACAGTTTTTCGCAAACTTCTTTTAACAACTTTTGGCTCTCGACCTGTGATTTCGCCATTGCTTCGAGCAGGGACAGGATGCGTTCCAGGTTGGTCTTCTCGCCGGGCCGCGGGGTCAGCAGGTCGCCCAGCTGCTTTTTGACTTCTTCTGTGTTGTCTAAGGTGTGCAGGGTGGCGGCTTGAACGAGACTCAGCCCTCGGTCGTCGATATGCCGCACCACGTTCTCCCGCATCGTCTCCCGATCGACCTGGTTGAACCATCCCTGAATCATTTGCCGCATAATGAGGGGTGTCCAACGCGAGATGATTTTCTTCGGCGATTGATCTTCCATGGTCTTCTCCTCGGCTATAAGAGGGCAATTTGAGTTGGCTGATCCGTTGCTTGACTTCAGCCGCAAGGACACGGCGCCCACGGGCAGCGCTGGCTTTGCCGATGGCACGCGGCAGGCTGTGTACACCCCCAGCGATATCAACAAGCACAGGGGTTGTTCTTCCCCTGGCCAGCCGCAACCCCTGCCGCGCCAGCATCGCGACAAAATCCTCCCCCGATACGGTATCCAGCCAAGCGGCAAGCGCCACGGCAGCAATCACACGCGGGTCGATACCTGTGCGCTCAAATTGATGCCTCTCATCGGGCGTCATGTCGGCGACCGGGCGGGCGCTTGTTGTCAGCCCTGCGGCCTCAATGGACTGGAGGACATCAAGCCGGCCTTCCTTTTGGAGGGCCGCGGCAACAGCCCGATTATGCCGGCCAGCAATATGGCGGCCACCGAATTCAACCTCGACGATGCGGCTAAGCTTTTCACGACGCGCATAGTCGAACTTCAGCGGGATGATCGTTCCATTCCGGCGAACGCGGGAATAGACCCGGTGATCATGCGCGCGGCCATGTTTGAAATGGACGACTTCAGCGAAGGGTTGGTTCTGAAAGCCAAACTCCTCTTCAAAGAGCTGCCAATAGCGTTCATGCTGTTGCTCAGTCCACGACAACTCAGGGTCTAAATGCACATGATAGAGCGGCTCTTTCGACCGCGCGTGTGAAGCGATCCGTGTTAGTTCGGCAATGGCCGCTTCAATACCCTCTGAGACGATGCCCCTTGTGGCGCCGAGCCGCACGTCCTCGTTTTGCCGAACACGGCGGCGATCGGCCAGATGCCGACCTAGCGCTGGGCCGCCGCGGCCACGTGTTGCTCCGGAGATTACCGCGCCCGTGGCCATAATTTCTCCTTGAGCCTGTCGAGCTCAAGGGCTGAAGATTTGATGCGTGGAATGAGCATCTCGATCTCTTCGTGCTCGGCTGCACGGCCATCTTTGCGGGCCGCCACGGCAGCCTGCACCAGCGCACCGCCCAACTCCGCGACGACCTCGCGCAGATGTGCGATTTCGAGGACCCCCTGAGGCGGTATAGCCCTCCATGTCACCGGCCCAGGCTCAACGCCGATTGCATCTGCAACGAGGCGCCGTATCCATGTTGCCATCGTCACTTGTTCCGCCACGGCATAGGTCGCTACCGCGGCCTGCTGCTCGGCCGTCAGGCGCACCAGCACCTGCCCGGTAAGCTGGCGCATTTCAGAACCACGGCGAGGCATATTCGGCCTCCATGGCGCCGGCAGGCCAACGGGGGTCCACGGGGGCGGAGCCCCCTGGCCAGCTATCACCCCGCGCTTGCGCGGATACGGTGATATGGCTGGCTAACGATCGTTTTGCACAATTATTCATAGCCAGACGATACTTAGGCGAGCCGCATAGCACCTACTTTTTTCAACATTAATTTTTGTTGCGGTTTGTATCCGCCGCCTTCCGAATGCTCTTTTGTGATTTTTTACATTTTTTATGTATTCAGAATATTTCCCAACCTTTGAAAACACGATTTTTCTAGGTGGTTGTCAGACGGCCTCTCTAAGCTGTCATTATGCGCAAGGCAGGCTCATCTCGACCTATATCGAGGCGACAACAACACGATGTCCAGGTGGCTCCACTTGGCATCGCGGCGCCTTGTGCCGATCCGATACTTGACGCTGCCAAGGCGTTAGCTAAGCTACTTGGACGTCAGTTGGCGCATGAGCTTTTGCTCCGTTCCGCGAGCCAACCAATGCCGGACAGCACCGCCATCACCATCAGCAACACGGAACAATCAGGCCCACCAGGCGAAGGCGACGCCTCCCTGGCCCAATCGGCTTCATATCGGCTTGACAATGCCCTCCCCTCGGATGGCAAGATGCGACCCCGCAAATCTTGAGGCCGCCGATGACCAGCCGTGTCGCCCTGTATGCCCGCTATAGTTCCGATCTGCAGCGTGACACCTCGATCGAGGACCAGCTGCGACTGTGCCGGGAGTATGCGGCGCGCCAGGGCTGGGTGGTGGTGGACAGCTATTCCGACCGCGCGATTTCCGGGGCCTCGATGCTTCGCCCTGGAGTGCAGGATTTGCTCGGTGATGCCGGGCGGAGGCGGTTTGATCTTGTCCTGACTGAGGGGCTGGACCGGCTGTCACGCGACCAGGAAGACACGGCACGCATGTTCAAACAGCTGACTTTCGCCGGCATCAAGCTGTTCACCCTTGCCGATGGCGAGATCGGTGAACTTCATATCGGCTTCAAATCAACGCTCAACGCGCTTTACCTCAAGGACCTCGCCGCCAAGACGCATCGCGGGCTCAGGGGGCGCGTAGAGGCCGGCAAATCGGGGGGCGGCAACTCTTACGGCTACGCCGTCCGGCGGGGCTTCACCGCTGATGGTTCCGTGACCACGGGTGAGCGCGAGATTATCCCTGCCGAAGCCGACATCGTCAGACGCATTTTCCAGGAATACGCGGTCGGCAAATCCCCCCGCCACATCGCCATCGAGCTCAACCATGAAGGAATTCCCGCCCCTGGCGGCGCCGCTTGGGGGCAGTCGACCATCAACGGCAACGCCGAACGCGGCACGGGGGTGTTGAACAACGAATTGTATATCGGCCGCCTTGTGTGGAATCGCCTACACTACGTCAAGGACCCCGCCACTGGCAAACGCGTCTCGCGGCCCAATCCGCCCGAACAAATCATTACCAAAGAGGTGCCTGAGCTGCGGATTGTCGATGACGCGCTCTGGCAGGCGGTCAAAGCCCGCCAGGCGGAAGCCCGCAAATGCTTCACCCCCAACCGTGGTACAGCTGCCACGGCCGACGATCCCGCGCCCAGGGCCGGTTTCTGGTCCAACCAGCGGCCCAAACATCTGCTTACCGGCCTGATCCGCTGCGGCGTCTGTGGCGGTGGCTATGTCAAAATCAGCGCGCATCTGTTCGGCTGCGCCTCGGCGCGCAACAAAGGCACCTGCCACAACCGGCGGAATATCCGCGTGGACCGGCTGGACGATATCGTGCTCTCCGGCCTCAAGACCCGGCTAATGAACCCTGATGTCTATCAGGAATTCCTGGCCGGCTATATCGCCGAGCGCAACACCATCCTGGCGCAGCGCAACGCGCATTACACGTCCGCGCAAGCCGAGCTTGGCAAGCTGAAGGCACGGCAAAAAGTTCTGGTGCGGGCGCTGGCCGATGGCGTCCCGGCGCGCACGGTCAAGGAGGAGATGATCGCGCTGGAAGCGCGTGAGGATGAGCTCAACGCCCTCCTGGCCAGCCGCCCCGCCGAGGAGCCGGCCCTCCACCCGAACCTCGCCAATAT
>JAJXWD010000020.1:37708-45150 GCA_021781835.1 Pseudomonadota bacterium | reverse complement strand
TGACCTGGAAGGCCGCGCGCGAGCTCAAAGGCGGCGAGGCCGGCGAGTTCACGGCCGCCCCCGTCAGCCTGCGGGCCGCCATCTGGCGCATCGTGATGGCCGATATTTCCATGAGCCTCGATAATGTGCTGGGCGTGGCGGGCGCGGCGCGCGGCCACATGGTGGTGCTGGCGCTGGGGCTGGTCATTTCGGTTGGGCTCATGGGGCTGGCGGCGGCGCAGGTGGCGCGGCTCATGCAGCGTTTTCCGGGGCTGGCCTGGGCGGGCATCGCCATCGTCGCCTATGTCGCGCTCGACATGATCTGGACCGGCGGCCATCAGGTCGCCGCGCATCTGCCCCTGGCGGCAGGCGGATGATGGCCGGGATTAGCTGGGGCGCGTTTTATGAAATTTGCACAATCAAAACAACGCGCCCGCGCCGGCGCAAAACAGCACCACCAAAATCGGCCGCGCCTTGCCCATGGTCAGCAGCATCAGCGCCCCGATGATCACCGGAAAATCCCAAACACCCTGCACCGTGCTCAGGGTAAATAAATTAACCAAGGCCGCCCCCAGCAGCCCGACCACGGCGGCATTCAGCCCCTTCACCACCGCGCTGATATAAGGGCGCTGGCGCCACACTTCCCAATAAGGCAATGCCCCCGCCACCAGCAGCAAACCGGGCGTGAAAATCGCCAGCAGCGCCACCACCGCGCCCACGGGCCCGGCGATTGTCTGGCCCAAAAACGCCGCCACCGTGAAAAGCGGGCCAGGCAATGCCTGGGCCACGCCATAGCCGGCCAGGAATAATTGCGGCGAAATCAGCCCCGGCACCACCACGGCATCGCGCAGCAAGGGCAGCACCACATGGCCACCGCCAAACACCAGCGCGCCCGAGCGGTAAAACGAGGCCGCCAGCCCCAGCACCCCGCCCTTGGGCACCAAAAACGACACACCCAGCAGCAGCAGAAACACCAGCAGCAAAATAAGCGCCGCCCCATGCACCCGCCCGGCCGCGCCCGGATCCTCGAACTCACGCGCCAGACGCCGCTTCTCGCGGTGCTTGACCAGCGTGCTGTCATCGAGCGCCAGCCAGCCAATGGCCCCGCCGATCAGCAGCACGATCAATTGCCCGCCAGTGTCTGGCATCAGCGCCAAAATGGCCGCCGCCAGCAAGGCCAGCGCGCGGCGGGGCGTGTCGGGGCACAGCGCCACCGCCATCTGGTACACGGCCTGCGCCACCACCGCCACGGCGGCCAGCTGCAACCCATGCACCACATCATGCATCACCGGATAGGCGCGCAACCTCATATCCACCAGCGCGGCCAGCACCATCAGCGCGGCCGAAGGCAGGGTAAAGCCGAGCCAGGCGGCCAGCCCGCCCAGCAGCCCCGCGCGCTTGAGCCCAATGCACAGCCCCGCCTGCGACGAGGCCGGCCCCGGCAAAAACTGGCACAGCGAGAGGATGGCGCCAAACTCCTCGGCGCTCAGCCAGCCCCGCTCCTCCACAAACGCCCTGCGGAAATATCCCAGATGCGCCACGGGCCCGCCGAACGAACTGACCCCCAGCACCAAGAAAGCGCGCAAAACCTCAAAGGGGGTGCCGCGCCTCATCACACGAGCATGGCGCCAAAACGCTTGCCGCCCAAAATATGGGCGTGGAAATGCGGCACTTCCTGCAAGCTGTTGGGGCCGGAATTGCAGATCAGCCGGAACCCCTCGCCGGTGGCGCCCACCAGCTCGGCCACGCGGCTCACCGCCCGCCAAAAGCCGGCAATTTCCTCAGGGCTCGCCTGGGTGCCAAAATCATCCACCGCGACATATTTGCCCTTGGGGATGACCAGCACATGAATCGGCGCTTGCGGGCGGATGTCGTTGAAGGCGAGCGCGAACTCGTCCTCATAAACCGGCTTAGCCGGAATCTCGCCCCGCAGGATCTTGGCGAACACGTTGTTGTCATCATAGGCCATGGCGCACCTCAGGGAATTTTCTTGGTTGGAAAGCCGATCTGCTCGGGCTTGCGCGCGGCTTTTTCGGCAATGCCGCTCATGCCCTCGCGGCGGGCCAGCTCGGTCCATATCTGCTCGGGCCGCAGCCCGGCATCCACCCACAGCACCATCAGGTGGTAGAGCACATCGGCGCTTTCGCCGATCAGCGCGGTCTTGTGCCCGGCCACCGCCTCGATGACCGTCTCCACCGCCTCCTCGCCAAATTTTTGCGCCACCTTGGTGGTGCCGCGCGCCAGCAGCCGGGCCGAATGGCTCTGGTTGGGGTCGGCATCCTTGCGCGAAAGCACGGTCGCCCACAGCCGGTCGAGCACGCGCGCATCTGGCCCGGACAAAGGCGGCGGCATCACCGCCGGCGCGCGCGCGGCGGTTTTCTTGCCCATGGCCGTTTTCTTGTCAGAGGCGGTTTTTTTGGCCGCCGCCTTGGGCGCGGCCGCGTCTTTTTTCCGGGGCGCGGGGACCGGCGTTTTTTCGGCTTTTTTTGCCATGGCGGACCTGCGACTCCTCTAACGCGTGACCAAACGAGCTTCTCGTACCGGCAAATGCGCGGTTTTCAAAGCATCTTTCACTTGAGCAATTGTAAATTGACCAAAATGGAACACGCTGGCCGCGAGCAGCCCGGTGGCGCCGGCCCGCGCGCCCTCGACAAAATGCGCCAGCGTGCCCACCCCGCCAGACGCGATCACCGGCAGGCGCACCGCGCCGCAAATGGCGCGCAGCAGCTCCAGGTCAAACCCCTTGCCGGTGCCGTCCCTGTCCATCGAGGTCAGCAAAATCTCTCCCGCCCCGCGGGCTTCCATCTGCTTGGCCCACTCCAGCACATCGAGCCCTGTGCCCGTGCGCCCGCCATGCGAAAACACTTCCCACTTGCCCGGCGCCGACTGGCGGGCGTCGATCGCCACCACCACGCACTGGCTGCCAAATTTCTCCGCCGCCTCGCTCACCAGCTCAGGCCGCGCGATCGCCGCCGAGTTGATCGAGCATTTATCCGCCCCCGCCAGCAAAAGCCGGCGCATATCGGCCACCGCGCGTATGCCGCCGCCAACGGTGAGCGGCAAAAACACCCGCTCGGCGGTGCGGTGCACGACATCGAGAATCGTGTCCCGGTTGTCGGACGACGCAGTGATGTCGAGAAAGGTCAGTTCATCGGCCCCGGCGGCATCATACACCACCGCCTGCTCCACCGGGTCTCCGGCATCGCGCAGCGAGACGAAATTAACCCCCTTCACCACCCGCCCGTCTTTTACGTCCAGGCAGGGAATCACGCGCAGTTTCAGCATGCGGCCAGCGCCTCCGCGGGGGTGAGCGAGCCATCATAGAGCGCGCGCCCCAGAATCGAGCCCTCCAGATTGGGCTGGGCCAAGGCCGCCAGCCGCAGCGCCTCGATATCGCGGACCGACGCCACCCCGCCCGAGGCGATCACCGGCACGCTCACGGCCTTGGCCAGCGCCACGGTCTCCTCCAGGTTCAGCCCGGTCTTCATGCCATCACGCGCGATGTCGGTGTAAATAATCGCCGAGATCCCCGCATCCTCGAACCGCCTGGCCAGCTCGGTGGCGGCGATGTCGGAGACCTCGGCCCAGCCCTCGGTGGCCACCATGCCGCCCTTGGCGTCTATGCCCACCACCACCTGGCCGGGAAACAGCCTGGCCGCCTCCTTCACCAGCGCCGGGTTCTTGGCCGCCGCGCTGCCCAAAATCACCCGCCTGATGCCCGCCGCCAGCCAGGCCTCCACCTGCCCGATGGCGCGTATGCCGCCGCCCAGCTGCACCGGCACGCTGACATTGGCGAGAATCGCCTTCACCGCCGCCTCGTTCACCGGCTTGCCGGCAAAGGCGCCGTTCAGGTCCACCACATGCACCCAGCCAAACCCGGCCGCCTGCCAGGCCTTGGCCTGGGCGCCGGGGTCGGTGCCAAACACGGTGGCCTGGTCCATTTCGCCGCGCAGCAGCCGCACGCAGGCGCCGTCCTTCAAATCTATGGCTGGGTAGAGCGTCAGGGTCATTTCAGTTTCTTGTAGTAAAAATGGCCGGGAATGGTCTCGCCGCGCACGCGGGCATAGGCCGGATGGGTGCCCCAGCGGGTAAACCCCTCGGCCTCGTACAGCGCGATGGCGCCTTTTTGCGTGGCGCGCACATCGAGATTGAGCACATGAAACCCGAGCGCGCGGGCGCGTTCCTCGGCCTTGCGCAAAATCTCGCGCGCCAGCCCGTGGCCGCGCGCATAGGGGGCCACGAAATGGTGCATCATCTGCACGGAAAAAGCCTGGGCCTCGTTATTGCGCGAGGGTTTTTGCAGCTGCGCGGCGCCATACACCATGCCGTCCATGCGCCCCACGATCAGCTCGCGCTCGGGCACCAGCAGCACGCCGCGGTAATATTGCTCGACAATCGAGGCTTTTGGCGCCTTCACCCAGCCAAATCCGCCGCCATCGAGAATGGCCGCTATGGCCGCCTCGCTCAATGCGTGCAAATCGGCTTCGTCCTCGAAGCGTTCAAGCCGCTCTGCATAGAGCGACGCGGGGGGGGGCAGGGCTTGGCTCACGGCTGCCTCTTCGCGCCAATGGCGATCAAATTCAAGTGATTCTCGCGTGGCAAACCGGCGCGCGCGCCGCTCACGGGGTCCAGGTGAGAAAATTGCCCAGAATGGTCAGCCCGACCAGCTGGCTCTTCTCCGCATGAAACTGCGTGCCCGCGCGATTCCCGGCGGCGACCATGGCCACCACCTCGCCGCCATACTCGGTGGTGGCGATGATCTCCTCCGCCCGCCCGCCCGAAAGCGCATAGGAATGGACGAAATAGGCATGATCGCCGGGCACCAGCCCCGCCAGCAGCTTGTGCGCGCCGGGCTCGAACGCCAGCTCGTTCCAGCCCATGTGCGGCAGGCGGTTGGCGCCCACCTCCATGCGGGCGATCTCGCCTTTCACCCAGCCAAAGCCTGGCGTCACGCCATGCTCCAGCCCGCGCTCGGCCATCAGCTGCATGCCCACGCAAATGCCCAGAAACGGCGCGCCCTCATCCACGCGCCTGAACAGCGCCTCCTCCAGCCCGTCCACGCTTTTCAGCCCGCGCGCGCAATCGGCGAAGGCGCCCTGGCCCGGCAGCACAATCCGCTCGGCGCGCGCCACCAGCTCTGGGTCCGCGGTAATCCGCACATCCGCCTTGATATCCCGCTGCGCGGCGGCCAAGGCCAGCCCGCGCGCGGCCGAGGCCAGATTGCCGCTCTGATAATCGATGACCGCGACCAGCATGGGCTCAGATCACACCCTTGGTCGAGGGAATCTCCCCGACCGCGCGCGGATCGATCGCCACCGCGTGGCGCAGCGCGCGCGCCACGGCCTTGAAGGCGGCCTCGGCCACATGATGGGCATTCTGCCCGGCCCGCTCGATGACATGCAGATTGAACAGCCCGTTGCCCGCCAGGGCGCGGAAAAACTCCTCGACCATCTGCGTGTCCATATTGCCGATATAGGGCCGCTCGAACTTCACCCCCCAGACGACAAAAGCCCGCCCCGAGAGATCCACCGCCGCCTCCACCAGCGCCTCGTCCATGGGCACGATGGCATGGCCAAACCGGGTGATGCCGCGCTTGTCGCCCAAGGCCGCCTGCAGCGTCTGGCCCAGCAAAATGCCCACATCCTCAACCGTATGGTGAGAATCGATGTGCAGATCCCCCTTGGCCTTCACGGTCAGGTCAAACAGCCCATGACGCCCGAACGCGGTGAGCATATGGTCGAAAAACCCCACCCCGGTGGAAATATCGGTACGGCCCGTGCCATCAGGGTTGAAGCTGATGACGATGTCGGTTTCCGAGGTCTTGCGGCTCAGCTCGATTTTGCGTGTCATGGCGTTGGCCTACAACAATCTGTTCAGAATTCAAACCGGGCGGCGCGGCACCACCATCTTGCAGATGATCACCTGCACCGCCTGCCCGCTCCGGTCGCGTGTTTCCGTGCGCACCACCGCCATGCCGCGCTCGGGCTTCGAGCGCGAGGGCATAAGCTCGAGCACCTCGCTCACCGCCACCAGTTCATCGCCCGGGCGCACGGGCCGGGTCCAGGAAATTTCCACGCTCGCCCCGATCAGCCCGCCGGCAATCGGCACGCTCTCCACCATCAGGCGCATGGTGGTGGCGGCCGTGTGCCAGCCGCTGGCGGCGAGGCCCGCGAAAAAACCATCCGCCGCCGCCTCGGGGTCGGTGTGAAACGGCTGCGGGTCATAGGCGCGGGCAAAGCCGATGATCTCATCGGCGCTCATGGTCACCGGCCGGCTGGTAAAGCGCAGCCCGGGGGTCAAATCATCGAAATACAGGCTCATGCCGGTAATGCCATCCCGCCAAATGTTTGCTCTTCGCGTCCGGGGCGGGATTGTATGATTCTTTGAGTTTGCGCGTGGCCGCCCCACCACCCCCACGCGCAGACCAGTCAGCCTCAAGGCTGACCGGTCTAACATGGCCCTTTACGCGCAAAAAGAAAGGGGCGGACCCATGTCCCGCCCCTTCCAGGCCCTCAGGCGCGGGCCTGCATCTCCACGCCGCCCAGCAGCCTGGCCCGCACCCTGGCCGGCACCTGCCGGGCCGCCTTGGCGCGCGGATAAGGCAGCTCCCCGATCGCCTCCACGGGTGCCGTGCGCGCCTCCCAGTTATGGAAATGCATGCGGTCGATGTTATCGACAAAGCTTTCCGCCGGCACACCCTCGGCCAGCAGCAGCTCATGGCTCGCCAGCTCGACATGGTAATAGGTGAAAAACTCCGCCACCTCGGCCTCGCGCACCACGGTCACGCCATTTACCAGCGCCCCCGCCTGCACCAGCAGCCCATCCATGAACAGCGCATGATCGGGCGAGACCCGCAAATCGCGCCTCGGCAGCCCGCCGCCCAGCGCCCCGGCCAGCACGCGCACGGGGTAAGAGCGCAGCGGGTCTGCAAAGGCCCTGGCCACATGGCTCTGGCCCATCCAGCGCACCGGCAGGGCACGGCCATCGGCGGTCCGCACCAGATCACCCGCTTGGAGCGTCTCCACCGCCACCTCGCCCATCGGGGTGGCAATGGCCGTGCCGGCGCAGAAGCAAAGCGTGATCACCAGCG
Organism: Pseudomonadota bacterium; assembly: GCA_021781835.1. Lineage (GTDB taxonomy): Bacteria > Pseudomonadota > Alphaproteobacteria > Acetobacterales > Acetobacteraceae > Acidocella. The sequence continues at coordinate 38,081 of JAJXWD010000020.1, read as the reverse complement.
CGCCGGAGCTGTCGGACGCCTGCAGCCAGCTCGCGCTGTCCCCCGCGCTCAAGCCCACATTCAGCGTCACCGCCTGGCCATTGGCGCCATCGGTCACCACCAGCGTGCCGTTGCTGTAGGTCTCGCTCAGGCTGTCGCCGGCGGTCAGGCTCAAATTGGCGGTGCTCAGCGTAATGGCGTCGCCGGTGCCGAAATTGATCAGGCTGGTGCCCAGCACGCCGCCCGTCACATCCGTGCCCGAGAAATCCACCGCCGTGTTGGCGCCGTTGCCTTCCATGTTGACCGGGCCGCCCAGGCTGCCCGCCGCCACGATGGTGCCGTGATCCAGAATCGACCCCAGAGACGTTCCCGCCGCCAGCGTCGCCGTCACGCC
>JAJXWD010000020.1:0-37698 GCA_021781835.1 Pseudomonadota bacterium | reverse complement strand
CCACCGCCGTGTTGGCGCCGTTGCCTTCCATGTTGACCGGGCCGCCCAGGCTGCCCGCCGCCACGATGGTGCCGTGATCCAGAATCGACCCCAGAGACGTTCCCGCCGCCAGCGTCGCCGTCACGCCGGCATTCACCGTCAGCGTGCCGGCCCCGGCAATCGCCTGGCTGTCTCCAAAATTCGCCGCCAGCGTCACCTGGGCGCCCGACCCAACCGAAACCGCCGCCGCGTCGCTGCCGCCCAGCACCAGCGTGCCGGTATCGGCAATCGCCCCGAGCGTGGTCGCGCCGCTCAGCGTCGCCGCCCCCGCCACGTTCAGCGTGCCCGTGCCGCTCAGCGAGCCGGCATCGACAAACGCCGCCCCGGCGGCCACCGAGATCGTGCCGTTATCCGTCACCCCGCCAGAAGACACAGAGGCCGTGTGCGCCGCGACCGTCACGCTCTCCAGCCCGGAGAGCACATCCCCCGGCGCCACGCCGCCCGCATAATTGGCCGGGCTCTCAAACGAGCCGCTGCCCGTGAACGTGAACCCAGTCGCCACCGTCGGCGCCAGCTCGATCGTCACACCGCCAGTCCCAACCAAATCAATGAATGAAGCGGTCGAGAGCGCCCCCGCCGCCGTTCCGGTGATCGACACCGCGTTCGACGACACCACCGCGCCGCTCGAATTCGCCGTCACCTCCTCGGTCAGCACGCCATTGTTGTAAACCAGCGCCAAGCCGTCGCCGCTGGGCACGGTCACACCGGTAATCACCAGCTGGTCCGTGGTGCCGAAATTGGTCAGCACCGGCGCGGCATTGCCAGCGGTAAACACCACCGCCGTGTTGGCGCCGTTGCCTTCCATGTTGACCGGGCCGCCCAGGCTGCCCGCCGCCACGATGGTGCCGTGATCCAGAATCGACCCCAGAGACGTTCCCGCCGCCAGCGTCGCCGTCACGCCGGCATTCACCGTCAGCGTGCCGGCCCCGGCAATCGCCTGGCTGTCTCCAAAATTCGCCGCCAGCGTCACCTGGGCGCCCGACCCAACCGAAACCGCCGCCGCGTCGCTGCCGCCCAGCACCAGCGTGCCGGTATCGGCAATCGCCCCGAGCGTGGTCGCGCCGCTCAGCGTCGCCGCCCCCGCCACGTTCAGCGTGCCCGTGCCGCTCAGCGAGCCGGCATCGACAAACGCCGCCCCGGCGGCCACCGAGATCGTGCCGTTATCCGTCACCCCGCCAGAAGACACAGAGGCCGTGTGCGCCGCGACCGTCACGCTCTCCAGCCCGGAGAGCACATCCCCCGGCGCCACGCCGCCCGCATAATTGGCCGGGCTCTCAAACGAGCCGCTGCCCGTGAACGTGAACCCAGTCGCCACCGTCGGCGCCAGCTCGATCGTCACACCGCTGGTGCTTTCCAGCGCCACGAACGAGGCCGTGGACAGCCCTGCCCCCGCGATCGTCAGCGCCGTGCTGGCGACCACGGCGCCCGCGCCGTTGGTTTCCGAAACGCGCAGCACGCCGCCGCCATAGCTGTAGACCAGCCCCTCGCCGCTGGTCAGGCTGGGCAGCGCCGAGGCCCCGACATCGATCGCATCGCCACCGCCAAAGCCGGTGATCGTGCCCGCGAACCCGGCGGTATTGTCATTGATAATCAGGGTGTTCGGAGAAGTTGCCCCGCCCAGCGTGCCAAACCGCACGGTCACCCCGGCATCGCTGCCGGCGGTGTTGTAAAGCCCGAGCGTGGCGCCGTTTTGAATGGTGATGGTACCGTTGCCAGCCAGCGAATCATAGGTCGAGAGCGTGGTTCCCGTGCCGCTCACGGTCAGGCTGCCGCTGGTGGTCACCGTGCCGCCGCTCGTTCCCAGCGTGTTGCTGCCGCTGGCGATCGAATTATTGCCCGCCTGAATATATTCCTGGCCCGCGCTGTTGGTGCCAGCCACGATCATGCTCGAAATCGACCCCGCCAGCGTGATGGTCGTCAGCACCGAACCGTTGGTGGTGATCAATTCCGGCGTGCCGCCCACCGTGGTCAGGGTGATGTTCGAGGTCGAGGTAAACCCATTGACGGCGATGGTGTCGGTCGAGCCGAACCCGGCCACCGTGCCCTGAAACAGCGTGCCCGCGGTAATGGCCAGCGTGTTGCCCGTGCCCGAGAAGGACACCAGCTCATGGCTGCCGACTGAATTTGAAAGCGTCGCCTGCGCGCCGTTTTCGAGTATCACATAGCCATCGATGGTGGTCGCGCTCGCCGCCGTGTTGGCGCCATCGAGCAAGGTTGAGCTGATGCTGAGCGTGCCGCCATTATCGACGATCCAGCCATCATTATAAAAATCCGTGCCGGCCGTGCCGCCCGAAGCGACACTCATGCTGGCATCAAACGCCCCCCCGGCCGAAATGCTGATCAGCCCATAATTCACCAGCCCGTCAACCGCTTGCCCGCTGGTATTGGTCTCGACCTCGAGCTTCAGCGTGTCACCGCCGCCAATGGTCATCAAGCCAAAAAAATCATTGATGAAATTGGTCGTGATCGTGTTCGTGCCGATGGGATCGACCACCATGTGCGCATCGAAGCTGGGCGTCGTGCTCAGGGCGCCGTGCAGCCCCGTCATGGTCGCGCCGGCTGCTGTCAATGTGTCGGCGTTGCCATAAAAAATGCCCAGCGCCGCGCCGGCCAGCGTCAAATCCGCCCCGTTGGTGAGTGAGAGCGTCTCGCCGCCGATCTGAACGAATTTCAACGGCCCGGCATAAGTGCCCAGCGGCTGCGCCAGAGTCTGGGATATGTAAATATCATGCGCCCCGTTGGCGTAGAACCAGATTTCAGGTTGCGTGGCGACCGTGCCGGAAAGCGTGACCCCCAGCGTGCCGGTGGCGCTGCTCTTGGGCACCCTGCCGGTCGACCAGTTGCTGCCAGTGAACCAATTATAGGTTGAACCTTTCCAACTCTCAGCCATGCCCACTCACTCCGCAATTTTTCGTCCGCGGCCCAACACGCCAGCAGAACCCCAGTTAATCGGCGGCTCGTGGCATGAAATATTTCGCTCCGGAATATATAGCTGACGTATGCGCGAACACATTTTCGAGAGCAAACCGGCAGAAAAAGCAAAAACCATGCTGATTCGTCACTTTTTGAGATGACGGCATTTCGTAAACTTTTTGCTATAATGACAGCACACATTACCTTTTTTAACACTTCCTCAAGCCTCCACTGTGAGATTCGCGCTGGCCGCCCGGGTCTCCGCCCGCTAAGCCAGGGCGGCATGAATCGCGCCGTCACTTCCAAGTTGCCGCTACTGCTCGGGCTGCTCATCGCGGTCGGGCCTGTCTCGACCGACATGTACCTCCCCGCCTTCCCGCAAATCGCCCACAGCTTCGCCGCGCCGGCGGCGCCGCAGGAGTCGCTGGCGGCCTATTTCGTCGGTCTGGCCATCGGCCAAATGACCCAGGGCGCGCTGTCCGACCGGCTGGGCCGCCGCACGCCCCTGCTGGCCGGCCTTGCCCTCTACAGCCTGGCCTCGCTGGGCTGCGCGCTGGCCGGCTCGGTCACCAGCCTGGTGGTGTTTCGCGCCCTCTCGGCGCTTGGCGCCTCGGCGGGCGTGGTCATTCCGCGCGCCATGGTCCGCGATTTGGCCGACGGCCCCGAGGCCGCCAAGCTGTTCTCCCGGCTCATGCTGGTCATGGGGGTGGCGCCCATCTGCTCGCCCTTGCTCGGCTCGGCGGTCATGGCGGTGTTTTCCTGGCGGGCCATTTTCGCCACCTGCGTGGTGTATGGCGCGCTGGCCCTCGCCCTCACCTGGCGTTACCTGCCCGACACCCTGCCCCCCGCGCGCCGCACCCTCATCGGCCCGGTCGAGACCATGGCCCGCTATGGCCGCATCCTGCGCGAGCGCGGCTTTCTCGCCCACGCCCTGCTGGCCACCGCCAATTCGGCCAGTATTTTCGCCTATCTCGCCGCCACGCCGCAAATCTTCATCGATGAGTTCGGCTGGCCCAACTCGGCCTACGCCCTGCTGTTTGGCGCCAATTCCATCGCCTATATCGGCTACAACCAGCTCAACCCCGCGCTGGTCAACCGCTTTGGCCTGCACCGCGTCATCAGCTTCGCCACCGCCGTGCTGCTGGCCACATCCCTGCTGCTGGCCGGTTTCGCCTTCACCGCCCAGGGCGCCTTTCACATAGAGACCGGCCTGTTGCTGTCCGAACTGGCCTTTGGCCTGCTCATGCCCTGCACGCTGGTGGGCGCGCTCTCGCGCCACCAATCCCATGCCGGCAGCGCCTCGGCCTTGCTGGGCACGCTGCAATATTCGGGCGGCGCCGTGTCTGGCCTGGCGGTCGGCTGGCTGGCCGATGGCACGGCGCGCCCCATGGGGCTGGCCATGCTGCTCTGCGCGCTGCTCGCCCTTGCGGGCGCGGTGCTTCGTCCCAAACTCCTGTTTTCAACCAAAGAGTGAACCCCATGTCGCGCCCCAGCCTCGTCGGCATCCCCGCCTGCACCAAGCTCATTTCGGGCTATGTCCAGCACGCCACCCCGGCCCGCTACGGCGCCGCGCTCATGGCGGCCGCCAACGCGGTGCCGGTGCTCATTCCCCCGCAGGGCGAGGCCATGCTGCCCCTGCTCGAGCGGCTGGATGGGCTGATGTTCAACGGCTCGCCCTCCAACATCGCCCCCACCCTCTACGGCGCCGATTACGACCACACCCCCGAAGACCACGACCCCGCCCGCGACGCCACCACCCTGCCCCTCATCCGCGCGGCGCTGGCCATGGGGCTGCCCATTTTGGGCATTTGCCGGGGGCTGCAAGAGCTCAATGTCGCCCTGGGCGGCACGCTGCACCAGCAGCTCCACAATGTTCCCGGCCGGTTCGACCATCGCGGCGGCGAGGGCGAGCGCCGCTTTGCCCTCAAGCACGGCGTCACCCTCACCGGCGCGCTGCGCCGCATCATCGGGCAGGATGAGATCATGGTGAATTCCCTGCACGGCCAGGGCATAGACAAGCTGGCGCCTGGCCTCGCGGTCGAGGCCCAGGCCCCCGACGGCACCATCGAGGCCGTGCGCGTGGAGGCCGCCCCTGGCTTCAACATCGCCGTGCAATGGCACCCGGAATGGGAGGTCAGCGCCTTCCCCGACCGCACCAGCCTGTTTGCCGCCTTTGGCGAGGCCTGCGCGGCCTACCGCGCCGGGCGGGGCTGAAGCGGGCGCAACCAGGGCAAGACCGCCAAATTTCCGCCCAAAACCCCCGCTACCCACATCCCGAACCAGGAGAATGCCATGGACATCCAGACCATCGACGACCAGTACAACCAGCTCCAGACCCAGGCCCGCCAGACCATCGGCGAGCTGCAAACGCTGGGCCAAAAGCTCCAGGCCGCGGCCCAAGCCGGCGACCCCAATGCCCGCGAATGGTTCCTCGACCTCAAAAGCGTCGCGCTCGCCATCCAGGCCGAGCAAAACCAGGTGAGCAACCTGCTCCAGGCGCTGCATAATTTCGTCGCCGCCCAGGCCCAGCCCCAAAGCGTGCCGCAAACCCTGCCCCAAGGCCCCTGGGGCAACCAGCCGCAGGGCTACCCGCAGCAACAGGGCTATCCGCAGCAATCCCCCTACCCGCAACAGCCATATTACCCGCAGCAGCAAGGCGGCGGCGGGTTGCTGGGCGGCTTCCTCAACTCCACCTTCGGCCGGGCCATCGAAATGGGCGCCGGCTTCGGGCTGGGCGAGGATTTGATCAACAAGATTTTCTGATCGTCACGCGGGGAGGCGCGGCGCCTCCCCGCCATGTCTCACACGTAATCGGCCGCGCAGGTCTCATCGCCCTCGGCGCCGGGCGCCAGGGCGTTGAACAGCGGCGTCAGCACCCAGGCCACCAGCAGGTTCAGCAGCAGCGTCGCCAGCGCGATGTAGCAAGGCACCGTGTAGCCAAACACATGAAACGGCCAGATGGCGGCGGCGAAATGGTTGAGGGCCGCCAGCCAGGTGGCCGCGCCGATGCCCGCCGCCCAGCCCACCAGCACCGCCCAGCCATTGAGCCGGCGCGTGAACACCGAGATCATGATCGCCGGCACGGTCTGAATCAGCCACATGCCGCCCAGCAATTGCAGCTGCACGGCAAAGGTGAGCGGCAGCGCCAGCACAAAGGCCAAGGCCCCCAAGATCACCAAAATCGAGAACAGCTTGGCCACTTTCGCCCCGCCATCGGGGCCGTGCTGGGTAAACTGGCCCCAGATGTCGCGGGCAAAAATATTGGCCGCCGCAATCGCCATGATGGAGGCCGGCACCAGCGCGCCAATGGCGATGGCCGCGAACGCCACCCCCACGAACCAGCTGGGCAGGGTTGCCATCAGCAGCGCGGGCACCGCGAAGCTGGTGCCATAATGCGCGAAGCCCGCCGCGAATTGCGGCATGGTCTTCACCCCCATGGCAATGGCCATGAAGCCCAGCAGCGCCAGAAACCCGAGCATGAGCGAATAGGCCGGCAGCAGCACGGCATTGCGCTTGATCACCTTCGGCCCGGCCGAGGAGAGCACGCCCGTCATGGTGTGCGGGTAGAGAAACAGCGCCAGCGCCGAGCCCAGCGCCAGCGAGCCATAGGCGCTAAAGCCCCCGGTGGAGCCCGCGGGCGGCTGGGCCAGCAGCACCATCTTGGCCGGCACCTTGGCGAAAATCGCTCCAAACCCGCCAAGCTCGGCGGGAATGGCGATGATCGCCACCAGCACGGTCAAGTAGATGAGCAGATCCTTGACCACCGAAATCACCGCCGGCGCCTTCAGCCCGGCGGTGTAGGTAAACCCGCCCAGCACCAAAAACGCCAGCACCAGCGGCAAATGCCCGGGAATCCCGAGCGCGCCGATGACGGTCTGCATCCCCACCAGTTGCAGCGCGATATAGGGCATGGTGGCGACAATGCCGGTCACCCCCACGGCGAGCGCCAGCCATTTATTGCCATAGCGCCCGCGCACGAATTCCGGCCCCGTGATATAGCCGTGCGCCTTGGCCACCCGCCACAAGCGTGGAAACACCATGTACAAGATCGGGTAAATCACGATCGTATACGGCATGGCGAAAAACCCGATCGCGCCGGCGCCAAACATCAGCGCCGGAATGGCGATGAAGGTATAGGCCGTATAGGCATCGCCCCCGATCAAAAACCACGAGAGCAGCGTGCCAAAACGCCGCCCGCCCAGGCCCCATTCCTCGATATGGTTGGCCTTCTCCCCGCCAAACCGGGCTGCGGCGAACCCAAGCCCCAGCACCAGCGCCACGAGGACGAAAAAAATCACCGTCGGCAGCAGCGTGTTCATTGCCCGGCCTCCTTGCCCGCTTCCGCCCGGTAAACCAGCCAGATCAGCAACGAAGACACCGGCACCAGCGCCATCTGGTACCAGTAGAAAAACGGTATCCCGAACAATGCCGGCGTCAGATGGTCGTAAAACGGCACGCTCAGCGCCAGCACCACCACAACGAGCAACAGACCGCGTATCATGTCAGCTCCCCCCCTTTTATGTCTCAGAGATGGCGTAACTGCCGGGCCAAGACAAGACCAAAAAGGGGGAGGTAAAAGCCTCAAAACAAACGGCCAGGGCAGCGCCCCGTTTCAGCCCCCCACCGGCACCGCCGACACCGCATTGGCCGGCGAGCCGCGCAAAACGCGCGTGCTGGTCAGCACATAAACCAGCGTGTTGCTTTGCGCGTCATACATGCGGGTGAGGATGAAATGCTTGAACAGAAACGAAGCCTGGATCGAGCTCATTTCCTCTTCCGTGGGCAGGCCGGGCGGCACCGTCACCGGCCCGCGCGCCACGCATTGCAGCGCGAACTGGCTGGGGTTTTCGGCCACGCCCACGCCGCCGCTCAAGCCCCCCGTCTGCGCGAACGAGATAAAGCACGCCACATTGGCCACTTTCGGGTCATCCACCCGCTCCACCACCACCTTGTCATTGGGGCCAAGCAGCCGGAAATTCGTGCTCACCGCGCCGATCTCGGTGGCATCATGGCTGCCGGGCCCCGCCAGCAGGCTGAACCCGAACCACACGGTGAGCGCCAGCACGGCCAAACCCAACACCGAAAACAGCAGCTTGTTCATGGTCAATCCCCCATAACCGTCAGCTCATCGTAGAGCGCCAGCGTTTGTGTGCAAATATGGGCATCCAAAAAGCCCGCCTCCACCCGTGCCCGCCCGGCCGCGCCCAGCCTGGCGCGCAATGGTGCGTCCTCTATCAGCCGCGCCAGCGCCGCGCACAGCCCGTCCACATCCCGCGGCGCCACCAGCAGCCCCGCCTCATCGCCCAGCGCCGCCCGGCAGCCGGCAATGTCGCTCGCCACCACCGCCCGCCCGCAGGCCATGGCCTCGAGCAGAATTTTCGGCAGCCCCTCGCCATAATAAGAGGGCAGACACACAATATGCACCGAGGCCAGCAGCCCCGCCATGTCCGCCACCCCGCCCAGCCAGACCACGCCATGGCGCGCGGCCAGCGCCCGGATTTCATCGGCGCTGAACCCATCGGGGTTGCCCGCGTCCGGCGCCCCGGCCAGCAAAAACTCCGCCCGCCCGCGCAGCCGCCCGGCGGCCTCGGCGTAAAGCGCCACCCCCTTGGCGCCAATCAGCCGCGCCGCCATCGCCACCCGCACCGGCCCCGCCGGCGCGGGCGTGGGGGCAAAGCGCGCGCCATCCACCCCCGCCCCCGCGATCACCCGCACGCGCCCAGCCCGGGCCAGGCGCGCGCGCAGCATCTCATCGCGGTCCGCCTCGTTTTCAAACACCGCCACGGCGTTCGAGGGGGTCAGGGTCACGCGCAGCCAGGCGCGCACCAGCGGGCGCAGGCCGCGCGCCAGCCAGCCGCCCGAGGAGAACACAAACCCCAGCCCCACCGGCGCGTTCACCACATGCCCAACCCCGGCCAGCCGCGCGGCCAGCCCGCCCAGCAAAATCGGCTTCATCGCCACATGGTGCACCAGATCGGGCGCCAGCGCCCGGTAGAGCCCCGCCAGCCGCCAGACCAGCCGCATCTGCGCCAGCGGGTTCAGGCTCGCGCGGTCAAACGCCACCGGCACCAGCTCAATCCCTAAGGCCCGTATCCGCGCGCCGGCCGCGCTTTCGCTGGCCAGCACCACCACGCGCCAGCCCGCCGCCCGCGCGGCCAGGGCGCGGGCCAGAAAATGCGAGGCAAAAAACCAGTCGACGGTCACCACAAACACCAGCACGCGGGCGCGCGCCGGGGTCATGCCTCAGCCCTTGCGCGCCAGCGGCGCGACAAATTGCGGCTCGGTGTCCCAGGGAAACAAGATCCAGGTATCCTGGCTCACTTCGGTGATGAAGGTATCCACCACCGGCTTGCCCGCCGCCTTGGCGTACACGGTGGCGAAATGGGCCTTGGGCAGCAGCCCGCGCACCACCTTGGCGGTGGTGCCGGTATCCACCAGATCATCGATGATCAGCCAGCCCTCGCCATCGCCCGCCGCCACGGGCGGCTTGGTCACCACCGGCTCACCGCGGCTTTCCTCGTCATAGGTCACGATCGACACCGTCTCGATCAGCCGGCATTCCAGCTCCCGCGCGATGATGGCGGCCGGAATCAGCCCCCCGCGCGTAATGGCGACAATGCCCTGCCATTTTTGGCGCTCATGCAGCCGCCAGGCCAATGCCTTGGCGTCTCTGTGCAACTGGTCCCAGGTGACGGTAAAATAACGTTCGGCCATGGCGCTGGCATAAAGAAGCCCACCGCCCGCCGCAAGCGCCCGCCGCGCGCACCACCCCCAGGCTGATACCCGTCAGCCACAGGACTGACGGATATTAAACCGTGAATTGTTCGGTGATGATCCGCTCCGAGAGGGCCCGGTCGGGGTCGAACAGCACGGCCGCGCCCACGCTCCGGTCTTCCGAGACCGCCACCGAAATCACATCGCGCACCTCGGTAAAATCGGCCACCGCCGCCACCGGGCGTTTCTCGGCTTCGAGCACCTCGAACAGCACATCCACGTTCGAGGGCAGCAGCGCGCCCCTCCAGCGCCTGGGCCTGAAGGCCGAGATGGGGGTGAGCGGCAATAAATTGGCCGAGAGCGGCACAATCGGCCCATGGGCCGAGAGGTTATAGGCCGTCGATCCGGCGGGAGTGGCAATCAGCACCCCGTCGCAAATCAGTTCGGGCATGCGCTCCGCATGGTCTATGGAAATGCGGATCTTGGCGGCCTGGCGGGTCTGGCGCAGCAGCGAAACCTCGTTCAGCGCCATCGCCTCCTCAACCACGCCCGACGCCGTGAGCGCATGCATGCGCAGCGGGTGCAGCACCGAGAGATGCGCCTTGCGCACCCGGTCGGGCAGGTCCTCCTCGCTATACTCGTTCATCAAAAACCCGACCGAGCCGCAATTCATGCCATAAACCGGCAAGGCCACGCCCAGCACGCGGTGCAGACATTCGAGCATCAGCCCATCCCCGCCCAGCGCCACCAGCACATCGGCCTCCTTGGGCGCCACCTCGCCATAGCGCGCCGCCAGGCCGGCCTTGGCTTCCTCGGCGCCCGCCGTGCGGGCCGCGACAAAGGCGAATTTCACGCCAGCTTCCGGTGTTCGAGCACGGGCATATTGGCGCGCACCCGCGCGGTCAGCCGGTGGTCGATATCGGCCACCGCCCAACCCTGGCCGTCCGAGGCCTTGGCCACCACATGCCCCCACGGGTCGCAGATGAGCGAATGCCCGTAGGTATGGCGCACATCGCCATTGCCTTCGGTGTGCGCGCCATAGGTGCCGCACGCCGCGAACCAGCATTGCGTCTCGATCGCGCGGGCGCGGATCAGCACTTCCCAATGGTCCTTGCCGGTTTGCAGGGTAAAGGCGGCGGGCAACAAAATCACCTCGGCCCCGGCCCGGCGCAGCGCCAAAAACAGCTCGGGAAACCGTATGTCATAACAAATCGCCAGCCCCACCCGCGTCTCGCCGATCAGGCAGGTCACCACCTCCTCGCCCGCGCCGTAAATGGCGCTTTCGCGGTAGCCCTGGCCATCGGGGGTGGTGATGTCGAACAGATGGATCTTCGAATACCGCCCGATCTCCTCGCCCGCCGGGCTGAACACCAGCGTGGTGTTGTAAAGCTTGCCGCCGCGCAATTCGCCGATCGAGCCGCCATGCACATGCACATTATGGCTCATGGCCAGCCCGCGCAAAAACTCATAGGCCGCGCCGCCGCTCTCGCCGGGGCTTGGCAGCACCTCGCCGGCGGCGAATTTCTGCGCCCTGGTGCCGCCCAGGCAGGTCCAGATTTCGGGCAGCACCACCAGATCGACCTTCTGCCCGGCCACCAGCGCCTCCACCAGCCCGCGCGCCTGGGCAATGTTTTGGTCCTTCTCCGCCCCTGGCGACATCTGAATCACGGCAACGCGCATGGCCACTCCGCTCACTCTACCGGTATCAGTCTAGCCGCAATCGCCCGCCCTGGCCACGGCCAGCAGCGAAAGCCCAAACGGCAGATCGGCCTTGGGTAAAATCAGCGCCTCGGCGCCAAACAGCCAGGCCAGCAGCGCATTCACCGGCGCCACCGGCACACCCGCGGCCAAGGCCCGCTCGCGCCCCAGCAGCCGGTCGAGCCCACGCAGCGCGAACGCCACCGGGGCCAGCAGCATGTTCATATAGCTCAGCCGCTCAACCACCAGCCCGGCCGCCTCCAGCGTGGCGCGCAAGCCCGCCCGCGTATAGCGCCGCTTATGGTGCAATTCGCGGTCATGGGCGCCAAACAGGCTGGGGTGGGCGGGCACGGTGAGCAGCAGCCGCGCCCCCGGCGCCATATGCGCAAGCAGGGCCTGTAGCGCCGCCTCGTCCTCATCCACATGCTCGAGCACATCAAACAGGCACAGCAGCTCAAACCGTTCATCCGCCAGCCCCAGCCCGTCGGGCAGCCTGCCCGCCCGCACATCCACGCCCGGCACCAGATCGCGCGAGAGCGCGCGCGCCTGCGCCTCCATCTCCACGGCGGTCACGGCGCCAAACCGCGCCAGCATGGCGAGATTGCCGCCCGTGCCAGAGCCAAGCTCCAGCACCCGCGCGCCCGCCGCCAGCCCCAGCCGCGCGATCATGGCCGCCAAAATCCGCCGCCGGCCGACAAACCACCAATGCCGCCCCTGCTCGGCCGCCATGGCCAGATAGGCGCTACGCTCCATCCGTCACCTGATGAATCTGGCGCACGATATAAGCCGGGCGCTGTTTGGTCTCGACATAAATACGCCCGATATACTCACCCAGCAGCCCGACCGAGATGAGCTGCACCGAGCCAAAAAACGACACCGCCACGAACAGCGACGCATAGCCCGGCACCGACACCCCCGATATGAACGTATGCACGATGATGAACAGCGCATACGCCACCGTGAACAGCGCCCCCGCCACGCCCATATAGGTCCAGATTTTCAGCGGCGCGGTCGAGAAGCTGGTAAATCCCTCGAGCGCGAAATTCCACAAGGCGAAGCCCGAAAATTTCGTCATCCCCCCGGCCCGTGGCGCGCGCATATAGTCAAGCGTGACGGTGCGAAACCCCACCCACGCAAACAGCCCCTTCATGAAACGTTGACGCTCGGGCAGCGCCTTCAGGGCGTTGACCACCTTGCGGTCCAGCAGCCGGAAATCCCCGACATTCTCGGGGATGTGGGTTTTCGAGAGCTTGTTATGGGCGCGGTAAAACCATTCGGCGGTCTTGCGCTTGAGCAGCCCATCGGTCGAGCGGTCGATGCGCCTGGCCAGCACCACCTCGGCGCCCGCGCGCCATTCGCGCACCATGTCCGCGATCAATTCCGGCGGATCCTGCAAATCGGCGTCGATCGGAATCACCGCCTCGCCCCGCGCGGCATCGATCCCCGCCGTCAACGCCGCCTCCTTGCCGAAATTGCGCGAAAACTCGATCACCTTGAACCGCGCATCGCCCTGCGCCAGCGCCACCAGCTTGAGCAGCGTACCGTCCGCCGAGCCATCATCGACGCACAAAATCTCCCACCTCGTGTCCGGCACCGCCTCGAGCACCGGCAACAGGCGCGCGGCAAACACCTGAATGGTCTCGGCCTCGTTATAAAACGGCACGACGAGTGAAAGCAGCTGTCTCATGATCCCCCCGCCATCTCGCACCGCCAGCGCGTCAGCGTCAACTCGACCCAGGCCAGCAGCACGGCCAGCAAGCGCGCCACCAGCCACCACCATAGCGCCTCGCGCACCGCCCACACCACAATATAGGCCGCCATGCCCGCGCCCGGCCCGCCCACCAGCCCGCCCAGCGTCAGCGCCCCAATGCGAAACAGCCCCTCATTCATCAGCCCCACCGCCACCCAGGCCGCGCGCGGGCGCACGCGGTAAAGCCCGGGCAATGCCAGCAGCAGAAAAATGCCCCGGTAATCGATATTCTGGGCCAGCAGAAAACAAGCCACGATCAGCAGCGCCCCGGCCAGCAACAGCCGCCCGGCAAAGGGCGGCAAGGCCGCAAAGCCCGCCCGGCACTCAGCCCGCCCCGCCCATCCCCGCCAGAGCAGCAGCCCGATCAGCCCCCATGACAGCGCGCGCAGCGCCGGGGTGAGGTGAAACGCGGCAATTCCAGCCACGCTCTCGCCATGCGCCAGGCCGCTCCACACCCCCACCGCCAGCGGCACATCGAGCGCGCCAAAACAATTGCCGAGCGGCGGGCCATGCGGCGCCATGGCCAATGCCTGCGCCAGCACCCGCCAGAACCGCCATAAAAACACCCCGCCCGCCACCGCCAGCGGCACCGCCGCCAAGGCCAGCCAGCGCCCACGCTCACGCGCCACCAGCGCCAGCAGCACGGCGGGATAATATTTCAGCGCCCCCAGCAAGCCAAACAGCCCATAGGCCGCCAGCCGCGCCGCCACGCCCCCGCCCAGCAGCCCAACCCCCAGCACCACGCCCAAAAACAGCACCACATCCAAATTGGCCCGCTGCAACGCGAAAATAACCGAGACCGACACCGTGCCCAGCACCCGCGCCGCCAACTCGCCACGGCGCTCCGCCGCCGGCAGCACCGCCTGCACCGCCAAAAACACCAGCGCCATCCCCATCCCCACAGGCAGCGCCCGCGCGTAGAGCACCGCCAGCCAAGGCAGATGCAGCAAGAGCGGCGCATAGCTGTACACCCCGCCACCCATGCAGCCATTGGGGAGCAAAACATTCACCCCCTGCCCCGCGCACGCCACCGCCAGCCCCACCGCGCTCAGATCGCCAAACAGCGCCCGGTGCGGCGGCGGAATATCGGCCAGATGCAGCAGCGCGCCATAAACACCCGGCGCCAGCGCATATAAGCCCCAGAGTGCCGCCAGCATCGCGCCTCCCGCCAGGCTGGGCACAAAGCGCGCCCCCCTCACGGCTGGGACACCTTGAACAGCACCATGCCATCCACCGTGCGCGCCCCCCACCCCGCGGCGCCAAGCCCCGCCAGCAGGCTGGGCGGTGTCTGGGGCGTGGCGATGATATAATCCGTCCCCGTGCTTTTGGCATAAGCCTCGATTTGCCGCGCCAAATCCGGCACGGCCAGGCCCAAATAGGCATCAATCATCGGCCGGTCCCGCTGCAATTCCACCGGCGGAAACCCCAGATAGGCGCTGGTGAGCCTGAACCCGAACCCGCTTTGCGCCTGCCAATAGGTGGCGGAGCTGTGAAACCCCACCGGCAGCACCAGCACGCTCTGGTCAGCCCCGATCAGCGACACCAGCCGCCCCGGCGCGAAAAGCGGCGCATCGGGCCTGGGCACGGCCGGGCGGGGGGCTGGCCATAATGTCAGCACCACCAGCCCCGCCCCCAGCAAGCGCCGCCACCCGCCAGATTCAGCCAGCCACAGCGCGCCCACCGGGGCGATCACCAGCGCCGCGAACAACATGAACCGCGCGGGCAGCGCATTGTCCAGCAGCGGCAAGGCGTGAAACATCGCCCACGGCATGGGCAGCCCGGTCTCCACCCCGCCCAGCCATAAATGCGGCCCCAAGCTCGCCACCAGCACACCGCCCAGCAGCCATGCCAAATACCCCCGCCGGCGCAAATAGCCCCACAGCACAACCACCAGCGGCACGCCGAGATAGGCCGCCTGCTCGCCCACCAGCCCGGCAAAGCGGTGGCTGAGCGGCGCGCACCACGCGCCCCCCAGCCAGGTGGTGGCGGTGGGGATGATGAAATTGAGCGGATCGGTGGAGAAATAATCCGGCCAGGCGGCGGGCAGATGCATGTCATGGCGTCCCGTCACCATCGGCCAGATCAGCGGCGCCACCAGCACCAGCAGCACCGGCGCCACCCATAGCGCGTCCACGAACATCCGGCCCAGCGCCGCGCGCCGCTCAGGCAGCCGCCACCAAGCCAGCCCCCACGCATAGGCCGCGAACACCACGCCAAGCGCAAAAATCTCGAGCGAAATCCCGGCTTCCAGCGCCATCAGCACCGCCGCCAGCGCCACCGCCCTGGCCCGCCCCACACGCCCCCCAAACCGCGCCCAAACCAGCCACGCCACCAGCGGCAGCACCGCGGTGAGCGAGAGGTTGAGCTGGTCGTTCTGGCGGGCCATCGCATAGCTCGAAAAGGCGAATAAAAACCCGCCAAACCAGGCCGCCGCCACCCGGCGGGTGAGCGCGAAACAAAACGCATAAGCCGCGAGCGCGTTGAGCAGCGGGGTCGCCAGGGTGAGCAGGTCATAGCTCACCGCCACGCCAAAAGCCCTGGTCAACGGCCAGGCCAGCAGCGCGATGACCGGAATGCAGTTCACCCAGATCAGGTTCAGCCCCTGCGGTGCCCACACCATGGTGCTGAAAAACGGATTGAGATAATGGCTCAGCGCATAAGGCCACCATCCCAGATACCAAACAAATGCGGTCGAATCGCCATCGCCGCCTAATAATGTCCGCCGCAGATCAACCCCGTGCCACACCACCAGCGCCACGATCAGCGCATAAGCCGCGGCCGCCGCGGCATGCCGGGTCCAAAGTGCCGGTACTTTCACGGCACCCCGCCGGTCAGCGGCAGCACCACTGCATCATCCACCACCCGGCCATGCAACCCCAGCCCCTCCAGCGCACGAACCAACTCCGGCGCCGTACCTGGCCCAGCCACAATGTCACCCGCCCCTTGCGCGCGGCAATAGGCCAGAAATGAGGCCGGAAAGCCCGGGTCATCGAGCCCGAAACTCCCGCGCATCAACAGATCATGGTTTTGCAGCCGCGCGGGCGGAAACCCCAAATACCCACCGATTTGCGAAAACCCGAACCGGCTCTGCACCTGCCAATAAATCGCCGGGCTCTCAATGCCAAAGGGCAGCACACAGAGGCGAGGCCCATGCCCCAGCGCGGCCCGGACCTGCTGGGGAGCAAAAAACCGCGCCTCGGGCGCGGCCTGCACCGGGCGGGGCGTGGGCCACAAAGCCAGCAGCGCCAGCAGGGCTAGCCCATAGCGCCCGCGCGTGGGGGCCTCGGCCAGCCACAAGGCCGCCACCACAGCCATCACCAGGCTGGCATAGAGCATCATGCGCGCGGGCAGCGCATTGCCCAGCAGCGGCAAATCATGCAGCAGCGCCCACGGCATGGGCAGACCCGTGACATGCCCGGCAACCACCAGCGCCGGCCCGCAGGCCAGCACCACCAAGCTCAACAGCAGCGCGCGCAAATAAACCCGCCCGCGCCGCAATGCCCACCACAAAAGCACCAGCAAAGGCAGCCCCACATACCCCGCCTGCTCCGAGAGAAACCCCGGAAACCGCCCGGAAACCGGCGCCAGCCACCCGCCCCCCAGCAGATCGAGCCTGGTCGGCACCACCAGATTGAGCGGGTCGAGCACAAAGACATAAGGCCAGAATTTCGGCAGCCTCATATCATGGGGCAAGCCGAACAGCGCCCATAACAGCGGCGCCAGCAGCACCAGCAACACCGGCGCCGCCACCAGCCCATCGCCCACCAGCCCAAGCAAGGCCGGGCGCCGCGCGGGCAACAGCCACACGCAAAGCCCCCAGGCCAAGGCCCCGCTCACGCCCAAGGTCGCGAACAGCTCCAGCGAAATCCCCGCCTGCAAGGCCAGCCCCAACGCCAGGGCGAGGGCAAACACCACCCGCCCCATGCGCCCTTCCAGCCGCAGCACCACCAGCCACACCAGCAGCGGCAGCAGCGCGGTAAAGCTCAGATTGAGCTGCTCGTTCTGGCGCGCCATCGCATAGCTTGAAAAACCAAACAGCGCCCCCCCGATCAGGGCCGCCCCAAACCGGCGGGTGAGGTGCAAACACAAGCCAAACGCCGCCCAGGCGGCCAGCACGGGCGCGGCCAAGGTCAGCAGGTCATAGGCCGCCACCGGCCCCAGCGCCGCCGTCACCGGCCAAGCCAGCAGAGCCAGCACCGGCACACTGGTCACCCAGCCCATATCCAACCCCTGGGGCGCCCATACCATCTGGCTCAAAAACGGGTTGAGATGATGGCTCAGCGCATAGGGCCACCAGGCCAGCGACCAAACAAACGCATAAGGGTCCGAAGCCCCGCCCCATATCTGCCCAAGCCCGGCGCCATGCACGGCCACGGCCCAGCCCGCCGCCAGATACACCGCCAGCGCCGCCCCAAAGGCTTGTGCCTGGCGCCTTGCCATGGGCGGTCAGGCTTTCGGGTCGGTCAGGCCGGTGGCGCGGATGCGCGCGGCCTCCTCATCCCAGCCCTCGCGCTCCACCACGCGCAAAAACAAATCCACCCGCGTTTCCAGCAGCCGCTCCAGCTCCACCCGCGCCCGCGCGCCGATCTGCTTGATCCGCGCCCCCTTCGAGCCGATGAGTATGCCCTTATGCCCGGCGCGCGCCACGTAAATCACCGCGTCTATCCGGATCTTCCCCGGCATTTCCTTAAAGCTCTCGGTCTCCACCGTGGCGCCGTAGGGCACTTCGTCGCGCGTTTGCAAAAAAATCTGCTCCCGCACAATCTCGGCGGCCAGCAGCCGGTCGGGCAGGTCGGTCATTTCGTCCTCAGGGTAGAGGAACGGGCTCTCGGGCAGCTGGGCGGCGCAAAAATCCAGCAGCGCCTCCACCCCGTCCCCGGTCTCCGCCGAGATCATGAACACCCGCGCGAACTCGGCCATCTTCGCGGCCTCCTCGGCCAGCGGCAGCAGCTTCTGGCGGTCGATCAGGTCAATCTTGTTCAGCACCAGCGCGACCTTGCCGCCCTTCGCCTCGCCAAGCCTGGCGGCCACCTCCTTCACGTGTTCGGTCAAGCCGGCCTTGGCATCCACCAGCAGCAGCGAAAAATCCGCCTCGCCCGCGCCTTCCCAGGCGGCATGGACCATGGCCCGGTCCAGCCGGCGCTTGGGGTTGAAAATGCCCGGCGTATCGACAAACACGAACTGCGTGTCGTCGCGCACCAAAATCCCCAGCACGCGCGCGCGCGTGGTCTGGGCCTTAGGCGTCACGATCGAGAGCTTCGCGCCGGTCAGGCGGTTGAGCAGCGTCGATTTCCCGGCATTGGGCGCGCCGATCAGCGCGATAAAGCCGCAACGTGTGGTCATTCGGGCAATGTCTCCAATAGTTTGCGCGCGGCCTCCTGCTCGGCGGCGCGCTTGGCGTTGCCTTCGGCCTCGGCCCAGGCCTCGCCCACATGCGCGCGCACCACAAAGCGCGGCGCGTGCGAGGGCCCACTCTGCGCCACCACGCTATAAGCCGGCAAGGCCAAAGCGCGCTTGAGCGCCCATTCCTGCAAGGCGGTCTTGGGATCTTTGGGGGGGGTGGCCTGGGCGTCCACCAGGCTGTGCATCACCCGGCGCACAAAGCCGCGCGCGGCTTCCAGCCCGGCATCCAGATAAAGCGCGCCGATCATGGCCTCCAGCGCATCGGCCAGCACGGTCGCCTGCGCCGACACGCCGCGCTTCGCCTCACCCGGCGCCACCGTGATCATCTCGGCCACGCCACGCTCCAGGGCGATGCGCGCGAGCGCGGGCTTCGAGACCAAGGCCGCCAGACGCGGCCCCAACTTGCCCTCCTGCTCGGCGGGAAACCGCTCGATCAGCCATTCCGCGACAATCAGCCCCAGCACCCGGTCGCCGATGAATTCGAGCCGCTCATTCGAGCCCACGCCCTTGGCCCCGGCGGCCGAGCGGTGGGTCAGCGCCTCGCTCAGCAGCAGACCTTGGCTGAATTGGTGGCCCAGCAGCGCCTGGGCGGCCTCTATCCGGCTCACGATATGCCGTGCAGCATCCGGCCCCAGCGTATCTCGAACGGCCAGTACCACACTTCCCAAAACGGATGGCGCAGATCGATGGAGAAGAAGATCATCTCCGCCGGACCAATCAGGTTTTCCGCCGGCACAAACCCCACCGGCCCATCCATGAACCGGCTGTCCTCGGAATTGTCGCGCGAGTCGCCCATCATGAAATAATCGCCCGGCGGCACGGTATAAACCGGGGTATTGTTGGCGAAATCGCCATTGGTGCCGGGCAGGCGGAAAATGGTGTGCACCCGGCCGCCGGGCAGCGTCTCGGTATAAGCGCGCCCGGTCATGGGCTGGCCCGAGCTGTCATCCACATAGGTCCCGGCATCGGCCTCGGGCACGGGCTGGCCATTGATGAGCAACTGCCCGTTGGTCACCTGCACGGTATCGCCCGGCAGCCCGATGATGCGCTTGATGAAGTCCTCATCCATCTGGCCGGGCGGGCGAAACACCACCACATCGCCGCGCTTGGGCAGATGTCCGCCAATGCGCCCCGAAAACAGGTCGGGCGCGAAGGGGAAGGAGAAGCGCGAATAGCCATAGGCGAATTTATCGACGACGAGGTAATCCCCCACCAGCAGGGTCGGCACCATCGAGCCCGAGGGAATGTAGAACGGCTCGAACAAAAACGAATGAATGCCGGTCGCGATCACCGCGGCCCAGAACAATGTCTTCACCAGCTCGCCAAAACCGGCCTTTTCACCCTGCCGCGCCATCGCCCATCCCTTCCAGATCGACGCGCTTCAAACAGCCCCTGGGCCGGCTTGTCAAGAAAACGCCGCGCTCAGCGCACCCAGGTAAAGAACCGGTTATAGCGCAGCTCAAAGGGCCACTCCCAAAACGCCCAGCCCGGCGCCTGCACATCCATCGAGCCCAGCACCATCACCGCCGGCCCCAGCAGGTTCGCGGCTGGCACAAACCCCACGGGGCCGTCCAGAAACCGGCTATCCTCCGAATTGTCGCGGTTATCGCCGAGCATGAAATAATCGCCCGGGGGCACGGTATAAACCGGGGTATTGTTGGCATCCACGCCGCCATACACCTCGGGCGCGTCGGAGAGCTTCAAAATATCGTGCACCCGGCCATTGGGCAGGGTCTCGGCGAATCGCTCCCCCACCACCGGCCCGCCATCGCTGTCATCCACATAGCTGCCCTCCTCGGCGCGCGGCACCAGGGCGCCGTTGATATAAAGCAGCCCGTTGCTGATCTGCACCGTATCGCCCGGCAGACCGACAATGCGCTTAACCAGCACCTCACCCGAGCCCGAAGGCGAGACAAACACCACCACATCGCCGCGCCGTGGCGCGTGCCCGCCAATGCGCCCCGACCATAAATCCGGCGCGAACGGCAATGAATAGCGCGAGAATCCATAAGCAAACTTGTTGATGAACAGATAATCCCCCACCAGCAGCGTCGGCACCATCGAGCCCGAGGGAATCCAGAACGGCGCGAACAGGAAGGAGTGGATGAACATTGCCGCCAGCCCGGCGATCACCAATGTCTTAACCGTCTCAAAAATCTCTTTCGCGCTCATATAACCTATCCTTAATGGCCGCGCTTCAACCGCGCGGCTTGCTCCTTGTCAACAAATAGGTGCAAACACGCGCCCACCGGTTCACTGCCTGGAGACTGATACCCACCATGGCCCTGCGTAACGTCCTTCTCTACGCCCCGCTTGGCGCGGCGCTTTTCATCGCGGCCCCGGCGGCCGCCAAAACCCACCCCCACCATGCCGCCCCCAGCGCGGCGGCGGCCATCACCGCCCAGGCCGAGAGCGACAAGATCGGCGCCACCCCCATGCCCAGCGGCCCGCCGCCCACGCCCGATTCCCCAACGGCCGACAAATCCACCCCCGTTCCCCCCACCCTGCCAGACATGACCGCCTACGTGCTGATGGACGCCCAGACCGGCGCCATCCTGGCCGAGGCCGCGCCCCATCTGCAGATCCCCCCGGCCAGCCTCACCAAGCTGATGACCGCGCACCTGGTCTATCAGGCGCTCCATCACGGCGCGCTCAAGCTCGACCAGACCGTGCCCGTCTCGGTCAATGCCTGGCACCAGCAAGGCTCGACCATGTTCATCGACCCCAACTCCGTGGTCACGGTCGATCAGCTCCTGCACGGGCTGATCATCGATTCGGGCAACGATGCCGCGGTCGCCCTGGCCGAGGCGGTGGCGGGCTCCACCGGCTCCTTCGTGCAGATGATGAACACCGAGGCCGCCAAGCTCGGCCTCACCGACACCAACTACACCAACCCCACCGGCCTGCCCGACCCCGCGCTCCACACCTCGGCCATGGATGTCGCCCTGCTCTCGCGCGCCATCGTGCAAGATGAGCCCGAGATCCTTCATATCTCGAAAGAGGAAAGCTACACCTACGCCAACATCACCCAGGCGAGCTGGAACCCCGTGCTGGCCAAGGACCCGACGGTGGACGGGCTGAAAACCGGCCTCACCAACGAGAGCGGCCATTGCATCGACGCCACGGCCCAGCGCGGCGATATGCGCCTGATCGCCGTGGTCACTGGCGGCCCCACCTGGAGCGCGAGCACCGCGGCCATCGAGTCCCTGCTCGATTACGGCCAGAAATTCTTCACCGACACCACCACCCCCCCGCCCGGCCAGCCGGTCGGCACGCTGGTCAGCCCGGCGCTCGATGCCGGGTCCGTGCCGGTGGGCCCCGCGCAAAGCGTCACCCTCACCGTCCCCACCGATGAGGTCAACGCCCTGACCCACAGCATCGCCTACAATATCGACCCCACGCCCGGCATCACCAAGGGCGAACAGCTCGGCACCATCACCTACAGCGCCAACGGCAAGGTTCTGGCCACCGTGCCCGCCGTGGCCCTGGCCGATGCCCCGCCCGCCACGCTCCTCACCAAAATCAAACGCAAGCTGAGCCATTACCTATGAGCACCACCCCCCCGGACCGTCTCTCGGTCGATCCCGCCAGCCAGTTCTTCAACGAGTCCCTGCTCGAGCGTGGCATCGGCATCCGCTTCAACGGGGTCGAGAAGCATAATGTCGAGGAATATTCCGTCACCGAGGGCTGGGTGAAGGTCTCGGTCGGCAAAACCGTCGACCGCCACGGCAAACCCCTGACCATGAAGCTCAAGGGCAAGGTCGAGGCCTATTTCCGCGACGAAACCGGCGAGACCCCGTAACCAAACCCGCGCGACCAGACCAAAAGGGGGGGGCTTTTCAGCGCAAAAGCCCCCTCAAAACAACAAGCTCATAGCGGCCGCTTCAAATCCCGCCGCGCCGCGGGCGAAATCTCGGCATACGCGCTCGCGCCCCCGCCGCGCAGCATGATGCCCGCGCCAAACGTGTCAAACACGCCCTCCACCAGCAGCGCCTCGTCAATATGCACGGCCACCACCTCGGCCAGCACCAGCCAGCTTTCGGCCAAAACCCCGGCGGCCGATTTCAGCTGCACGATATCCGCGACCAGACACTCAAACCGCACCCGCGCCTCGGCCACCATCGGCGCCCGCACCAGCCGGGCCTTGGCCTCGCTCACACCCGCGCGGGCAAACTCGCTCACCCCATAGGGCATTAGCGCGCTGCTCTCATTCATCGCCGCGAACAATTCCCTGGTCACCAGATTCCATACCAGCTCACCGGTCTCGCGCGCATTGCGCAGCGTGTCCTTGGCGCCGAGCGAGGCAAACCCAATGATCGGCGGATGATAATTAAAGGCGTTGAAAAACGAATAAGGCGCCAGATTGACCGAACCATCCGCCCCGCGGGTCGAGATCCAGCCAATCGGGCGCGGCCCGATAATGGCGTTGAACGGGTCATGAGCCAGCCCATGCCCGTTCCTTGGTTGGTAGAAATACTCAGCCATCTGCCGCCCCCTTTTGCCCGCATATGGCGCCCCGCCCCGCGCGCGCCAAGGGGTCAGGCGTCGCTATAGCGCTCGGCGCGCCACGCGCAGGCGCGGTCGCCGCCATACAGCCTGGCATCGGCCAGCGCCCGCGCGGCGCGGCGTGTCAGCTCCAGCGGGTTGTAGAGATCATCCATGCCGGTCGCCGCCGCGCCGCAGCTAATCGAGAGCAGCCCATTTTCGCGCGCCGCATCGGGCAAGTTCAGCGCCCGCACGGCTTCCAAAATCTGGCTGGCCACGCAGAGCGCGCCCGCCTCATCGGCCAGCGGCAGCAGCACGGCGATTTCGGTCTCGCCATAGCGCGCCACCACATCACCGGTGCGGCGTGGCAATGCCCCCACCACGCGCGCCACCTCCTTGAATGCCGCCTCCGCCTGGCGCGCGCCATAATGGCTGGAATATTGGTAATATTGGTCAATCTCGAACATCACCAGCCCAAGCGGCTTCTTGCTGCGTATGGCGCGCTTGAACTCATAGCCCAGGCTGGCATCGAACTGCTTGCGGTCGGCCAGCCCGGTCAGCAGATCCTCGGCCGGCCCCTCCACGCCGCCGGCATGCAGGGGTGGGCGCTGCCCGGCGGCCTTGGTCTCGGTCACATCCACCATCACGCCAAACAGCGCCGCCACATTGCCATCCCCATCCAGCCGCGCCTCGCCGCGCAGCACCACATGGCGGGTTTCGCCATCCGGGCGGCGCAGCCGGGCAGCCACATCGAGTTTGCGGCCATGGTCCATCGCCTCGGCCAGCAGCGCGCTCAGCCGCTTGCCGTCCAGCGGGTGAAACGCCGCCAGCGCCGATGCCAGCTCCGGCCTGTAATGCTCCCGCCACAGCCCATGAATCCGGTACATCTCATCCGACCATTCCAGCCGCCCGCCCTCGGGCCGGTATTCCCAGTGGCCCACATGCCCTGCCGCCTCGGCCAGTTCCAGCCAGGCCCGCGCCTGCGAGGCCCGCGCCTCCGCCCGCTCCATGCGTCCGCGCAATTCCGCATTCAGCACCCGCAACCGCCCGGCCCGCAGCCGCCGCGCCAGCGGCCATAAAAACCCCGGCAGCGCCAAAAACAACAATGCCGAGACCAACCCGCCCGCCGCCGCCAGCCCGGGCGGGGCAAAGCCCACCAGCCCGGCCACGGCCAGCCCGGTCTGCGCAAGGGCGGCGCTCAACAGGCAAATCATCAGCGCCGCCCGCCGCCCTTGCAGCAAACTCGTCTCCGTCGCGGTAAACAAATCATTCACCGCATAGGCCAGGCACAAAAAGCCGAACGCTAAAACATCATGGCTCAGCGGCCCGATCATAAAGCCCGGCCCCATCACTGCGTGTTCCATCTCACCCCCTTTCCGCCAAAACCGGTTAACGGCCGGTTTCAGTTGGGATGATGCGGCAACAAGGTTAAAGCCCGCCTAAAACCCGCCCCGAAATGATCACCTGCGCATAGGCATAGGGATATTCATCCGTCAGGGTCACATGAATAACCGGCGCCATGCCGGGGGGCAGCAGGGCGTTCAGCCGCAAGAGCGCGCCGCCGCTCAGCGCCATGGTCGGCTGGCCGGTGGGCAAATTCACCACCCCCAGATCGGACATGAACACGCCCTTGGCAAACCCCGTGCCCAGCGCCTTGGCGCAGGCCTCCTTGGCGGCGAAGCGCTTGGCGTAAGAGGCCGCCCGGAAATGCGCCCGCCGCTCGGCGCGCGCGCGCTCGGTCTCGGTAAACACCCGCTCGGTAAAGCGCGCGCCGTGGCGCTCCAGCGTCTTCTCAATGCGCCTGATGTCGCAAATATCCGAGCCCAGCCCGATGATCATGCCCGCGACCGCTCGACTTGCGCAATGCCCGCCGCGCCGCGCAGCCCCGCGATCACCTGCGCCAGATGCCGGGCATCGCGCACCTCCACATCCACCAGCGTCTCAAAGAAATCCTGCTGCCGGTGCACCACTTTCAGGTTCGCCACCGCGCCTTCCTGTTTGGATATGGCATTGGTCATGTTGGCCAGCGCATGCGGGCCGTTATGGGCAATCACGCTCACCCGGCCCACAAATTTCTGTGCCTTGGGGTCCATCCTGGCCAGCGCCGCGCTGTCCCAGTCCACATCTATAAACCGTTCCGGCGTCGCGGCGAAGGTCTCGAGCGTCGGGCAATCCTTGGCATGAATGGTCACGCCCTTGGACGTGGTCACGATCCCGACAATCCTGTCCCCCGGCAGCGGGTGGCAGCAGCCGGCGTAATGCACATCCATGCCCGCCACCAGCCCGGTCACCGGCATGCCGCCATCGGCCTTGGCCGCCGTGCGCGGCGAGCGCGCGCTCAGCGCCCCGCCCGGAAAGGCGGGCAGCACGCGCGGCGCCCTGGGCGCGCGCAACTCCGGATAGGCGGCGTTGACCACATCCTTGGCCCCCACCGCGCCGGTCGCCACCGCCACATAAAGATCGTCCACGCCGGCCTGCTTGAACTGCTTGGCAACCGGCTCCAGCACCTTTTCCGAACCGTCCACGCCCTCCTGGCGGAAGGCCTTGGCCAGCAGCGACTTGCCGGCATCGCGGTGCTGGTCGCGCATCTGCTGGGCCAAAAACCGCCGCACCCGCGCGCGCGCCTTGCCGGTCACCACAAACCGCTCCCAGGCGGGGCTCGGCGTGCCGCCGCGGGCGGTCAAAATCTCCACCTGGTCGCCGTTTTGCAGCTCGTAGCGCAGCGGCATCAACCGGCCATTAATGCGCGCGCCCACGCAGGTATCGCCCACCTGGCTGTGCACCGCATAGGCAAAATCCACCGGCGTCGCGCCGCGCGGCAGCTGGATCAGCTGGCCCTTGGGCGTGAAGCAGAACACCTGGTCTTGGTATAATTCGAGCTTGGTGTTTTCCAAAAACTCGTCGGGCGCCGCCGAGTTTTCCAAAATCTCCAGCAGGTCCTGCACCCAGCGGAATTTCCGCACATCCTGCCCCGAGGCATCGGTCTGCTTGTAAAGCCAGTGCGCCGCCACCCCGGCTTCCGCCACCGCCTGCATGTCGGGCGTCCTGATCTGGATCTCGATCTTCTGGTTGCGCGGCTGGCGCAGCGTCACGCCCGTGTGCAGGGACTGGTAGCCGTTGGTCTTGGGCGTCGAGATGTAATCCTTAAACCGCCCGGCGATGACCGGATAATTGGCGTGAATCGCGCCCAGCGCCACATAGCAATCGGCCCGTGTCGGCACGATGATGCGAAACGCCATGATGTCCGAGAGCTGCTCAAACGCCACATTGCGCCGCTGCATTTTCTGCCAGATCGAATAAGGCGATTTCTCCCGCCCCGAAATCTCGACCTCCGCAAGCCCGGCATCGAGGCAAACCTTGGTGAGTTCCTTCTTCACCTCCTCGATGACATCGGCCCCCTGCCCGCGCAAAAAATTAAGCCGCGCCTGGATGGTGTCGAACGCCTCGGGGTCGATTTCGGCAAATGAGCGGGTTTGCAGTTCGGTCTTCACCGCCTCCATGCCAATGCGCTCGGCCAGCGGCGCGTAAATATCCATGGTCTCGCGGGCGATCCGCACGCGCTTATGCGCCGCCGAAATGGCGCCGAGCGTGCGCATATTGTGCAGCCGGTCCGCCAGCTTCACAATCAAAACCCGGATATCCTTGCTCATGGCGAGCACGAGCTTGCGGAAATTCTCCGCCTGCTTGGTGCGGTCCGATTGCAGTTCCAGCCTGGTCAGCTTGGTCACGCCATCGACCAGCCCGGCCACCTCGGTGCCAAAGCGCTTGCCGAGATCGGCCAGCGTCACCGCCGTATCCTCGACCGTATCGTGCAGCAGCGCGGTAATGATGCTGGCCTGGTCGAGCTTATAGCCCGCCAAAATCCCCGCCACCGCCAGCGGGTGGGTGATATAAGGCTCGCCATTGTCGCGCCGCTGCTCGGCGTGGGCGGCTTCGGCCACGCCATAAGCGGCATCGATCAGCGCCGGGTCGGCTTTGCTGTCATAGGCCTTGATGCGCGCCAGCAACCCCCGGATCTCAGGGTGAAACGGCGTCGCCCCGGTGCTCAGGCCCTCGGGCAAACAGGCCGGCGCAATGCTACGCGGCCCCGTGCCCACGCATCACCGGCGCGAGTTCTTGCCGCCGAGTTCCGCCTCGATGGCGGCCTGAATGTCCTCGGGCGTCATTTCCTCGGCTTCGGCGGCCATGGCGGCGGCCTCTTCCTCGGCCGAGACATCCTGCAACCCAAAGATGTTCTGCTCGGTGGGGATCAGATCGACCACTTCCTCATCCACGGGCTCGGGCTCGGGCACGCGCGAGAGCGACTTGACGAGATCCTGCTCCAGCCCCTCGAAGCTCAGCGTCTCATCGGCGATTTCGCGCAGCGCGACGACAGGGTTCTTGTCATTGTCGCGGTCGATGGTCAGCTGCTCGCCACGGCTGATGTTCCGGGCACGCTGCGCCGCCAGCAAAACCAGTTCAAACCGGTTGGGCACTTTCAAAACGCAGTCTTCGACGGTAACGCGGGCCATCAATAACTCCAGCGGCGGATGGATTGAACGCCTGCCTTAACAAGCAGGCCGCCCAGATGCAAGTCTTGAGCCGTCTATTTTGCGCGCGGCCGCCCCACCAGCCCCGCGCGCCTGGTATTTTGCGCGCGGCCGCCCCACCAGCCCCGCGCGCCTGGTATTTTGCGCGCGGCCGCCCCACCAGCCCCGCGCGCCTGACATTTCGCGCGCGGCCAGCCGGCGGCTCACCGCCCTACCCCTCGTCGTCAGACCAGGGCGCTATCTCCTGCGGGGGCAGTTCGGCCAGCAGGGTCGCCACGCTCTGGCGCAGCACCGGGTGGCGCCAGCCCGGCGCCACATCCAAAATCGGCCGCAGCACAAAGCCCCGCTGGTGCGCGCGCGGGTGCGGCAGCACGGGGTCGGGCATCGCCCGCACCAGCCCGTTCAGGTCGATGATATCGAGATCGAGCGTGCGCGGTGCGTTCGGTACCGAACGGTTCCGGCCAAAAACCGTCTCAATTTTTTGTAAATGTTTCAGCAGCACCTCAGGCGCCATATTGCCTTCAGCCCGGATCATGCCATTACAATAAGCCGGCTGGGTGGGGTCGGGCCATGAGGCGCTACGGTACCAGGGCGAGCAGGCGATAAACGTCAGCCCCTCAATCTGGCTTACGGCTTGCGCCGCTTTCCGGCACGTCTCGTCCGCCGTCTCACCATTGACACCAGGCAGGTTGGCCCCGATTGCTATGAGTATCATGCAGACCTACGACCCATCGCCTAAATTCACGTCGCGCACTCCAAGCGTCTCTCTTTTCTAACATTTTAAAATTTTTTGTACACATCTTTGTACGCACACAACACAGGCAAAAAACTCATGCGCCTTTCTCCGCAGGAACGCACGGCTCTGTTCATCGACGGCGCCAATCTCTACGCGGCCACCCGCAGCCTCGGCTTCGACATAGACTACCGTAAATTGCTGGATCTGTTCTCCGCCCGCTCCAACCTGCTGCGGGCCTATTACTATTCGGCCCTCCTCGAAACCGAGGATTACTCCCCCCTAAAGCCCCTCACCGATTGGCTGGCCTATAACGGCTACAGCCTGGTCACCAAGCCCGCCAAGGAATTCACCGACACCCAGGGCCGCCGCCGCATCAAGGGCAACATGGACATCGAGCTGGCCATCGACATGCTCGAGCTGGCCCCCCACATGGACCACGCCGTGCTGTTCTCCGGTGATTCCGATTTCCGCCGCCTCATAGAGGCCGTGCAGCGCCGCGGCGTGCGCGTTTCGGTGGTCTCGTCCGTGCGCACCAGCCCGCCCATGATCGCCGACGAGCTGCGCCGCCAGGCCGATCAGTTCATCGAGCTGGCCGACATCGCCCCCGACTTCACCCGCCGCCTCGCCGATGCCCGCCCGCGCTTGCGCGAAGACGAAGAACCCTGATGTCCTTCACCAACCCAGGGCCAGACTGCCCGCTCTGCCCGCGTCTGGCCGCCTACCGCGCCGCCAACCGGCGCGCCAACCCCACCGGCTTCAACGCCCCCGTTCCCGGTTTCGGGCCACTTTCCGCGCGGCTTCTGGTCGTCGGCCAGGCGCCGGGCGTCAACGGCGCCAACACCACCGGCCGCCCCTTCACGGGCGATGTCGCGGGCCGGCTGCTCTATGCGGGTCTGGCCCAGTTCGGCTTCGCCACCGGCACCTACGCCGAGCACGCCAATGACGGCCTGACCCTGCATGATTGCCGCGTCACCAACGCGGTGCGCTGCGCCCCGCCCCAGCACAAGCTCGAAACAGCCGAGGAAAAAGCCTGCCGCCCCTTTCTCGAGCGCGAGCTGGCCGCCATGCCCAATCTCCGCGTTTGCCTGGCCATCGGCGAAAAGCCGCACAAAGCCTTGCTGCAAGCCCTCGGCCTCAAGCTGTCCACCTATAAATTCGCCCACGGCGCCATCCACGCCCTGCCCCACGGGCTGAAGCTGGCCGATTCCTTCCACACCTCGCAATATAACGTGAACACCGGCCGCATCACGCCCGCCATGTTCGAGGCCGTGCTGGCCGGCGTGGCAACCCAGCTGGACCTGCGGTGAAGGTTGCTGAAATTAATATCAGTCAGCCCTGAGGCTACTGATATGCGCGTGGGGGTGGTGGGGCGGCCACGCGCAAAATCAAAGAGTTTGGCGTGGCAACCAAAATCTTGGGGCGCTTTTTGTAAAAAGCGCCCCAAACCCCGCAAAAACTTTTAATAATATCAATAAGATGGTTTTTAGCGGTTGCGCAGCAGCCGCGCCTTGTCGCGCGCCCAGTCCCGCTCCGCCGATGCCTGGCGCTTGTCGGCCTTCTGCTTGCCTTCCGCCAGCCCCAGCGTCACCTTGGCCAGGCCCCGCGGGTTGAAGTGAATATCGAGCGGCACCAGCGTCTGGCGGTCGCGCGCCACCGCGCCCAGCAGCTTGCTGCGCTCCTTGCGCTTCACCAGCAGCTTGCGCGCGCCCCGCACATCAAAGCGCGCGAACACCCCGCCCTGATATTCCGGGATATAGAGGTTGAACAAATAAAGCTCGCCATCGCGCTCGCCGGCCCAGGCATCGGTCATCTGCGCGCGCCCCAGGCGCAGAGATTTCACCTCCGCGCCATGCAGCACAATCCCGGCCTCGATCGTATCGAGAATCTTGTAATCAAACCGGGCCTTGCGGTTCTGCGCGGCAATGCCGTGCGCAATCATGCCCGATTTCTTGTCGTCCTTGCTCACGCCAGCACGCCGGCCTCAACCATCGCCGCCCGTATCCGCTCGGCCGAAGCCTCCGCAACCGGCGCCAGCGGCAGGCGCACATGGTTGGCGCCAAAGCCCAGCAATGAGGCGGCATATTTCACCGGCCCCGGGTTGCTCTCGCAAAACATCGCATCATGCAGCGCCAGCAGCTTCATCTGCACCTCGAGCGCGCCCTTGGTATCGCCCCGCGCCCACATTTCATGAATCTGCGCGCACTGGCGCGGCGCCACGTTCGAGGTCACCGAAATACAGCCATGCCCGCCATCGGCCAAAAAGCTCAGCACCGTATGGTCCTCGCCCGAAAGCTGAATGAAATCCGGCCCGATCGCCTTGCGGATATGCAGGGGCCGCGTCAGGTTGGCGGTCGCGTCCTTCACACCGGCGATGTTCCTGATCTCGGCCAGCCGCGCCATGGTCTCCACGCTCATATCGATCACCGAGCGCCCGGGGATGTTATAAATAATCACCGGCACCGAAACCGCCCCGGCAATGGCGGCAAAATGCCGGTACAACCCTTCCTGGGTCGGCTTGTTGTAATAGGGTGTCACCACCAGCACGCCGTTGGCCCCCACCGACTCGGCATATTTCGCCAGCTCAATCGCCTCGGCGGTCGAGTTCGACCCCGCCCCCGCCATCACCGGCACGCGTCCCTTGGCCTGTTTCACGGCGGTCTCCACCACCAGCTTATGCTCCTCATGGCTAAGCGTGGGGGATTCGCCCGTGGTCCCCACCGGCACCAGCCCGGTGGTCCCATTGGCGATCTGCCAATCGATCAAACGCCGATACGCGTCCAGGTCGAGGCTGCCATCCTCGTTCATGGGCGTGATCAGCGCGGTCAGCGAACCGTGAAACATTTTAACGTTCTCCTACAGGCCTTTCACCTAATGCCCCACGGCTTTTCGGGCAAGCGCGTTTGGCCCGCGCGCCTCGCGCTGCTACACTGCACGCCATGAAAGCCTTGGCCGTTCTGCCGTTCCTGCTCGCCCCCGCCCTTGCCTGCGCGCAGGTCCCCGCCTCACCCCAAATCATGACCGATATCCGCCAAGGCGACTTCCAGGGCGCCCAGGCGCTGGCCGCCCAAACCGGAGACCCTCTGGTCGCCAAGCTGGTCACCTTCTTCCAGCTCACCTCGCCCGGCGGCGGCACGGAAGATGAAATCACCCAGTTCCAGTCCCAAAACCCCGACTGGCCAGACCAAGGCCTGCTCGCCTTCCGCGCCGCCCAAGCCGCCGGCACCACCAGCCAGCCCCCCCAAACCCCAGATTTCATCGTCCAGGCCGAAGCCCTGTTCGACGCCAAACAATACCAAGATGCCGTCCAGCTCTGGCGCGCCAACGCCGCCCAGGCCATCGCCGCCGCCGCCCCCGGCCAGCAAGCCCTGTTCTGGCCCGATGCCTCCGCCCTCGCCCGCACCCTGCTCCTCCAGCACGATGCCCGCGCCGCCTACCAGGTCGCCACCTCCTTCACCCCGCCAAATACCCAGGACGGGCAGCTGGCCGACCATGATTTCCTCGCCGGCTTCATCGCGCTGCGCCTGCTCCACCACCCCACCCAGGCCGCCGTCTGGTTCCGCCAGCTCACCACCAGCTCGCCCGCCGCCATCACCCAGTCGCGCGCCTGGTACTGGCTGGGCCGCGCCGAGTCGGGTCCAGACGCCCAATCCGACTACGAACACGCCGCCCAATACCCAGACACCTTCTACGGCCAGCTCGCCTCCTACAGCCTGGGCGAGAGCCCCCAAACCCTCGCCGCGCGCATCACCGCCGCCCAGCCCCCTGACCTCACCCTGCAAGACGCGCTCGATTTCAGCCTCATGGAGCTGCCCCGCGCCGCCGTTCTCCTCTCCCAGATGAACGACACCAAAGACGCCGCCATCTTCCTCGACCGCCTGGGCGCCGTGGCGGGCGACGACAAAACCCGCGCCATGGCCGCCCGCCTGGCGCTCTCGCTCAACCTGCCGCAATCGGCCGTGTCCATCGCCCGCTCGGCGGGCGCCGCCGGCCAGGTCCTGCTCCCCGATGGCTGGCCCATGCCCTACACCCCGCCCGCCTCCGGCCCGCTCGCCCCCGCGGTCGCCAACGGCATCATGCGCCAGGAAAGCAGCTTCGACGCCACCATCATCTCAGGCGCGGGCGCCATGGGGCTCATGCAGCTCATGCCCGCCACCGCCCGCCTCACCGCGCGCAAATACGCCCTCCCCTATTCCAACCCCTTCAACCCCGACCAAAACATGGCGCTGGGCGAAGCCTATCTCTCCCAGCAGGTGGCCGATTTCGGCACTTGCCTGCCGCTCGCCATCGCCGCCTATAATGCCGGCCCCACCAACGTCCGCCGCTGGATCGCCGCCAATGGCGACCCCGAAATGCCCGCCGCCGACAACGGCGCCGACATCATCGATTGGATCGAGGAAATCCCCTATAACGAAACCCGCAACTACGTTGAGCGCGTGTCCGAAAACATCGCCATCTACCGCGCCTTCCTCACCGGCTCGGCCGACCTCACGGTGACCCCATGGCTGAAAAACTGACCCCCTGGCGCCTCCTCTGCGCCGGCTTCGGCGCGGGCTTTTCCCCCAAGGCGCCGGGCACGGCGGGCTCGCTGGTGGGGCTGGCGCTGGGCGCCCTGCTGCTGTCGCTCGGCCATCTGGCGCTGCTCTTTGGCATCGTCCTCGCCTCGGCGCTCGGCGTCCACGCCATCAAGCAACTCCCGGGAGACACCGCCACCCGCGACCCCGGCTGGATCGTGATCGACGAAATCGCCGGCCAGATGATCCCGCTCCTCGCCCTCTACCACGTCACCCCCGGCGGCCTCGCCCTCTCCTTCGCGCTGTTCCGCCTGTTCGACATCCTAAAGCCCGGCCCCGTCAAATGGGCCGATGCCCGCCACGATGCCTGGGGCATCATGCTGGACGACCTGATCGCCGGCGCCCTGGCCTGGGCCATCGTGCTGGCCCTGCACCTGGTCTCCCCGCTGTGAGCGCGGCCAACCTCATCGCCGCCCTCACCGCCCGCGGCCTCACCCTGGCCACCGCCGAAAGCTGCACCGGCGGCCTCGTCGCCGCCGCCCTCACCGAAATCCCCGGCGCCTCCGCCACCTTCACCCACGGTTTCGTCACCTACGCCAACGCGGCCAAAACCAGCATGCTCGGCGTGCCCGCCAGCCTGCTCGCCACCCATGGCGCCGTCTCCCCCGAAACCGCCGCCGCCATGGCCCAGGGCGCGCGCGCCCAATCCGGCGCCAGCCTCGCCCTCAGCACCACCGGCATCGCCGGCCCCACCGGCGGCTCCCCCAAAAAACCCGTCGGCACGGTCTGGTTCGGGCTGGCATCTTCGCGGGGCGTCGCTACATACAGCCGAGTTTTCCCGGGCGACCGGGCCGAAATCCGCCGTCAGGCGACCGATTTCGCCCTCGCCCTGCTGCTGGAGGAAGCCAACACCCCATGACCAAATCCATCGCCGCCTGGCAGAAAGCCAAGCAGGACGGCCGCAAGCTGGCCATGATCACCGCCTATGACTACGCCATGGCCCGCCTCGCCGAACAAGCCGGGCTCGACGCCCTGCTGGTCGGCGATTCGCTCGGCATGATGATGGCCGGCGAAAAAGACACCCTGCCCGTCTCCCTCGAACAAATGGAATACCACACCCGCATCGTCGCCCGCGCGGTCACCAAGCCCCTGGTCATGGCCGACCTGCCCTTCGGCGCCTTCGAGGAATCCCCCCAGCAAGCCTTCGCCGCCAGCGCCCGCCTGCTCAAGGCCGGCGCCGACATCGTCAAACTCGAAGGCGGCGCCGTCATGGCCGAAACCACCGCCTTCCTGTCCGCCCGCGCCATCCCCGTCTGCGCCCATATCGGCCTCACGCCCCAGCATGTCCGCCAGCTCGGCGGCTTCAAACGCCAAGGCAAAACCCAGGAAGCCGCCGATAAACTGTTCGACGACGCCCTCGCCCTCCAGGCCGCCGGCGCGCGCATGCTCCTCATGGAAGCCATCCCCGCCGACCTCGCCACCCGCATCACCCAAACCCTCGAAATCCCCACCATCGGCATCGGCGCCGGCCCCGGCACCACCGCCCAGGTCCTCGTCCTCCACGACGTGCTCGGCCTCAACCCCGATAAAGCCCCCTCTTTCGCCAAACCCTACCTCAACGGCACCGAACTGCTCACCCAAGCCCTCACCACCTACGCCACCGAAACCCGCACCGGCACCTTCCCGGTCTGAGTCTTCACGGAGCTTGACCTGCCGCAGGGGGACGCTGTCCCCCTGCACCCCCTGCCAGGGGCCGAGCCCCTGGACCTCAATAGTATCAAGGCTCAGAAAAGGGGCCTGCCCGTGCCGGTTGAGCGGCATGAGCAGGCCCCTTTTCTGAGCCTTAACTAATTGGTTTCCAAAGGCCTCTCGGCCTTTGGCGGGGGTCCAGGGGGCAGCGCCCCCTGGGGCACGTCACCTCCGTGAAGCCTCAGGCCGGCACGGCGCCCGATGGCAGGTCTGGGGCCTTGGGTGTGGCGGTGGGCACCGATGAGCGGCGTGAATCGGCCATGGGTTCATCGACCACCTTGCGGGTGATTTTCTCACCCTTGATCACCTGCTGGATTTCGTCGCCCGAGAGGGTTTCATATTCCAGCAGCCCTTGGGCCAGCGCCTCCAGATCGTCGCGGCGCTCGGTCAGTATGCGTTTGGCCTCGGCATAAGCGTGGTCGATAAAGGCGCGCACCTCGGTATCGATCTCGCGCGCCGTCGCTTCCGAGACATTGCGGTTCTGCGTGACCGAGTGGCCCAGAAACACCTCCTGGCCATTCTCGCCGTAAGCGACCATGCCGAGCTTCTCCGACATGCCCCACTCGGTAATCATGCGCCGCGCGGTATCGGTGGCCATTTTAATATCCCCCGAGGCGCCGTTCGAGACCTTATCCTGCCCAAACACCAGCTCCTCGGCGGCGCGCCCGCCCATGGCCATAATCAGCTGCTGCAACAGCTTGATCTTGCTCATGGAGTAGCGGTCGCCCTCGGGCAGGCTCATCACCATGCCCAGCGCCCGGCCGCGCGGAATGATGGTGGCCTTGTGCACCGGGTCGCATTCGGGCAGCGAGATCGAGCAGATGGCATGCCCGCCCTCGTGGTAGGCCGTCATGCGCTTCTCATCGTCGCTCATCACCAGCGAGCGGCGTTCCGAGCCCATCAGCACCTTGTCCTTGGCGTGCTCGAACTCGGCCATGGCGACCACGCGCTTGCCGATGCGCGCCGCCAGCAGCGCCGCCTCGTTCACCAGATTGGCGAGGTCCGCGCCCGAGAATCCGGGCGTGCCACGGGCAATCACCTTGGCGTCCACATCGGCGGCCAGCGGCACCTTGCGCATATGCACGCGCAAAATCTTCTCGCGGCCCATCACATCGGGGTTGGGCACCACCACCTGGCGGTCAAAGCGCCCGGGGCGCAGCAGCGCGGGGTCGAGCACATCGGGCCGGTTGGTGGCGGCAATCAGGATCACGCCCTCATTGCTTTCAAACCCATCCATCTCCACCAGCATCTGGTTCAGCGTCTGCTCGCGCTCATCGTTGCCGCCGCCCAGGCCCGCGCCACGATGGCGCCCGACCGCGTCGATTTCATCGATGAAGATGATGCAGGGCGCGTTCTTCTTGCCCTGCTCAAACATATCGCGCACGCGCGATGCGCCCACGCCCACGAACATCTCGACGAAATCCGAACCCGAGATGGTGAAAAACGGCACATTGGCCTCACCGGCGATGGCGCGCGCCAGCAGCGTCTTACCCGTGCCCGGCGGCCCCACGAGCAGGCACCCCTTGGGGATCTTGCCGCCCAGCCGCTGGAATTTCTGCGGGTCGCGCAGAAATTCGACGATTTCCTGCAATTCGCCCTTGGCCTCGTCGATACCGGCGACATCCTCAAACGTCACCCGTCCCTGCTTTTCGGTCAGCAGCCTGGCGCGGCTCTTGCCAAACCCCATGGCGCGCCCGCCGCCGCCCTGCATCTGGCGCATGAAGAAGATCCACACGCCCAAAATCAGCAGCATCGGCGCCCAGGAGACAATGGCACGCACGATCCAGTTGCCGCCATCGATCGGCTTGGCGGTCACCGACACGCCGGCATCCTCAAGCTTCGAGACCAGCGCGGCATCTTCCGGCGCATAGGTTTCAAAGCTCTTGCCGTCCTTGGTCTGGCCGGTAATGTCCTGGCCGGTAATCACAACGCTCTGCACGCTGTTGTTTTTCACCTCGTCCAGGAAGCTGGAATAGGCGATCTGCGCGTTGTCCGTCTGCTGGCTGGAGGGCTGGAAGACGTTATACAGCACCACCAGAAACAGGGCGACCGCGACCCACAGCGCGATGTTTCGACCCAGATTATTCATATAGCGAAACCCAATTCTTTCCTTCCCGCGTCAGCCCGCCCCGTCCGGCAGCAAGACCCGCGGATCCATAGATGCACATTCTGCACCGATTTCCCAAGCCTGTACAAATAATTTGCCGTAACCCACGGTTTCAGGCCCAAAATGGCCGGCTGGTCAGGGGTTGCGGCGGACAGAATCGCGCCGGCGCCGGAAACATGATGCCCCCGTCCTCATCGCGCCAGGCTGGCATCACCGCCAGCACAGCGGCAGGCAGGCCGCCATGGCGCCTGAATTTCCCGGCTTCCCCGCCCAGCGCGCCCAGCCAGCCGCCGGGCGTCCCTTCATACAAAAACCGTCCATCCCAGCGCCGCCCGGGCCGGGCCGCCACGGGCGGCGCGCAGGCCGCCGCCTCGCGCACGCACAGCCAGCCCGGCCCCAGCCGGCCGGCGGGCAAAATCCGCACGCCCCCCAAGGTCGCCGGGCCTAGCCGCGCGGCCAGCCTGGCCAGGGCCTCGCGGCGGGGCGCATAGGCCGCGCCGCCCAGCGCGCGCAGCAGCGCGCCCAGCGCGGTGTCTGGCATCGCGTCCGCCTCCAGCAGCGCAAACCCCTCGGGCCTCATGGCCACGTGGCGGGCCAGAAATTCGGCATCGCGCGCCTCGCGCGCGGCCCGCTCATCGCCTCCTCGCGCGGCCTTTCCCGTTCCCGCCTGGCGCACCCGCACGCGCTCAAACCGCGCCATCGCGTTGGAAGGATCCTCGACCCACGCCATGCCCCGCGCGCCCAGCCAGTCCCGCAATGCCTGTCTGCCAAATCCCAGCAAGGGCCGCAGCACCACCACCTGGCGCCGCGCGCTCCAGCGGCTCATGCCCTCAAGCCCGGCCTCGCCCCGCTCAGCCCGCATCGCCACCGTCTCGGCCTGGTCGTCGGCATGGTGGCCGAGCAGCAAAAACACGCAGCCCGCCGCGCATGCCGCCGCCGCCAGCGCCTCATGGCGCGCCGCGCGCGCCGCCGCCTGCAAGCCCGCCCCCGTGGGCAGGCCGCTCAGGGTCAAAATCTCGGCCGCCACGCCGCGCGCGGCCAGGCGCTGGCGCGCCATCCCGGCC
>JAJXWD010000019.1 GCA_021781835.1 Pseudomonadota bacterium | reverse complement strand
CGAGGCCCACGCCCTCGCCGCGCGGGTAGCGGAAGGCGCTCGGGCGGTCGTTGATGGCGGCGGAGGTGGCGACCGCGTGCATCAGCTCGGCTTCGTCGGAGGGCGCCATGATGACCATGTTGGGCATGGGGCCGAGGAAGCAGAGATCATAGGCGCCGGCATGGGTCGCGCCATCGGCGCCGACCAGGCCGGCGCGGTCCATGCAAAAGCGCACGGGCAGGTTTTGCAGCACCACATCATGCACCAGCTGGTCGTAGCCGCGCTGGAGGAAGGTGGAGTAGATGGCGCAGAAGGGTTTTAGCCCCTCGGTCGCCATGCCCGCCGCGAAGGTGACCGCATGCTGCTCGGCGATGCCGACATCGAACATGCGGGTGGGGAATTTGGCCTCGAACTTGTCGAGCCCGGTGCCGGGCGACATGGCCGCCGTGACGGCGACGATGTTGGGGTCGGCCTCGGCCTCGGCGATGAGGGCCTTGGCGAACACGCTGGTATAGGTCGGCGGGCCGGGCGGGGCTTTTTTCTGCTCGCCGGTGACGACGTTGAACTTGCTGACGCCATGATATTTGTCGGCCGCGGCCTCGGCGGGGGCGTAGCCCTTGCCTTTTTTGGTCACCACATGCAGCAGCACGGGCTCGGCGGCGTCCGAATCGCGCAGATTGCGCAGCACGGGCAGCAGATGGTCGAGATTATGACCATCGATCGGGCCGACATAATAGAAGCCCAGCTCCTCGAACAGCGTGCCGCCGGTGAGGATGCCGCGCGCATATTCCTCGGCGCGGCGCACCGTGCGCTCGAGCTGGCGGGGGAAGCGCTTGGCCATCTTGGCCGCGAAATCGCGCACCGAGAGGAAGGAGCGCGAGGAGATGAGCTTGGAGAGATAGGCGCTCATGGCGCCGACGGGCGGCGCGATGGACATGTCGTTGTCGTTGAGGATGACCAGCAGCTTGGAGCGCATGGCGCCGGCGTTGTTCATGGCCTCATAGGCCATGCCGGCCGACATGGAGCCATCGCCGATGACGGCGATGACATGGCGCGGGTCGGCCTCGTGCTTGAGGTCGCGCGCCACCGCCATGCCAAGCCCGGCCGAGATGGAGGTGGAGGAATGGGCGGCGCCGAACGGGTCGTATTCGCTCTCGGAGCGGCGGGTGAAGCCCGAAAGCCCGCCCGGCTGGCGCAGCGTGCGGATGCGCTCGCGCCGGCCGGTGAGGATTTTATGCGGGTAGCATTGATGCCCGACATCCCAGATCAGCCGGTCGCGCGGCGTGTTGAACACCGCATGAATGGCGACGGTGAGCTCGACCACGCCAAGCGACGAGCCCAGATGCCCGCCGGTGGTGGAGACGGTATCGACCGTCTCGGCGCGCAGCTCATCGGCCAGTTGGCGGAGCTGGTCGGCGGAGAAATTGCGCAGATCGCTGGGGATATTGACCCTGTCCAGGAGTGGGGTTTTGGGCGCCATCAGTTCACATTCCCCGCGCAAAGCGCCCGACAAACCAGCATCATCGCCTCGTATATCAACTCAACCCCACCTGCCGGTTCATCCCGGCCCGACTCATTGGTTACCTGAAAATTCACGGACACATAGGCCCGCCGCGCCCGAAAAGCCAGCCCAAAAGCTCATATCCCCCACCCGCGCGCCCCGCTGGCGGGGCCGTTATGCCGTTAAAGTGCAGAGTTGTGCTTGCGGATTATGGAGCCAATGACCTAATGCAGAGCCACAATGCCTTAGGGCGTGACTGACCGGCAACAGGACTGACCATTGATGGACGGATCTAACAGCAAGACTTTGCGCGTCATTCTGGCGCAGCCCCGCGGCTTTTGCGCCGGTGTCGAGCGCGCGATCGACATTGTCGAGCGGGCGCTCGTCAAGTTCGGCCCGCCGATTTATGTGCGCCACGAAATTGTTCATAACCGCCATGTGGTGGAGGATCTGCGCGCCCGGGGCGCCGTGTTCGTGGATGAGCTGGACGAGGTGCCAGACGGCGCCTGGACCGTGTTTTCGGCCCATGGCGTGGCCCGCAAGGTGGTGCAGGCCGCCCATGACCGCGAGCTGCCCGTGATCGACGCCACCTGCCCGCTGGTGGCCAAGGTGCATGCCGAGGGCCGCCGCTACGCCGCCCAGGGGTGCGAGCTGGTGCTGATCGGCCATGCCGGCCATGCCGAGGTGGAAGGCACGATCGGCCAGATCGACGGCACGGTGTATCTGGTGCAGACCGTGGAGGATGCCCAGACCCTCACGGTCAACGACCCCTCCAAGCTGGCCTACATTACCCAGACCACGCTTTCGGTCGATGACACGCGCGGCATCATCGCCGCGCTCAAGGACCGGTTTCCCGAAATCGCCGGGCCGGATGTGAAGGATATTTGCTACGCCACCCAAAACCGCCAGGAGGCGGTGCACAGCCTGGCCAAGGTGGTCGATCTGCTGCTGGTGGTGGGGTCGAAGAACTCCTCCAACTCCAACCGCCTGCGCGAGATCGGCGCCGAGCTTGGGCATCCCTCCTACCTGATCGACGATGCGGCGGCGCTGCGCGCGGAGTGGTTCACGGGCGTGACCCGCGTGGGCGTGACCGCCGGCGCCTCGGCGCCCGAGATTTTGGTGCAGGGCGTGATCGAGGGGCTGCGCTCGTTCGGGCGGGTGGAGATCGAGCTGCTCGACGGCACGCCCGAGGATGTGAAATTCAAATTGCCGGCCGAAGTGGCCAGCCTATAAAAACCGGGGTTTTCCAGTATGGGTGTACCGTTGAGCCAGGCCTTCGCGGTCGGCAAATATATTTTGAAGCAGCATCTCTCGGGCAATAAGCGCTACCCGCTGGTGCTGATGCTCGAGCCGCTGTTTCGCTGCAACCTCGCCTGCCAGGGGTGCGGCAAGATCGATTATCCCTCGGAAATCCTGAACCAGCGCCTCTCGGTCGAGGATGCCATCAAGGCCGCCGAGGAATGCCCGGCGCCGATCATCGCCATCGCCGGCGGCGAGCCGCTGCTGCACAAGGAGATGCCGCAGATCGTGGAGGCCTATCTCAAGATGGGCCGCTACGTGATTTTGTGCACCAACGCCCTGCTGCTCGAGAAAAAGATCGACCAGTACAAGCCGCACAAGAATTTCTGCTGGGACATTCATCTCGACGGCGACAAGGAGATGCACGACCGGGCCGTGGACCAGGATGGCGTTTATGAGCGCGCCGTCGCGTGCATCGAGCTCGCCACCAGCAAGGGGTTCCGCACCTCGATCAACTGCACCTTGTTCGAGGGCGCCGACCCCGACCGGGTGGCCAAGTTCATGGACCATGTCACGAGCCTCGGCGTCGAGGGGGTGATGACCTCGCCCGGTTACGCCTATGAACGCGCGCCCGACCAGCAGCATTTCTTGAACCGGACCCGCACCAAGGAATTGTTCCGCGCCATTTTCGCGCGCGGCAAGGAAAGCAAGACGCGCGGCATCAAGTGGAAATTCACCCAGAGCCCGCTGTTTCTCGACTTTTTGGCCGGCAACCAGACCTATGCCTGCACGCCCTGGGGCAACCCGACGCGCAACGTGTTCGGCTGGCAGCGCCCCTGCTATCTGGTGGGGGAAGGCTATGCGGCGAGCTTCAAGGAGCTGATGGAGACCACCGACTGGGACCGCTATGGCGTGGGCAATTATGAAAAATGCTCCGATTGCATGGTCCATTCCGGGTTTGAGGCGACGGCGGTGATGGATTCGGTGAAAAACCCCTGGAAGCTGGCCAAGTTCGCGCTCCAGGGCATCAAGACCGACGGGCCGATGGCGCCTGACATCGACCTGACCCATGCCCGCCCGGCGGAGTATGTGTTTTCGAAGCATGTCGAGACCAAGATGGCCGAAATTCATGAAGCCAAGGCCGCGCGCGTGGCCGCAGCCCTCTCGGCGCCCGCCGCCGAATGAGGCAAAGGCGCTGAGTTTCGCAGATGTTTTTGGAACCGCCCCTTTGAGACAAAGGGGCGGTTTTTTTAGATCAATATTGGCTTGGATTGAGTCGACAGGCGCAATTTAAGCCAATGAAATTGATCGTCAAAATATGACTAGAGCGGGTGCGTCATACCGCATCCCGCTCTAGAGCCGGATGACATAAGATGGAATCGCTGCGCGATTGCATCTTATGTCTGAATCCGCCTCTAAATCATGAGTTAGAGGGCGATTCAGACGTTAGATTTACCCGCAAGGCGGGTCAATCTAACGTCATCGCACTCTAGGCGCCGTGGGCGGGCAGGCGCGCCACATGGGCCTGCAAGGCCGATTTGGCGGCCGCGGCATCGCGCCCGACCTTGAGCAGCCCGCCAAGCTGGCGCGGCTCGCGCAGCAGGGCGCGCAGCACAAAGCCCAGCCGCACGCGGCCTTGCGGGTCCAGCGCGTGAAGGGCCGCGCCGGGCAGGTCGCGCTCGGCCGGGTCGGCCACGGCGCGCAGCACGGCGAAGGGAATTTCACGCTCGGCCGCCACCCGCGCCACCGCGCCCGATTCGAGGTCCACCGCCGCGGCGCGGTGCCGGGCATGCAGCAGGGCTTTTTCGTGGGCCGTGGCGACCACCTTGGCGGCCGCCAGAATGGGCGCGCCGGTGGAGCCGCCAAGATATTCCATCAGCTGATAATCGCACGGATAGGCGCGCCGCCCCTCGAGCACCGAAGGGGGAATGAGCACCGTGCCGGGCTTTAGGCCCGGCGCCAGCCCCCCGGCAAGGCCAAAGCTGATGAGCGCCTGGGCGCCTTGCTTGAGCAAGGCGCGCGCCGCCACCTCGGCGCCTTGCGGCGTGCCGCCGCCCACGCGCACCAAGAAGCCGCCACGCCCCAGCCACGCGGCCTCGGCCCGCAACCCGGTGACAATGCCTATTTTCGCCCGTTCCATGGCTCGCGCTTTCCTAGAGTGGGGTAAAGATTTTTGGGCCGTTTTTTGAACCGCGCCGCGCGCCTCTGGGGCACGCGCGCGAAGCCCCAAAGCGTAACATGCCGGGCCTGGTTTGTCCGCCAGGATGGCATGGGATTTAAAATGTTTTGGAGCCGCCCCCGGAGAGGCCAGGCCGAGGGCCGCGATTGCGCCAAAGGCGGGCTGATTAGGGGATAGGGGCGGAAAAGGACGGAAATGGTGAGCCCGGTGGGGGTCGAACCCACGGCCAACCGATTAAAAGTCGGTTGCTCTACCTCTGAGCTACAGGCTCTTCACCAAACGGCGCGCGCGGCGCGCCGTATCGTGGGGGGCTTTAACTATCTTTCGCCCCCCTAAGTCAAGTCAGGCCACGACCATCTTGATGATGGAATCAGGGTCTTGCACCTGGCCGTTGGAGCCGCTGCCTTTCTTGATCTGGTTGACCGCATCCATGCCCGCCGTGACCTGGCCGACGATGGTGTATTGGCCGTCCAGCCAGGGGCTGGGGTCGAAGCAGATGAAGAATTGCGAATTGGCGGAGTTGGGGTCCTGGGTGCGGGCCATGCCCAGCGTGCCGGTGAGGAAGCTGGCATCGTTGGTGAACTCGGCCGGCAGGTTGGGGAGCTTGGAGCCGCCCATGCCGGTGTTGGTCGGGTCGCCGGTCTGGGCCATGAAGCCGGCGATGACGCGGAAGAACTTGCAGCCATCGTAGAAGCCCTGGCTGGTCAGCTCGGCCAGGCGGGCGCTGGCCAGCGGCGCCAGGTCGGGGCGGAGCGCGATGGTCACGTCGCCGTATTTCAGGGTCATTTTCAGGGTGGAGGGGGTGGCCGTATCGGCTTGGGCTTCGCTCATGGTCAATCCTGTTGTGGCGAGTGGGGCCGCGGCTGCGGCGGTTAGAAGGGTCCGGCGGCGCATTATGAATGGCCTTTCAGTTTGGCGATGGTGGCGGCGGCGGTGCGGGGCGGCACGAAGCTGGAAATATCGCCGCCATAGAGCGCCACATCCTTGACGAAACGCGACGAGATGAACTGGTGGCGCTCGGAGGCCATGAGAAACACGGTCTCGATTTCGGAATCAAGCCGGTAATTCATGCCCGTCATCTGGAACTCATAGTCGAAGTCGGAGACCGCGCGCAGGCCGCGCACGATCATGCGCGCGCCCACCTCGCGCGCGAACTGGATGAGCAGGCTGGAGAAGGGCCGCACCTCGACGATGATGCCCAGGCGCTCGGCGATGGGCGCCACCTCGGCCTCGACCAAGGCCACGCGCTCATCGAGCGAGAAGATCGGGCCCTTGCCGATATTGACCGCCACGCCGACCACCAGCCGGTCAACCAGCTTGGCCGCCCGGGAGATGATGTCGATATGGCCGTTGGTGATCGGGTCGAACGTGCCGGGGTATAGCGCGATCAGCTCAGCCATCTTCCGCCGTCTCCTCCTCGTCTTCCAAAACCGGGAACACGCTGGTCACGCGCTCATCCTCGCCGACGCGGAACATGGTCACGCCCATGGCCGCGCGGCCCGTGACGCGCACCTGATCGACCGGCACGCGGATGAGCTGGCCGCCATCGGTCACCAGCATGA
This sequence comes from Pseudomonadota bacterium, assembly GCA_021781835.1. Classification (GTDB taxonomy): domain Bacteria; phylum Pseudomonadota; class Alphaproteobacteria; order Acetobacterales; family Acetobacteraceae; genus Acidocella. The sequence continues at coordinate 38,828 of JAJXWD010000019.1, read as the reverse complement.
TGTCATCGCCCGGGCGCACGGCGAAGCTGGCCGCCACGGCCGTGCCGTTGCGCTTGGCGTTGAGCGTGATGTTCGCCACGCCCTGGCCGCCGCGCCCGGTGACACGATACTCATAGGCCGAGGAACGCTTGCCAAAGCCGCTGTCGGTGACGGTGAGGATGATCTCCTCCATGGCCGACAGCTCGGCCAGCCGCGCCTCGCTCAGCGCTTCCTCGGCGATCTCCTCCTCGGCTTCGGGCTCGGGCGCGGTCTCATCCTCGGTGGCGGTATTGCGCGCCTTCAGATAAGCGGCGCGCTCGCCGATGCTCGCCTCGACATGGCGCAGCACCGAAAGGCTGATGACCACGTCATCGCCATTGAGCCGGATGCCGCGCACGCCGGTGGAGTCACGGCCCGAGAAGACGCGCAGCGTCTCATCGGTGATCTGGAAGCGGATGCAGCGGCCCGCCCGCGTGGCGAGGAACACGTCATCCCCCTCGCGGCAGGTGGCCACGCCGATCAGGTGATCGCCCTCGTCCAGCTTCATGGCGATGAGGCCGGACGCGCGGACATTGCGGAAATCCGCCAGCCGGTTGCGGCGCACATTGCCCGACGCGGTGGCGAAGACCAGGTGCAGGCTCTCCCACAGGCTTTCATCCTGGGGGAGCGGCAGCACGGTGGTGATCTGGTCTCCGCCCAGCTCTGGCAGCAGATTGACCAGGGCGCGCCCGCGCGTGTTGGGCGCGGCCTCGGGCAGGCGCCAGACTTTTTCGCGGAACACCTTGCCGTTTTCGGAGAAGAACAGCACGAACTGGTGGGTGTGGGCGTTGAAGGAGCGGGTGACGATGTCATCGCCCCGCGTGCTGGCCGCCGCGCGCCCCTTGCCGCCGCGATTTTGGGCGCGGAACACCTCGAGCGGGGTGCGCTTGATGAAGCCGTCACGCGTGAGGGTGATGACCATCTGCCCCGGCTCGATGAGGCTTTCATCGTCGAGGTCGGAGGCGGTGTCCTCGATCGCGGATTTGCGCGGGCTGGCGATTTTTTCGCGCGCGGCCAGCAGCTCGGTCTGCATGACCTCGAGCCGGCGGATGCGCGAGCCGATGATGGCGAGATATTCCTCGATCCGCACCGCGACCTCGCCCAGCTCGTTATGGATCTTGTCGCGCTCCAGCCCGGTGAGGCGGGCGAGGCGGAGCTCGAGGATGCCGCGGGCCTGGGCGTCGGTCAGGTGGATGGTGTTTTGCTCAGAGACATGATTGCCCTGGTCATCGACCAGCGCCAGCAGGGAGAGCACGTCATCGGCCGGCCATTCGCGCTCCATGAGCGCGATGCGCGCCGTGTTGGAGTCGGGGCTGTTGCGGATGATCTTGATGACCTCATCGATATTGGCGACCGCGATGCCAAGGCCGATGAGCAGGTGGGCGCGGTCGCGGGCCTTGGAGAGATCGAAGCGCGCGCGGCGCAGGATGACCTCTTCGCGGAACTCGATGAACAGGCCGAGCAGCTCCTTCAGCCCCATCTGCCGCGGGCGGCCCCGGTCGAGCGCCAGCATGTTGATGCCGAAGCTCGATTGCAGATTGGTCAGGCGGTAAAGCTGGTTGAGCACCACTTCGGGCGTGGCGTCGCGCTTCACCTCGATGACGATGCGCATGCCGTCGCGGTCCGATTCGTCGCGCAGATCGGCGATGCCCTCGATCTCCTTGGCGCGCACCAGCTCGGCGATGCGCTCCAGGAGTGTGGATTTATTCACCTGATAGGGGATTTCGGTGACGATGATCGCCTGGCGGTCCTTGCGGATTTCCTCGATCTCGGCCTTGGCGCGCACCAAAATCGAGCCCCGGCCCGTCTCGAAGGCCGAACGGATGCCTGAGCGCCCGAGGATGATGCCAGAGGTCGGGAAATCCGGGCCGGGGACGATCTTGATCAGCTCATCGAGGGTGATTTCGGGGTTTGAGATCATGGCCAGCACGGCGTCCAAAATCTCGCCCGGATTATGGGGCGGAATGTTGGTGGCCATGCCCACGGCGATGCCGTTGGAGCCGTTGATGAGCAGATTGGGGAAGGCAGCGGGCAGAACCTTGGGTTCCTGCTCGCTCTCGTCGTAGTTCGGCTGGAAATCGACGGTGTCTTTGTCGATGTCGGCCAGCAGCAGCATGGCGGCGGGGGCCAGGCGCATTTCGGTGTAACGCATGGCGGCGGGGGCGTCGCCGTCGATGGAGCCGAAATTGCCCTGGCCGTCGATCAGCGGCAGGCGCATGGAGAAATCCTGCGCCATGCGGACGGCCGAGAGGTAAATGGCGGAGTCGCCGTGCGGATGGTAGGTACCCATCACGTCACCGGTCATGCGCGCGGATTTGCGGTAGGGCTTGTCGGGCGTGTTGCCCGCCTCGTTCATGGCGTAGAGAATACGCCGGTGCACGGGCTTCAGGCCGTCGCGCGCATCGGGCAAGGCGCGCGAGACGATGACCGACATCGCGTAATCAAGATAGGATTTGCGCATCTCCAATTCGATGGAGACAGGCTCGCCCGCCCGCACGGGCGGAACAGGCGCCCCGGGGTCTGCTGGTGTATCGGTCATGTCAGGTGTTCAAGCCTTTGCCTGCTGCCGGAAGCCCCGCCAGCGTTTCTTGTAAGCCTTTGAAAAAGCTGTGGTTTATATCAAGCATTGTGTTGCTTCCATAGCACAGCGCGGCGGGGTTTACAAATTTGCCCGGCCAGCCGCCCCCTCTTGCCTGGCCTACGCCACTTTGGCACAACCTGCCCTTGTTCTCCGACCGGGTTTTCATGCCGCCCTCAGCCTTGCCTATTTATGTCGTCTCGCTCAAGCGCTCGCCCGAGCGGCGCGCCGCCATGAGCGAACGGCTGGCGGCGCTGGGACTGGAATTTTGCTTCATCGACGCCATAGACGGCCAGGACCCGCTGCCCGCCCATGCCTATGACCGCCGCAAGCGCCTGCGCGTTTATGGCACCGAACTCTCGCCTTATGAGATTGCCTGCGGGCTGAGCCATGTGAAAGCCTGCCAGGCCGTGGCGGCGAGCGGGGCGGCCATGGGGCTGATTATTGAAGACGATGTGGAGCTGGCCCCCGACCTGCCCCGCGTGCTGGGGGCCATTGCCAAGCTGGAGCGGCGGTTTGACATCATCCGCCTGGCCGGCAAGCGGCCGCGCCCGGCCAAGCTGGTGGCGCCCCTGGCCGGGCGCGGGCTGGCGCGGCTGTTTGGCGGCGCCTGCGGGTCACAGGCTTATGTCATCACCAATGCCGCGGCGCGCCGCTTTGCCGAGTACGCCTTGCCCATGACGCAGCAGATCGACGTGCTGCTGGATGAGTATTATTTTCATAAACTCAACACGTTTTCTGTATTGCCTCATCCAATATGGGAAAATACCCAGACCCCCACCACCATTCCAGTCCGGGCGCCCGGCAATGGCCGGGGGCGGCGCACGGGGATTTACCGGGTGATGCCCCGCAAATGGCCGGCGGATATTGCCCGGTTTTTCTACCATTGGCGGCATTACCGCCTGGGGGCGGAGTAGGCCGAGGCAGAGCAGAGAGGAATCCGCCTTTTTTGTAAAAAAGGCGGCCCAAAAAACTTTTGGAACTTATTTGGGGGAGAGTTGGCGGCTGGTGGCGAGGCGTGAGGCACGCAAAATCGCCCGTAAATCGGCCAGCGCCACATCGAGATCGTGGTTTTCGACCACATAATCAAACTCGCCGGCATGGGAGATTTCAGCCTCCGCATGAGCCATGCGATGCTCGACCTGCTCTGACGTGTCGCCGCGTTTGATCAGGCGGTTGCGCAGGGTTTCCAGGTTGGGCGGGCGGATGAACACCCCCACCACATCGCCCGACATGGCCGCCTTGATCTGGCGAAACCCCTGCCAGTCAATGTCGAACATCACATCCTCCCCAGCACGCAGCGCCGCCTCCACCTTGTCGCGCGGGGTGCCGTAGGAGCGGCCAAACACCCGCGCATATTCGAGCAGGTCATCGTGGGCCACCATATCATCGAACCGCTCCTGGCTGATGAAATGATAATGCTTGCCCTCTTTCTCGCCCAACCGGCGCTCGCGGGTGGTGACGCTCACCGAGAGGTGCAGCTCGTCATCCTGCTCGAGCAGCAGCCGCGAGAGGGTGGTTTTGCCCGCCCCCGAGGGCGCCGCCAGCACCAGGCAAAGCCCGCGCCTATTCAATGTTTTGCACCTGCTCGCGCAGCTGCTCGATGGCGGCTTTCAGCGCGAGGCCGATGGAGGTGAGCGCCAGCGAGGCCGATTTGGAGCACAGCGTGTTCGCCTCGCGGTTGAATTCCTGCATGAGAAAATCGAGCTTGCGGCCGACCGCCACGCCCTCTTTCAGCAAGGCGCGCGCGGCGTCTATATGGGCGCTCAGCCGGTCCAGCTCCTCGCGCACGTCCGATTTAGTGGCGAGCAGGGCGATTTCCTGGGCCAAACGCTCCTCGGGCAGGCCGGGCGTGCCGCCTATGATCTCGGCCAGCTGCGCGGCCAGGCGGGCGCGATGGGCCTCGGGCTGTTTGGCGGCCTCCTGCCGGGCGGCGGCCAGAAGATGCGCGATCTCCTCGACATTGCCAGCCACCAGCGCGGCAAGCTTGGCGCCCTCGGCGCGGCGTGCCTCATCGAGCGCGCGCAGGGCCTGGGCGAAGGCGGTCTTGACCGCCTCGTGCAACGCCAGCTGCGCCTCCTCGGAAAGCTCTTCCGGGCTGTTGGTGCTTTTCATCACGCCCGGCAGGCCGAGAATCAGCTCGGCACGGGGCGGCAGGGCGCCGGGAATATCATCGGCCAGGGCGATGGCCAGCTCCTTGATGCGGTGGAGCGCCTCGAGATCGGGCATGATGGCCCCCGCCTGCTCGCGCTTGAGCGCCAGCCCGCCGCTGACATTGCCGCGCTTGAGGCTCTTGCCCGCCAGCTCGCGGAGGGGAAATTCCAGCGCCTCGAAGCCCGAGGGCAGGCGCAGCTTCACATCCAGCCCGCGGCCGTTCACGGAACGCAGCTCCCAGGTGAAACTGGCGCCGTTAAGCTCACCCGTGGCCCGGGCGAAGCCGGTCATCGACGACAAGCGCGAGGTATTTTGTGCAGGATCGGTCATGCTCCGCCTCTTAGCACCCCCCTGCCCCGCTGGCGATACGCTTACCCGCCAGCCCGCACTCCTTCACGGCAAGATTGTTAACGGTATCGTCATAAGTTTTTGCGCCGCAACAACGGCGTTGCACAAAACCATCGCAGCGCACAAAATTTTTTCAAAATTGTGTCACATAATGGTTAATCATAAAAATATTTCACTCAAATAGGCGAAATTTAACCTGCGCGGGCTATTTCCGGTCTGGCCCGCATGGGCGGGTTGGGCTAAAAGCCCCTCACAACTTGAAGGTTGATAAAAATGCCGACCAAAACCCAACCCGGTTTCATGTTGTGGGCCGTGCCGCGTTTTCACCGGCAGGCCAACGGCGCGGTCGCTCCTCATACGCAAGCCGCCGGCAATGCCGCTGGCATCGATGCCGCCAGCAAGCTCCGCTTCTTCAGCGGCCCCGATGCGCGCGCCGATGAGCATGACGGCGCCGAGCCCCACCACGCCGCGCGCGTGCCCGCCCTGCAGCATTAGATCAATATTGGTTTGGATTGAGTCGACAGACGCAAGCTAAACCAATGAAATTGATCGTTAAAATATAACTAGAGCGGGTGCGTCATAACGCATCCCGCTCTAACCCCCGCGCCCCAGCCAACGCCCGGCCGACGGCGGCCATTTACCGAAACCCAGCCCCACGCTCCATGCCTTGCTAAGCGGCGCGGCCCATGCCACATCGCGCGCCAGCCGCGTGACTGGCGCTGAGATGGCAGACCATCGGGGAGCGCGGCCAAGACCGCCGCGCGCCTGGGCATTCTTTTGGTTGACTAAGGACTGGAGCCGCCCCGTGACCGATATTGTGCGCATCAAGACCGCCCTGATCTCCGTTTCCGACAAGACCGGCCTGATCGAGTTTGCCCGCGCGCTCGAGGCGCATGGAACGAAGATCCTCTCCACCGGCGGCTCCGCCAAGGCGCTGCGCGAGGCCGGCATTCCGGTTACCGAGGTCTCCGAACATACCGGCTTCCCTGAAATTCTGGATGGCCGCGTGAAGACGCTGGTGCCCCAGGTGCATGGCGGCATTCTGGGCCGCCGGAGCGTGCCCGAGCATGTGGCCGAGATGCATGCGCACAACATCGCGCCCATCGATCTGGTGGCGGTCAATCTCTACCCGTTCGAGGCGACCGTGGCCAAGGGCGCGCCGTTTGAGGCGTGCATCGAGAATATCGACATTGGCGGCCCGGCCATGATCCGCTCGGCGGCCAAGAACCATGAGAGCGTGGCCGTGCTCACCGAGCCCGCCCATTACGCCCAGGTGCTGGCCGAACTGGCCGAGCATGGCGGCACCACGCTGGGCACGCGCCGCGCGCTGGCCGCCGCCGCCTATGCCCGCACCGCCGCCTATGATGCCGCCATCTCCGGCTGGTTCGCCGCCCAGAACGGCACCGCTTACCCCGCGCGCGTGAGCTTCGCGGGGGAGAAAAAGCAGGAGCTGCGCTATGGCGAGAACCCGCACCAGACCGCGGCGTTTTACACCACCTCGCCCGCGCGCCTGGGCGTGGCCACCGCCACCCAGGCCCAGGGCAAGGAGCTTTCCTACAATAATTACAATGACACCGACGCCGCCTTTGAATGCGTGAGCGAGTTTGACGCGCCGACGGTGGTGATTGTGAAGCACGCCAACCCCTGCGGCGTGGCGAGCGCGGCCAGCACGGCGCAAGCCTGGGATGCCGCGCTGGCCTGCGACCCGGTTTCGGCGTTTGGCGGCATTGTCGCGCTCAACCGCTTGCTCGATGAGGAGACGGCGGCCAAGATCGCCACCATCTTCACCGAGGTGATCATTGCCCCCGAGGCGACGGAGGCCGCCAAGGCGCTGCTCGCCAAGAAGAAGAACCTGCGCCTGCTGACCACCGGCGGCGTGCCCGACCCGCTGGACGCCGCGCTCACCTTCAAGTCGCTCTCGGGCGGGTTTTTGGTGCAAACGCGCGATGCCGGCCGGGTGACGGCGGCCGACCTCCAGGTGGTGACCGAACGCGCCCCCACGCCCGCCGAGATCGACGACATGCTGTTCGCCTTCCGGGTCGGCAAGCATGTGAAGTCAAACGCCATTGTGTATGCCAAGAACCAGGCGACGCTGGGGGTTGGCGCGGGGCAGATGAACCGGGTCGATAGCGCGCGCATCGCCGCCTGGCGCGGCAAGGCGGCGAATTTGGACTTCACCGGCTGCGCGGTGGCGTCCGATGCGTTTTTCCCCTTCGCCGACGGGCTGGAAGCCGCGATTGCCGCGGGGGCCAGTTCGGTCATCCAACCGGGCGGGTCCATTCGTGACAATGAGGTGATCGAGGCGGCCAACAAGGCCGGCATCGCCATGGTGTTCACGAATATGCGCCATTTCCGCCACTAAACCTGCTATAGAGAGGCACCATGCCACTCAACCTGCCTTTCGCGCTTCCCGTTTGGCTGCCCGGCTGGGCCATCGTGCTGGTGGCGCTGCCGGTGCTGCTGTGGGGGCTCGCCTTCCTCATGATGCCGTTCTCGGTGTTCGGGGTGAAATCGCGCCTCGAATCGCTCGAGGCCCAGCTCGACCAGATGCAGGACGATCTGCGGATACTGGGCATGCGCATGAGCGGCGCCCTGCCGCCCGTGACCCGCGCCGAATATGTGGATGACGTGCCCGATTTCGGGCTGCTCAAGAAATCGCGCGAGAGCCACCCGCCCGAGCCGCGCTTTGCCCCCCCCCCGCGCGATGCCTACCCGCCAGGCTTTGACGAGCCGCCGCCCCGCCGGACGCCCATCCCCCAGCCCGAGCCTCAGCCCCGGCGGTTCGCGCCCCCGGCCGAGCAACCGGCGGCCCAGCGCTTCGCCCCCCCGCGCGAGCCGTTGCAGCCTTACGCGCGCGAGCGGCTGAGCCCCCAGCCCCAGCCCCAGCCGCCACGCCCCCGCCGCACCGAGCCCAAGCTCGACTGACCCCCGGATGCGCCTGCTGGTGACGGGAGCTGGCGGGTTTATCGGCGCGGCGATGCTGCGCGCGGCGCGCGAGGCGATGCCAAACGCCACGCTTTATGCCGGGCTGCGCGCGCCGGCCGCCCTGCCCGTGGATGCCAAAATGCTGGTGCTGGGCGATCTGGCCAGCGCCAAACCGGCCCTGCCGCCGCTGGATGCCGTGATCAACGCCGCCGGGCTTGGCCACCGGCGCGGCCTGTCCGCCGCGCTTTGGACCGCCCAGAATGTCACCGCCGCCGCCCATCTCGCCATGGCCGCGCGCGCCGCCGGGGCAAAACGGTTTGTGCAGATCTCCAGCGCCTATGTGCTGGGCCGGGCCCAGCCGGGGCCGGTGACCAGCACCACGCCCCCGGCGCCGGCGGATTTTTATGCCCACAGCAAGCTCGCCGGTGAGCAGGCGGTGCGGGCCGCCTTTGGCGAGGGGGTGATCATCTTGCGCCCCGCCCCCGTGCTGGGCGCGGGCGCCAAGGGCAATTTGCCCCGGCTCATGCGGCTGATCGCGCAAGGCGTGCCCCTGCCCTTCGGCGCGCTCGCCAACCAGCGCTCTTATGTGGCGGTGGATGATCTGGCCGCCCTGGCGCTGACCCTGCTCGCCGCCCCCCCGCCGGCCGCGCCGGTGCTGGCCGCCCACCCCACGCCCCTGACCCCGCCAGAGCTGTGCCGCGCGCTGGGCGAGGGGCTCGGCCGCCCGGCCCGGCTGGTGCCGGTGGCGCCCATTTTACTCAAAACCACGCTCCGCGGGCTTGGGAAATCGGCGATTTGGCAGTCATTGGGCGAAAATTTTTACATCGACCCGCCAGACGGCCCCGAGGGGTTTTTGAAGTTGCTGGAAAATCCAGCAAACTCGGCAAGCAGTGCCGCGCGGTATTATGTTACCACAAGCAAAACCCCTTGACCTATGGGGGGTTTGCACCCATAAGCCCCGCCACTTGGTTTACTTGGGTGAATTATGAAAACGACGCTCTCCATCAAACCGGCGGACGTGAAGAAGGACTGGGTCCTGATCGACGCCGAAGGCCTGGTTCTGGGCCGCCTGGCCGCTATTGTAGCCAACCGTCTGCGCGGCAAGCACAAGGCGATTTTTACCCCGCATGTCGATTGCGGTGACAATATTGTCGTCATCAATGCCGAAAAGGTGAAGGTGACCGGCAAGAAGCTGACCGATTCGGTGTTTTATTATCACACCGGCTATGCGGGTGGCATCAAGGGCCGCACCATCAAGGAGCGCCTGGCCAGCAAGAACCCCCAGTCGGTGGTGGAAAAGGCGGTTGAGCGCATGATCACCCGCGGCCCCCTGCAGCGCCAGCAGATGAAAAATCTCTACGTCTATGCCGGGCCTGAGCACCCGCACGCCGCGCAGCAGCCGAAGTCGCTCGATGTCGGCGCGCTGAACTCCAAGAACAAGAGGGCCTAATCGATGTCCGCGACCAACAACGCTTTCGCCGGTCTGAAGGACCTGACCGCCGCCGCCGCCGCGGGCACCCCCGCCGAAGCCCCCAAGCGTGAGCCCAAGCGCGATGCGCTCGGCCGCTCCTATGGCACCGGCCGCCGCAAGAACGCCATCGCCCGCGTGTGGGTGAAGCCCGGCAAGGGCGAGATCATCATTAATGGCAAGAAGGCGCCGGTGTATTTCGCCCGCCCCGTGCTGCGCATGCTGATCACCCAGCCCTTCCTGGTGGCCGATCGCTATAACCAGTTCGATGTGTACGCCACCGTGACCGGCGGCGGCCTCTCGGGCCAGGCCGGCGCTGTCCGCCACGGCATCTCGCGCGCCCTCTCGCTCTATGAGCCCGAACTGCGCGGCATCCTCAAGGCCGCCGGCTTCCTCACCCGTGACCCGCGCATGGTTGAGCGTAAAAAGTACGGCAAGCCGAAGGCCCGCCGCTCCTTCCAGTTCTCGAAGCGCTAAGCTTCACCAGAAAAACCCCGGCGAAAGCCGGGGTTTTTTATTGGCGCCGCTTGTGCCGGCGCCTCAGTCCAGTAGCGCGGCGAATTCGGCTTCGTGCTCGTAATCGGGCATCAGCGTGCGCAGGGCATCGTCGCGGTATGTGGCTGGGTGGGTGTAGATTTCGGTGCGCCCTGGGGGAATGAGGGGCAGCAGTTTGGCCACGCGCGCCGGTGTCATGTGGCCGGACCATTTGAGGCCGAATACCTGGTCGGGCAACTCCAGCCCGCGGGCCTGCCAGCGGAGCAGCTTGGTCCAGGCGTAGAGCGCATGGTCGGCGAAGCCGACAGGCTCGCCGAGCGCCTTCATCACCGCGGGCGGTTCGGCGGGCACGCGCAGGCGTTTCAGCCCATGGCGTTTGCCCACCTCGATCATGAGCGCGGCGATGGTGGGGTGCAGGTGGAAATGCTTGTGCGCGTCGGCGTGGTGCAGCTCAAGCCCGGTGGCGGCGAAGGCCGCGAACTGGGCTTCGATCTCGGCGCGGAGCTGGCGGCGGGCCCGGGGAGAGAAGAAATATTTTACCCCCAAGGCCGCCTGGTTGGGTGGGAAGCGGCCATCTTGGCCGGTGATCAAGGGCAGGCGCTCATGGCCCAGACACGAATCCCCCTCGACCAGCACCAGATGCAACCCGACTTTCAACCCCGGCAGGCGCTTGGCGCGCGCAACAGCATCGGCGGCGAAGGGCGCGGCCACCATCAGGCTCGCCTGGGTCAGCCGCCCCTGGCAATGAGCGCGCTCGACGGCTTCATTCACCCCTGGGGTCAAGCCGAAATCATCGGCCGAAAATACGATCTCGCGGGTCATCGGGGTCAAGAATCCGAGCGCGGCAGCCAGGGAATGCGGGCGAAGTTGATGCCGTCCTCGGCCAGGGCCTCGGCTTCCGCCTCGGTGCTTTCGCCGTAAATGCCCCGCGCCTCGGCCTCGCCACTATGAATGCGCCGCGCCTCCTCGGCAAAATCCCCGCCGACATAGTCGCAGTTTTTCTCGACCTCTTCGCGCAGTTTGGAGAGCGCGGCGCGCACGGTATCGGGTATCACGCCCCCGGCATGGGGGTGGGCGGGCGGTTCGGCGGGGGCTTCTGGCATCGCGCTCACCCGGCCTTTGCGCGGAATCGCCGGGGCCATCAGGGCGCGGGTGACCTCGAGCGCGCCGCAGACCGGGCAGTTCACCAGCCCAGCCGCCACCTGCGCCTCGAAGCCGGCGGCATCCTTGAACCAGCCATCGAATTCATGCGCCTCGGGGCAGCGGAGCTGGTAGTGGATCATGGCGCGAGCAGCGCGTCCAGCTTGCCCGCGCGCTCAAGGGCGAACAGATCATCGCAGCCGCCAATATGCTGGCCACGGATGAAAATTTGCGGCACCGTGGTGCGCCCGCCGGAGCGCGCGATCGCGGTTTGGCGTTCGGGCGTGCCGTGGGGGGCGTGGATTTCGGTGACGGCAACGCCCTTTTCGGCCAGCAGCGCCAAGGCGCGCGCGCAATAAGGGCAATAAGGCTGGGTGTAGATTTCGATCTCGGCCATTTGCCTGAATTAACGCCGCCGCGAAACTATGCAAGCCCCAAGCGGGGCGCGCTTTTTATTCCCTCGGGCGGGGGCAGCTCGCGCCAGCCGACACGGGCCACGGTCAGCACATCCACCCGCGCCGCGCCGCCCGCCAGCAGGGCGCGGGCACATTCATCGGCGGTGGCGCCAGAAGTCATCACGTCATCGACCAGCAGCACCCGCTGAGCCGCCAGCCGCGCCCCCGCCCGTGGGGCGATCGCCCCCGACAATTCGGCCGCGCGGGCCAGGAGGCCCAACCCCTCGAGCGGGGCGGTGGCGCGCACGCGCTCCAGCCCCTCGACATCCACCGGCCTGGCCGCCGCGCGCGCCAGCGCCACCGCCAGCAGCGCCGCCTGGTTGAAGCGCCGCCCGCGCAGGCGCGATACATGCAGCGGCACCGGCACAATCAGGGTGCAATCGGCGATCATCTCGCGCCCGGGCCGGCGCATCAGCTCGGCCAGGCCGCGCACGGCCTCGGTGTGGTCGGCATATTTCAGCGGCAGGAGCAGTTTGCGGGCGGTGTCATCGTAGCTCAGCGCCGCGCGCGCGCTGGCAAAGGCACGGGGCTTTGCCTCGCAGGCCGGGCAACAGCCGCCCCCCGCCATGGGCACGCCACACACCGCGCAGACCGGCGCGGTGATGAAACAGGCCGCGCGAAAACAGTTGAGGCAGAACTGCCCCTCACGCTCGACCGGCGCATCGCAGGCGAGACAAGAGGGCGGCAACACAGTATCCAGCATCCATCGCAACAGGGGTTTCATGTGCTTCCACTTTTTGATTTCGACGCCCTGACCAAGCACCGCGCGCGCGCCGCGCGGGGCTTTGCCGCCATCGCGCCGGTGCTCGAAGACCTCTCCGCCCGGCTGATCGAGCGGCTCGACGACACCAGCCGCCACTTTGAAGACGCGCTGGATTTTGGCGGCCGCGGCCTGACCGCGCCGCTGCTGGCCGCGCGGGGGCTGCGCGTGACCTCGGCCGAGTTCACGCCCGCCTGGCTCGAAAACGCCCCAGGGCCCGCGCACCTCATCACCAACCCGGCGGATTTCGCCCTGCCCCCGGCGGCGTTTGATTTGATCATCGCGCCGCTCAGCCTGCATTGGCTCGACGATCTGCCCGGCGCGCTCATCCAGCTGCGCCGCGCGCTGCGGCCAGATGGGCTGTTTCTGGCCTCCGTGCCGCTGCTCGGCACGCTCCAGCCGCTGCGCGAGGCCCTGCTCGAGGCCGAGGAGACGCTGACCGGGCGAGTGAGCCCGCGTGTCTCGCCATATCCCGAGCTGCGCGATGTGGCCGGGCTGCTGCAACGGGCCGGGTTTGCCCTGCCGGTGGCCGATCTCGAGGAGATCACCCTCTCATACCGCACCCCGCTCACGCTGCTGCACGATCTGCGCCAGGCCGGCGAGACCAACGCGCTCAGCGCCCGCGCCCGGCTCACCCCGCCGCGCGCGCTGTTTCCGCTGGCGCTCTCCCGCCTGCCCGTGCGGGAGGGGCGCGTGCCGATGCCGCTGAAACTCGGGATTCTCACGGGCTGGGCGCCTTCATAAAAACCCCGCTTTCTTGAAGCTGAGCCAGGTGCCGTTGCCGACGATGACATGGTCGTGCAGCACGATGGACAGCGCCTGGGCGGCGCGCTTGATCTCCTTGGTCATGACGATGTCATCTTCCGAGGGAGAGGGATCGCCGCTCGGGTGGTTGTGCACCAAAATCATGGCGGTGGCGTGCAGCTCCAGCGCGCGCTTCACCACCTCGCGCGGATAGACGGGGGTGTGGTTCACGGTACCCTTGGCCTGGGGCACATCGGCCAGCAGGCGGTTGCGGTTATCTAGAAACAACACGCGGAATTGCTCGATTTTCTCGCGCGCCAGCACGGCCTGGAGATATTCCATCAGCCGGTCCCAGTTGGAGAGCACGGGGCGGTAGAGCACCTCGGCCTTGGCCAGTTTCTGGCCCGCCGCCTGAACGGTCTTGAGCGCGGCCACCCCGGCCTCGCCCATGCCCTCGATCTCCAGCAGCTCGGCGACGCTGGCCGAGATGACATTGCCGAACGAGCCGAAGCGGGCCAGCAAATCACGGGCGATGGGCTTGGTGTCGCGCCGCGGCAGGGCCAGGAACAGCACCATCTCGATCAGCTCATGCTCGCCCAGCGCTTCCGGCCCGGCGGCGAGCAGGCGCTGACGCAGCCGCGCGCGATGCCCCTCCACCCCCACGGCCGGACGCTCGGGCCGGATCTCGGGCGAGAGGGAAGCGGGCACCGACAGATCGGCGAAACCGTTAATTGTACGTTTACCACGCATGACACGCCAAACGTGCCACGACTTCAGGTTTAATGGAAGATTAAATGCTCGCTCACAAAGACGTGATACCCCTCACGGAAATGTCAGGGCCGGGCGCCTTGCCGTCCGCCCCCGCCCGCCTTAGAGCCCGGCGAGGCTGAAAAACCATCACCAAGCTTTGACTGAGAATAAATAACACCCCGCAAGCAGGATGGCTTATAATGATCGAACCACACCCCCGCATCCGCCTGTTCATCAAATGATAAGCTTCATTCGATAGGCACAGAAAAATGCTGATCTCTTATCTGCTGACCGGTCTCACCCTGCTGCGCGCCGACCGCCGCGCGGTCACCTCCATTGAATATGCGATGATCGCCGTGGCCATGGCCATCGCGGTGCTGGGTGGCGCGAAATCGATCGGCGGGTCTTTGGCCATCACGTTCGGCCAAGTGGCCTCGGAGCTTTGAGCCTCAGGCGGGTGGCGCTCAGCCGGCCGATTCGGTTTCGTGCTTGTCCGCCAGCAGCATATAGACCGCCGGCACCACAAACAGCGTGAACAACGTGCCGATGGACAGCCCGGCGCCGATGACCGTGCCCATGGCGAAGCGCGAGGCCGCGCCGGCGCCAGAGGCGAAAATCAGCGGCACCACCCCCAGCACCATGGCGGAGGTGGTCATCAGGATCGGGCGCAAACGGATATTGGCGGCGTATTCGATGGCTTGGCGTTTTTCCATGCCGGTCAGGCGCGCCTCGTTGGCGACCTCGACCATCAGGATGCCGTGCTTGGAGACCAGGCCCATCAATGTCACCAGCCCGACCTCGGTGTAGATGTTGAGGCTGAGATTATTGAAGCCGAGATAGATGAAGATCAGCGCCCCGGCGATCGACATCGGCACGCTCACCAGGATGATCAGCGGATCGCGGAACGAGTTGAACAGGGCCGCGAGCGCCAGAAAAATGATGATGACGGCAAAGACGAAGGTGAGCACAAAGGCGTTTGAGGTCTGCACATATTGGCGCAACTGCCCGCCATAATCGAGCGTGTCGGTGGGGGCGAGGTCTTTGGCCGCCAGATCCTGCAAGGTTTTCAGCGCATCGGCCTGCGCCACGCCGGGCGCGATCACGCCTTCGATGGTCGCCGAATTTTGCTGCTGGAAATGGTTGATGCTCTCGGGGATGACGGTCATCTGGATATGGGCGACCGAGGAGAGCGGCACGTTAACGCCGTTGATATTGGCGATGTAATAATGGTTGAGGTCGGCGACGTTGAGCCGGGCCTGACGGTCCACCTGCGGAATGACCTTGTAGGAGCGGCCGTCGAGGTCGAAATAATTGACATAGCCGCCGCCCAGCGCCTCGCCCAGGGCCGCGCCGATCTGGCTCATGTTCAGCCCCAGCGCCGCCGCCTTGTCACGGTCTATCACCACGCTGGCCTGGGGCTGGTCGAGCTTGAGGTCTGAGTCGAGGAACACGAATTTGCCGCTGGCCTTGGCGGCCGCCAGCAAAGCCTGGACGCGGGGATAGAGGGCGTCAAAGCCATCGGTGGTTTTGATGACGAACTGCACGGGGAAGCCCTGCGAGCCGGGCAAGGGCGGCAGCGGGAAGGCCGCCACCTGCTGGCCCGGATCCTCGCTGTTCACGAGATTTTGCAGCTCGGTCTGGAGGATCGTGGCATTGGGCCGCTCGCCCCAGGGCTTGAGCACCGCGCCCAGAAAATCCTGCCCCGGCACGTTGAACTGAAACGTGTGGGCGACGCCCTTGGTTTTGAGAATGCGCGCATTGATCGCCCGGTCCCAGACCGCATCGGCCTGCACCGTGGCGTCGGGCGCGTTGGTGGCGGAAAACAGCACCAGCCCCTGATCCTCGATCGGCGCCAGCTCCGACTTGGCGCCCGAGGCGAGAAAATAGATCGACCCCAAAATGATGGCGGCAAAGGCGATGGTGACCGGCACCGTGTCCAGACTCAGGCCCAGCGCCCTCGTGTAGCGCTTGTGCACGACCTCGAAAATATGGTCGATGACCGAGATCATCCGCCCTTCCCAGTTGGGCTGCTCGCGGTCGATATGGCGCAGGAAGCGCGAGGAGAGCATGGGCGTGAGGGTGAGGGCGACCAGCGCCGAAATGGTCACCGAACCGGCCAGGGTGAAGGCGAACTCGGTGAAGAGCGCGCCCGTCAGCCCGGATTGGAAGCCGATCGGCACGTAAACCGCGATCAGCACCACGGTCATGGCGACAATCGGCCCGGCCAGCTCGCCGGCCGCCTGGCGCGCGGCCTGCAGTGGCGTTTCGCCTAAATCCAGGTGACGGTTGACGTTTTCGACCACGATGATCGCGTCATCGACCACCAGCCCGATGGCCAGCACCAGCGCCAGCAGCGTGAGCAGGTTGATGGAAAACCCCAGCACCGCCATCATGGCGAAGGCGCCGATCAGCGAGAGCGGAATGGCCACCACGGGGATGAGCACCGAGCGCGGCGAACCCAGAAAAGCGAACACCACCAGCGTGACGATGCCCAGCGCCTCGATCAGCGCCTCAACCACCTCGCGGATGGAGGCATGCACGAATTCGGTGCTGTCATAGACGATGGTGGCGCGCAGCCCCGTGGGCAGCGAGGCCTGCACCTGGGGAAACACCTTGCGCACCCCGCCGATCACATCGAGCAGATTGGCGTCGGGGGCGACCTTGATGCCCACATAAATGCCAGGCTTGTTGTCGAAGCTGACATCCTGCTCATAGGTGTCGCCGCCCAGCTCGACGGTGGCGACATCCTGGAGCCGCACCAGCGCGCCGTTTTGCTGCTTGAGAATGAGCCGCTTGAATTGAGCGGCCGAGTGCAGCTCGGTCGAGGCGACCAGCGTGATCTGCGTGGTCTCGCCCTTGGTGTTGCCGAGCGCGGCGATGAAGTTGTTGGCCGCCAGGGCGGTCCAGACATCGGTGGCGGTGAGGCCATAAGCCGCGAGCTTGGCTGGATCGAGCCAGATGCGCATGGCGAAATTCTGCTCCCCCAGAATTTCGGCCGTCTGGACGCCCGGCACGGCCTGCAAGGCCGGCTGGGCCACGCGCGATACGTAATCGGTGATCTGGCTGGGTTTGAGCTGGTCCGAGCGGAAGGCGATGTACATCGCATCCACCTGCTGACCGATCTGAAGGGCGATGACGGGCTGCTCGGTGCCCGACGGCAACTGCGAAAGAACAGAATTCACCCGCGCCTGGATTTCGGTGAGGGCGGCGTCGGGGTTATGGTTGAGGACGAGATTGACCGTGATGACCGACTGGCTGGGCAGGCTTTGCGAGGTCATGTAGTCGATGCCGTTCACCTGCGCGACCGCCTGCTCGATGGGCGTGGTCACGAAGCCGGCCACCGTGTCGGGCGCGGCGCCCGGGTAGCTGGTGGTGATGGTGATGGTGGCGTTTTCTGTTTGTGGAAATTGCTGCACGGGCAGCGTGCCCACCGCGCGCAGCCCCAGCACGAGGATGAGCACGCTCACCGCCACCGAAAGTACCGGCCGGCTGATGAACAGATCGGTAAAGCGCTTCATCTGGCGGCCCCTTATTCGTTGGGCGGGGTGGGGGCGGGGTTGTCGGCGGGCTCGAGCGTGTTGTTCACCATCACCAGCGAGCCGTTATGCAGCTTCATCTGCCCGGCGGTCACCACCATGTCGCCGGGCTTGACGCCGGCAAGCACCGCCACCTGGTCCCCGCGCGTGTCGCCGAGCTGCACGAACATCTGGGTCGCCAGATAGCTGGGGCCGCTGGTGACCGCGCCCGGCGCCGGAGCGTGGGGGGTGAGGACATAGACCGTGTCGCCATACGGGTTATAGGTGATGGCCGCCTGGGGCAGGGTGATGTAGGTGGCGGACGCGCCGCTGGCCACGCTCACCTGGACGAACATGCCCGGCACCAGCTTGAGCCCCTGATTGGCGATGGTGGCGCGCACGCGGATCGAGCGGGTGGCCTGATCTATGGCGGAATCGATGGCCGAGACGGTGCCGGTGAAGCTCTGGCCCGCATAGGAATCCACGGTCACGCTCACCGTCTGGCCCACGCGCACCGCGCCGACATCCTGCTGGGGCAGGTAGAAATCGGCATAGACCGGGTCGAGCTGCGTGAGCGTGACCAGCCCGGTGCCGGGCGAGACATATTCGCCCGGATTGATATCGCGGATGCCCAGCCGCCCGGCGAAGGGCGCGCGGATGAGGGTTTGGTCGAGCAGCGCCTGCTGCGCCCCCACCTGGGCCTCGGCGGCGGCGAGCGTGGCGCGGTCGGTGTCGATCTGCGCCTGCGAGACGGCCTGGGCCGCGAATTGCTTGAGGTCGCGGGTGAGGTTGATCCGGTCAAGCTGGGCCTGGGCCTGGAGCTGGGCCAGCTGATCGGGCAGGGCGTTTTGGCGCAAACTCACCAGCAGCGCGCCTTTTTGCACGAGCTGACCGGAGGCGAAATTGATCGCCTCGACCGTGCCGGCGATTTCGGGGGCGAGCGTGGCGCCCTGCACGGCGGTGAGCGTGCCGACCGAGCTGAGCTGGGGCTGCCAGCTGCTGGTCGCGGCGGTCATGGCCGCGACCGTGGGCTCGGCATTGGCGAACCCCTTGAGGAATTTCGCGACCATCACCGCCTTGAAGGCGCCGAACCCGAACACGGCGCCAAACAACACCCCAACGACCGCGAGCATCACGATCATCCGTTTTTTCGCATTTACCGCCATGCTCAAACCCCGCCCATCATCATGGGATCAACCCGCAACATTTCTGGTTCACATCCTGGCGGTGCCACCAGCCGCCGCCCATTGCCACATAGAGCGCGGCCGTGTCCGAGAGCCGGGCCCCGCGCGCCTTGATATCGCTGATCTCGGCGGTCTCGGCCGTGACCTGGGCGTTCAGCACCGCGGTCAAGGGCTGGCCGCCGAGCTTGTACTGCGCCTCGGTCACGGCGAGGGACTGGGCGGCGGCGTCGCGCGCGGCATCGGCGGCGGCCACCTCCTCGGCGTCGGTTTCCAGCGCGCTCAGGGCATCGGCCACGTTTTGGAAGGCGCCGACCACCGTGCCCTCATATTGCGCCGCCGCTTCCCGCATGGTGGCGATGGCCTCCTGGCGCTGGGCGCTCAGCACGCCGCCTTCGAAAATCGGCTGGGTGACGCCCGCCATCACGCTCCACAGCAGCGTTTGGGGGGTGAAAAGCGTGGCGGTGTTGATCGCCTCATGGCCGATATCGCCCGAGAGGGTGATCTGGGGCAGCATGTTGGCATCGGCCACGCCCACGGCGGCGGTGTCGGCGTGCAGGGTGGCGGCGGCGGCGCGGATGTCTGGGCGCTGCGCGATGATTTGCGAAGGCACGCTGAGCGGCATGTTGGCCGGCAGGGTCAGGCTGGCGAGGGTGAACTCATCCGCGTGAAAGGCGCCGGGAAATGCCCCGACATAGGCGGCGATCTGGTTGCGCTCGGCGGTGAGCGCGGCTTGCAGCGGCGGCAGGGCGGCCTGCTGCTGGGCCAGCGCGGCCTGCTGCTGCAAGATGGCGGCGGGGGCGGCGGCGCCATCGGCCACTTGCGCCCGCACGATGGCCAGCATCCTGGTTTCATCGTCGATGATTTGTTGCGTCGCCACGATCTCGTCATGGTCCTCGGCATCGAGCACCGCCGCCTGCACCAGATTGCCGGTGAGGCTGAGATAGGCCGCCTCCAGCTCCTCGCGCTGATATTGGGCCAGGGCTTGTTGCTGCTCTATGCCCCGGCGCGCGCGGCCGAAGAGGTCGATGTCGTAGCTGACGCCGATGGTGCCCTGATAGAGCGTGTAGGGCTTGAAGGGCGCCGTGCGGTTGACCCCGAACGCCGCCTGCGCCGCGGTCGAGTCCACCTGGCGCTGATTGTCGGCCGAGACGCTCACGGTCGGCAGCAGCGCCCCCTCGCCTTCGCGCACCTGCTCCTCGGCCAGCACCAGCTTTTGCTGGGCGGCGGCCAGGGTCGGGCTGTTGGCCAGACCTTGCTTGAGCAGCGCATCGAGCGCCGGGCTTTGAAAGAGATGCCACCAATCCCCCTCGATATCGGCACCTGAGACAAAGCGCTGGGCCACGCCGCCAGCCTGGGCGGTACGGGCCGGCAAGGGCGTGGAGGTGAGCGCCACGGCGGGTGCCTTGGGGGCGTGAAAATCCGGCCCCACGGCACACCCCGTGAGGGCGAGCGCCAGAGCCGGCATCGAGAGCGGAAGATGGAAACCCGTTGGTTTCATGAATGCTCAGGTAGGGGCATTTTACCCATGCGTCAAGCGTGTGTTTTTTATTATCATTGTTACAATAAAAACTTGCAGGTTTCTTAAAGCTGTTCTTAAAACAGCCCATGCCAGCCGTCCCCCGCCGCGCCCGCCCGCGCCCCGCCGCCTTGCCCGAGCCGCCGCGCCTGCCCGAATTGCTCGCCGCCGCCGAGGCGGTGTTTTTGACCAGGGGCTATCACGACGCCACCATGAACGATGTCGCCCGGGCGGCCGGCATGTCGAAAAAAACCGTTTATGAGCTGATCCCCTCCAAGCCCGAGCTGCTCTCGGCCCTGCTCACCCACCGCCAGACCCAGCTCGAATTTCCGCCCTACCAGGAGGGGTGGAGCCTGCGCGAGGCGCTGGTCGCCAATCTGCTCAGCCTGGCCCGCTTCATGCTGGCCCCGCCCCAAATCGCCCTCACGCGCCTGTTCATGGCCGAGTTCGCGCGCGGGCCGGAGCTGGGGCGGCAATTTTTGCGCCGCCACATGCTCAAGGCCAAAACCCAGCTGACCGAGGCGCTGCTGACCTCGGCGCGTCTGCCCATGCACGAGCCCCCGCCCGGCTTTCCCAGCAGCAAGGAGCTGGTGAACATGCTGGTGGGCATGGCGATCGGCGAATTTCACATCGGCATGCTGCTGGGGTTTCACACGCCGCCCTCGCGCGCCGCGCTCGAGCAGCGCATCACCCAGGCGGTCGATCTGTTCATGGCCGGGTGCGAGGCGCTCTGCCCCTGCGCCGAGGCCGCTCAGCCGCCGGTGGCCGACATATAGCGCGCCACCGCCGGGCGCCCGATTTCGAATTCATGCCGCTCGGGCTTGATCCTCATGGCCGCGCGCACGAGGCTGTCCAGCGTCTCGTCCGAGGCGCCCGCGCGCAGGGGGGCGCGCAAATCCACCGCCGCCTCATGGCCCAGGCACAAATAGAGCCGCCCCTTCACATCCAGCCGCACCCGGTTGCAGCTGGCGCAGAAATGCTCGGAAAGCGGGGTGATGAAGCCGATGCGCGCGCCGGTCTCGGCCACGTCCCAGTAGCGCGAGGGGCCGCCGGTGGCGTGGGCGCTGGGGCGCAGGGTCCAGTGTTGGCAAAGCCGCTCACGCACCGTTGCCAGGCTCAGATGCGTCTCCACCCGGCCACTCATGTCGCCCAGCGGCATGGTTTCGATCAATGAGAGATCAAACCCGCGCGCGCCGCACCAGGCCAGCATGGGCGAGATCTCATCCTCGTTCACGCCCTTGAGCGCCACCATGTTGATCTTGACGGCAAGACCGGCGGCGGCGGCGGCCTCGATGCCGGCCAGCACGGCGGGCAGATGGCCGGTGCGGGTGATGGCGGCAAAACGCGCCTCTTTAAGCGAGTCGAGCGAGACATTGACCCGCCGCACCCCGGCCGCCGCCAGCTCGGGGGCAAAGCGCGCCAGCCGGGCGCCGTTGGTGGTGAGTGTCAGCTCCTCCAACCCCTGGCCCAGATGGCGCGCGCCCACCCGCGCCATCACCCCCGGCACACCGGCGCGCACCAGCGGCTCGCCGCCGGTGAAGCGCAGCTTGCGCACCCCCAGCCCCACGAACACGCCACATAAACGCTCGATCTCCTCAAGGCTCAGCACCTCGGCGCGGGGCAGAAACGTCATCTCCTCCGCCATGCAATAGGTGCAGCGGAAATCGCAGCGGTCGGTGACCGACACGCGCAGATATGAAATACGGCGTCCGAACCCATCCTCCATGGCGCTGATCTTGGCAGCCCCTGGCGCTGGCGCAAGGCTCATGCCGTCATTCATCCCGCTCGACCGGCTCCAGCGCCACCAGGCGGGCATCGATCAGCACCTTGCCGGCATGTTCAAACATCACCGTCACGCGGTGGCCTATGGCGGATTGCACCAGACCATGCCCCCATTCGGGCTTTTGCGGGTGGCGCACCCAGTCGTCAGGCAGAAATTCAGAGCGCTCCACCGCACGCCTCCACGGCGGCGCGCATATGGGCGGGCACCGGCGCCTCGGCCGCGATCACCCCGCCCAGCGCCTCCAGGCGGATGGCGCGCGCGAGCAGCTGCAACGCCCCCGGCCCGCCGCCATAAACCGCATCGCCCATGATCGGGTGGCCGATATGGGCGGCATGGGCGCGGATCTGGTGGGTGCGCCCGGTGCGGGGGTAAAACGCCACCAGCGCCCGCCCCTGCCCCGCCGCCAGCACGCGCCACTGCGTGACCGCCCCCTGCCCCGCCGGCGAGACGGCCATCTTCCAGGCCCGCCCCTGGGTTGCCTTGAGCAGCGGCGCGTCGATCACCCCTTCGGCCTGGACGGGCGCGCCCTGGACCACCGCCCAATAGGTTTTATGCACGCCATGGGCGGCAAAGGCGGCCTGAATTTCGAGCAAGGCGGTTTTCTTGAGCGCCACCACCAGGCAGCCGGCGGTGTCGGTATCGAGCCGGTGAGCCAGCCACGGGCCGTTGCGCCCGGCGCGCCAGAGGGGAAAGAAATCCTCGACGCTGGGCCCGCCCGCGCGGCCCGCATGCACCGCCAGCCCCGCTGGCTTGTCGATGACCAGCGCGCCCCGCGCGCGCCAGAGGATTTCGGGCGCGCCGCTCACCCGCGCAGATGCGCGGGCACGCTCAGCCCCAGCCGGGTGGGGATTTCCCACTGCTCCACCTCGCGGCGATACTCGACGAAGCCGGCGCGCAAATAGCCCGGCAGCGCGCGCGGATGGTCGGCGCTGCAGGTATTGACCAGCAGCCCGCGCACGCCCGGCGAGCCCTCGAACGCCGCCAGCACGGCATGGCGCAAAAACATGCCGCCCAGCCCCTGGCCGATGAAGTCCGGCGTCAAGCCGAAATAATTCAGGTTCACATAGGGCGCGTAGCTGGCGTCCAGCTCGTAAAACCCGGCGACCCGGCCATTGACCTTGAGCAGCCTGATGTCGAGCGTGGCACGCGCGAGATGGGCGGCCAGCATGTCGTCTGGCATCATGCGGCGCATCCACCACAGCCAATCATGCCCCACCGCGTCGTAAATCTGGCGGTACTCGGCCACGCTCGGGCGGGTTTTCTCCACGCTCACGCCCGCCGGCCACACCACCGGCCGGGCCATTGGCGGCGTGGACAGGCGCAAAAACACCACCGTTACCTGCACATGCTCCACCGGCTCGCCAGACAGGGGCCGGGCATAATCGCTGGGGTGGGCCATCAATCGTCGAGGAAGCTGCGGAGCTTGCGCGAGCGCGAGGGGTGCTTGAGCTTGCGCAGGGCCTTGGCCTCGATCTGGCGGATACGCTCGCGCGTGACGTTGAATTGCTGGCCGACCTCCTCGAGCGTGTGGTCGGTGTTCATGCCGATGCCAAAGCGCATGCGCAGCACGCGCTCCTCGCGCGGCGTCAGGCTGGAGAGCACGCGCGTGGCGGCCTCGCGCAAATTCGCCTGCACGGCGGCATCGAGCGGGATGATGGCGGCCTTGTCCTCGATGAAATCGCCCAGATGGCTGTCTTCCTCATCGCCGATCGGGGTTTCGAGCGAGATCGGCTCCTTGGCGATTTTGAGCACCTTGCGGACTTTTTCGAGCGGCATGCCGAGCTTCTCGGCCAGCTCCTCGGGGGTTGGCTCGCGGCCGATCTCGTGGAGCATCTGGCGCGAGGTGCGGACCAGCTTGTTGATCGTCTCGATCATGTGCACGGGAATACGGATGGTGCGGGCCTGATCGGCGATCGAGCGGGTGATCGCCTGGCGGATCCACCAGGTGGCGTAGGTGCTGAACTTATAGCCGCGGCGATACTCGAATTTATCGACCGCCTTCATCAGGCCGATATTGCCTTCCTGGATGAGGTCGAGGAACTGCAAACCACGATTGGTGTATTTTTTGGCGATCGAGATGACAAGGCGCAGATTGGCCTCGATCATCTCCTTCTTGGCGCGGGTGCTGTCGCGCTCGCCTCTGGAGACGGTCTGGAACACCCGGCGGAATTCCTCGATCGGCAGCCCGGCTTCCGCCGCCACGCGGCCGATCTGGGCGCGCAGTTCGGCCACCTGGTGGTCATGCTTGCGCACGAATTCCTTCCAGCCCTTGCCCGGCAGCTCGCCCACATAGGCCAGCCAGCCCGGATCCATCTCGCGGCCGCGATAATGCATGAGGAATTCCTCACGCGGGACCTTCACGCTCTCGGCAAGGCGCAAAATCTGCCCTTCCAGCGAGTTGAGGCGCTGGTTGAGCACTTTCAGCTGGGCCACCAGCTCCTCGATGCGGTTATTATGCAGCCGCACCTGCTCGACCTTGGCGACCAGCTCGTCGCGCAGCTTCTCATAGGCTTTTTCGTTGCGCGAATTGACATCGCCGCCCGCCGTGAGGTTTTCGATGCGCTTGGTCTGGAGCTTGGAGAGCTTGTCGTAGAGCTTCTCGATTTCCTCGAAATGCTGGAAGATCTCGGGCTTGAGCTTTTCCTCGAGCGCCGAGAGCGACATGCCCGCGCCCTCGCCTTCCTCATCCTCCTCCATCTCCTCGTTGGCGGAGAAATCCTCGGCGCTTTCGGCGGCCTCGGCGTCGAGATCGGCGCCGGCCTGCATGGCCTCGAGGTCGATGACATCGCGCAGCAGCACGCGGCCGTTATTGAGCGCCTCGTGCCAGGCGATGATGGCGCGGAAGGTGAGCGGGCTTTCGCACAAGCCCCGGATCATCATGTCCCGCCCGGCCTCGATGCGCTTGGCGATGGCGATTTCGCCCTCACGCGAGAGCAGCTCGACCGAACCCATCTCGCGCAGATACATGCGCACCGGGTCATCGGTGCGCGAGACCGCGCTCTCCGAGATGTTGCCAGCCTGCTCCTCGTCCTCGGCGGCCTCTTCCTTGGGCTGGTTCAGCGCCTCCGCGTCCTCGCCCTCTTCGGACTCGACCACCTGGATGCCCATTTCATTGAGCATCGCCATGATGTCTTCAATCTGCTCCGAGGAGTTCTGCTCGGCGGGCAGCACGGCGTTCAGCTCATCGAAGGTGATGTAGCCGCGCTCCTTGCCCTTGGCGATCAGGCGTTTGACCGCGGCGGATTGCGTATCCAGCACATTGGCGTCGGCTTCGGCCTCGGGGGCGGCGGCCTCAGTGGTGGCGGTCGGCTTGGTGGCCATAATCTCTCGAACTCCGATTGAAGCGGCGTCTATATTTGATAACTCGTTAGATAGGCAATAAGCTTGCCCAAAAACCGGCTCAGCCCTCGGGAAGGCCGGTTTCGCCCCTGAGGGCGCGGGATAACAATTCGTTGTATTTTTTAAGTTTTTCCCAGGCGCCCAGGTCTTCCATGCGGCTCTTCCAATCGGTTTCTGCGCTATCCCGGTCGGCGCGCAGCGCATCAAGGCTCGATGTCATCATCGTAAACCAGCTCCACCAAACATCTTGCGCCTCCGACGGGCTGGCGTCGGGCGCGAAGCGGAAATCCGCCGCGGCGGCGGCCTGCACGCGGCCCGCCGCCCCGGCGAGATCGCGCGTCTTGAGATGGGTTAAGAGATTCTGACTGTCAAGCGCCCCCTGCGCGGCGGCGAACTCATGCAGCGCCCCGCGCAGGGCCTCGCCCTCGTCGTCGAGCACGACATGGGCGAAGGCCTCCTCGAGATCATGGAACAAAACCGGAAACGCCAGCAAGGTGGCCAGCATCAGCCGGGCGCGCTTCTGGTCGGCTTCGGCCACATCGGGGCTGGGGTGGGGCGGCAAAACGAGGGCGGGCGGCGCGAACCCGCCTTTGCGCCCCCCGGCGCGCGGGGGAATGGGCGTCTGGCGGGCGCGGCGCTCGGCGAAGAAACGCTCGAGCAGCAGGGCGCGATATTCGGAGCCCAACCCCTTGTCGGGGATGCGTCCGGCCAAATCGACGAGGTGCTGGCGCAGGCCGGCGCGGGCCTCGGGCGTTTCGGCCCCCATGGCGCTTTTCACCATGTCATACATCACATCAGAGAGCGGCTTGGCCGCCTCGAGCGCGCGGGCGAAGGCCTGGGGGCCTTCACGTTTCACCAAACTGTCCGGGTCGTCTTTGGGGGGGAGCGCCAGAAAGCGCAGCCCCTTGCCGGCATCGAGCTTGGCGAGCGCGATCTCGATGGTCTTGAGCGCCGCCCGCTGGCCGGCCTTGTCGCCATCGAAGCAGATGACCGGCTCGGGCGTCAGGCGCCAGATTTCATCCAGATGCTCCTCGGTCAGCGCCGTGCCCAAGGGGGCCACCGCGCCGCCAAATCCGGCCTGGGCCAGGCTGATCACATCCATATAGCCCTCGACCACGATCAGCCTTTCGCGGCCCCGGCGCACGGCCTCGTAGGCGCTATCTAGCCCATAGAGCGCGCGGCGCTTGGCAAACACCGCCGTCTCCGGGCCATTGACATATTTGGGCTGGGCATCTCCCAGCACCCGCCCGCCAAACGAGATGAGCGCGCCGCGCCGGTCGCGGATGGGGAACATGACGCGCGAGAAAAACATGTCGACCGGGCCGTTATCGCCCCGCTTCATCAGCCCGGCCTCGATCAGCTGCGCGGGCTTGACATCGTGCCCCTTGAGCGCCGCCGCCAGCTGGCCCCGCCCCTCGCCAGACCAGCCAAGCCCGTGGCGTTTGATCGTCTCATCGCGCAGGCCCCGCCGGCGCAGATACTCCAGCGCCTCGCGGCCCTGGGGCTCGTAGAGCCAGCGCGCATAAGCCCCCGCCGCCATGGCCAGCACATCGGCCAAATCCGCGCGGCGCCGCTCCATCTCGGCCGCTTGCGGGCTGGGTTTTGGCACCTCCAGCCCCGCCTGCGCGGCCAGCTCCTCGACGGCCTCCATGAACGAGCCGCCAGTGGTTTTCATCACGAAGGTGATGGCATCGCCATGCTCGCCGCAGCCAAAGCAATGGTAATGGTCATCATAGACATAAAAAGACGGTGTCTTTTCGCCGTGAAACGGGCAGCAGCCCTTGCGCTCACGCCCCGAGCGGGTGAGCTTCACCGTCCTGCCGATGATGGTCGCGATCGGCAGGCGGCGGCGCAGTTCATCCAGAAATTGCGCGGGCAGCGCCATGGTTACGCGCCGAGCAGCGCCTTCACCACGCCCGACACCACGCCCATATCAAGCGCCGCGCCATGGCGGGCCTTGAGCGCGCCCACCACCTTGCCCATCTCCTTGACGCTCGCGGCCCCGGTTTCGGCAATCACCGCCTTCACCGCCGCCTCCAGCGCCTCGCCTTCCAGCGTGGCGGGCAGAAATTCCGAGATCACGGCGATTTCGGCCTCTTCCTTGACGGCCAGATCCTCACGCCCGCCCTGGCGGTAGAGCGCCACCGAATCCCGGCGCGACTTGATCATCGAGCGCAGCATGGCGAACAGCTCGTCGTCCGAGACCTTGTCGATGCCCTTGGGGCGTGCCGCGATGTCGGTATCCTTGAGCTTGGCGTTGATCATGCGGATCGCCGATGTCCGCTCGGCGTTCTTGGCCAGCATCGCGGTTTTCAGGGCGGCGGTTAAATCCTCTCTTACGCTCATTCTCATGCTCCGGAAAAAATTTCCGGCCTCCTGCTGTTTCCGTTGAGACCGGACCAAAACTCCGCTATAGAGCGACCCCATGCAAATGTCCATTGATGAAATCCTCCGCCGCCTGGGCGGCAACGAGGCTGCCGCCAGCCTCACCGGTGTGTCGCTCGAAGCCGTGCGCAAATGGCGCAGCGCCAATGCGATCCCCCCCCGCCACTGGCCGGCGGTCATCGCGGCCACGGGCCTCTCGATGGAAGATTTCTCCGCCCCGCCGAGCGGCGACGTGCCCATGGGCGCCACCGCCGCGCTGGTGCTGGCCGATGGCACGGTGTTCTGGGGCCGGGGCTTTGGCGCGTTCGCCACCTCGGCGCCCAGCGAGCTTTGCTTCAACACCGGGCTCACCGGCTACCAGGAAACCCTGACCGACCCCTCTTATGCCGGGCAGATCATCACCTTCACCTTCCCGCATATCGGCAATGTCGGCACCAACGCGGAGGACGAGGAGGCCGCGCGGGTGTTTGCGCGCGGGCTGGTGACCAAGGAGGATTTCACCCCCCCCTCCAATTACCGCTCGACCCATGACCTCGGCGCCTGGCTCAAGGCCCAGGGCATTCCGGGCATTGCCGGTGTCGATACCCGCGCGCTCACGCTGCGCATCCGCGACCTCGGCGCCCCCAATGCCGTGCTCTGCCACCCCGAGGACGGCAAGTTCGACCTCAAGGCGCTGGCGGCCCAGGCCGCCGCCTGGAGCGGGCTTGAGGGGCTCGACCTCGCCAAGGAGGTCACCTGCGCCAAGCCCTACCATTGGCAGGGCGGCACCTGGAGCTGGGAAAACGGCTTCTCGGCGCCCACCCCCGTCAAAAAAGTGGTGGCGGTGGATTACGGCGCCAAACGCAACATTTTGCGCAGCCTCGCCCAGGCCGGGTGCGATGTGACCGTGGTGCCCGCCACGGCCACGGCCGAGCAGATTTTGGCCTATAAGCCCGATGGCGTGTTTCTCTCCAACGGCCCCGGCGACCCGGCGGCCACCGGCGTTTACGCCGTGCCCGCCATTGCGGGCGTCATCGCGGCGGGCGTGCCCATTTTCGGCATTTGCCTCGGCCACCAGCTGCTGGCCACCGCGCTCGGCGGGCGCACCTATAAGCTCGATCGCGGCCACCGCGGCGCCAACCAGCCGGTGAAAGACCTGACCACCGGCAAGGTGGAGATCACCTCGCAAAATCACGGCTTCGCGGTCGATGAGACCTCGCTGCCCGCGGGCGTCGAGGTCACCCATGTCTCGCTGTTCGACGGCTCGAACGAAGGGATTGCCTGCGCGCAAAAGCGCGTCTTCTCGGTGCAATACCACCCCGAAGCCTCGCCCGGCCCTTCGGACAGCGCCTATCTGTTCACCCGTTTCGTCGAGGCGATGGGGTGAGTGTGACACCACAGTTCGATGCACTTTTGCAAGACGACAAGTTTCTGCTCCTCGTATTTGTGGAACAGACAAGGTTTCGGCACGTCTCATCTTTGGATCGCGCAACCTTCCAAGACGCATACGCACAGGCATCACAGCTTCACCCTGCACTAGTGGATCAATTTTATGGCAGGGCACTGAGTCATTTGACAACGCAGAATATTCTACGCCATGTTGCAAATACAAAACAGCCATCGAACCCCAATTATGAAATTGACCACTATTTCATCGATGAGGCGCGGGAGCTTTACAGCAACCCCCTCCTTTTAGAGGCCTCATTATCCACGGCATCGATGGAGGCGGGCAAAGTTGCTCCTGCCGCCGACCGCTTCGTCTCGCTTTCCGATAACCAAATCGATACGACACAGGCTGTCGCGGCAATAGAAAAGCTGGATAAAGCCGTCCGCGAGTCGAATGAGCTGACCATAGACGCACAGGATAGACTGCAACTCTCTAGAGAAATCCATGTCATAAAGGACATACTCACAGAGCCGCGCATCCATGTCGTGGCGCTCTACGACGCGGCTAAAAACAGCAGCCTTCTGAAATGGCTCGCCGAACAAACAGCAAGTGTAGCTGTAAAACTTGCCGCAACGGACACCATCCAAGCGCTTGGGCATCTCCTGCAAAAACTACTTTCACACATATGAACGCCACATCACCCACCCTTTCACTTACCACCAAGGAACTGCACATCGTGCAGGGCCTACTGCGCGTCTATCTGCCCTCCGGCAGTAAGGCCTGGGTGTTCGGCTCGCGCGCCAAAGGTGCACCAAGACCTGCCTCCGATCTTGATCTCGCCGTTGATGCAGGTCCGCGTCTTGAGTTCGGCATCGTAGGGGTTCTGAAAGACAGTTTTGATGTTGCCCCCCTGCCCTTCAATGTCGATCTCATCGATCTGCACGACATCTCCCCTGAATTCCGCGCGCGCATCGACGCGCACAAAATCGCCCTCCCCGGCTTCGAGTAAGGACACACCATGCCCAAACGCACAGACATCAAGAGCATCATGATCATCGGCGCCGGGCCGATTGTCATCGGTCAGGCCTGCGAGTTCGATTATTCCGGCGCCCAGGCCTGCAAGGCGCTGCGCGAGGAAGGCTATCGCGTCATTCTGGTCAACTCCAACCCGGCGACGATCATGACCGATCCGTCCCTGGCGGATGCCACTTATATCGAGCCGATCACGCCCGAGATGGTGGAAAAGATCATCGCCAAGGAAAAGCCCGACGCGCTGCTGCCCACCATGGGCGGCCAGACGGCCCTCAACACCGCCATGAGCCTCGCCAAGTCCGGCGCGCTGGAGCGTTTAGGCGTTGAGCTGATCGGCGCCAAGGCCGAGGTCATCGACCGCGCCGAGGACCGGCTGAAATTCCGCGACGCCATGGCCGAAATCGGCGTCATGGGCCCGAAATCGGCTATCGCGCACACGCGCGAGGAAGCCGCGGCGGCGCTCGAACTCGTCGGCCTGCCCGCCGTCATCCGCCCCTCCTTCACGCTGGGCGGCACGGGCGGCGGCATTGCCTATAACCGCGAGGAATTCTTCGAGATCTGCCTGGGCGGCATCGATGCCTCGCCCACCAACGAGGTGCTGGTCGAGGAATCGGTGCTGGGCTGGAAGGAATACGAGATGGAAGTGGTCCGCGACTCAGCGGATAACTGCATCATCGTCTGCTCGATCGAGAATATCGACCCGATGGGCGTGCATACGGGTGATTCCGTTACCGTCGCTCCGGCGCTGACACTGACGGACAAGGAATTCCAGATCATGCGCGATGCGAGCATCGCGTGTCTGCGGCGCATTGGCGTCGATACGGGTGGCTCCAACGTGCAGTTCGGCATCAACCCGGCGGATGGCCGCATGGTGGTGATCGAGATGAACCCGCGCGTCTCGCGCTCCTCCGCGCTGGCCTCCAAGGCCACCGGCTTCCCCATCGCCAAGATCGCCGCCAAGCTGGCGGTGGGCTATACGCTCGATGAGCTGCAAAACGACATCACCAAGGCCACGCCGGCCTCTTTCGAGCCGGTGATCGATTATGTCGTCATCAAGATCCCCCGCTTCACCTTCGAGAAATTCCCCGGCACGCCTCCGCTGCTCTCGACCTCGATGAAATCGGTGGGCGAGGCGATGGCCATTGGCCGCAATTTCGCCGAGGCTCTGCAAAAAGGCCTGCGCTCGCTCGAAACTGGCCTGTCCGGTCTCGATGAAATCGAAGCCCCCGGCGATGGCGGGTTCGACGCGTTCCGCGCCGCCCTTTCCACCCCCCGCCCCGACCGGCTGCTGATGGCGGCGCAGGCGCTGCGCGCCGGGCTCTCCGTCGAAGACGTGCATAATGCCTGCAAGTTCGATCCCTGGTTCCTCAACCAGATGCTCACGATCATCGAGGCCGAGCGCGCCGTGAAGGCGGGCGGCCTGCCGCGCGATGCCCACGGGCTGCGCCGCCTGAAGGCCATGGGCTTCTCGGATAAGCGCCTGGCCGAGCTGACCGGCGCCAAGGAAGCCGCCGTCACGGCCGCGCGGCTCAAGCTCAATGTCACGCCGGTTTATAAGCGCATCGACACCTGCGCGGGCGAGTTCGCCTCGGCCACCTCTTACATGTACTCCACCTATGAGGGTTCGTTCGGCACGCCGATCGATGAGGCCGAGGTCTCGGAGCGCAAGAAGGCGGTTATCCTTGGCGGCGGTCCCAACCGCATCGGCCAGGGCATCGAGTTTGATTATTGCTGCGTCCATGCCGCCTATGCGCTGCGCGAGGCCGGGTATGAGACCATCATGGTCAACTGCAACCCCGAAACGGTCTCGACCGATTACGACACCTCCGACCGGCTCTATTTCGAGCCGCTCTTCGCCGAGGACGTGATCTCGCTGCTGCGCAAGGAGCAGGAGAAAGGCACGCTCTTGGGCTGCATCGTGCAATATGGCGGGCAGACGCCCTTAAAGCTCAGCCAGGCGCTGGAGGCCGCGGGCATTCCCATTCTCGGCACCTCGGCGGATGCCATCGATGTCGCCGAGGACCGCGAGCGCTTCCAGGCGCTCTTGCAGCGCCTTGGCCTGCGCCAGCCCGAAAACGGCATCGCCCGCTCAGGTGAGCAGGCCGAGGCCATTGCCGAGCGCATCGGCTACCCGGTCATCATCCGCCCCTCTTATGTGCTGGGCGGGCGGGCGATGGAGATCGTCTATGATCGCGCCGGGCTGATGCGCTATATCCGCGAGGCCGTGCGTGTCTCGGGGGACAACCCGGTGCTGATCGACCGGTACCTGAACGAAGCCTCGGAAGTGGATGTGGACTGCATCTGCGATGGCGAGACGGTTTATGTCGCGGGGGTGATGGAGCATATCGAGGAAGCCGGCATCCATTCCGGCGACAGCGCCTGCTCGCTGCCGCCGTATTCGCTCTCGCCCGCCATTGTCGCCGAGCTGCATGCCGAGACGGTGGCCATGGCCAAGGCGCTGGGCGTGGTCGGGCTGATGAACGTGCAATATGCCATCCAGAACGACCTGATCTATGTGCTGGAAGTGAATCCGCGCGCCTCGCGCACCGTGCCGTTCGTGGCCAAGGCGACGGGCGTGCCGGTAGCCAAGATCGGCGCGCGCGTGATGGCGGGCGAGAAGCTCAGCGCCTTCAAGCTCGATGATTCGGTCTCACCGCGCCATGTGGCGGTGAAAGAGGCGGTGTTCCCCTTCGGGCGCTTCCCCAATGTCGATACGCTGCTCGGCCCTGAAATGAAGTCGACGGGCGAGGTGATGGGGCTCGACACCAGCTTCGCGCGCGCCTTCGCCAAGGCACAGATCGCGGCGGGCGAGGCGCTGCCCATCAATGGCACCGCCTTCCTCTCGGTCAAGGAGGCCGACAAGGCCGCCATCGTGCCGGTGGCCCGGCGCCTGGCCGAAATCGGCTTTGCCATCGTCGCCACCGCCGGCACCGCCAAGAAGCTCGAAGAGGCCGGGATTCCGGTCAAGCGGGTGAACAAGGTGCTCGAAGGCCGCCCGCATTGCGTGGATGCCATACGCTCGGGCGAGATCCAGCTCATCATCAACACCGCCCTCGGCGCCCAGTCGGTGGCGGACAGCTTCGACATCCGGCGCAGCGCGCTCACCCATAACGTGCCCAATTTCACCACCATCTCGGGCGCGCGGGCGGCGGCGCATGCCATTGCCGCGCTGAAAGCGGGCACTCTTGATGTTGCGCCGCTTCAGTCGTACTTTCCACAACCTTTCTGAAGTTTTCCGCCGGCCCGCCACGGTGGCGCCGGCGGCTTTTGTTTCACCCACGCGCCATCGGGGGCTAGCGCCCTTGAGGAGAAAAAGTGCAGAAATTCCCTATGACCGCGGCAGGTCTCGCGGCACTTGAAGACGAGTTGCGGCATTTGAAGGCCGTCGAGCGCCCGGCGATCATCCGCGCCATCGCCGAAGCCCGCGCCCATGGCGACCTTTCGGAAAACGCCGAATACCATGCCGCGCGCGAACGCCAATCCTTCATCGAAGGCCGGATTTCGGAGCTGGAGGAGATCACCTCGGCGGCTGAAGTCATCGACCCCGCCTCGCTTTCGGGCGACACGGTGAAGTTCGGCGCCACCGTCCAGCTCGTCGATGAAGACTCAGAGCTCGAAGTCACCTACCAGATCGTCGGCATGCATGAGGCCGACATCAAGCGTGCCCGCCTCTCGATTACCTCGCCGCTGGCGAAGGCGCTCATCTCGAAGCGCGTGGGGGATACGGTCTCGGTCCCCGCTCCCGGCGGCGATAAAGCCTACGAGATCCTAAAAATCACTTACGGCTGACGCCTATCGGCCCTGAGGCCGGCGGGCGGGGGCGCGGGCGCTGGTGGAGCGGCCGCGCGCCAGAACAAAAGGGCTTGCACCATGATCTCCTTTGAAGACGTTCTCGCGGCATCCAAACGCATCGAGGGCTCGATCCTCCGCACCCCATTTCTGCGCGCCGATGGGCTCTCGCGCTTAACGGGCGCCGAAATCTACATCAAATACGACCATCTCCAGGCCACCGGCGCCTTTAAGGAGCGCGGCGCGGCCAACCGCATCGCCCTGCTCTCGCCAGCCGAACGCAAGGCGGGGGTGGTGGCCATGTCGGCGGGCAACCATGCCCAGGCGGTCGCGCGCCATGCCAAGCTGGCCGGCATCAAGGCCACCATCGTCATGCCCAAGCACACGCCGGCCACCAAGGTCACGCGCACGGCCTCGTGGGGCGCGCAGGTGGTGCTGCATGGCGACACGCTGGCCGAAGCCGCCGCCGAGGCCAGGCGCCTGGAATCCGAGGATGGGCTGTTTTTCATCCACCCCTATGACGACCCGGCCGTGATGGCGGGCCAGGGCACCATGGCGCTGGAAATGTTCCAGCAAGTGCCAGACCTCGATGCCCTGCTCGTTGCCACGGGCGGCGGCGGGCTGGTCGCGGGTTCGGCGGTGGTGGCCCGACATATGCGCCCGGACTGCAAGGTTTACGGGGTCGAGGTCGAGAATTACGCGGCCTTTGCCCAAGCGCTGGCGGGCGAGCCCATCCGGGTCGGCGGCCCGACCATCGCCGAGGGCATCGCGGTGCGCGACATCGGCCTCCAGCCGCTCGACGTGCTCAAGCAATTCGACATTCCGGTGCTGGTGGTGTCCGAGCATGAGGTGGAGCGCTCCATCGGCCTGCTGGTGGAGAGCTGCAAGCAGGTGGCCGAGGGCGCCGGCGCCACGGGGCTGGCCGGGGTGCTCAGCTTCCCCGAGCTGTTCCGGGGCAAGAAGGTCGGCATCTCCATCTGCGGCGCCAACATCGATTCGCGCATTCTGGCCAACACGCTCATGCGCTGCCTGCTGCGCGATGGCCGGCTGCTGCGTCTGGTCATCGAAATGCCCGACCGGCCGGGCATGCTGGCCGAGGTCTCCACCCGCATCGGCGCGCTGGGAGGCAATATCCTCGAGGTCGCGCATCACCGGCTGTTCTCCAGCCCCTCGGTGCAGGATGCCCAGCTCGAAATCATGATCGAGGCGCGCGACGCCAACCATGGCGCCACCATCGAGGCCAGCCTGGCCGAGGTCTTCACCCTCCGCCGGGTGTAATCCCAGCCGGCCATGAGGCCAGGCGGGCCCGCGCGCGGGGCTGTAGGAGCGTCCGCGCGCGGGCACCTTGGAGGGTGCGGCCGGTGTGGCGCGGGCTCAGCCGCGCGCCAGCACCCGTCCGGCCACGGCATCGAGCTTGCCGACCAGTTCGGGGTCGCGCGCCTCGGGCGCGGTGATCAGCGCATATTCCAGCGCCATGTCGCAGCCATGGGCGCAGGTCCCGCGCGGGCTGTTCAGGCGCGGCAGCACATCCTTGACCAGCGCGCGCGCCTTTTCGGCATTGCCCAGCAGCACCTTGATGACCTGATCCACCGTCACCGCGTCATGGTCCTCGTGCCAGCAATCATAATCGGTTACCATGGCGAGGGTCGCGTAATCGATCTCGGCCTCGCGGGCCAGCTTGGCCTCCGGCATGTTGGTCATGCCGATCACCGAGCAGCCCCATTGGCGGTAGAGATTGCTCTCGGCCAGGGTCGAGAATTGCGGGCCCTCCATGACCAGATAGGTGCCGCCGCGCGTATGGGGCAGATCGAGCGCCTTCAGGCTGGCCTCCAGCGCATCGCCCAGGCGCGGGCAAACCGGGTGCGCCATGGACACATGCGCCACGCAGCCGGCGGTGAAAAAGCTTTTTTCCCGGGCGAAGGAACGGTCGATGAACTGATCGACGATCACGAAATGCCCGGGCGGCAGCTCCTCCTTGAGCGACCCCACCGCCGAGATGGAGAGAATGTCGGTAACGCCCAAGCGCTTCAGCGCATCGATATTGGCGCGGTAATTGAGCGTGGAGGGCGACATTTTATGCCCGCGCCCATGGCGGGGCAAAAACACCGTCTTCAACCCGCCAAACCGGCCGACCAGAAACTCATCCGAAGGCGCGCCCCAGGGGGTTTCGACCTTTACCCAGTGCGTGTCGGTCAGCCCCTCGATGTTATAAAGCCCCGAGCCGCCAATAATGCCGATCACCGGCTCTTTCATGTCCGCCATTCGCCAAATCCCCTCAAACTGGTCAATCGCGGGCCGATTTAGCTGGCTTTGCCGGCTTTGGCCATGGCGCGGGGGCGGCTGAACTCACGGCTTGGCTTAGATGCCGGTTGAGCAGCGCAACCAGCGCCCCGGTGGGCAACGCGTAAAAATTGGCAAAGCCCCGCATGGCCCTGGGGCCGAAGGCGATGGTCAGCATCATGCCGCCCTTGGCGCGCACGGCCACAAAGCCGGGCTCGGCCTCCGCCCATGTGTGGCGCCGCCGGCCGATGGCGAACCCCTCCGGGGTGATGCGCAAATCCAGCGCCCGGTGGCGCAGGCGCCAGAGAATAATTGCCCCAATGACCAGCCCCACCAGCGCCAGCAGCCCGCCGAACAGGCCAAGCTCGGGCACGGGCTGGGTCATCAGCCAGCCGCCGCCCGCCACCAGCACGCCCATCAGCCCCAGCGCCGCGCCAATCCGCAGGGGCGCGGGGCGCAGCACCAGGGCGCGGTCATCTGGGGGGATGTGAGCGGGCATGGGACACCTCCGGCGTTGCAGCCGGAGGTTGCGTGTTTTTGGCGTTTACGCCAAGGGGTCAGAAGGGAATTTCGTCATCCAGGTCCGGGCCGGGGCGGGCATCCCAGCCGCCCACCTGGCGGGGCGCCGGCTTGGGCTGGGCGGCTTGGCGGGGGGCGTATTCATCGCCGCCCATGGGCGCGCCCTGGCCGCCGCCGGCGCGGTCGAGCAGCACCAGCTCACCGCCAAAACGGCCGAGCATGATTTCGGTGGTGTAGCGGTCCTGGCCGGACTGGTCGGTCCATTTCCGGGTTTGCAGCTTGCCTTCCAGATACAGCTTGGAGCCCTTGCGCAGATATTTCTCGGCCACATCGGCGAGGCGCTCATTCATGATCACCACGCGGTGCCACTCGGTCAGCTCCTTGCGCTCGCCCGAGGCCTTGTCGTTCCAGCTATCAGAGGTCGCGACCGTGAGATTGACGATCTTCATGCCCGACTGGGCATTGCGCACCTCGGGATCCTTGCCGAGATTTCCAACCAGGATCACCTTGTTCACACTACCAGCCATATCGGGCTCCTCACTTTTCGCTCATCTCGTTAAGGCAAAGGCGAGTGTGGTAGCGGGGTTTGCGCCTCCTGTCCATGCGCCGCGGCTGGGCATGACGCCCGACATTGACGTGCCCAAATTTCACGCTGATAAGCCCCAAATCTTCGCCTTTACCGCCCGAGGTGCCGCCGTTCGCCAGATTGCCGCCCTGCCCTACCGCGCCACCGGCCCGGCGCCAAATGCCCCCATCGAGGTGCTGCTCATCACCTCGCGCGGCACGGGGCGATGGGTGCTGCCCAAGGGCAACCGCATGAAAGGTCTGGGGCCCCACGCCGCCGCCGCCCGCGAGGCGCTGGAGGAAGCCGGCGTGGAAGGCGCCACCTGCCCGGCCGCGCTGGGCAGCTACCGCTACCGCAAGCTGCTGCGCACCGGCGCGGCGCTGATGGTGGATGTCGATGTCTACCCCATAGCCGTGACCGCCGAGCTTGCCGACTGGCCCGAGCGCGGCCAGCGCGAGCGGCGCTGGTTTACCCTGCCCGAGGCGGCAAGCCTGGTGGATGAGCCCGACCTGCGCGCGCTCATGCGCGGCTTCCGGGTGGCCGAGTTCGCCGCCCTTGGCACCAAAAGCGCCCTGCTGGCCCGGCTGCGGGCGGTGAAGGAGGAGTTTCGCATGTTTCACTGGCTCCAAACCCTGCTGCCCCGCAATAACCGGTTTTTCGATCTGTTCGAGGCTCATGCCCAAACCCTCACCGCCGGGGCGGCGGCGCTCACCCGCCTGCTCCAGGGCGGCGCGGGCATGGAGCAGCATATCCGCGAAATCCGCGAGCGCGAGGATGAGGCCGACGCCATCACCCGCGAGGTCAAGCGCAGCGTGCGCAGCGCCTTTCGCGCGCCGCTCGACCGCGGCTCGATCACCAGCCTGATTTCAGCGATGGACGACGCCATTGATGAAATGCTGCAAACCGCGCGCGCCACCGGGCTGTTCGAGGTTAGCGAATTTACCCCCGAAATGCGCGACATGGCGGCCATCATCGTCGATTCGGCGCGGCTGCTGGCCGAGGCCCTGCCGCTTTTGCGCGCCATCCGCGCCAATGCCGCCCGGCTCGAAGAACTGACCGGCCGGCTGGTGCGGCTCGAAGGCCAGGCCGACGATATTCACGCCAAGGGGCTGAAAGCCGCCTTCAAGGCCTTTGGGGCCACCAACCCCATGGGCTTCATCGTAGCGCGCGAGCTCTACACCCATCTCGAGCGCGTGGTGGACCGGTTCGAGGATGTCGCCAACGAGATCGACGGCCTGGTCATCGATCACGCCTGACCGGGATCAGCGGGTTTTCACGGGGGATCAGAGGGCAGAGGCCATTTCACGCCGGCGGGTTGTGGGGGCTGGCCTGGTCTCCTCGCCGGTTTGAAACCGCGCCAGCAGCGCCATGATCCGCTCGCCCTCCTGGGCCATGGACTGCGCCGCCGCCGCGGTTTCCTCGACCATGGCGGCGCTTTGCTGGGTCATCTTGTCCATCTCCGACACGGCCGCATTCACCTGCCCCAGCCCCTCGGCCTGCTCGCGCGCGCTCACGGCGATGCTGCCCACCGCCTCGTCAATGCTCCCGACATGCACGGCAATGCGGGTCAGTACCTCGCGGGCATTTTGCACCGCGCCAACCCCCGCCGCCACCTGCGCCCCCGAGGCGGTAATCAGCGCCTTGATCTCCTTGGCGGCATCGGCCGAGCGCTGGGCGAGCGCGCGCACCTCGGTCGCCACCACGGCGAAGCCCCGCCCGG
>JAJXWD010000018.1:13577-45300 GCA_021781835.1 Pseudomonadota bacterium | reverse complement strand
GGCGCCTCGGCTGATGGCATTCTGGCGCAGTCGATCGGCGGTTCGGGTGGCGCGGGCGGGTTCGCGGTCGGGGCGGGGCTCAGCACGTCCGCCTCTTCGAGCAAGGCGGTGATCGCCAATACGATCGGCGGCCCGGGTGGCGCCGGCGGGGTGGGCGGCACCGTGCAGGTGACGACCGCCTCCCTGGGCATCACCACCACGGGCGCCAATGCGTCCGATATCGTCGCGCAATCCATTGGCGGCTCGGGTGGCGCGGGTGGCTTTGCCATCGGCGGCGCGCTCGGCGGCGCCCTCAACGCGACATACGCCACGCTCACCAACAAGCTCGCCGGTGAGGCCGGTGTCGCGGCCGGGGCAGGTGGCGCGGGCGCCAATGGCGGCACGGTCGCGGTCACGATCAGCCAGGCGGCGGGTGGTGGCGTGATTGTCGCCAAGGGTGATTTCTCCTCGGCGGTGGTCGCGCAATCCATCGGCGGCGGCGGCGGCGAGGGCGGCTTTGCCGTGGCTGGCGGCACCAACGTGACAAGCGGGGTGAGCGGCGGTGTCGGCGGCGGCGGCGGCGATGCGGGCCAGGTCACGGTGAGCAACGCCGATACGCTCTCGACCGTTGGCGCGGGCACCTATGGCATTCTCGCGCAATCCATCGGTGGTGGCGGCGGCACGGGCGGGTTCGCGCTGGATGCCGGGCTGTCGGCTCTTGGGGCCTCGGTTTCCTCCGGGGTGGGCGGCGATGGCGGCAATGGCGGCAACGCCAATAATGTCAGCGTCACCAATACCGGCGAGATCGTCATGCAGGGCGACAATGCGGCCGGCGTGCTGGCGCAGTCGGTCGGCGGCGGCGGCGGCAATGGCGGTTTCGCGGTTGGGGCCGGGGCGTCGAGCACGGGCGCGGTCGCCACCACCATCGGCGGCACGGGTGGCGGCGGCGGCGCGGGGCTCGATGTCACGGTGGTCAATGGCGCTGGCGGCATCATCGCGACCCAGGGCACCATGGCGTATGGCGTCGAGGCGCAGTCGATCGGCGGCGGCGGCGGCAATGGCGGCTTCGCGGTCGATGGCGCGCTGGCCGCGACCGGCGGTGTCGATAGCACCATCGGCGGCGGCGCGGGCGGTGCGGGCGGCATGGCCGGCCTGGTCTCGGTCACCAATAATGGTCAGATCGTCACCTCCGGCGCGTCTTCCATCGCGGTATTGGCGCAGTCCATCGGTGGCGGCGGCGGTGCTGGCGGCTTTGCCGGCGCGCTCAGCGTCGGCGGCGGCGGGGCGACGGTGGAAGCCATCGGCGGCGCGGCCGCGGGGGCTGGCAATGGCGGCGCGGTGAACGTGACCAATGGCGGCCTGATTGAGACCGTGGGCGCGGATTCCATCGGCATCGAGGCGCAATCCATCGGCGGCGGCGGCGGCAATGGCGGCTTCGTGTTCACGGGCACGGGCTCGGTGGGCAGCGGGGCGGATCTGGCGATCGGCGGCGCGGGCGGCGCGGGCGGTTTGGGCGGGGCGGTGACGGTGGCCAACACCAACACCATCATCACCAAGGGCGTGCAGTCCTATGGCGTGCTGGCGCAATCCATCGGCGGTGGCGGCGGCAATGGTGGCTTCGCGGCGTCGGGCACCCTCACGGCGGGGGCCAGCGGGCTCAGCACAGCGCTGGGCGGCACGGGCGGCAAGGGCGGCGCGGGCGGCGATGTCACGGTGACCAATTCCGGCACCATCCAGGTGCAGGGCGTGGGCTCGGTGGGTGTCATCGCGCAGTCCATCGGCGGTGGCGGCGGCACGGGCGGCTTTGCCGGGGCGGTTGATTTCGCGGCCGGCGGCACGCTCACCAACGCGGTTGGCGGCACGGGCGGCAATGGCGGCGCGGGCGGCAACGTGACGGTGACCAGCACCGGCACCATCCAGACCCTGGCCGACGATTCGGTGGCCGTGCTGGCGCAGTCCATCGCGGGCGGCGGCGGTGCCTCGGCCATTGGCATCTCGGCACAGACCGGCACGCTCACCGGCGCGGGCGTGACCGTGGGCGGGGCCTCGGCGGGGGCGAACGGCGCCACCGGCACGGTCAATGTCACGATCAGCGGCGGCACGCTCTCAACCCTTGGCGCCATGTCCTACGGCCTGCTGGCCCAGAATATCGGCGGCGGCGGCGGCATGGCCTTCCTCAGCGTGCCCGACCCGCTGACCACGGCGGGCGGCGGTGTCACCGTTGCGGTCGGCGGCAGCAATGGCGCGGTCGATAACGGCGCGGCGCTCTCCAGCACCAACAGCAATGAGGTGCTGACCAGCGGCCTCGGCGCCACCGGGCTGATCGCGCAATCCATCGGCGGCGGCGGCGGCACGGACGGCTTCGCCGGCGACATGACGGTGGGCAGCAATGTCGGCGTGCTCACCGCGCGGGCGGGCGGCAGCGGCACGGGCGGCGGCGCGGGCGGCACGGTCTCGTTTGGCAACAGCGCCTATGTGCAGACCACGGGGGCGAATGCCTCTGGCATCGTGGCGCAATCCATCGGCGGCGGCGGCGGCATGGCCACGCTGGCGGCG
This sequence comes from Pseudomonadota bacterium, assembly GCA_021781835.1. Taxonomy (GTDB): domain Bacteria; phylum Pseudomonadota; class Alphaproteobacteria; order Acetobacterales; family Acetobacteraceae; genus Acidocella. The sequence goes on along the minus strand of JAJXWD010000018.1, from coordinate 42,765 downwards.
GGCGTGGTCACCGGCACGCCGCTCGGTGTGGCGCTTGACAATGGCGGCGCGGCCGGCACGTCGAGCGACGGCGCGGCGCTGTCCTTCCCCGTCTTCACCGGCGCGGTGCTGACCACGGGCGATCTCTCGCAAGGCATCGTGGCGCAATCCATCGGCGGCGGCGGCGGCATCACCACCATTTCCGCCACCAGCGGCCTTTCGGTCGGGGCCAATGGCGTCAGCTTCGCGGTTGGCGGCACGGGGGCCGGCGGTTCGGGCCAGGGCATCACCCTCACCACGCCCAACACGGTCACCACCGAAGGCAATGGCGCGGCGGGTCTGGTGCTGCAATCCATTGGCGGCGGCGGCGGCTTTGCCGGGTTTGACAGCGCGGGCAGCCAAAATCCGGCGGTCAGCCAGGCTTCGGTCGGCGGCGCTGGGCCCACCAAGGGCAATGGCGGGGCCATCGCCTATACCAGCCAGGGGGTCATCTACACCACCGGCATCGGCGCCGATGGCGTCATCGCCCAGTCCATTGGCGGCGGCGGCGGCATGGCGGCGGGGATGGGGGTTGGCGCGGTCGGCGCGGTTACGCTGGGCGGCACCAACGGCGCCTCGGGCAATGGCGGCGCGGTGAGCGTGACCCTGAACGCGGCGCTCGGCACCAGTGGCGCGGGCTCGGCGGGCATCATCGCGCAATCCATCGGCGGCGGCGGCGGTTTGGCTTCGTTCCTCTCCGCCACCGGCACCACCGAGACCGGCCCGGTGACCCTGGCCGCGGGCGGCAGCGGCAATGGCGGCACGGTGAGCGTGGCCGTCAACGCGGTGGTCGGCACCACGGGCGCCAATGCCGATGGCGTCATCGCCCAATCGGTCGGCGGCGGCGGCGGCATTGCCGGCACGGGCACGCTGGGGGCCAATCCGGCCTCTGGCCTGTTCATCGGCTCGGCCGGCGGCACCGGCACGGGCGGCGCGGTCAATCTGGCGGTGAACGCCAATGTCGAGACCACGGGTGCGGGCGCCACGGCCCTGCTCACCGACAGCTCGGGCGGCACCGGCAACGGCACCATCTCGGTCAATATCGGCAATGTCTATGTCACCGGCGGCGCGGGCGGCCATGCGCTCAGCCTGATCGGCGGGAGCAACAACATCGTCACCAGCGATGCCGTGCTCTCCACGCTCGATGGGCTCTATGGCACCACCATTTACGGCACGGGCGGCAACAGCAACGTCACCAGCGCCAACTTCATCATCGGCAGTGTCGATCTGGGCTCGGCGCTCAATGACTTCACCAACGCCCAGACCGGCACCTTCATTGTCGGCCCGGTGGTCAATGTCGGCCAGGCCGGGCTGTTCACCTCGGCCGGTTTCAGCGCGCCCTATAACTGGAACACGGTCGGCACGGTCAATGTCACCGGCAACCTCGCGCTGACCTCCAGTTCGATCTACGGCGCCGATCTGAATTTCGCGGGCGCCACCTCGGCCGATGATTACAATGTCAGCAACGCGGCAACCGTGAACGGCGTGGTCGAGCTCAACGTGCTCAACCCCGGCCTCGCGCAGACCGGCACCCACCAGCAGGTGCTGGTGGGCACCGTCAACGGCTTGACCAATAACGGCCTCACCTTGGCGGCCGCGCCGAGCGCGGTATCGACCAACAGCCTGGTGTTCACCAGCACCGATGCGCTGTTGCAGGAAGTGGTCAATTACGCCCCCGCCGGGCTGACCGCGAACGAGGCGGCGGTGGGCAACGCCATCAACGCGATCCAGTCCAGCCGCGCCTCGCCCGGCTTCGCCCCGGTCGCGGCCGACCTTTACTACGTGCCGACGGTGGCCGAACTCGGCAAGATTTATGACGAGCTCGGCAACCCCGGCGCCACGGCGACCGTGCAAACCGCCTTCGCGGCCGATGACAGCTTCGTCACCACCGTCAATTCGCGGATCGGCGACTGGCTCGATGCCGGTTTCTGTCCTGGCGGTTGCGGCGGGGCGGGGCCCGTTGGCGCGGCCCGTGCCGCCCTGCGGGGCGGCGAGGCCGGCGATGGCCCGGGCAAGGTCGCTGGGCGCGACTGGAGCACCTGGCTGACCGCCACGGGCGAGCGCTTCCATGTCGATAATGACAGCAGCACCGGCGCCCCGGGCATGACCTCGACCGGTGTCACGGTCGCGGGCGGGCTCGAATATCGCGGCCTGCCGGGCTATGTGGCGGGCTTGGCGGTGGGCGCCGGGCAGATGAGCTTCGCCGATAACAGCCACGCCACCACGGGCGACCTCAATTTCGGCCATGCGGCGCTCTATGGCGGGTTTGAGCACGGCAACAGCTATATCAGCGCCATATCGTCCTTCGATGGGTTCTGGAACACCGAGAACCGCGCCGTCTTCGTGCCCGGCGTCACGCCGAGCGTGCTGACGGGCGGGGTGCAGCCGGCTTCGCTGCCCGGCATCTCGGGCCGCCTCCATGGGGCGTTCTTCAGCGACTCATGGACCGGGCGGGTCGAGGTGGGCCAGCATTACGAGTTTAATTTCGGCACCCTCCAGCCCTTCGCCTCGTTCCAGATCAGCCTGCTCAACACCAACGGCTTCACCGAAACGGCGGGCGGCTCGGTGGGCGCGGTGGCGCTCACCTATCACCCGGTCACCAACAAGAGCATGCCCGTCGATCTGGGCCTGCGCTATGGCGATGCGGTGATGCTCGGCAACCGTGGCGCCCTGGCCTTCAGCGCCACCCTGGCCTGGCAGCATGAGCTCTCGAGCGCGCGCACCCTGGTTGCCTCGTTCGGCTCGGCCAACACGGTCGCCTTTGGCCTCATCGGCGCCCGCCCCCCGCGTGATTCGGCGGCGGTGCAGGCCGAGGCGTGCTGGATCTTCGACCGGAATTACGAACTCTTTGGCGCCATGAACGGCGATTTCGCCAGCCGTGGCACGGTCTACTCGGCTTCGGGGGGCATGCGCGTTGTCTGGTAACGCGCCGTCCCCCGGCCGTGGGGTCGAGGGCTTTTCATTCACCGGCGCGCCCAGCCTCGCGGGCGCGGTTTCACCACCAACCAAGGTAAGTCACGCATGAAACCCAAACACTCCCACCGGCGCGCCGAGCTTCTCTCGGGCGTTGCGATTTGTGTGCTTGCCATGGGCGCGGTGCCTGTCGCACCGGCTCTGGCCCAAACCGTCGCCAGCTATGGCGGCGCTGGCGGCGCTTCGGGGTTGGGCGTCAATAACGGCCCGGGCGGCACCGCCTCGGCGATGTTTGACGGCGGCGCGGGCGGCACGGGCGGCGGCGGCGGCGCGGGGGTGATCGGCGGCAATGGCGGCGCCAGCGGCGCGGCCAATTCACCGCCGATCGGCTATGGTGGCGGCGTCTCGGTCAATAATATCGGCCTGTCGGGCGGCAATGGCAGCGGCACCACCTCGACGACCATCGGCTCTGGCACGGGCGGCGGCGGCGGCTCAAACGGGTATGTCGGCACGGCGCTGCCGACATCGGTGGCCGTTGGCGGCAATGGCGGCAATGGTGGGGCCGGCAACGGCACGCTGGATTACGGCGGCGGCGGCGGCGGCGGCGGCTATGGCGCGGTGCTGGAGAGCACGGGCAATCAGGGCACGCTCAGCACCAACGCGACGGGCGGCAATGGCGGCAATGGCGGCGGCAGCACCGCGCTGGTCGCGGGCAATGGCGGCCAGGGTGGCGTCGGCCTGTTCTACAACCCCTCTGAATCCTCCGCGGCCGGCACCCTGACCATCGGCGCGGGCTATGTGGTGGCGGGCGGCAATGGCGGCGCGGCGGGCCCGGTGCTCGGGACGGGCGCCATCGCGGGCGTGGCGGGCGCGGGCGGTGTCGGCCTGGTGGCCGACAATCTCACCTTGATCAATGACGGCACCATCAGCGGGGGCTTGAGCGGCAACGGCGCCAGCCAAGCCGCCGCGCTCGACTTCATCGGCGGCTCCAATGCGCTGACCATGGGCGCGGGCGCCGCCCTCAACGGCAATGTCGTCATCGAATCCGGCACGCTGGCCCTGAACCAGACGGGCAACCCCGCCTGGACCTATGGCGAGGTGTTCAGCGGCGCGGGCCAGCTCGATGTTTCGGGCGGCACGGTCACGCTCACGGGCGTCAACACCCAGACCGGCGGCACCGACATCACCGGCGGCACGCTGGTGGTGGGGACAGGCGGGCGCATCGGCGCCGAGAGCGGCGTCACCGACATCACGGCCGGCGCCCTCGACCTCAACAGCACCCAGCTCATCCAGAGCGGGCTCAGCATTTCGGGCGGGCTGCTCGAAAACGGCACCGTCACCCTGCTGGGCGGCACCGCCTCCTACATTCAGGCCAGCGGCGGCACGCTCAACAACATTCTGGGCGGGGGCGGGCTGGTGGCCTCGAGCGGCACCACCACCCTCGAAGGCACCAATATTTTGGGCGCGGTGACCAACAACGCCACGCTCATCAATCTCGGCACCACCACCGATGGGCTGACCAACACCGGCGTGGTCGAGAATTTCGGCACATATAACGCCGACATCACCTCCAACACCGGCACCATCACCAACGAGACGAATGCCCTCTGGAACGGCACCATCGGTGTCGGCGCCAACGGCACGGGCACCATCGTCAATGATGGCACCTGGGCCGGCAATGCCGTCAATTCCGGCGGCGTGATCGACAATGCCGGCACCTGGGTCGGCACGATGACCAACACCCAAGGCTCGTTCACCAATGCCGGCACGCTCACCGGCGCGTTCACCAACGGTGCCCTGGGCAGCAACAGCTCCACCGGCCTCATCGAGGGCGGGGTGCTCAATAGCGGCCTTGGCGCCAGTTTCGTCAATAACGGCACCATCGATGGCGGTCTGACCAACGCTGCCCTCGTCAACGCCTCGGGCGTCATCAATGGCGGTGTCGATAATCAGAGCGGCGGCACCTTCAATGTCACCGGCAATCTGACCAGCGACGCCAGCTTCATCAACGAGGGCGGCGCCACGCTCACCGTTCAAACCGGCACCTACAGCGTCGCCGGCTCCCTTTCCAATGCCGCGACGGGAATCGTCAATGTCGATGCGGCCCTGACCACGACCCAGGGGCTCGACAATGCGGGCACGGTCAATAATTTTGGCGCCATCACCGGCGGCCTGAACAATACCGCCGGCATTTTCATCAACAATCAGTCCGCCACGATCGACACCGTCACCCTCTCCGGCGGCACGGTGAATAATTATGGTCTTGTCTCCGGCAATGTCGCTGAGAGCGGCGGGTTGTTCACCAACCAGGTAGGGGTGTTTGTGGGGGGCGGCGCTGTCAATGGCACGCTCACCCTGAGCGGTGGCACGTTCATCAATGAAACCGGCTCGTTTTTGCCGAGCACCGTCGGCGTGGTTGACCAGACCGGCGGCACCTTCACCAACCAAGCCGACGCCATGACCGGCGCGTTCACCGAAAATGGCGGCATCGCCAGCAATGCCGGCACGGTCTTCTCGCTCGACAACCAGTCGGGCAGCTTCACCAACACCGGCAACATTTCGGGCAACGTGACGCAGGAGGGCGGTTCGGTCACCAGCAGTGGCGTCATCTCGGGCACGGTCGGCCAGACGGGCGGCGTGTTCACCAATCTGGTGGGTGGCAGCACCGGGGCGTTTACCGAAAATGGCGGCGTCGCCAGCAATGCCGGCACGGTCGCCTCGCTCAATACCCAGTCGGGCACGTTTACCAACACCGGCACCATCACGGGTAGCGTCGTCGAGGCGGGCGGCTCGGTCACCAGCAGCGGCACCATTGGCGGCGGCATCACTCAATCTGGCGGTTCGCTCACCAATAGCGGGCTGGTTGTGGGCACGGTCGGCCAGACGGGCGGCGTGTTCACCAATCTGGTGGGTGGCAGCACCGGGGCGTTCACCGAAAATGGCGGCTTGGCCAGCAATGCCGGCACGGTCGCCGCGCTCGATACCCGGGCGGGCCTGTTCACCAACATGGGTGTCATTGCGGGCAGCGTGACGCAGGAAGGTGGCTCGATCATCAGCAGCGGCACCATCGGCGGTGGCATCACGCAATCGGGCGGGTCGTTCACCAATAGCGGGTGGGTCGTGGGCACGGTCGGCCAGACGGGCGGCGTGTTCACCAATCAAACGGGCGGCACCACTGGGGCGTTCACCGAAAATGGCGGGTCAGCCAGCAATGCCGGCACGGTCGCCTCGCTCGATAACCAGTCCGGCAGCTTCACCAACACCGGCTTCATCACGGGCAACGTGACGCAGGAAGGCGGCTCGGTCACGTCGAGCGGCACCATCTTGGGCACGGTCGGCCAGACGGGCGGCGTGTTCACCAATCAAACGGGCGGCAGCACCGGGGCGTTCACCGAAAATGGCGGGTCAGCCAGCAATGCCGGCACGGTCGCCTCGCTCGATACCCAGTCCGGCAGCTTCACCAACACCGGCACCATTGCGGGCAATGTCACGGTTTCGGGGGGCGTGGTCACGTCGAGCGGCACCATCAACGCCGCGCTCGACACGGTCAGCGGCGGCACGCTCGACATTACCGGCGGCACCATGGGCGCCACCAGCGGCGCGCTCGCGCTCTCGGGCGGGCTGGTCGATCTCGGCGGCACCACCCAAACGCTGAATGGCGGCCTCACCCTCACGGGCGGCACGCTCCAAAACGGCACGCTCTCCTCCACCGGCACCTTCGCCGTGCAGCAGGGCGTGATCAGCGCCAGCCTCGCCGGCACGGGCGGCCTGGACAAGACCACCACCGGCACGGTCACGGTCTCGGGCGCCAATTCCTACACCGGCCCCACCACGGTCGAGGCCGGCACCCTGCTGGCCGGCGCCGCCAATGTCTTCGCGCCCAACAGCGCCACCACCGTCGATACCGGGGCGACGCTCGATCTGGGCGGCTATAACCAGACCGTCTCCGCCCTTTCGGGCGGTGGCGTGGTGACCGATGGCGGCACGCTCACCAACCAGGGCGCGTCCTCCCTTTTCTCGGGCACCATCACCGACGGCGCGGGCCATACCAGCCTGGCCCAGACCGGCGCCGGCGCCACCCTGACGCTGAGCGGCAATAACAGCTATACCGGCACCACCAGCATCGCCACGGGCTCCACCCTGGCGCTCACGGGCAGCGGCGCCATCGCGTCCTCGTCCGATGTCGCCGATAACGGCACGTTCGACATTTCCGCCACCACTGCCGGCGCCGCCATCACCAGCCTCGATGGCGCGGGCATTGTCACGCTGGGCGCCCAGACGCTGAGCCTGACCAATGCCGCGGGCAATTTCAGCGGAGACATTCAGGGCACGGGCGGCCTTTCGCTGGCCAGCGGCACCGAAACGCTGAGCGGCAATAACAGCTACACCGGCGCCACCAGCATCGCCACGGGCACCACCCTGGCGCTGGCGGGCGCTGGCGCCATCGCCGCCTCCTCGGGTGTGGCCGATAACGGCACGTTCGACATCTCGGCCACCAGCAACGGCGCCGCCATCACCACCCTCTCGGGCAACGGCACCGCCCAGCTCGGCGGCCAAACCCTCAGCCTGACCGCGGCCAACAATATTTTCGCGGGCAATCTCGCGGGCAGCGGCGGCTTTGACCTCACCGGCGGCACCGAAATCCTGGATGGCAACTCGTCCGGCTTCACCGGCACCACCGACATCACCGGCGGCATGCTCGAGGTTGGCGATGCCGCCGACCCCGGCGCGGTGCTGGGCGGCAATGTCCTGGTCGGCGGCGGCGGCATGTTGCGCGGCCATGGCAGCATCGACGGCAATGTCACCAATGGCGGCGTCGTCGAGCCGGGCGGTTCCATCGGCATCCTCACCATCAACGGCAACTACACCCAAACCAGCGGCGGCACCCTCAACATCGAGGTGACGCCAAGCGCCGTGGCCGGCACCGGCTATGACCAGCTGGTGGTCAATGGCGCCGCCAGCCTGGCCGGCACGCTCGCCGTGCAGGTCGATAGCGGCACCTACACCATCGGCACGGCCTATGACATTCTCACCGCCTCCAGCGGCGTCACCGGCCAGTTCAGCACCGTCAACTACAACCCGCTCTTCGCCAGCTACATCACCCCGGTGGTCAATTACGGCGCCAACAACGTCACCATCGAGCTGGTGGCGACCAGCACGGCCTTTGCCGGCGGGCGGGCCTATGTGGCGGGCAGCTTCGTGCAGGATGGCGCGCTGCTCTCCGCCCTCTCGGCGCCGCTTTCCGCCGGCCCCGAGAGCGGCAACGCCACCGATGACGGCTATTGGCTGCACGGCATCGGCTCGTTTGGCACCGCCAACGGCTATGACACCAACGCCAAGGGCTTTGTGGTCGGCAAGGGGGTCGATGTCTCGCCCAACCTGGTGCTGGGCGCGGCCGTTTCCAACCTCTACACCAACACCTCGGGCGGCGGCTCGTCGGTTCACGGCACCTCGGTCGGCGGGCTGGTTTATGGCATCTATAACGCCAACCAGCTCACCCTCTCGGGCGATGTCGGCGCCGGCTACCTGCACGATGATTTCGCCCGTGGCCTGACGGCGCTGAACGAGACGGCGCATGCCACCAGCACGGGCTCCTATGTCGGCGCCGCCCTGCGCCTGCAGGAGCAGCTGATGAGCGGCACGGGCTATTTCCTCACGCCCTATGCCACGGTCAGCTACCTGCACACCAACCTTGGCGGCATGAAGGAAAGCGGGGCCGGTATTCTGGACCTGCGTTACGGCACCGTCTCGTCTGGCATCGCCCAGTTCGGCGCCGGGCTCACGGGCGGCTATAGCGTGCCGGTGCGCTATGGCACCCTCACCAGCTGGGCGAGCCTCGGCGGCCTTGGCACGCTGGGCGACCGGCATAACCATGTGCTCGAGACGCTGGGCAGCACCAGCGTGACCGAAACCGCCCAGGCGGCACCGGCCGGCGCCGTCACCCCGGCGGTGGGGGTTGAGCTTTCCAACGCCGGACGCTGGGCGCTCGGCGCCAGCTGGGGCGGCCAGTATAGCGGCTCCACCAGCAACAACACCTTCAGCCTGCAGGCGAATTATGTCTGGTAATACCAGGCGGCCCTGAGGCTGACGGGGGCTCCAAAACCCGGCCTGTTCAGCCTTGGCGCTGGGCGGGCCGGTTTTATGTGGAGAGCGGCGCGGCTTGGCCGGACGCCATGGTGCGGGTGGGGGGACTCGAAGACCAACAGAGCAAATGTGAATTTGAAGAAGGTGATAGGGTAATTGAGAACGGTCGGCTGCCCAAGGGTAGTCGACTGTTTGATCAACCGAGTGAGCGTTCGGCCAAAGAGATATTGCTCAGTTACGAATTAAAATAGTCGAGATTTTTTCCCATTCATTCCAATCGGAATGAACAACTGTTCCTGAAAACAGATAAGGCGCTTCAACGAGATTTAAAGGTCGAAAGTCGCCTGATTGTATATCCATGTTTGTCGAATGGCCTTGTGTATTTAAAGAATTGGTAATTAGACAAAATCTATATTTCGGAATGATCTGATCGCGAAATGCTATAATTGTTTGGTTATCCAGATGCTGAAGAACACTCTTGATTACCAACAAATCGGCATGTGGCAATCCTTCAGCTTGCTCCGGCATAAGCTGAAATGACACCCCGGGGCGCTGAAAGTTTCTTTTGTTCTGTTCGATTAGTTCAGGGATAATGTCTAAGCCAACATAAGTCGCATCATGACAATAGATTTTTTCGAAAATGGCATAGTTTCCACAACCAATTTCGACAATGGAATTAACGTCATTTTCAAAAATGAATTTTTCAACATACGATCTGTAGCCTGTAGTGTTGGCGGGATATGACCCTTTTCCAAATCCATACCCCCCTCCATTTTGCTCAAACTGATCTACAAAAATTTCTTTCTTTGAAATGAGTTGTTCTGTTCTAGATTTGTCATACTCAAAAGGCAAATCACCGCAGTTCCCTAAAAGGAGTATATTTCGAGCTGCATTATTATAGCTAGAATTAAATGAAAAAATATGCTTGAACGAAATGAATTCAACATAATTCTTTGAAACTGAACCCCATATATGAAAAATATAAGCGTTTGAAAATTCCCGGTGGCCGATAAAAAGCTCGCGCAAAGATTTGGCATTGAAGCTTGGATAGAAAAATGAGGCTTCGGGCTCTATGGAAATCAAATCCGGAAATTCTCTAGACAACTTATAGGGGAGGACAACCGAAAACTCATTCCACTGTTCATTATGAAAGTTTTCGTATTTTTGACGCCATATAGAAATAAATTTTGAGCTCTGCGGAGCAATTATTACTGCATTGCATAGGCCGTAATTTCCTTCCATTCCCATCACGGCATGTTTTTTCAAAAGAGGATCAAAAGATCTCAAACAGATCGTATCCGTATCTAGATAGATGCCCCCGAAGTGCAAAATGACTTCTAAACGCTTTACGTCAGCTTTATGCTGGATTTTGTTTATTTCTTTTCCAAATACCATTGACGGAGCAGAACATTTATTAATTTCTATTTTGTTTTCGATATCTTTCCAAAGTATTCCGGAAAAATTCGCGTTTGTGTGTAAGAAAATTCGATAATTAGGGTTCGTCACAAACGCTGACTTAAGAGCCAAATACATCGGAATGCTAATCTCTAAGTCGTCTGCAGTTTGTGAAAAATATACGAAATGAACTATACAAGACGAAGGCTTTGGGGAATCATTTTCTGGTTCCACCAATCGAAAAATTTCGCCCTCAAGCTGAAACTGTTCAACTCCAAACATGTCCCAAGCTATTGTCAAAAAATCGTTAGAGAGATAATATCTCCCCGAGGTTTTGTGCTGTTCATGAAAAATAATATCACTGTTTTCGCTGAGTATAAGCGATCCAGACCACGCGGGAGTTTCAGCAAATATTTGTTTCATTTTCAGACAACACCTAAGGTTGGCAACCGATTCGGCCTGTGAATAACACCACAGTAGCCCAGTCTCGCAGTAGCCGGAAGGGGGGGTAGTGCGAAGATAGCCTCCGCCACCTCAGCTATCTGTGGCTTTCGATTGTACCGATTGTATTTTAAATGTGTCTTCCCAAGGTAGGTCCAGCGGAGGCGGCGTTCAGCCACCCCAATGGCTTACGTAGTGATTGTTTTTTGCGGATGGCCTTTGCCTTGGGTAGCGCCGCTGAGCGGCGGTCGCTGAAAGAAAGTAAATTTAATTGTATATTTTGGTGCGGGTGGGGGGACTCGAACCCCCACAGAGCAAAGCTCCAACGGATTTTAAGTCCGGTGCGTCTACCATTCCGCCACACCCGCGCCGCGCCCACCTAACCTGGAGTGCCGGCGTTTCGCAATAGAGCGGGCTGTGCCGAAGCCCCCGCTCCAGCCTTGCTTTGGCGTCAATTTCATTGGCTTGGCGGGCATCTGCCGGCTCAATCTAAACCAATATCGATCTAAACATTGACCGCCTCGCGGTTGGCTTGGCATGTCTCGGACCATGGCCCGCCGCCCGACCCCGCCCAAACCCCCCGCCGCCAAACCCCCCGCCGTCAAACCCGCCAAGCCTGGCCAGGCCAGGCGCGCGCCGCCGCGCGGGCCGGCGCCGGGCGCGGGGGGGCTGGCATGGCCGCCCGTGCTCTCGCCCCGCTTTTTGCGGCTGGCGCGCGGGGCGTGGGCGGGGGCGCGGCTGTTCATCATCGGGGCCATTTGGGGGGGCGTGGCGCTGGGTCTGGTTGGGCTGTGGTTCACCTGGGACCTGCCCAACCCCGACAGCGCGCTCACCCAGCCTCGCCGTCCGGCCATTTTGCTGCTCGACCCCTCGGGCGCCCAGGTCGCGCGCTTTGGCGATGCCTCGGGCCAGGTGGTCACGCCCGCCGCCTTGCCGCCTTATGTCGCCCAGGCGTTCATCGACATCGAGGATAAACGTTTCTACGCCCATGGCGCCTTCGACACCGAAGGCATGGCCCGCGCTTTGTTCACGGACCTGCTGCATGAGCGCGTGGTGCAGGGCGGCTCCACCATCACCCAGCAGGTCGCCAAGACGCTGTTTCTGGGCAATGAGCGCACGCTGCGCCGCAAGGTGCAGGAGGCGTTTCTCGCCCTCTGGCTGACCCGCCACTACAGCCCTGATGAAATTTTAGGCATCTACCTCAACCGTGTCTATCTGGGCGAGGGCGCCTATGGCGTGGATGCCGCCGCGCGGCTTTATTTCAACACGCCCGCCAGCCGGCTCACTTTGGCCCAGGCGGCCATTTTGGCGGGTCTGCCCAAGGCGCCCTCTTCCCTCAACCCCATCGCCGCCCCCGATGCCGCCGCCCAGCGCGGCCGCGAGGTGCTCGACGCCATGGCCGCCGCCGGCGATATTTCCCCCGCCCAGGAAAGCGCCGCCCTGCCGCAGCTCACCAACGCGCTCAGCCCCACCACCCGCACCTCCTGGTATGCGCTGTGGGTGATGCAAAGCCAAAGCGCCACCCTGCCCGAGGGCGAGGACATCACCTTCACCACCAGCTTCAGCCCCCATGATGAGCAGCTGGCCAAGACCGCGCTCAACCTCGCCATCGAGGGGCAGGGCGCGGCGCTGGATGTTTCGCAGGGCGCGGTGGTCATTCTCGATGCCAAAACCGGCGCCGTGCGCGCGCTGGTCGGCGGGGTGGGCGACCAGCTCGGCTATAACCGCGCCACCCTGGCCCGGCGCCAGACCGGCTCGGCCATCAAGCCGATTGTCTGGCTGGCGGGGCTGCGCGCGGGGCTGACGCCGCGGAGCATCCTGTTCGATGGCCCGCTCGACCTCCACGGCTACCGCCCGCACGATTACGAGGCCGATTATCGCGGCAATGTCACCATGACCGAGGCGCTGGCCGATTCGATGAACACCGTCGCCATCCGCATCCTGCTGCGTGCGGGCGGGGCCAAGCGGGTCATCGCGGTGGCCAACCAGCTCGGGCTCGACGACCATTTCCCCGACGACGCCACCATGGCGCTGGGCTCGGGCGCCGTGGGGGTTTTGCAGATGGCCGGCGCCTACGCCACGTTTTTCAATGGCGGCAAGCGCGTCACGCCCTATGCGGTCACCGCCATCAACGGCGTCCCCGCCGCGATCCCGGCCCCCGTGCAGGTGGCCGACCCCACCCAGGCCCAGCAGGTGGCCGACATGATGCGCGCCGTCGTCACCGGCGGCACGGGCAAAAACGCCTATCTGCCCGGCATCTACACGGCCGGCAAAACCGGCACCACCCAGGATTACCGCGATGCCTGGTTCATCGGCTACGCACAGGGTGACATCATCGCCGTCTGGGTCGGCAATGATGACAACTCCCCCACCAAGGGCGTGGTCGGCGGCCTGCTGCCCGCCCAGATTTTCAAGAACATCGCGGCGAATTTAGAATAGCCGGCCCGGCCCGGCGGCGCGCGGGCCATTAAATATGGCTAAATTTTAAATTGACGGAAACTATTTCTTTCTACCCCTTGCAGGCAAGGACAGCGGCAACACACCGCCGAGGCTTTTCTGGGATCGACAATGAAAATCATACGGGTTTTATCCGTGGCGCTCGCGGCCGCGGCCGGCATGTTTTGCGCGCTCGGCGGCTCCGCCAGGGCGCAGGAGCAGGTCAGTTTTCAGGCGTCGGACCCGTTCACCTCGGGCCAGGTCATGCTCACCGCCCAGCTCGACAAGCCGCTCGGCAATGGCCCGTTTCCGGCCGTGGTGCTCATGCATGGCTGCGGCGGCTGGCAGCCCGCCGTGCAATATTCGCTCGAGATGCTCTCCGAATATCTGAATGAGCATGGCTATGTGGTCCTCAACCTCGACAGTTTCGGCCCCCGCGATCTCTCGGGCGACGCGATGTGCGCGAGCAACGCCGAGCTTCAGCAGGCCCTGGTCTATCGCGCCCACGATGCCGTCGATGCCATGCGCTATCTGCGCGCCCAGCCCTTCGTGCAGCCGCAAGACATATTCCTGATGGGCCAGAGCAATGGCGGCAGCGTGGCCATGGAGGCCGCCGATGCCGGCGACATGAAATCCCTCGGCGCGCCGGCGCCGTTTCGCGGGGTTGTCGCCTATTACCCGTGGTGCGGCGTGTATCCGCGCCACCCGGTCAATCTCTCGGCGCCGCTGCTCATCTTCAATGGCGGCGAGGATAATTGGGTCTCCGCCAGCCAGTGCGCCGGCATCAAGGCCACGGGCGCCGATATCGCCGAGGTCACCTACCCCAACGCCGTGCATTCCTTCGACATCGACATCCCCAAGCAGCTCTATCAAGGCCACTGGGTTGGCTACGACCCCCACGCCGCGCAAGACAGCCAGGCGCGCATGCTGGCCTTTTTCAACGCCCGCCTCACCCCCGACATCCGCCCGGACTAAGAGACTTCAAAATGGCAGCCCCGGCTCGAAGGAAAGCTGCGCGCAGCTGATGCTGCCGGTCTCGAACACCGCCTCCACCTTCACCGGCCCGCGCAAACGCTGAAAGCTGCAAGTGATCTTGGAGGGCAGCCAGATCGAGGGCCGGACCGGCGTGCTTTCCACCACCAGCAGGCCGGTCTCGGTCTTGGGGGCGTCCAGGCACAGGCAGCGCATTTCGGGCAGCGGCAGGCGCCGGTAGGGCCAGAGCGAGAGGCTGAAGCCATCGGCCGCGCAGGCCAGGGCCAGCGCCGGCTCGCGCCACTCCAGCAAATGGCGGGCGGCGTAGGGAATGGCGGGTACCGCCAGCGCCAGCAGCCGCAGCAAGGGCGTGTGCAGGCGGTGGACCTCGCGGATCCGCCAGGCATCGGGGTCGAGATGGAGCACCAGCTCATCGCCGCCGCTGGAGGCGAGGATATGCTGGCCCTCGCTATCCATCCGGGTGGTGATATGCTCGATTTTCCCGCGCCCGCGCGGCTGGCGGAAACGCCAGGGCATCTGGCCCTTGGTCTCCACCGTCCACACGCCAAGGCCGGGCGCCAGGCTGGTCAGCACCCAATACGAGGCCGCCTCCGGCCGGGACGCCGCGAGCAGGCTTTGCTCGCGCGGCACGCCGGCTTCGCGCCACAACATGCCGGACCCGCCATGGGCGGTCTGGGTCTCGTAATTGGCCAGCCGGAACGGGGTGGTCGGCGCCCCCAGGCGGGGCGAGTTTTGCACCTGCAAATGCAGATGCGGCACCGGCGAGCGGCCGGAATTGCCCACCTGGCCCAGATAGGCCCCCAGCTCCACATGCGCCCCCGCCGCCACCGCCACGCTCGCCTGCTTGAGATGGGCCAGCAGCGCCCAGCCGCCCTGCTCCATGCGCAGCAGCACATAATTGCCCCAGCTTTCGGCATAGTTGCAGACGCCCAGCGGATTATCGGGCACATCGTCGCGCACCCGCTCGATGGTGCCGGCGGCCGGCGCGGTCACCGGCGCTTCCCAGATCGCCCCGCCCGGCGGGCGCTGAAAATCCAGCGCATGGCGCCAGTCGCCCGCATGGCTCAGCCGCCCCTCAAACCCCTGGGTAATCTGCGCCAGCCCCGCCACCGGCACCACCAGCAGCGGCTCGCGGTGGCCAAAGCGGCGGGTGCGGTCCACCTCATACATCCACACGCGCTCGGGCGGCATATCGTGGCGCTCATTGCGCCGCAGCAGCTTGTCATCCCCGCTCAGCGTGAAGGCGGCCAGATAAATCCAGATCACGCCGATCGCCGACAGGGGCAAAAACGCCCAATCTGGCTGGATATGCTGGATGAGCGCGGCCAGCACCGCCGCCCCCGAGCCGCCCACCGCCGCCAGCCCCAGGCTCGGCCAGCCGGGCAAAAAATACGCCGCCCCCAGCGCCATGCCGGTGATGAAGAAATTATAGGAGGCCGGCTGCCAGTAAAACGGCACCAAGAGGCCTTGCAGCTCCATGGCCGTCAGCGCCCCGGCCAACCAGCCGACCAAGCCGGTGAAGAAAATCACCCGCGACCAGAGCAGCACCGCCAGCCCGATGAGCGCGCCCACCTCCAGGGTTGGCGAAAACACCAGCGAGCCCAGCGAGCGGATGAAAATCTGCGCATCCGCCCAGATGCCGACAGGCGCCGGCCAGACCAGCAGCGTGCTGGACGCGCTGGCCACCCACACCGGAAACAGCGTGAACAACGTGCCCGCGACCAGCCCGAACCCCAGCACCATGGGCGGAAACAGCGCCCCCGCCAGGGCGCGCATCAGTGCCGCGGTAATCAGCGCGGCGGCGCTTGCCGCCAGGGTGGCGAGCGCGATCTCGGTTTCCACCCTGATATAGGCGCCCGTGGTCAGCCAGGCCACGGCAATGGCCGCGAGTATGGCATTGGCGCGCACCCCGCCGCCCAGGGCGGGCTTGTCCAAAACCCCGATCAGCCGCCCGATGACATCGCCCACCCACAGCCCGAACAGCCCAAAAATCAACCCGCGGACATGCCCCGCCGTCACCGCCAGCCAGAGCAGCAGCCCGATTTTGGGGTCGCCGATCAAAAACGCCGAGCCCAGCGCCGCGCCCACCCGGGCCAGCACCTGGTCGCCCGCGCGGCGCAAGGGCTGGGTTGCGAACCTCAAACGCTCTCCCGCCAGACTGTCGAATTTCAGCGGCTCGGACATCATGGCACCAGATGGGGGGGCATCCGCTCGGGGCCGGTCACATCCGCCAGCGTTTCGCGCGCGCGGATGATGTCGGGCCGGCCGTCATTGCCGATCAGCACCACCGCCGGGCGGTACTGGATGAACTGCATCCATTGCGTGACATTGTAAGCCCCCGCGGGATGGATGGTGAGAATATCGCCGGTCTCGAGCGGGGGCAGATCGACATGGTCGCGGATCACGTCGATGGCCATGCACAGCGAGCCGTAAATGCGCGAGGGCACGGGCGGCGCCTCGATGGCGCGGGCCGGCAAAATCTCGAACTGATACCAGGCGCTGGTGTAGAGCAGGTTGATGCCGGCATCGATGACATAGCCGATGCGCGAATCCTCGTTGAGGATCATGCGCTCCTTATAGGCGCGGGCCGAGAGGCCGCCATCGGTCATCACCGGGCGGTTCACCCCCTTCACGGCGATCACGCTGCTCAGCAGATACCCCGCCTCATCGACCAGATAGCGCCCCGATTCCAGCCGCAGCAAGGGCTGCTCGTCCGGCGGCTGGTCGCGCAGCACATCGGTGATCGCGGTGGCGAAGGCCTCGATCGGCGGCACCACCTGCTCCACCGGCCCGAGAAAACCGTGCAACAGGCTGTGCGAGGGAAAGCCGCCGCCCAAATTCAGGCACGGCACCAGATGGTGATGCTTGTGCCGCAGCTCCTCGCGCAGATGCAGCAGTTTTTTCGCGGCCACCGCATAGGCGTCGGGGCTCAGAATATAAGTGCCGATATGGCAATGCAGCGTGTGCAGCCGCAGCTTGGGGTTTTCCAAAATCCGCGCCGCCGCGCGCGCCGCCTCGCCATTATCGAGCGCGAAGCCGAATTTCGACCAGACCGGCTTGATGCCCGCATCGAGCCACACGCGCAGCCCCACCTCCACGGTCTTGCCCAGCCCCGCCACCAGCTCCTCGATCTGGCTGAACTCATCCCAGTTATCGATCTGGACCAGCGCCCCGTCCTCGATCGCCGCGCGCAGCGCCGCGCGCGGCTTGTAGGGGCCGTTGAACACGATGTCCTGGCCCGAAAATCCGGTCTGGCGGGCTTTTTCATACTCGAACTGCGAGACCACCTCGGCGATCCAGCCCTCGCTTTGCAAAATCTTGCAGACCGCGCCGAGATAATTGGTTTTCAGCGACCAGGCGAAGCTGGTTTTCGGGTAGCGGCTCCGAAAGGCCTCGCGCATCCGCTTGGCCTTGGCGCGGATGTCATATTCGGAAAACACGAAGAGCGGCGAGCCGAACTCCTCGATCAGCCCGGTCACGGGCAGGCCGTCGATCTGGAACAAGGAGGGCGCCCGTGGCCCGCGCGCGTAAAAATTACGGTCCTCGGCCACGCGCGGGGCGTTGCGCCCCAGCTCCCCGCTAATGACGGGTGGAACATAGCTGCGGTCCATCACGGCCTCCTGGAAAAAGTGAGCAACGGCGCCCCGGCACGCTCCCCCGTGCTGGCCAGCTCCGCGAGATCGGCGATATCGCCCAGCACATCGACGGAATGGCGGATGAACATCCGCCCCGCCTCGCACGGCGCCAGCCTGTCCGGTTCCATCCCCAGCAGCCGCTCGAGCAGGCTGGCTGGCAGGTTGCAGCCAAGCTGCGAGGGAAAATCCACCCAGGCCGGAAAGCGGGGGTTCATCTCGAACAGCAGATGCGGCCGCCCGGGCGCCTTGATGAATTCCAGCTCAAACGGCCCCGCCCAGCGCAGCGCGCGGATCAGCCGGCGCACCAGGGCGTCGATCCGCGGATCCGCCACCACCACCCCGGCAAACCCCTTGCCCGCCGAGGTCCGCAGCATTTTGCGGATGGAACAGCTGCCGATATTGCCGCCCTTGCCATCCCCCAGCCCGACCACGTCATATTCCTCGCCCGCGACCATCTCCTGCACCATCACCGGCAGGCCCCACATTTCGGCGAGTTCCTTGAAAGCCGCGTAAAGTTCCGCTTCCGTGGTGGCCAGATGGGCCTCGTAATATATGCCTTTGACATAAACCGGATACCCGATCTGGGCGGCGAATTTGGCCAGCTCGGCGGCATCATAGGCGATTCTGGTTTCGGGGGTGGGCATCTCGATCCGGTGGCAGAGCAGGGAGAGCGCATCCTTGTTGCGGCGCAAAAACGCCGTTTTGGTGGGCAGCATCATCTTCACGCCGCGCCGCGCCAGCCCGTCCTGCACCTCGATGAAATTCATCAGCTCCGAATCAAGGCAGGGAATGATGACCCCGATCGCCTCGCGTTCCAAAATCCCCTCCAGCCGCTCCATCAGCGCCTTGGGGCCGGTGCGGGGGTAGGGCAGCAGATACACGGCATCCAGTCGGCAGCCATCCTGGCAATAAATCGTGCTCTCCATCGGGTCGTAAGACAGCCCGACGATGCGCAGGCCCGGAAAGCGCCGCCGCAGGCTCGCGATCACCGCCGCCCCGGGTTGCGGGTTGTCGCCCCGGTGCAGCCCGGTCACCGCGACGGCCGCCGTGTCAACCGGCATTGGCATGGTCATTGGCTTGGTCATGAACAACCCGGTCCAAAGGTTCGAGGGCGGCCAGTTCGTTGAGAAACAGCTGAATGTCGCGCATCGCGGTGGCATGGTCGATGCCGTATTGGCGCTCCATCGCGGCGGGCAGGCTGGCCATGTCCCCGCCTTCGGCGAGCGCGCGGAGAATGAAACTCGCCGTGGCGCTCAGCCGGAAAAACATCCCCGAGCGGACATCGAAGACGAATTCATCGCCATAAAACCGCAGCCCGGCGGCGGCGGGCGCCACGGGGTGAAACACAGGCTTGTCATTGGCGGCCACAACCGGGCCGGCGGCCTTGGCGGTAAGGTGGGCGTCCATCCATGCCCCTCCTGCTTATGGAATTATTTCCATTTTTGATGAGCGCATAGCAACGAAAAGTATAAGAATTGTTTACCTTAATCCCGGCCATCAAAATAATCAACTTAAGCTTTACTTTTTTGGGATGGAGCGGGCAAAAATAACCTTTAAAAAAACATGTTGCCGGCATTGATTTCCATCAATGCCGGTCACAATTGCTTCATAATATATGAGCGTAGGTAAGACACGTGGCTAAGCCGGCGTGCCCATCTTGCCGGCTTGGCGGCTGATAAGTTCAGATAAAAGCTGAGACATAACAAGGAGGCATTGCCATGCCTTTGGAAAAACTTCGCAAACTGGCTTTATCCGCGACCATTCTGGCGCCCATCGTCGCTGGCGGCCTCGTGCCGTCTGGCGCCTATGCGGCCCAGCAACCCAATCCCGGTCCGTCTGTTTTGCGCGTGGCGGTGCATGCCGGGCTCGACACGCTCGATCCCATCGCCTCCACCGCCTATATCGACCGCACGCATGGTTACTTAGTGTACGACACGCTTTTTGCGATGAACAATAACTTCCAGCCCGAACCGCAAATGGTCGATCACTGGACGGTCTCGCCCGACCAGAAAACCTGGACCTTCGTGCTGCGCGACGGGCTGAAATGGAGCGATGGCACCAATGTCACCGCGGCCGATTGCGTGGCCTCGCTGGTGCGCTGGGGTAAGCGCGACGGCATGGGCCAGCTCCTGTTCGCCGATATTTCCAGCCTGACCGCCCCCGATGACAAGACCATCGTGATGCGGCTCAAGGCCCCCGATGACATGGTGCTGGCCTCGCTGGCCAAGCTGTCATCCAACGTGCCCTTCATGATGCCCGCGCGCATCGCCGACACCAGCGCCTTTAAAAACATCACCGACCCCACGGGTTCGGGGCCTTACATGATGGTGCTGAAGGATTGGGTGCCGGGGAAGAAGGCGGTTTATGTCAAGAACCCCTATTACAAGCCGCGCTCGGATCCGTCCTCGCTCGCCGCGGGGGCCAAAATCGCGGCGGCCGATAAGATCGAGCTGATCCATTACGCCGACCCCGAAGCCGCGGCCAAGGCGTTGATCTCGGGCTATGTGCAATATGACGAATCCCCGCCGATGAGCGTGGTGCCGATGCTCGAGGCCGACCCCAACCTCATCGTCGAGCCCACGGCCCCGCCGGGTTCGGTGGGCATGCTGCGCTTCAACGCGGCCATTCCACCGTTCAACAACCCGGCCATCCGCCGGGCGGTGCTCGAGGCCATCAACCAGACCACCTATATGGAAGCCGCTTTCGGCAACGACCCGCGCTGGTGGCGGACCTGCTACTCCATCTTCCCCTGCGGCACCACCTACGCGACCGACGCGGGCAACTGGATCATGAAGCTCAGCAACCCCGCGGCCGCGCGTTATGCGCTCGAAAAAGCCGGCTATAACGGCACGCCGGTGGTGGTGCTCGACCCCGTGGACATCCCGGTCCTGGCCGATTTCACCAATGTTACCGTCAACCTGCTGACCAATCTGGGCATGAAGGTGACGGTCGAGCGCATGAGCTGGGAGGAGATGCTGCAACGCCGCGCCAACCGGAGCGCGGTGAATGGCTGGAACGTGTTCGATACCTGGTGGATCGCCGATGACATCGCCACGCCTCAGGCCATCGCCTATTCCGGCGACCCCAAGACCGGCTGGGCCGGCTGGCCGAATGATCCGAAGCTCGAGGCCGACCGCACGGCGTTTCTGGATGCCACCAGCTTGGCCGCCCAGCAGGCCAAGGCCGCGCAAGTGCAGGAAGATGTGCTGAACGACGCGACGGTGGGCATTCTCGGCCAGTTCTTCGAGCCGATCGCCTTCAACAAGAATCTCACCGGCCTGACCACGCCGGTGCAATTCTTCTGGGGCCTGCGGCCATAACGGCCCTCCTGAATGGCCGCCAAGGTTTCTGGGGGTGTGGACCCTTTTTCCAAAAAGGGTCCACGTCTCTTTTTAAAGCCTGCCCCCCGCGTTACCGCCCCATGGCCTGGCGCATGAATTTCCGCTTGAGCCCCGGCATGCGGTTGACGGCCGCGAGCCCCAGATCGCGCGCCAGCCGGATGACCGCGTTGTTGGTTGAAAACACCCGGTCCAGCGTGTCCATGCCCATCAGCATGGCCAGGTTCACGCCCCGGCGGGCGGCCTGGTAGCGTTTGAGCACCTCGGGCGCGCCGGGGTCGGCCACGCCTTCCAAAATCTCCACCAGCGCGGTGGCATCCAGATAGCCCAAATTCAAGCCCTGCCCGGCAATCGGGTGCACGCCATGGGCGGCATCGCCCACCAGCAGCAGGCGCTTGTCGTAATAGCGCGCGGCGAACTGCGCCGAGAGCGGGTAGAGCCAGCGCAGCCCCACCAGCTCGATATCGCCGAGCTTGTTGTTCATGCGCGTCTCGAGCTCGGGCTTCAGCTCCGAGGCGGTGTATTCATAAAGCCGCTTGGCCACCTCGTCCTTTTCGGTAAACACCACGGCCGAGAGGTTGGGGTGTTCGGGCGTGCCGGTCATGGGCAGCACGGCAAAGGGCCCGCCGGGCAGAAAATGCTCCAGCGCCACATTATTGTGCGGCTTCTCATGGGCGATGGAGAGAATGAGCGCGGTCTGGTGGTAGAGCAGCCGGGTGAGCGGAATGCCCGCCTCCTCGCGCAGCGGCGAGCGCCGGCCCTCGGCGGCCACCACCAGCTTCACCCGGAATATTTCCTGGCCCACGGTCACGGTGGCGCCGTCATCATCGCGCGTCACCCGCGCGGTGGCGGGGGCGCGCAGCACCAGGTTGGGCTGGTCGCGGAAGCGCCGGTTCATGGCCACCCGGATCGAGCGCGCCTCGATGATCCAGCCAAACGCCTCATCGCCGACATCCTGGCTGGAGAAAGTGAGCTTGAGCGGCGAGGGCGGGCGGCCGAGCTTGCCGTCGGTCACGTCTATGTCGCGGATGGGGCAGGGGGCGTAGGGCAGCTCGTCGAAAATGCCGGCCAGGTCCATCACCGGCCGGCAGCCGGCGGCAATGGCATAGGCGCGGCCGTCAAAGGCGGGGTCTTCCATCGGCGTCAGGTCGGCCTTGTCCACCAGCAAAATCTTCCGCCCCGCCGCGGCCAGCGCCAAAGCCAGCGTGCCGCCCACCGGGCCGGCGCCGACAATGGCGATCTCGCATTCATGGTTCACGGGCTGTTGGTCCAGTTGGTCCATCTGAGGCGCCTTGTCTCCGAGTTTGTCGCCTGTTTGCCACACTCACCGCCCCACGACAAATGCCCCCCGGCCGCGCGCGGGTGGATTGCTTCCACGCGCGCCTAATTTTTAGGCAAATTTTTACACCCACGCCCCCCGTCCCTTGGCCCTGCCTCGCCGCCGGTCTTGGCACGGCCCTTGCGAAGCAGGGCAGCGTAACGCCTACCGAGCTTTTCAGAGCACGCTTTGCCGATCTGTCCGGGCTCCAGGTCGTTCAATGGCAAAGTAAAAAGGGACCTTTTGATGAGTAAGAGAACGCTTCTGGCTGTCACGGCAGCATTGGGGATGACGGTGGCGGGCGCTGCCCCGGCCTTTGCGCAGAGCGCCACGCCGACCTTGAATTCCGGCGACACGGCCTGGATGCTGGCGTCCTCGGCGCTGGTTCTGATGATGACCGTTCCCGGTCTGGCGCTTTATTATGGCGGCCTGCTGCGCCGTAAAAACATCCTGGCGATGCTGATGCAGTCCTTCTTCGCCACCGCGCTCATCACGGTGCTGTGGTGCATTGTCGGCTACAGCCTCGCCTTCACCCAAGGGTCCGGTCCGCTGGCGCCGTTCATTGGCGGTTTCTCGCGGGTTCTGCTCAATGGCGCTGGCCTCAACGGCCTCTCGGGCACCATCCCCGAGACGGTGTTCGCCTTCTTCCAGTGCACCTTCGCCATCATCACCCCGGTGCTGGCGCTCGGCGGCCCGGCCGACCGCCTGAAATTCTCCTCCTCCATGGTGTTCGTGGGCGTGTGGCTGCTGGCGGTTTACTGCCCCATCGCGCACATGGTCTGGGGCCCGGGCGGCTTCCTCGGCACGGCCGGCGTGCTCGACTTCGCGGGCGGCACGGTGGTGCACATCAACTCCGCCGTGGCCGGCCTCATCGCCGCCATCATGGTGGGCAAGCGCACCGGCTACGGGCGTGAAAACATGGCGCCCGGCGATCTGGGCTACACCCTCATCGGCGGCTCCCTGCTGTGGGTCGGCTGGTTCGGCTTCAATGCCGGCTCGGCGCTCACCGCCGGCGGCTTGGCCGGCATGGCCGCCATCAACACCCAGCTCGCCACCGCCTCCGCCGTCGTCTCCTGGACGCTGGTCGAGTGGGCGGTCAAGGGCAAGCCCAGCATGCTGGGCGCGGTTTCGGGCGCGGTGGCCGGTCTGGTCGCCATCACCCCGGCTTGCGGCTTTGTCGGGGTTTCGGGCGCGCTCATCATCGGCCTTGCCGCCGGCGCGGTGTGCTACTGGGGCGTCACCGGCTTCAAGAGCCTGTTCTCCTACGACGACGCGCTCGATGTCTGGGGCGTGCATGGTCTGGGCGGCATTCTCGGCGCGCTGCTCACCGGCGTGTTCGCCCTGAACGAGGTCGGCGGCCATCCCGGCCTGATCGAGGGCGCCCCCCACCAGGTGCTGGTGCAGCTCGAGGGCATCGTCACCACCATCGTCTATGACGGCATCGTGTCCTTCATCATCCTCAAGCTCATCGACCTCACCATGGGCCTGCGCGTGGCCCGGGAAGACGAGATCGAGGGTCTCGACATCACCCAGCATGGCGAGATGCTCCAGCATCACGGCTGAAGCCGCGCGGGCCTGAAATTCTCTGCAAAACAGCCTTAATTTTAGGCAAAAACGGCCTCCCATCTGCTCAGATGGGAGGTTTTTTGTTGGTTTGCCCTTGAAAAAGGCGAAGTGCGGCCTTTTGCGGGCGCTGGCATGGAACATGCTTAACCATTCCTGCCGGTCCTACGCACCGGGCTTACACGCAAGACAGAGAAGTAAATTTTCTTGGAGGCTGATGAATGACCATCGTGCAGGCACTGCCAGGCAACTGGCTCGATACAGGCGACAACGCCTGGCAGCTTACCGCGGCAACATTGGTGGGGATCATGAGCATCCCCGGCCTGGCCGTTCTCTATGGCGGCGCGGTCAAGAAGAAATGGGCCGTCAACTCGGCCTTCATGGTGTTCTACGCCTTCTCGGCGGTGCTCATCGCCTGGGTGCTGTGGGCCTATAACATGTCGTTCGGCAAGCCGATGTTCAACGTGCCGGGCTTTTTCGGCTTCATCGGCCAGGGCGCCTGGATCGGCCATCCCTGCCCGACCACCTCGGCCTACAACATGGAAAAAGAGGCCATCATCCCCTCGGCCGCCGCCGGCATGCCGGCCCTTGGCTATGGCCAGGCCACCATGGTCTATTTCCAGTTCGTGTTCGCGGCCATCACGCCCATCATCCTGCTCGGCGCCATTTTGGGCCGGGTCAGCTTCAAGGCCTGGGTCATCTTCGTGCCGCTCTGGACCACCTTCGTCTATTCCATCGGCGCCTATTCGCTGTGGGGCGGCGGCTGGCTCGGCTCGGCCGGCGTGGTCGATTATTCGGGCGGCTATGTCATTCACTTGGCCTCGGCCTTCTCGGGCTTCACCGCGGCGGCCATCATCGGCCCGCGCCTCACCCGTGACCGCGAGAATTTCCAGCCCAACAACCTGCTCATGACCCTGGTCGGCGCCGGCCTGCTGTGGCTCGGCTGGTCGGGCTTCAATGGCGGCGACCCCTTCACCGCCAATGCCGATGCCGGGGTGGGCGTGCTCAACACCCACACCGCCACCGCCGCCGCCCTCCTCACCTGGACGGCGCTCGACGTGCTGGCCTACGGCAAGCCCTCCATCCTGGGCGCGGTGAACGGCATGATCACCGGCCTCGTCGCCATCACCCCGGCGGCGGGCTATGTGAACGGCGTGGGCGCCATCATCCTCGGCGTGGTCGCCGCGGCCCTGCCCTGGATGACCTGGAACTGGCTCGGCAAGACCTGGCTGTTCCGCAAGGTCGATGACGTGTTCGGCGTCATCCACACCCACGGCGTGGCGGCGCTGGTCGGCGGCATCGGCACCGGCATCCTGGCCGACCCCAAAATGGTCGAGTGGTACGGCACCAAGGGCGACCAGGTCTCCGTCACCGGCGCCATATATGGCAACTGGCACCAGGTGGTGCTCCAGCTGTACGGCGCGGCCTTCATCATCGTGGTCAACGTGGTCGGCACCTTCATCCTGCTCAAGCTCATCGGCCTGTTCGTGCCCTTGCGCATGGATGAGGAAACCCTGCTGATCGGCGACGACGCCGTGCATGGCGAGGAAGCCTACGCCATCTACGCCGACGGCCAGCGCGTCCCCGTTCTGGGCGACTGACCAGCCCCCACCCCCCGGAAACGGCGCCCTAGAGCGGGATGCGTTATGACGCACCCGCTCTAGTCATATTTTGACGATCAATTTCATTGGTTTAACTTGCGTCTGTCGACTCAATCCAAACCAATATCGATCTAAGGCGCCGTTTCTTTTTTTGTTCGTCGCCGCCAAATATACCTAACCGGTCAGTCCATGATCTGGATCAAAGTTTTGCGCAAAAAATCCTGCGCATATACCGGCCGGAAACGCAAAGGCAGGGTGATGGGCGACGCGGCGGACGATGTGGTGGCAAAACGCTCTCCCTATGAGCTGATCGGCGGGGCCGAGGCGGTGCGCCGCCTGGCCGATAAATTCTACGACCTGATGGACCAGGATCCCAGCTACCGCGCCCTGCGCGACATGCACGAGCCCGACCTCGCCCCGATGCGCGACTCCCTGGCCGGGTTTTTCGCGGTCTGGCTGGGCGGCCCGCGGGACTGGGTGGAAAAACGCGGCGGGTTTTGCATCATGTCGCGCCACGCCCAGATGGGCGTGACCAACGAAACCGCCGCGCAATGGATGGACGCCATGCGCCGCGCCATCGCCGCGCTGGAAACCCCGCCCGAGCTGGCCGAGAAGATGGACCAGGCCCTGGCCCCGCTGGCCGAGGCCATGGTCAGGCGGGCCAAGGCGTAGGCCCGGCCAAAAAACCCGCTCATCTGGCCCCGGACAGGGCCGTCATGTGGTCTCTCCGGGTTGAAGCAGGGGCGCGCACGCATTATGCACGCCCCAATCAGGACGGAACAGAGACACATGGCAAGCATCGGCGAGATTTCAGGCAACGAGGCGGCGCTCGCGCGCCAGGCGGAGATTTTGGCGCACCCCCTGACCGAGGACCGGGTCATGGCCAACGCCATCCGCGCTTTGGCGATCGATGCCGTCGAGGCCGCCAAATCCGGCCATCCCGGCATGCCCATGGGCATGGCCGACGCCGCCACGGCGCTGTGGGCCAAGGTGCTGAAATTCGATGCCGCCGCCCCCGACTGGTATGACCGCGACCGCTTCATCCTCTCGGCCGGCCACGGCTCCATGCTGCTTTACGCGCTGCTCCACCTCACCGGCTTCGAGGGCATGGGCATCGAGGAGATCAAGAGTTTCCGTCAGCTCCACTCCCCCGCCGCCGGCCACCCCGAATATGGCGAACACCCCGCCATCGAGATGACCACCGGCCCGCTCGGCCAGGGCTTTGCCACCGCCGTCGGGTTCGCGCTGGCCGAGCGCGCCCTGGCCGCCAAATTCGGCAAGAGCCTGGTCGATCACCGCACCTGGGTCATCGCCGGCGATGGCTGCCTGATGGAAGGCGTCAGCCACGAGGCCGCCTCGCTGGCGGGGCACCTCAAGCTCAACAAGCTCACCGTGCTGTGGGACGACAATGCCATCACCATCGATGGCGCCACCTCCGCCTCCACCTCCGAAGACACGCTCAAGCGCTTCGCCGCCTATGGCTGGGCGGTCAAGCGGGTCGATGGCCATGATTTCGCGGCCCTGGCCGGCGCCCTGGCCTTTGCCCAGAAATCCTCGCGCCCCACCCTCATCGCCTGCCAGACCGTCATCGGCCTGGGCGCGCCCACCAAGGCGGGCACGGCGGGCGTGCACGGCGCGCCGCTGGGCGGCGCCGAGGCCGAGGCCGCCAAGAGCGCGCTGGGCTGGGAGCATCTGCCCTTCCAGGTGCCCGCTCCCGTCTATTCCGCCTGGAAGCTGGCCGGCTCGCGCGGCGCCGCGGCGCGGCGCGCCTGGCTCAAGCGCCTGGCCAAGCACCCGCTGCGCGCCGAGTTCGAGCGCGTGATGCAGGGCAAGCTGCCCGAGGGCTGGGCCGAGGCCATGAGCGCCTACAAGGCCGGGCTTGCCGAGTCCAAGCCCAAGCTCGCCACCCGCCAGGCCAGCCAGAAGGCGCTCGAGGTGCTGGTGCCAGCACTCCCCGAGCTGCTCGGCGGCTCGGCCGACCTCACCGGCTCCAACCTCACCCAGATCAAGGGCATGGGCGGCATCGAGCCGGGCAATTTCGCGGGGCGCTATGTCTATTACGGCGTGCGCGAGTTCGGCATGGCGGCGGCCATGAACGGCATCGCCCTGCATGGCGGCCTCATCCCCTATGGCGGCACGTTCTTCGTGTTCACCGACTATATGCGCCCGGCCATCCGCCTGGCCGCCCTCATGCGCACCCGCGCCATCCATGTGCTCACCCACGACTCCATAGGCCTGGGCGAAGATGGCCCGACCCACCAGCCGGTCGAGCATCTGGCCTCGTTCCGCGCCATGCCCAACGTGCTGGTGCTGCGCCCGGCCGATGCCATGGAGACCGCCGAAGCCTGGGAGATCGCCCTCAAGAACACCACCGGCCCCTCGCTGCTGGTGCTCTCGCGCCAGGGCGTGCCGGCCCTGCGCGACCAGACCGGCCCCAACCGCGCGGCCAAGGGCGCCTATGTGCTGCAAGAGGCCGAGGGCGGCAAACGCCACGCCACCCTCATCGCCACCGGCACCGAGGTCGCCATCGCCATGGCGGCCAGCAAGGCGCTGGCGGCCGAGGGCATCCATGTCGCCGTGGTCTCGGCGCCCAGCTTCGAGCTGTTCGCCCGCCAGGATGAAAGCTACCGCGCCGAAGTGCTGGGCAGCGCCCCGCGCGTTGGCGTCGAGGCCGCCAGCAGCTATGGCTGGGCGCGCTGGCTGGGGGCCGACGGCGCCTTCATCGGCCTCGATGGGTTCGGGGCCTCCGCCCCGGCCGAGGCGCTCTACGAGCATTTCAACATCACGCCCGCCGCGGTGGCGCGCGCGGTCAAAACCCTGGTCACCACCAAATAACCATATCAAACGGAGCAAGCAAAATGGCTGTGAAAATTGCAATCAACGGGTTTGGCCGCATTGGCCGCCTGGTTCTGCGCGCCCTCATCGAGTCCGGCCGCACCGATGTCGAGCCCGTGCTCATCAACGACCTCGGCTCGGTCGCCGACAATGCCCACATGTTCCGTTATGATTCGGTCCATGGCCGCTTCCCCGGCGAGGTGAAGGTCGAGGGCGACAGCCTGATCATCACCCATAATGGCCGCACCTACGCGCCCATCAAGGTCACCGCCGAGCGCGACCCCGCCAAGGTGCCCCTCCAGGGCGTCGATGTCGCCATGGAGTGCACCGGCCTGTTCACCAAGCGCGAGGCCGCCGCCCAGCTGCTGGCCGCGGGTGCCCGCAAGGTCATCGTCTCGGCCCCGGCCGATGGCGTGGACGCCACCATCGTTTACGGCGTCAACCACAAGAGCCTGACGCCCGCGATGGAGGTGATCTCCAACGCCTCCTGCACCACCAACTGCCTGGCCCCCGTGGCCAAGGTGCTGCACGAAAACTTCGGCATCGAGCGCGGCTATATGGTGACCATCCACTCCTACACCGGTGACCAGAAGACCGTGCCGACCACCCAAATCCGCC
>JAJXWD010000018.1:0-13567 GCA_021781835.1 Pseudomonadota bacterium | reverse complement strand
ACCACCTCGACAAGGACCTGCACCGCGCCCGCGCCGCCGCGCTCTCGATGATCCCGACCTCGACCGGCGCCGCCAAGGCCGTCGGCCTGGTGCTGCCCGAGCTGAAGGGCAAGCTGGACGGCACCGCCATTCGCGTGCCCACCCCCAACGTCTCGCTCATCTCGCTCGACGTTGTGCTCAAGAAGCAGGGCACGGTCGAGGAAATCAACGCCGCCATGAAGGCCGCCGCCGAGGGCGAGCTCAAGGGCATCCTCGGCTACTCGACCGACAAGCTGGTCTCGGCCGATTTCAACCACGTCCCGGCCTCCTCCACCTTCGACGCCCCCCAGACCACCGTTGTCGATGGCGGCCTGACCCGCGTGCTCTCCTGGTACGACAATGAGTGGGGCTTCTCGAACCGCATGTCCGACACCGCCGCCTATTTCGGTGCGCTGTGAGCGAGCCCGGCGCCCTCTCAAGCCGGACGCTGGATGACGTGAAGGTGGCGGGCCAGCGTGTGCTGGTCCGCGCCGACCTGAACGTGCCCGTGCAGGGTGGCCAGGTTTCCGACACCACCCGCCTCGAGCGTCTGGTTCCCACCATCAAGGAGCTGGCCGACAAGGGCGCCCGCGTGGTGGTGATCTCGCATTTCGACCGCCCGAAGGGCAAGGTCGTGCCCGAGATGTCGCTCAAGCCCATCGCCGAGGCCCTGGCCGCGGTGCTGGGCCACAAGGTGGCGTTCGCCGAGGATTGCGTCGGCCCGGTGGCCGAGGCGGCGGTCGCCAAGCTCAAGGACGGCGACGTGCTGGTGCTGGAAAACACCCGCTTCCATAAGGGCGAGGAGCAGAACGACCCGGTCTTCGCCGCCGCGCTGGCCAAGCTGGGCGATCTCTACGTCAACGACGCCTTCTCCGCCGCCCACCGCGCCCATGCCTCGACCGAGGGCGTGGCCAAGCATCTGCCCTCCTTCGCCGGGCGTCTGATGCAGGCTGAGCTGCATGCGCTCCAAAAGGCGCTGGGCCATCCCGCGCGCCCGGTGGCGGCGATCGTCGCCGGCTCCAAGGTCTCCACCAAGCTCGACCTGCTCAACAACCTGGTCGCCAAGGTGGATATTCTGGTCATTGGCGGCGCCATGGCCAACACCTTCCTGGCGGCGCAGGGCCATAATGTCGGCAAGTCGCTGCAAGAGGCCGACCTGCACGACACCGCGCGCGAAATCCTGAAAGCCGCGGCGGCCAAGGGCTGCGAGATCTTCCTGCCGATTGACGTGGTGGTGGCCGAGAAATTCGAGGCCAACCCGGCGACATCGGTGGTGAAGGTGGAGGCCATCCCGGCCAACGCCATGGCGCTCGATGTCGGCCCCGCGACGGTGGATGCCTTCATCAAGCGTCTGCCCGAGATCAAGACGATCATCTGGAACGGCCCGCTGGGCGCGTTCGAGACCAAGCCGTTCGACGCCTCGACCAACGCCCTGGCGGACGCCATCGCGCGGGCCACGGAAGCAGGCAAGGTGATCTCGGTGGGCGGCGGCGGCGACACGGTCTCGGCGCTTAAAATGGCCGGGGTGCAGGATAAGCTGACCTATCTCTCCTCGGCGGGCGGCGCGTTCCTTGAGTGGATGGAAGGCAAGATCCTGCCGGGCGTCGAGGCGCTCAGCCGCAACCTCTCCAACCTGGGGTAAAGGCTTTTGGGGGTGCCGCCTTTTTTACAAAAAAGGCGGCGTCTTTCGTGGGGGCTTTTTGAAAAAAGCCCCCACACCCGCAAAAACTTTCAATAAAAACCCGGCCTTTTGGGCCGGGTTTTTTGTTATCCCTCATACCCTTTCACGAATTCATCCAGCAGCCGCACGCCAAAGCCCGTGGCGCCCTTGGGGGTCACGGCGCCATCCTTGGCGCCCCAGGCCACGCCGGCAATGTCGAGATGCGCCCATTTCGTCTCCCCCACGAAGCGCCGCAAAAATTGCGCCGCCGTGATCGAGCCGCCGGCCCGCCCGCCGCCAATGTTCTTCACATCCGCGATCGGCGAATTCAGCTCCTTGTCGTAAGATTCGCCTTTCTTCACCAGCGGCATGCGCCAGAGCTTCTCGCCCACCGCCTCGCCGGCCTTGGCAAGCTGGCCGGCCAGCTCGTCGTCATTGGCGAACAGCCCGGCATATTCATGCCCAAGCCCGACAATAATCGCCCCCGTCAGCGTGGCCAGATCCACCATCAGCCGGGGCTCGAAGCGTGTGTTGGCGTAGTGCAGCACATCGGCCAGCACCAGCCGCCCCTCGGCGTCGGTGTTCAAGATCTCCACCGTCTGGCCGGAATAGGATGTCACCACATCGCCCGGCCGTGTCGCCGTGCCCGAGGGCATGTTCTCCACCAGCCCGATCAGCCCGACCACATCCAGCTTCGCCTTGCGCCCGGCAATGGCCGCCATCAGCCCGGTCACGGCGCCGGCGCCCGCCATGTCCCACTTCATATCCTCCATGCCCGCCGCCGGCTTGATCGAAATACCCCCGGAATCGAAACACACGCCCTTGCCGATAAAGGCCAGCGGCGCCTTGGGTTTTTTGGCTTTCTTGTCCTCGTGCGCGGGGTCGCCCAGCCATTGCATCACCACCATCCTCGGCTCGCGGGCCGAGCCCTGGCTCACCGCCAGCAGCGCGCCAAAGCCCAGCTCGTCGAGTTCTTTCTGGCCCAGCACCTCCACCTTCACGCCGAGCTTCTTGAGCTTCTCGCAGCGCGCCGCGAACTCGGCCGGAAACAGCACATTGGCGGGCTCGGTCACCAGATCGCGGGTCAGCTCCACGCCCTTGGCCACGGCCGAGAGCCGCTCATAAGCCGCCGCCGCCTCCTTGGGCGCGTGGCTCAGCACCACCACCTTGGCGAGTTTGGCTTTTTCATCGTCTTTGAGCGTGGTGCGGTATTTCTCAAACCGGTAGGCGCGCAGCCGCAGCCCCAGCGCCAGCGCGGCGGCCTCCTCGGCGCTCATGCCATCGGCCAGCACGCTCACCGCCTCTTCCTTGGCCAGCGCGGCGGCAATGGCGCCGCCCAGGGCTTCCGCCCCGCGCGGGGCACCAGGCTTGCCCGCGCCCAGCACCAGCACGCGCTTATAGCCGCCCGGCGCCAGCAAGGTGGCGCTGCCGCCGGCCTTGCCCGTAAAGTCCGCCGCCTCCAGCGCGCGTTTCAGCCCGTTCTCCAGCGCCTCGTTCAGCGCCGCGCCCAGGGGCGAAAATTCCAGCGTCTCCCCCACCGGCGCCACCAGCACGCCATCCTCGGGCAGAACGGGCTTGGCAAATGTGATTTCAGGCATGGCAACCTCTCTTCCTTGTCGTCACTCTGCCCCGACCATAACAAACCAGCGCGCCTTGGCCAGAGCGCAATGGCCAGGCTGGCGGCCATCGGCTACACGGGCGTCATGCAGGAATTGCTCACGAAAGCGGTTGATTTGTGCGAAGCCGCCGCCATCCTCATCAACGAGGTCCGCGCGGCGGGCTTTTTGGTCGAGACCAAACAAGACGCCACCCCCGTCACCATCGCCGACCAGCGCGCCGAGGCGCTGATCACCTCGGGCCTGCGCGCGGCTTTTCCAGAGATTTTGGTGGTTGCCGAGGAGGAGGTGGCATCTGGCCGCATCACCCGCCCCGCCGCCCGCTACTGGCTGGTGGACCCGCTGGACGGCACGCGCGAATTCGCCGCCGGGCGCGATGAGTTCACGGTCAATATCGGCCTCGTCGAAAACGGCGTGGCGGTGCTGGGCGCGGTTGCCACCCCGGCCCGGCACGAGGTGCATTTCGGCGCCGCGGGTCTTGGCGCCTGGAAGCGGGCAGGGGGCCAGACCCAGCCCATCCACGCCCGTCAACCTCCGCCCGCGGGGCTCTCCGTCTGCGCGTCGCGCCATTACGCCGATGACCCGGCCCTCGCCGCCTGCCTGGCCCACTACCCCATCGCCGCGCTGCTCAATATCGGCTCGGGCGTGAAATTCCTGCGCATCGCCGAGGGCGCGGCCGATTTCTACCCCCGCCTTGGCCGCACCATGGAGTGGGACACCGCCGCCCCCCAGGCCGTGCTCGAAGCCGCCGGCGGGCGCGTGGTGCTGCGCGACGGCTCAGCCCTCCGCTACGGCAAGCCGGATTGGGAAAACCCCGATTTTTTTGCCTGGGGTTTGCGATGATTTCGTCCTAAAATCGCCACAAGCGAAGGGTGAACTGCCGCCATGAAACATCTCGTTCTGCCCATTACCGCCGCGTTGCTGCTCACTGGCTGTGTCTATGCCGGCCAGGATGGCTATGACAGCGGTCCCGCCTACGGCCCGGCCTATGCCGCGCCCGCCCCCGCCTACGCCCCGCCGGTCGTCATCGAGGGCGGCGGCTATTATGGCGGCGACCATGATGAGCATTGGCACGAAGGCGGCCACCCGCCGCCCGGCGGCTGGGGCCATCCACCCCCGCCCGGCGGCGGCTGGGCCCGCCCGCAAGGCGGCGATCATCCGCCCCCGCCGCCCGCTGGCGGCTGGGCCAATCCGCAAGGTGGTGGTCATCCCCCGCCGCCCGCTGGCGGTGGCGGCTGGGCCCGCCCGCAAGGCGGCGATCATCCACCCCCGCCGCCCGGTGGCGGTCATCCCCCGCCGCCCAACCAGGGGGGGAATTATCAAAATTCCCAAAACACCAGCCCCTGGCAGCATAATAACTGAACAAAAAACCCCGGCGCCGAAGCGCCGGGGTTTTTCACATCCAGCCGGGCAGGGGCTCAGGCCGCCCGCGCGCCCTTCACGCCCGCGCTCAGGCGCTTCACATCGCGCAGCACGGCATCGGCATCCTCGCGCGCCAGCGTCTCGATCAGCGCCGAGGCCACGATCGCGCCATCGGCGAATTTGGCCACGGTGGCCGCCTGCTCGGGCGTGCGCACGCCAAACCCCACGGCGATCGGCAGATCGGTGGCGGCGCGGATGCGCGGAATGTCGCGCGCCAGATCCTCGGCCGAGGCCGTGCGCGTGCCGGTGATCCCGGTGATCGACACGTAATAAACAAACCCCGAGGAGCCCGCGAGCACCTTGGGCAGCCGCTCATCGGAGGTGGTGGGGGCGATCAGGCGGATGACATCGAGCCCGTTCGTCCCGGCATCTGGCAGCACGAGATCGGCCTCCTCGGTCGGCAGATCGACAATAATCAGCCCATCCACCCCGGCCTTGGCGGCATCCTGGCAAAACGAGGCCACCCCGTAGGAGCAGATCGGGTTCAAATACCCCATCAGCACAATCGGCGTATGCGCGTTGCCGGCGCGGAATTCCGCCACCAGCGCCAGCGTGCCCTTGAGCGTGGCGCCGGCCAGCAGCCCGCGCCGCCCGGCGGCCTGGATGGTCGGGCCATCGGCCATCGGGTCGGTGAAGGGCATGCCGACCTCGATGATGTCGGCGCCGTTCTCCGCCATCCCCTTGAGCAGGGCGAGCGAGGTTTCGCGGTCGGGGTCGAACGCCTCGACGAAGGGAATCAGCGCGGCCCGGCCCTCGGCCTTCAGCCCCGCGAACACACCAGAGATACGGCTCACAGCTCCACCCCCAAATGCTGGGCGACCGCGAAAATATCCTTGTCCCCGCGCCCTGAGAGGTTGAGCAGGATGATCTGGTCCTTGTCCATATGCCCGGCGATTTTGGCGACATGCGCGATGGCATGGCTCGATTCGAGCGCCGGGATGATGCCTTCGGTGCGCGTGCACAGCCGGAAGGCGGCGAGCGCCTCGGCATCGGTCACGCCCACATACTCCACGCGCTTGATGTCGTGCAGCCAGGAATGTTCCGGCCCGATGCCCGGATAATCCAGCCCCGCCGAAATCGAGTGCGCTTCCAAAATCTGCCCGTCATCGTCTTGCAGCAGATAGGTGCGGTTGCCGTGCAGCACGCCCGGCCGGCCCTTGTTGAGCGAGGCGGCATGCTCCTGCGTCTCCAGCCCCTTGCCCGCGGCCTCCACGCCAATCAGCTTCACCGCCTCCTCATCGAGGAACGGGTGGAACAGCCCGATGGCGTTCGAGCCCCCGCCCACCGCCGCGATGGCGACATCAGGCAGCCGCCCTTCGGCCTCCATCAGCTGCTCGCGCGCTTCATTGCCAATCACGCACTGAAAATCGCGCACCATGGCGGGGTAGGGGTGCGGCCCGGCCGAGGTGCCGATGATGTAGAACGTGTCGCGCACATTGGCGACCCAGTCGCGCAGCGCGTCGTTCATGGCGTCTTTGAGCGTCGCCGAGCCGCTCGAAACCGGCACCACCTCGGCGCCCAGCAGCTTCATGCGGAACACGTTGGGCTTTTGGCGCTCCACATCCACCGCGCCCATATAAATGGTGCAGGGCAGGCCAAACAGCGCGCACACGGTGGCGGTGGCCACGCCATGCTGCCCGGCGCCGGTCTCGGCGATGATGCGCGTCTTGCCCATGCGCTTGGCCAGCAAAATCTGGCCGAGGCAATTATTGATCTTGTGCGCGCCGGTGTGGTTCAGCTCCTCGCGCTTGAAGTAAATCTTGGCGCCCCCCAGCTCCTTCGCGAGCCGCTCGGCCCGCCAGAGCGGGCTCGGCCGCCCGACATAATGCTTGAGATAATAGTCAAGCTCGGTCTGAAAGGCGGGGTCGGCCTTGGCGGCCTCATAGGCGGCTTCGAGTTCGAGAATGAGCGGCATCAGCGTTTCCGCCACATACCGCCCGCCGAATTCGCCAAACCGCCCGCGTGCATCGGGGCCGTTGCGCAAGGAATTGGGGAGAACGCTATTCATCGGCGGAATTTAGCTTAACCACCCGCCCGGATAAAGGCCCGCGCCCCTTCGTCTCTGTGCTTTGTGCCTTGCAATCCTGTGGGGGCGGCGGTTTCTCGCCCCGCGCGGGCATCTTATATCTGAATCCGCCGCTCGATTATAAGCCAGAGGGCGGTTCAGACGTTGGATTTACCCGCAAGGCGGGTCAATCGCGCATCATCGCGCTCTAAATCAGCGGCACCAGGTGCAGGCGCCGGCCCCGCCCGGCAATGCTCACAATCCGCCCGCCCTCGGCGCCGGTCAGCATCACCATGTCGCCCTCGGCCAGCAGATCGGCGGCATCGGCGAAATAGCCCGGCCGCTCCGCCTGCTCAAAATTATCGTTCCCCGCCTTGTAGTGCCAGAGCGTGAAGCCATTGGCATAAGCGAGCACGGCCAGGTTACGGAGCGAGAAACTCATGGAATTTTCCTTGCAGGGTGACTTAAGGTTGTGTTCTGCCTAGGCTTATATTCCCACGCGTCGCGTAAAACAAGAACAAAATACGAACAAAACGTCACGTCTTGGTAAATTTTCGGATAAAATTCCTAAATTCCCTTGGTTTTCTGACCGTCTGGCGCTAAGGTTCTGAAGTTGCGGGATTGCGGAGCCTCCGATGCGGCATGAAGACATCTGGCGCGCGATAGACACCTTGGCCGCCGAGCATGGTCTTTCCGTCTCGGCTTTGGCGCGCAAGGCGGGGCTCGACCCCACCAGCTTCAACCTCTCCAAGCGCCGGGGGGCTGATGGCAAATTTCGCTGGCCCTCGACCGAGAGCATTGCCAAAATCCTTGCCGCCACCACCACCCGCATGGAGGATTTCTCGGCGCTGATCACCGGCGCGCGCGTCATCGCCGATACGCGCCCGCGCGCGCGCACCCGCATCCCGCTCATCGGCATGGCCCAGGCGGGAACAGAGGGGTTTTTCGACGATGGCGGCTACCCCGCCGGCGCCGGCTGGGATGAGATCGAGCTGCCCGCCACATTGGACGCCAACGCCTACGCGCTGAGCATTTCCGGCTCCTCGATGGAGCCGCTCTACCGCGAGGGCGACATCATCGTGGTCTCGCCCGCCGCCCCCGTGCGGGTGGGAGACCGGGTGGTGGCGCGCACGGCGGCGGGCGCGGTCATGGCCAAGCAGCTGGTCCGGCGCACCGCCTCGCGCATCGAGCTGCTCAGCCTCAACCCGGCTTTCCCCGAGCTGCGCTTCGCCCCCGCGGATCTGCTTTGGATGCACCGCATCATCTGGGCGAGCCAATAACACCAGGCGCTCTTGAGGCCGCCCGGTGCGCGCGCGGGGCGCTCGCGCGCCCAAAAATTTATGCCAGGCGGTCCCCCTCATGAAAGGGCCGGCGCTTTGGCCGCCTAGATCAATATTGGTTTGGATTGAGTCGACAGACGTAAGCTAAACCAATGAAATTGATCGTCAAAATATAACTGGAGCGGGTGCGTCATAACGTATCCCGCTCTAGATCAATATTGGTTTAGAGTGAGTCGACAGACGTAAGCTAAACCAATGAAATTGATCGTCAAAATATGACTAGAGCGGGTGCGTCATAACGCATCCCGCTCTAGTATAACAACCGCGTCCCCCCCATTGCCAAAGCGGTAAAATGGCCGCATCCTGCGGGGTACGTCATGTGGTTTGACACCAAAACAAAGAAAAGCCGTGCCCAAGGTGAAACGCGAGGAAGAGTTCAAAACAGCGCTGCACGCGCTGATCGATGCCAACCGGCAGATCCTGGCCGCGGCGCTGGTTGGCGCCAGGGGGGAGTGCTTGGCGCAAATCGGTTCGGCGCACATGGATGGCGCCGAGATTTCCGCCTATCTCCCCGCCCTGCTGGTGCCGGGGCCGGGCGCCTTGTCGCAGCTGCGCATCAACCCCCAGGGCTTCATGCTCGCCAACCTGCCATCCGGCCATGTGCTGGTGCGCCAGGTTGGGCAGATGGCGGCGCTCTGCGTGCTCAGCCGTGGCGGCGGCAAGCTGCCGCTGCCCTTGCCAGACACCACGGCGCTGGCCCTGCGCCTGGAGGCGTTCCAGTCCGCCGCCGCCGAACCAGCGGCGTCCATTCCCGCGCCCGAACCGGTTTCCGTGCCCCTCATCCTGCCAGATTTCCCCTCCCGCCCGGTGGCCGCGCCGGCGGCGGATGAGGCAATGCCGCCCGCCGCCACGCCGCCCCCCGCCGGCCCGGTCTTCAGCGCCGAGGATGCCGCCAGCATCCGCGCGCTCGCCCCGCTCATCGCCCCGCATCTGCCGGCCATCACCACGCGCTTCTACGCCGTCATCAAGGCCCAGCCGCAAATGGCCCGCTTTATCGGCGACGCCGAAACGCGTCTGCGCCAGGCCCATGAAGCCTGGCTGGAAAGCCTGTTCGCCGGCGAGTACGGCGCCGCCTTCCGCGCCCGCCAGCGCGAGATCGGCACCGCCCACAACCATGCCGGCGTGCCGCCCCTGCTGGCCGCCGCCAGCATGGTGTTCCTGAGCAAATCCTTCACCAACGCCATCCGCGACGACCTCGAAGACCCGCACGAGGCCGCCACCGCCCTGGCCGCGCTCAACCGTCTGCTGCTGTTTTGCCAGTCCCTGATGGATGACCGCTACACCCACCTGATCGCCCGGCTCGAAGGGGCGGCCGGCTGAGCCTCCAAACGCCGAAAGCCCGCGCTTTGGAGGCGCTGCCTATTTAAGCGCCAGGGGGCGGCCAAGCGCGCGCCATGTTGGGCTGGAAGGCCAAAAAAACCATTAACATGCTGTAAAACAAGCCTTCCCACGGCGTAAAAATCGGCGAATAACTGCATGTATGTCAGGGTTTCATAACAAGTCGGGCGCCGCCGCCAAGGTCATCGCCGTTTTGCAGGATCTGGTGGCCGAGGCCCGAATCATCGAGGCGGCCGCGCTGGTTGGCCGCGACGGTCAGATCATCGCGCACGCCACACGCGCCAATGCCGGCCCCGAGGCGCTGTTCACCGCCGTGGATGAGCTGCTCGGCCCCGATTCGGCGCATCTGCGCCATCTCGGTCAAGGCACGCTCGGCCAGGTGGTGGAAAGCGCCGCCTCCCGGCGGGTGATGATCCGCCAGGCCGGGCCCAACGCGCTGGTCTGCACGGTCAGCGGCGGCTATGGCCGTGGCGGCTCGCAACTGCCCTCCATTTCGGGCACGGCCCTGCGCCTGGCCGAGTTGGCCCAGATCATACCGCCCCCCTTGCCCAAAGCCCCGCCCGCCGAGCCAGCCCCCGACCCGTTCCCGGGCCTGCGCCTCCCCGATCTGCCGGCCTGCCCCCTCACCGCCGAGGATTGCGCCCGCATCGGGGCGTTGCGGCCCTTCGTCATGGGCGTGCTGCCGGGCGTGACCCGCAAAATCTACGACGCCATGGAGGCCGAGCCGCAAATGGCCCGCCACATGCCCAACGGCACGGCCCGCCTGCGCGACATGCACATGGCCTGGCTCGAGACCCTGTTCACCGGCGATTACGGCGCCCTTTTCGCCCAGCGCCAGCTCCAGATCGGCCAAGCCCACCAGCTCGCCGGCATTCCGCCGGTGCTGCTGGCGGCCACCATGGCCTATCTGCGCGCCATCCTGCCGCCCGCCTTGCGCGGCGCGCTGGGCGAGGGCGTGCTGTCCGAAATCGCCATCGGCACGGTCATGCGTCTGGTCGATTACGCCTTCGCCCTCATGGACACCAATTCCAGCGGCCTCATCACCCGCATCGGCGGCGCCTGACCGCCCGGCCCTTTTCCAGCGTGCAATGACGTTCGCGCCATAGTTGCCTGTCATCGTGAGGTCTTGATCGATGTGCGACGATGGTTCAGGCTCTGATAAATTGGGGCGCATCTGTCGAAGACACTTTGGAGCTTTGGGCGTCATCACTCCGGAATGTGACGGGCCGTGTGCGGCCATTGCTCAGTCAGGCGCGTGTCGCGGCATCCGCGGGTGCGTTTCCTGATGCGCGTCTTGGCGGTGAGCCGCCAAGACCGGCCACGGATGCGTGATTACGTTGTCGAGATCTGGCCGCGGATTGGTGATCGGCGAGACCGGTTTCCTCAAGCAGGGCCGCAACTTCATGCGGTGTCGGCCGGCAATATACGGGCGCCGCGGCCACAGGTTACGTGCTGGGGGGAAAATGCCAATCACTGGTTTGGCGCCCGCCGCCGGACTCGAAGAGCCAAACATGTGGCTGACTTGTATAAGCCCCAAAAATTTTGAGGCCCGCAAAAAAGAGGCGGCTTCCCGCGGGGGAGCTTTTGATAACAAGCTCCCCCGGCCAGTCTGCAAAAATGCCAAACAATATCAATGCACTGTGCTTGCCCCTGACCGGTCTCCACCGGCAATCGGCGCTCCCACGCATCGCGCTCGCCCACCCCGTCCCCCGCCCATCCCTCCCGGCGTTTGCAGAAAGCCGCTAACAGGCTATTCCTGTCATCGAAGCTTCACCTGCCCGTCATCGTATTGTCACGAAAGGCGCGTAGGGAAGCGGCCATGGAATTAGTGAGCCAGAAATCGATGTCTGCCGACCACGCGCTCCCCGAGGCGCTCCGCACCGCCGCCCGCTCCAACAATGCGTGCGTGTCCCTCCGTAATCTCAATTTCTATTACGGCCAGACCCATGCGCTGAAAAACATTTCCATAGATTTCCCCGACCGCCAGACCACCGCGATGATCGGCCCCTCGGGGTGCGGCAAATCCACGCTGCTGCGCGTCATCAACCGCATGTACGACCTCTACCCCGGCCAGCGCGCCGAGGGTGAGGTGATGATGAACGGCGACAACATCATCACCCC
The DNA here is from genome assembly GCA_021781835.1 of Pseudomonadota bacterium. Lineage (GTDB taxonomy): Bacteria > Pseudomonadota > Alphaproteobacteria > Acetobacterales > Acetobacteraceae > Acidocella. Next base: position 2,047 of record JAJXWD010000018.1, on the reverse strand, counting down.
CGGCACCGACCTCAACCGTCTGCGCCGGCGCGTTGGCATGGTGTTCCAAAAACCCACGCCCTTCCCCAAATCCATCTACGAAAACGTGCTCTTCGGCGTGCGCCTGCACGAGAAGCTCTCCAAGGCCGAGGCCGATGAGCGTGTCGAGTGGGCGCTCACCCGCTCCGCCCTCTGGGGCGAGGTGAAAGACCGCCTGCACAGCTCCGCGCTTGGCCTCTCGGGCGGCCAGCAGCAGCGTTTATGCATCGCGCGCTCCATCGCGGTCCGCCCCGAAGTGCTCCTGCTCGACGAGCCGACCTCCGCCCTCGACCCCATCTCGACCCTCAAGATCGAAGAGCTGGTCGATGAGCTGAAGCGCGATTTCTGCATCGTCATCGTCACCCACAACATGCAGCAGGCCGGCCGCTGCGCCGACCAGGTGGCGTTTTTCTATCTGGGCGAGCTGGTCGAGGTCGGCCCCACCAGCCAGATCTTCACCGCGCCGCGCGAGCGCAAGACGCAAGAATACATCACCGGCCGTTTCGGCTGATCGGAAAGTCACGCCCATGCCCAACGAGCCGAAACATATCGTCTCCAGCTTCGAAGCCGACCTCAAGCGCCTGCACGACATGATCTCCGCCATGGGCGGCCTGGTCGAGCGCGCGGTCGCCGATGCGTCCACCGCCCTCATCCAGCGTGACACCGAGCTTGCCGCCCGCGTCATCGAGCACGACCCCAAAATCAACGCCGAGCAGCTCGCCGTCGAGCAGACGGCGGTCAAGCTCCTGGCGCTGCGCCAGCCCGTGGCCGATGATCTGCGCCACGTCATCCAGGCCCTCAAGGTCGCCACCGACCTCGAGCGCATCGGCGACTATGCCGCCAACATCGCCAAGCGCTCCATCGTCATCAGCCAGACGGCCAGCCACATCGCCCTCTCGGGCCTGGCCCAGATGGCCTCTTTGGTGCAGCAAAACCTCAAGCTCGCCATCGACACGGTTGGCGAATCCGACCCGCAAAAAGCCATCTCCGTCTGGCGCGCCGATCAGATGATCGATGACCTCTACAACACCATCTTCCGTGAGCTGATCACCTACATGATGGAAGACGCGCGCAACATCACGCCCTGCACGCATCTCATGTTCATCGCCAAAAACCTCGAGCGCATCGGCGACCACGCCACCAACATCGCCGAGCTGACCTATTACGCCATCACCGGCGAAAACCTCCCCGATTTCCGGCCCAAGGCCGACAACACCTCCACCTACATTCACACGCTCAACCAGTAACCATGTCCGACCACAACAAGCCCTATGTGCTGATCGTCGAAGACGAGGCGCCCCTCGTCACGCTGTTGCGCTACAACCTTGAGAAACAGGGCTTCCGCGTCGAAGATGCCGGCGATGGCGGCGAAGCGCTGATGCGCATCACCGAGGCCCCGCCCGACCTGCTGCTGCTCGACTGGATGCTGCCGACCATGTCGGGCATCGAGCTGTGCCGCCAGCTTCGCCGCCGCCCGGCCACGCGCCAGCTGCCCATCATCATGCTCACCGCCCGCGCCGAGGACCAGGACGCCGTGCGCGGTCTCGACACGGGGGCGGATGACTACATCACCAAGCCCTTCAGCACCGAGGCGCTGATCGCGCGCATCCGCGCCCTGCTGCGCCGCGCCGGCGCCATGCCCCAAAGCGCCAAGCTGGCCTTCCACGATATTTCCCTCGACCCCGCCTCGCACCGCGTGCTGCGCAACGGCCGCACCCTGCATCTCGGCCCCACCGAATTCCGCCTGCTGGAATTTTTCCTGCGCCATCCCAAGCGCGTGTTCTCGCGTGAGGACGTGCTCAACGCCGTCTGGGGGCGCGATATCCATGTCGAGCCGCGCACGGTCGATGTCCATATCCGCCGCCTGCGCAAAGCCATCAACGGCCCCGGCGAAATCGACGTGGTCCGCACCGTCCGCGCGGCTGGCTACGCGCTCGACCTCGAAGACGTGCAGTAATACCAGTCAGCCTTGAGGCTGGCTGGTATGCGCGTGGGGTTGGTGGGGCGGCCACGCGCAGATCGGAAGAGC
>JAJXWD010000017.1 GCA_021781835.1 Pseudomonadota bacterium | reverse complement strand
GGGTTTTGACGCCGTTGGAGAGTTTGGCGGGTTTATAGGAGGAGGAGGCGGTTTGGCCTTTGACGACCGGGTCGGCCTCGACCACTTCGAGGGTGACGTTGGGGGGCAGGGTGATGCCGACCGGGTCGCCTTCGACGAGGGCGACGGAGACTTCCATGTTATCTTGCAGGAAGGGCGCGCTATCGCCGAGCAGGCCGACGGGGACCATGAACTGCTCGAAGGTTTCGGGGTCCATGAGCACGAGGTTTTCGCCGTCGGTGTAGGAGTAGGTGTAGTCGCGGTCCTCGGTGGTCAGGCGTTCGACGGTATCGGCGGTGCGCCAGCGCTCATTGGTTTTGTTGCCGGTTTTGAGGTTGCGCATTTCGACCTGGATGAAGGCGCCGCCTTTGCCCGGGGTGATGATTTGCTGCTTGAGCACGGTCCAGCGCTGGCCTTCATGTTCGATGACCTGGCCGGCGCGGATGAGGTTAGCCTGCTGCTTCATGGGATTCTCTGCGGATTGAGGACTGAATGATCGTGGCGGGGCATTACGCCGCCTTTAGGCCTGGCGCAAGCCTGGGCGCGGTTTTGCGAGGCGCGGGGCGGGGAAAATGGTTAATGACAAAAATGGTTTTGGGGTGAAATTGGCCGGGGAGATTAATGGCCGATTCAACTCTGGGGCGTAGCTGTACGTCATTCTGTAGTCGTTTTCGGGCCGCAAAAGCGGTTCGGCCCCAAGGACTTTACAGCCATGTCCCACTTTCAAGATGACCCGCGGGCCGTGTTTGGCGCCGCCGGCGCCTCGCTGCTGGTGCTGCCCGCCGCGCTCGGGCTTAGCCCCCCGGCCCAGGCCCAGACCGCGATTACCGTCAACCAGACCAGCCCGATCGACCTGTCCGGCTTTGGCGCCGCGGGGGTGAGCATCGCGCCCGGCGTGACGCTGAGCGCGCCAGGGGCCGTGGATTTATGGGATTTGTCGCCCTCGCGGGTGATCAATCTCGGCACGGTCAGCGCCGCGGCGGGGGTGGGGGTTTCGCTGGCCGGCGGGGGGGTGGTGAGCAATGGCGGCGTGCTCGGCGGCCAGGATGGCGTGCGGCTGGGCGCGGGCGGCACGCTCGCCAATGCCGGAACCGTGCGCGCCGTGCTTTATGGCGTGCAGGTGAGCGGCGGCGCCGGGATGGTGAGCAATGGCGGCACGCTCGATGCCGGGTTTATCGGCGTGGCGCTGGAGGCCGGGGGAAGCGTGGCCAATGGCGGCGCGCTCAGCGGCGGGGCCATTGGGGTTTACAGCACCGGCGGCCCGGCCAGCCTGAGCAATGCCGGCACCATTGGCGGCGGCACGGGGGATGGCGTGTCGCTGTTCAAGGGCGGCATGGTGGATAATCTGGCGGGCGGGGTGATCGAGGGCGGGTATGCCGGGCTTTATGGCGGGGCGGCCATGGGGGTGAGCAATGCCGGGCTGATTAGCGGCGCGCGGTATGGCGCGCTGTTGAATGGCGGGGCGGTGAGCCTGAGCAATAGCGGCACGCTGAGCGGCGGGCAGGTGGGCGCCATGGCGCTGGCCAATGGCGCCACGCTCGACAATGTCGCGGGCGTGGTGAGCGGCGGGGTGATTGGCGCGCGGGTGGCGGGCACGGGCGCGGCCATACTGAATGGCGGGGTCATTGGCGGCGGGCAGATCGGCGCGCGGCTGGGCGGGGGCGATGGGCTGACCAATACCGGCGTGATCACCGGCGGGCGCTATGGCGTGGAGGCGGTGAGCGGCGATGTCATTACCAATAGCGGCACGATTGCCGGGCTTGACGGTATTTTGGCCGGGGGGCCGGTGAACATTGCCAATAGCGGGGTGATCAGCGGGCAGAGCGGCGGCGTGGCCGTGGGGTTTTTGAGCGGTGCCAGCACGCTGGCGCTGGACACGGGGGCGGTGATCATCGGCGGGGTGGATGGCGGGAGCACGGCCAGCCAGATCGAGCTGAGCGGCAGCGGGCTGCTGGATACGCCGCTCAGCCATTTCGGCGCCGGCAGCGCGCTGACCGTGATGCCCGGCGCGGCCTGGGTGGGGGCGGGGAGCTGGAGCATCGGCGCGCTGGTGAATGACGGCACCTTTACCCCCGGGCTGGTGGGCGCGGCGCTGACGCTGAACGGCAATTTTGTGCAAGGGACGGCCGGGGTGCTGAAGGTTTATGTGGCGCCCAATGGCATCGCGCCTTTTGCCATCAGCGGCAGCGCCACGCTGGCGGGCACGCTGGATTATATGCTGGCGCCGGGCACCTATGAGCCGGGCAGCACGACGTTTTTGACCGCGAGCGGCGGGGTGAGCGGGGCGTTTGCGAGCGTGAACGCCATGAACGACCCCACGGCAGGCGCCCAAATTAGCGGGGCGAGCCTGCCGGGGCCGGGCAGCGCCAGCCTGCGGCTGGGCCGGGCGCTGAGCGTGGCGCCCGCGGGCATGAGGCTGTTTTCGGGCATGGCCGAGGCGCAGGCGCTGGCGGCGGGAACGGAGGATGAGCTGCTGCTCGCCCATGCCGGGGGCGGCGAGGCCACGCCCTGCCCGGCGGCGCCCGTGACATCCACCAGCACGGCGGCGGGGGTGGCGGCGGCGCTGGCGCGCGGCATGTGCCAAGCCGGCGGCTGGGTGCGGGCCGAGGGCGGGCTGATGGCGGTGGATGGCGCGTTTGGCGCGGCGGGCGGCGGCTTCATGGCCGGGGTGGACCGGCCGGTGGGGGCAAGCGGGCTGCGGCTGGGGCTGGCCGTGGGGTATGCGACCCAGGATTTATGGGCCGCCGGAGCGGGCAGCGCCACGCTGGGCGGGTTGCGGCTGGGCGTTTATGGCAGCCTGCCCGTGGGGGCCGGGCTGGTGAGCGGCGATGTGCTGGAAGATTTCGCCACGCTTTCCACCGGGCGCGAGACCGGCGCGGGCCCGGCCGCCGGCATGGCGCATGGCAATGTGACCAGCCTGGGGCTGCGGGTGAGCGTGCCGCTGGCGCGCGGGGGCTGGGGCGTGACGCCGGCTGTGGGGCTGGATGTGGTGGATGTGACCATGGGGCGGCTGGATGAGGGCGCGGCGCAGACAGCCTTTGCGGTGAGCCTGGCGGGCGGCGGCGGCGTGGCGGCGATGCCTTATGGGCGCCTGACGCTGACGCGCCGCTTTACGCTGGGCGATGGGCTGGCGGTGGTGCCGAGCGCCATGCTGGGGGTGCGGGGATGGGCCGGAAATGCCGGGCAAAACCTGCATGTGAGCGCCCAGGATGGCACGATGTTCGGCGTACCGGCCCGGCCTTTGAGCCCGGTGGCGGGCGAGGCGGCGCTGGGCGTGCGGGTTGGGCGCGGGGCCTGGGCGCTGAGCGTGACCTGCCAGGCCGCGCTGAGCCGGAACTGGCAGGCGGAAAGCCTGGAAGGCGGGCTGATGGTGCGGTTTTGAACCGTGCCCGCCTGCCTTGGGGTAAGGCGTGGCGGGGCGTGGGGATCGCCGCCCTGGCGACGGGGCGGCGATCCTTGGGGCATTACTTTACATCATATTGAAGTTATTTAAAATTTTTGCGGGCCGCGCGGGAAACGCCACAAATTCGAGTGCCAAAAAAAAGGCGCCCGGAGGCGCCTTTTCTGAGGGGTGGATTTTTAGGGGGGTGGCCCTCAGATCTTGTCGATCGCGTGAGGGGGGACCGAGTCGACCAGCGCCTGGGCGGCGATGAGGGTGTCGGAGGCCTCGCGGTAGGCTTCGGCATCGTCGAGGCTCACGGCGGCGAAGGCGTCTTTCGCCGCCGTCAGGGCCTCGGCGGCCTTGGCGGCGTTGATCTCGGACTGGCGGACGATCTCATCGGCCAGCACGGCGACACGCGACTCGGTGACCTCGGCAAAGCCGCCCGAGACATAGAAACGCTCGGCGACGGCGCCGTTCTCGTAAATATCGACGAGACCGCCGCGCAGAGAGGTCACCAGCTTCGAGTGACCCGGCAGCACGCCGATGTCACCCTCGGTGCCGGGGATGACGACCATGTCGACATCCCGCGCCAGCAGGAGCTTCTCGGGGCTGAGGATTTCGAGCGCGATGGCCATGGCTCAGGCCTTCGCGGCCAGGGCTTCGGCCTTGGCGATCGCCTCTTCGATGGAGCCGACCATGTAGAAGGCGGCTTCGGGCAGGTGGTCATATTCGCCGGCCACGATGCCCTTGAAGGAGCGGACCGTGTCCTCGACCTTGACGAACACGCCCGGCGAGCCGGTGAACACTTCGGCCACATGGAAGGGCTGCGAGAGGAAACGCTCGATCTTGCGCGCGCGGGCGACGACCAGCTTGTCGGTCTCGGAGAGCTCGTCCATGCCCAGGATGGCGATGATGTCTTGCAGGGATTTGTAGGTCTGCAGGATGCGCTGAACGTCGCGGGCGACCTGGTAATGCTCCTCACCGACGATGCGGGGATCGAGCGAACGGGACGTGCTGTCCAGCGGGTCGACGGCCGGGTAGATGCCCTTTTCGGCGATCGCGCGGTTGAGCACGGTGGTGGCGTCCAGATGCGCGAAGGTGCCGGCGGGGGCCGGGTCGGTCAAATCGTCGGCGGGGACGTAGACGGCCTGCACCGAGGTGATCGAGCCCTTCTTGGTCGAGGTGATGCGCTCCTGGAGGGCGCCCATGTCGGTCGCCAGCGTCGGCTGATAGCCGACCGCCGAGGGGATGCGGCCCAGCAGGGCGGACATTTCGGCGCCGGCCTGGGTGAAGCGGAAGATGTTGTCCACGAAGAACAGCACGTCCTGGCCTTCGACATCGCGGAAATACTCGGCCATGGTGACGCCCGAGAGCGCGACGCGCGCGCGCGCGCCCGGCGGCTCGTTCATCTGGCCATAAACCAGCGCGACCTTGGAGCCCTCGGTGGTGTTCTCGCCCAGCTTGATGACGCCGGCATCGATCATTTCATGGTAGAGGTCGTTGCCCTCGCGGGTACGCTCGCCCACGCCCGCGAACACCGACACGCCGCCATGGCCCTTGGCGATGTTGTTGATCAGCTCCTGGATGAGCACGGTCTTGCCGACGCCAGCACCGCCGAACAGGCCGACCTTGCCGCCCTTGAGGTAGGGCGCCAGCAGGTCGACGACCTTGATGCCGGTGACCAGGATTTCCGCCGCGCCGGCCTGCTCCTCGAAGGAGGGGGCTTCGCGGTGGATGGGCGAATGGGCGGTGGCGACGATGTCGCCGCGCTCGTCGATCGGCTCACCGATGACGTTGAGGATGCGGCCCAGCACGCCGGGGCCGACGGGCACCGAAATGGCGGCGCCGGTGTCGGTCACTTCCGAGCCGCGGACCAGACCGTCGGTGCTGTCCATGGCGATGGTGCGGACCGTGCGCTCACCGATTTCCTGCGCCACCTCGAGCACCAGCTTGCGGTCGCCCACATGGGTAACCAGCGCGTTCTGGATGAAAGGCAGGGTGCCCTCGAACTGCACGTCGACGACGGCGCCCATCACCTGCGTGATAATGCCAGTGTTGTTGCTTGCCATATCCCTTATCCTCACACGGCCTCGGCGCCGGAAATGATTTCAATGAGCTCTTTGGTGATGTTCGCCTGGCGAGCCCGGTTGTAATTGAGCGTAAGTTTCTTGATCATCTCGCCCGCGTTGCGGGTCGCGCTGTCCATCGCGGTCATTTGCGAGGCGTAGAAACCAGCCGCGTTGTCGAGCAGCGCCGAGTAGAGCTGCACCGCCAGATTGCGCGGCAGCAGACGCTCGAGCAGCGTGCCGTCGTCGGGCTCGACCTCGTAATTATGCTCGGTCGCGTTGTCGTTCGCCGAAGGCGCGGCGGCGGGAATCAGCGCCTGCTCGGTCGGCTTCTGGGTCATGACGTTTTGGAAGCGGTTGAACACCAGCGACACGGCGTCATATTCGCCGGCCTTGAAGCCGCGGATCAGTTCCTTGGCCACGTCCTCGGCATCCTGGAAGGAGATCACCTTCTTGCCGACGAAGTTCTTGGTGCCCGAGATCTTGTCGGCCAAGTCGCGCTTGAGGGCGTCGTTGCCCTTGCGGCCGAGCGCGAAGATCTTGACGGTTTTGCCCTGGGCCTCGAGGGCGGCGAGCTGGGCGCGCACGGCCTTGGCGATGTTGGCGTTGAAGGCGCCAGCCAGGCCGCGATCGGCGGTGACCGCCACGAGCAGGTGGGTTTTGGCGTTCGGCCGGCCCACCAGCAGCGGCGAGGCGTTGGGGTTGCCGAACTCGCTGGCGGCGAGCGCCGCCAGCATCTCGCCCATGCGGCATGCATAGGGGCGGGCGGCCTCGGCCTGCGCCTGCGCGCGGCGCAGCTTGGCGGCCGCCACCATCTTCATGGCGCTCGTGATCTTCTGGGTCGATTTGACCGAATTGATCCGGTTGCGCAGGGTTTTCAGCGAGGGCATGGCGTTTTTACCCGAACGTGCGCAGCAGGTTCTCGATGAAGGCGATCAGCTTGGCCTCCGTGTCCGGCTTGATCTGCTGATCATTGGTGATCGCGTCGATGATCTCGGGCGCGGTCGCCTTGAGCGCGGCAATCAGGGCGCTCTCGAATTTCTGCACGTCGCCGACGGGCAGAGTGTCGAGGTAACCGCGCGTGCCGGCGAACACCGAAATCACCTGCTCGGAAACCGAAAGCGGCGCGTATTGCGGCTGCTTGAGCAGCTCGGTCAGGCGCGCGCCACGGGCCAGCAGCTTCTGGGTGGCGGGGTCGAGGTCGGAGGCGAACTGCGCGAAGGCCGCCATTTCGCGGTACTGGGCGAGCTCGAGCTTGATCTTGCCCGCGACCTGCTTCATGGCCTTGATCTGGGCCGCCGAGCCGACGCGCGACACCGACAGGCCGACATTGATGGCCGGGCGGATGCCCTTGAAGAACAATTCGGTCTCGAGGAAGATCTGGCCGTCGGTGATCGAGATCACGTTGGTCGGGATATAGGCCGAGACGTCGCCCGCCTGGGTTTCGATGACCGGCAGAGCGGTGAGCGACCCGGCGCCCTTGTCGTCCGACATCTTGGCGGCGCGCTCGAGCAGGCGCGAATGCAGGTAGAACACGTCGCCGGGATAGGCTTCGCGGCCCGGCGGACGGCGCAGCAGCAGCGACATCTGGCGGTAGGCGACGGCCTGCTTGGAGAGGTCATCGAAGGCGATGAGGGCGTGCATGCCGTTATCGCGGAAGAACTCGCCCATGGCGGCGCCGGTATAGGGGGCCAGATACTGCATGGGGGCGGGGTCGGAAGCGGTGGCGGCGACCACGATGGAGTATTCCATCACGCCGTACTCTTCCAGCGTGCGCACCAGCTGCGCCACGGTCGAGCGCTTCTGGCCGACCGCGACATAGATGCAATAGAGCTTCTTGCTCTCATCGCCCTGGGCGTTGACGGCCTTCTGGTTGATGATGGTGTCGATGATCAGGGCGGTCTTGCCGGTCTGGCGGTCGCCGATGATCAGCTCGCGCTGGCCGCGGCCGATGGGCACCAGCACGTCGATCGCCTTGATGCCGGTCTGCATGGGCTCATGCACCGACTTGCGGGGGATGATGCCGGGCGCCTTGGTCTCGACCAGGCGGCGCTCGGTGAACAGCACCGGCCCCTTGCCGTCGATCGGGTTGCCGAGCGCGTCGACCACGCGGCCGAGCAAGCCCTTGCCGGTCGGCACATCGACGATCTGGCCGGTGCGGGTGACGGTGTCGCCCTCGCGGATGGCCTTGTCGTCGCCGAAAATGACCACGCCGACATTGTCGGCCTCGAGGTTGAGCGCCATGCCCTTGAGGCCGGCGCCGGGGAAGTCAACCAGCTCACCAGCCTGCACGTTGGCGAGGCCGAACACGCGGGCGATGCCGTCACCGACAGAGAGGACCTGGCCGGTCTCGGCCACATTGGCTTCGGTGTCGAAATCCGCGATCTGACGCTTCAGGATCTCGGAGATTTCGGCGGGGCGGATCTCCATGTCAGGCAGCTCCCTTTAGAGAAAAATTAAGCCGGTTAAGGCGTGATTTGAGGCTGGTATCGAAAAGCTTGGACCCGATCTTGAGCACCATGCCGCCCAGTATGGCGGGGTCGGTGCGCTCGGTGAGGCGCACGCTGCCATAGCCGGCTTCGGCCAGGCGGGCATGCAGCTGGGCGCGCTGCAGATCGGTGAGGGGGGTGGCGGTGGTGACATCGGCCACCACCTCGCCGCGCTTGCGCGCGACATAGGCGGCAAAGCCGGCGATGAGGGCCGGCAGGTCGCGCAGGCGGCGGTTGGCCACCGCCACTTGCACGAAATTGCGCACCAGCACGCCAAAGCCCTGGGCGTTCAGCGCCTCGTTCAGGGCCGGAGCGGCCGTTTTGGAATTGGTCAGCGGGTTGGCCAGCAGCGCCGCCAAGGCCGGGGATTCGGCGATGAGCCGGCCCAGAGCCTCCATCTGCTCGACAACCTCGTTGAGGGCGTTCTTCTCGAACGCCAGCGCATAGAGAGCCGCCGCGTAACGCGCGCTAAGCCCTGTCTCTCCCGTGCCAGTTATCTCGCCCAATATTCTTATCCCGTATGCTTGCCGTGGCCTGCCTGCCTCATTTCCGAGGCTGGCGCGACGTAACATAGGCGTTTCCTGGCAGCAAGGCCGATCGGGCCAGAAGTATTACTTGCTGTAAATAATATCAGATGATGTGTCAGATTGGGGCAGATGCGCGCCGGAGCGGGCTCATTCGGCCGCCGGGGCGCGCCGGCGGGCGATGACGGGGCCTTGCTCGTCATAGGCGTGGCAGGAATTGAGCAGGCTGTGGGTGAGGGCCGGCTCCTCGATGGCGGTTTTATTGTCGAACCCGGTTTTGAGCCCGACCGTGGTCTGGAAGGCGGCGGTGGCCAGCGGCTGGAGCAGCTCGCGCAGATGGGTGCAGCCCTCGGGGCCGGGCAGGCGCATCATGGCCGATTTCAAAAACCCCTTGCCCAGACGCAGCCCCACCAGGCGGGCCATGTTGGGCGCCACGCCGGGGCAGATGGCGTAGGGCGTGGCATCCATGCTGGCGAGGGCCTCGACGATCTCCTGGTCGGGGGTGATGGTGAGGCGCACGCTCATGTCGTGCACATAGTCGCCCGGGTTGATGCCGCCGCGATCCTCATTGCCAAACGCGTAGGTTTTTTCGTCGGTCAGGCGGGCTTCGATGTCGATCAGCCCGTCCTCGCGCTCATAGCCGCGCAGCTCGACGTGCCGCGTGTGCAGCAATTTGCGGCGATGGGGGCGGGGCAAGGGCATGGCGGACTCCTTAAGCGGCAACGAGCAGGGTAGCGGACACGAACAGGGATTGCGGGCGCCGCAAGGCTGGGGCCGGCGGCAGACGCTTGTTATATTGGCAAGGCCCGGGACATAAGCAACCATATAAGGCGGCGTGGCTGCCATATCCCCCATTTGAGGACCAAGCCGCCGCATGGACGCCCCCCACCCGCACAGCCAGACGGACGCCGCGCACAGCCCCGCCAGCCATGATCACGCGGCGCGGATGCGGGTGATTTTCGGCATTCTCACCTGCATCTTGCTGGCCTCGATCGACCAGACCGTGGTGCTGCCCGCCATACCGCAAATGAGCGCCAGCCTGCATGACCGCGCGCATATTGCGTGGGTGGTGTCGGCGTATCTGCTCACCACCACCGCCACCACGCCGGTCTATGGCAAGCTCTCGGACCAGCTGGGGCGGCGGGCCGTGCTCTCGCCGGCGCTGCTGGTGTTTTTGGCGGCCAGCTGCGTGTGCGCGGCGGCCGGGTCGGCGGCCTGGCTGATTTTGGGCCGGGCCCTGCAGGGCGTGGGTGGCGGCGCGCTGATGGCGGTGGCGCAGTCGGCGGTGGCGGATGTGGTGCCGCCCCGCGAGCGGGGGCGCTATCAGGGCTGGTTTGCCGGGACGTGGGCGGTCTCGACGCTGGTGGGGCCGGTGGTGGGCGGGTTTGTCGCGCAGCATATCTCCTGGCGGTGGATTTTCTGGGGCAATGTGCCGCTCGTGCTGCTGGCGCTGGGGGTGAGCCACCGGGCGCTGGCCGGGCTGGCGCCCCGGGGCGGGCGGGCGCCGATCGATTATGCCGGGGCGCTGCTGCTGGTTTGCGCGGTGGCGGCGCTGCTGCTGGCGCTCTCGATGGGGGGCGTGGATCTGGCCTGGGGCTCGGGGCGCGAGCTGGGGCTGTTTGGCCTGGCGGCGCTGCTGTCTGGGCTGTTGTGGCGCCAGCAGAGCGCCGCGCCGGCGCCGCTGCTGCCCGGCCATCTGCTCGCCCGGCAGGCCCATGTCAGCCTCATCGCGTTTCTGTATTCGGGCGCGCTGTTCGAGATCATCTTTCAGCTGCCGCTGCTGTTGCAGGGGGCCTACCATGCCAGCCCGGCCGGCGCGGGGGCGGGGCTGATGCCGATGCTGTTTGGCACCACCATCGGGGCTTATGGCGCCGGGCAGGTCTTGCGCGCCACCGGGCGGGTGCGCACGGTGCTGGCCTGCGGGCTGGTGCTGGCGATCTGCGGGGTGGTGCCGGTGGGCATCTGGCCGCTGGGCCAGGGGCTGGGCTGGCCGGTGGGCTGGTCTTTGCTGACCGGGATCGGGCTCGGCTTGCTGATGCCGACCTCGCTGGTGAGCGTGCAAAGCCTGGCGGGCGGGCGCGATGTGGGCACCATGACCGGAATGCTGCTGCTGGTGCGCTCAACAGGCGGCGCCTTTGGGGCGACCCTGGCCGGGGTGGCGCTGGCGCTCTCGGCGCCGGGCACGCTGGCGGGGTTTCAGGCCGGGCTGCTGGGGGCGGCCGGCGCGCTGGGCCTGGCGCTGCTGGTGCTGACGCGCATGCCCGATGTGGGGCTGGGCACGGCAAATTAACAATAGATTGAAACTATTGAAAATTTTTGGGGGCATCGCGCCTTTTTATAAAAAAGCGCCACGAGTTTGGGCCGCCTACCCTACCCGCATGCCCGAGAGCACCGCCCCCAGCGTGGCCAGCAGGCACAGCAGCACCACCACCGAGGCCACCCAGCGCAAAATGAGATAATTGAGCGCCACCACGCCCCGCCCGCGCCCGATGGTCTCGACCACCACGGTGAGAAAAAACCCCACCAGCAGCACGAACAGCGCCAGCACGGGGGCGTGGAAATGCAGCATGATGATCAGCCCCGCCCAGGCGATGAGCGCGGGCACCACGCCAAAGCCGAGCAGGCGCGTTTCGGCGCCGAGCGTGGCGGGGGGCAGTTTTTCCGCCACCGGATGGGCGGTTTCGCGCAGCGCGAAGCCCCAATGCACCGCCCCCAGAAAGGATAAAATGACCGCGCCATAGGCGATCAACCCCTCGATGGCGGCGGGCGAGCCGACGGGCTCGAGCAGCACCACGGCGGTGAAGGCCAGAAAGGGCAGCGCGCCCGCGAGGGTGAGCAGAATGGCGAGGGTGAAGGGGGTTTTCAGCATGGGACGTCCGGTTCAGCCCTCGATTTCGTACCCCAGCCGCTCGCACAGGGGGCGGAGGATTTCGAGGGCGGGTTGGAGATGTTTGAGGTAGGGTTTGTAGCGGTATTTTGAGCGGTCATAGAGTTTTTCGGTGACCTGGGCGTAGGAGGCGGTGCGGGCGTAGCGGGTGTTTTTCTCGAAGCTCAGGCAGCGCGGGTCGAACGCGACGCCAATGAAGGCGAGCGCCTGGCGGATCGTTTGCTCCTGGGCGCCGACCATGTCCTCGTAGCGCAGCGGCAGGTAGCGCAGCGCCGGGATTTGGGCGCGGTAATGGGCGACGAGGTCTATGGTGAGGGCGTAATGGCGGGCGATGGTTTCGAGCTGGGCCGCGCAGAAATAGCCGTGGGTGAGGTGGTTGGAATAGACGCTGAGCAGCACATCGAGCGGGTGGCGCAGCAGGTGGATGATGGGCGCTTGCGGAAACAGCAGGTGGATGAGGCCGAGATGCGTCTCGTTGAGGGGCATCTTGTCGGTGAAGAGATCCGCGCCCTCGCGGAAAATGCCCGATTTGGCGGCGCGGGTGAGGTAGTGGTCGCGCAGCTCGGCGAGGCCGTCGCGGTGGTCGCCCATCCACAGCTCGGCCAGCGCCTCGGGGTAGGCGAGCGGGCTGGCCAGGAGGCGCGGCATGATCTGGGTGATGTCGTTGATGTAGGGCAGCTCGTCGCCCGCGCTGATGCGCGGATGGACGCTCAGCGTCTGCTCGAGCAGCGTGGTGCCCGAGCGCGGGAAGCCGACGATGAACACGGGCTGGGGCAGATCGGCGCGGGGTTCGGCGCGGGGCAGGATGGCGAGCCGGCGGGCGATGAAAAAGCTTTTGAGGCGGGCCGCCATGTCGGCGGCGGCCTCGGCCATGTAGGGGCGCGCGCCCAGCTCCAGCGCCAGGGCTTTGCCCTGCGCGAAACAGGCGAAGGCTTCATCGTGGCGGCCGAGCTGGTCGAGCAGGCGGCCTTTTTCCGACAGCTCGGCGGGGCCGAGCCTGAGGCGGCCATCCTCGGGCTCATGCAGGATGGCCAGCGCCTCATCGTGGCGCTTGAGGCGCGAGAGCACGGTGGCGCGGGTGAGCTGCATGGAGGGGCTGTTGGGCAGAAGGGTTTCGGCCTCGTCGAGCAGCGCGAGGGCGCGGGGGAAGTCGCGGTCGGCTTCCTCCATTTTGGCGTAGCCCAGCACGGTTTGCAGCACGTCTGGGCGGAGCGCCAGGGAGCGCTGGTAGAGCGCGCGGGATTCGGCGATGCGGCCCTGGTTCTTGAGATTCCAGGCGAGGTTGGCGAGGGTGATCGGCTCCTCCTCCTCGGCCAGCTCGAGCACGCGGCGGTAATGATACTCGCCGATCAGGGGGCGGTTGGCCTCGGTGAGCACCAGGCCCATGAGGTTGTGGGCCTGGGCGTTTTGGGGGGCGATGCGGATGGCGTTGCGCGCGTGCAGCTCGGCCTCGGCCAGGGCGCCGCGGCTGAGCAGCAGCAGGGTCAGCTCGTTGGTGGCCCAGAAATTATTGGGGTTGAGCGTGACCACCCGGCGGATCAGCGCCTCGGCGGCGGGCAGGCGGCCCTGCTGGCGGCTGGTGCGGTGGAGCAGCATCAGCCCCTCCTCATGCCCCGGCGCCAGCTCGAGCAAATGGCGGGTCTGGTTTTCGGCCCCCGCCAGGTCGCCCGCCGCCAGCGCGGCCTCGGCCTGGGTGAGCAGCGGCGCGAGCAGGGCCGTGGCCTCGGGCGGGGACAGGGCGGCGAGGTCGAGCGCGCAGCAGCGAAGCTGGCGAAGGCCAGAGCCGCAGGGGCAGGGTGTGAGATCGGCCATGAGCCGAGCTTACCGGCGGAGGCGGCGCGTGGCTAGAGCGGGATGCGGTATGACGCCCCCGCTCCACGCATGTTTTAACGATCAATTTCATTGGTTTAGCTTACGTCTGTCGACTCAATCCAAACCAATATTGATCTAGACGGCGGCCACCAGAGCGGTTAGAGCCCGGACATGACCACAAACCCCCAAACCTGCCCGCAATGCGCGCTCGACCAGACCCATGTGGAAGGCGCCACCCATGTTTGCGACACGTGCGGCTATGAATGGCCCGCCGAGCTCGCCGAGGCGGCCGAAATCATCAAGGATGCCAACGGCAATGTGCTGGCCAATGGCGACACGGTGGTGCTGATCAAGGACCTCAAGGTCAAGGGCTCGTCGAGCGGGCTGAAGGTGGGCACCAAGCTCAAGAATATCCGGCTCGGCACGGGCGACCACGCCGTGGAGGCGGGGGATTATCTCATCAAGCAGGAATTCGTGAAAAAGGCCAACTGAGCGCCGCCTGAGAGATCACGCCGCCCGGCCGCATGCCTGGGCGGCGGTGAGGGGCGCCTTGGGGATCAGGTGCCGGACCGGTTATCGTCCAGCATGGCGACATGATCCTCGACCGCCGAGACCACATGGCAGGCGCCGCCGCGGGCATTGACCGCCGAGCAGGTGCTGTGGGCGGCATCGAAGCTGAGGCCGGCGAGCTGGGCGCCCCATAAGGTACGGCCGTGATGCTCGACCCGCGCGACGCGCACGATGCCGATGCCGCGCAGACGGCGGGCGGCCACCGCCTCGGTGCGGGCCTTGGCCATGCGCGAATAAAGGCCGAGCTGGGCCACCCAGTCACCCGTATGGATGGCGGGGCGCTCGGTTTCGGCATAGCGGATGGCGGGATGGCCGGGCGAGGGCGGCGGCGGCAAGGGCAACACCCGGCCGGGCGGCGGCGGGGGCAGCGGCAAGGCCCGGGCGGGCGTGGCCTGGGCCAGGCGCGCGCCGGCCATTTGGGTGCCCGCCGGCAGGGCGGGCGCGGCGGCGATTTGCGTCGCGGGCGCGGCCATATCGGCGATTTGCGGGGTGAGCACCGAGCCTTCGGCGGCCAGGCGCCCCTCGAACCCGGCATTGAGGAGCTGGGTCATCTGGGCGTAACTGTCGCCCCAGCTGGGCTCGTGCAGCTCGACGCCGATGAGCACCCGCCCGCCCCGCATGGCGCTGGTGACGAGGTTATGACGGGCCAGATCGGTGTAGCCGGTCTTCATGCCGGTGGCGCCGGGGTAGGAGCGCAGCATGTCGTTGTTGCTGTAGACCGTGCGGCCCCGGAAATCGAAGGACACCACCTCGAAGAATTGCTGATCCTCGGGGTAGTTGAGGACAATGTCGCGCGCGAGGAGCGCCAGATCGCGCGCGGTGGTGACCTGGGTGGCGTTGGGCAGGCCCGAGGCGTTGGCGAAATGGGTTTGCGCCATGCCAAGCGCCTGGGCGCGCGCGGTCATCAGTTCGGCGCAGCGCACCTCGGAGCCGCCACCGAGATATTCGCCCAAGGCGGTCGCTGCGTCGTTGGCGGACATGGTGGTCATGGCCAGGATGGCGGCGCGGACGGAGATGGTGTCACCGGGCATCAGGCCGAGCTTGACCGGCTCGACCGAGGCGGCGTGGTAGGAGACGGGAATGCGGGTGTCGAGGCTGATCTGGCCGGCGCGCAAGGCCTGGAAGGCGAGGTCCAGCGTCATCAGCTTGGTGAGGCTGGCGGGGTAGCGCGGAATATCGGCGCCATTGGCCGAGAGCACGGCGCCGGACCGGGCATCGATGAGGATGGAGCTGACGCCGGCGGCGGTGGGGCCAAAGCCGGTATCGGCGCTGTCATCCGCGCGGATGAAGCCGGGCGCCACACGATGACTATAATGATGGTAATAGGGGTGATGGCGCACATACGCGCTGGCCGGCAGAGCCGACAGGGCCGCGAGACAAAGCCCCGCCGCCGCGCCAAACCACCGACTTGTCTGCCTGCTTCGCATTACGCCACTCACTGACAAGATGATCGGGCGTTAATCTAGCGTTCAAGCGCCGATGCTGTCCAGGCCCAAATTGCGGGACGTTTTTTAAATCTTTTATAAAGCCAATGGCTTATCAACGCAGCTTGAGGTGGCGCCCGGCACGCCCGCCCGACACGCCCCAGGCGCCCACGGGCGGGTGGTTTATGACTTTTGTGCGACGCACAAAATCTTCTTGACGGCGCATTTCTTTTCGCGCATAACGTGTTTGCTGCATTGCAGTATGTCCCAATATGGGACGCCGCACGGCCCGCCTGGATGGGGTCGCGCAGAATCGTTGATTTTTGCGGGAGATTTACCATGAGCGCCACCAAGTCGAAGCCTGCCACCGCCACCTTTGAGACCGCCGCCGACGCGTCGGTGAAGAACTTTGAGAAGTCCGTCGGCGCCATGCGCGAGGGCATCGAGAAGGCCACCAAGAATTTCGAAGCCAGCCAGGTCAAGCTGAAGGAAGGCGTGGAGAAGGCCGTGAAGACCTCGGAAGAGCTGCTGGCCTTCAGCCAGGGCAACCTCGAAGCCTTCGTGAAGGCCACCCAGATCTATGCCACCGGCTTCCAGGACATTTCCAAGCACATCGCCGCCGCCTCCAAGGCTTCGGTCGAGGAGTCGGTCGCGTTCAGCAAGTCGCTGATGGGCGTGAAGTCGGTGAAGGAAGCCGTGGACCTGCAGACCGGCTACACCAAGGCTTCGATCGAGAAGGCCGTTGCCGAGAGCAACAAGCTGGCCGACGCCGCCGTGAAGCTGACCGAGCAGGCCATTGCCCCGATCGCCGCCCGCCTGACCCTGGCGGTCGAGACCTTCGGCAAGACCTCCGCCTGATATCAGGCTCTCCCGCCCCGCCAGCCTGGCGCGCGAAACCGCGCCAGGCAATTTGGCTTGAGCGGGCGGCCTCATGACGTGATGATGAGCGCCGTTTCTGGTTGCCGCCAAAAAGCCGGCTCCCCGTATCCACGGGGGCCGGCTTTTTGCAGTGCGCCCGGCCGCCGGGCCGGCGGTGACGCGCCGTTCATAAACTCATGTTTTTGTCGCTTGGGGCAGATTCGCTCTTTTCTATGAGCCCCGCCATTCGATATGCTCAGCCCATGGCGCCCGCGCGGGCCGGAACGGCGATGGCCGGGATGACCGGCGGCGGCGCGCCGGGATGACAAGCGGTGGAGCTGGACAAAAAGCCGCGGACACCAAACATGACAGAGTGTGGCGCGGCGTGGCCGGCCGGGTAAACGGAGTGTGGCGCGGCGCGATGTGAGCGGCGCTTTTATATGAGCGGCGCTTGTGTGTGAGCGGCCAGAGAGCAGGTGCGACGTGATGCGGGGTGATGTGGGGTGATGGGCTATGAGTGAAAACGACAAGCGCAGAGGGGCAGACGGCCCCAGCGCCAACGTGGTGGCGAAGCCGCGGCCCAAAACCCGCAAGCCCACCATGTACAAGGTGCTGATGCTCAACGACGATTACACGCCCATGGAGTTCGTGGTGCATGTGCTCGAGCGGTTCTTCCAGAAATCGCGCGAGCAGGCGACGCAGATCATGCTGCATGTGCACCGGCGGGGCGTTGGGGTGTGCGGGGTTTATACATACGAGGTGGCCGAGACCAAGGTGACCCAGGTGATGGATCTGGCCCGCCAGAACCAGCACCCGCTGCAATGCACGATTGAGAAAGAATGAGGCTTTACTCTGGCCGCCGCATCGCCATTTCAAATGTTTGGCCCCATGCGACGCGGCGGGGGTGAAGCCCAGAAGACTGCCAGCCGGGCCGGCAATTTTAGAGCCCGGAGCCCAAGCCGCCGGTTTCCGGCGTGAAAGAACGGTTTGACCATGCTGTCTCGCAACCTTGAACAGACATTGCACCGGGCGCTGCAATTCGCCGCCGACCGCAAGCATGAATATGCCACGCTCGAGCATTTGCTGCTCGGGCTGCTTGAGGACCCCGACGCGCTTACCGTTCTGCGCGCCTGCGGGGTCGATCTCGACAAGATCAAGACCGACCTGACCGAGTTTTTGGACAAGGATCTGGCCGGCCTCGCCACCGACCGCGCGGGCGAGCCCAAGCCCACCGCCGGGTTTCAGCGCGTGGTGCAGCGCGCCGCCATTCATGTGCAATCCTCGGGGCGCGATGAGGTGACGGGGGCCAATGTGCTGGTCGCCCTGTTCTCCGAGCGCGAATCCCATGCCGTCTATTTCCTCCAGCTCCAGGACATGACCCGGCTGGACGCGGTGAATTTCATCTCGCACGGGATTGCCAAGAGCCCCGGCAAATCGGCGCCGCGCACGCCGAACGGGGCCGAGACGCCCGACCCCGAGCGCGAGGAGAAACCCGCGCCCAAGCGGGGACAGGACGCGCTCTCGAATTACTGCGTCAATCTCAACAAGAAGGCCAAGGACGGCAAGATCGACCCGCTGATCGGGCGCGAGAACGAGATTGAGCGCACGATCCAGATTTTGTGCCGCCGCACCAAGAACAACCCGCTTTATGTGGGCGACCCCGGCGTGGGCAAGACCGCCATCGCCGAGGGGCTGGCCAAGCGCATCATCGACCGGGACGTGCCCGAGGTGCTGCTCAACGCCACCATCTATGCGCTCGACATGGGCGCGCTGCTGGCCGGCACGCGCTATCGCGGGGATTTCGAGGAGCGGCTGAAGGCGGTGGTGACCGAGATGGAAAACACCCCCGGCGCGGTGCTGTTCATCGATGAGATCCATACCGTCATCGGCGCGGGGGCCACTTCGGGCGGGGCGATGGATGCCTCGAACCTGCTCAAGCCCGCGCTCGCCCAAGGCACGCTGCGCTGCATCGGCTCGACCACCTATAAGGAATTCCGCAATTACTTCGAGAAGGACCGCGCACTGGTCCGGCGGTTCCAGAAGATCGATGTGAATGAACCCAGCGTCGAGGATACGGTGAAGATCTTGCGCGGGCTCAAGACCGCTTATGAGAAGCACCACAAGGTGCGCTATACCGATGAGGCGATCCGCGCCGCTGTCGAGCTTTCGGCCAAATATATCAATGACCGCAAGCTGCCCGATAAGGCGATCGACGTGATCGACGAGGCGGGGGCCGCGCGCATGCTGCTGCCCGAGAGCAAGCGCCGCAAGACCGTGACGCTCAAGGACATCGAGGAGATGGTCTCCAAGATCGCGCGGATTCCGCCCAAATCGGTCTCGACCGACGACAAGGAGATGCTGCGCAATCTGGAGCGCGATTTGAAGGCGATGGTGTTTGGCCAGGATGCCGCCATCGAGGCGCTCTCGGCGGCCATGAAGCTCTCGCGCGCGGGGCTGCGCGACCCGGAAAAGCCGATCGGCAATTATCTGTTCTCGGGGCCGACGGGCGTGGGCAAGACCGAGGTGGCGCGCCAGCTGGCTTCCACCCTTGGCATTGAGCTGATGCGGTTTGACATGTCTGAGTATATGGAGCGCCATTCGGTGTCGCGGTTGATTGGCGCGCCGCCGGGCTATGTCGGGTTCGACCAGGGCGGCATGCTGACCGACGCCATCGACCAGCATCCGCATTGCGTGCTGCTGCTCGATGAGATCGAGAAGGCGCATCCGGATCTGTTCAACATTTTGTTGCAGATCATGGATCATGGGAAGCTGACCGACCATAACGGCAAGAAGATCGATTTCCGTAACGTCATCCTGATCATGACCACCAATGCCGGGGCGGCGGATATGCAAAAGCCCGCCATAGGGTTTGGACGCGTGACGCGGACGGGCGAGGATGATGAGGCGGTGAAGCGGCTGTTTACCCCGGAATTCCGCAACCGGCTGGATGCGATCATTCCCTTCGGCGCGCTGACGCCTGAGATTGTCGGGCGGGTGGTTGAGAAGTTTGTGATGCAGCTGGAAGCCCAGCTGGCCGACCGCAATGTGACCATTGAGCTGTCTTCGGCGGCCAAGGAGTTTTTGGCCGAGCGGGGCTATGAGCCGCTTTATGGCGCGCGGCCGTTGAGCCGGGTGATTCAGGAGCTGATCAAGAAGCCGCTGGCCGAGGAGCTTTTATTTGGCAAGCTGGTGAAGGGTGGCGCGGTGAAGGTGACGCTGAAGGACGGCAAGCTGGCCTTTGACATAACCGAGGCCTCGCCCCCTGCCCTGCCGCCGCCCGAACATGACGGGGACGGCGAGAAGGCGCCGGAGGCGGCGCACTGAGTCTCAGACGTTTTTGGGGGGTGTGGGGGAGTTTTTGCAAAAACTCCCCCACGTCTTTCAACCCAAAAAGGCCGCCCCCAATGGAGCGGCCTTTTTTAACGGCAAGAAATGCGGACCTTTTCTCAAACAAAAGATCCCCACCCAAGACCCTTATTACCCCCGGTTTTGCGCGGGCAGGAGCTTGTGGGCGATCAGGGCCTCGGCGATCTGCACGGCGTTGAGGGCGGCGCCCTTGCGCAGATTGTCGGACACGCACCAGAAAGCCAGACCGTGCTCGACGGTGGGGTCGCGGCGCAGGCGCGAGACGAACACCGCATCCTCACCCTTGCACTCGATGGGGGTGATGTAGCCGCCCGGCACGTGGCGGTCCTCGACCTCGATGCCCGGCGCCTTGGCGAGCAGGGCGCGGGCCTCGGCCACGTTCACCGGCTTCTCGAACTCGACATACACCGCCTCGGAATGGCCGATGAACACCGGCACGCGCACGCAGGTGGCGATGACCGGCACGTTGGGGTCGAGGATCTTCTTGGTCTCGACGGTCATTTTCCACTCTTCCTTGGTGGCGCCGTCATCCATGAACACATCGATCTGCGGGATGCAGTTGAAGGCGATGTCTTTCTGGAACACTTCGGGCTTGGCCTCCTGGTTCACGAACGACACCTTGGTGTTCTGGTAGAGCTCGTCCATGCCCTCTTTGCCGGCGCCCGAGACGGACTGGTAGGTGGAAACCACCACGCGCTTGATCTTGTAGGCATCGTGCAGGGGCTTCAAGGCCACCACCATCTGGATGGTCGAGCAGTTGGGGTTGGCGATGATGTTGCGCTTGGCGAATTTGGGCAGGTCCTGGGGGTTCACCTCGGGCACGATGAGGGGAATCTCGGGGTCCATGCGGAACTGGGAGGTGTTGTCGATGACCACGCAGCCGGCTTTGCCCGCGCGCGGGGCGTGAACGGCGGAAACCGAGGCGCCGGGCGAGAACAGGCCGATATCCCAGCCGGTGAAGTCGAACGTCTCGAGGTTTTGCACGGTGAGCACCTTGTCGTCACCGAACGAGACCTGCTGGCCGGCCGAACGGCCGGAGGCGAGCGCCGCCACCTCGGACGCGGGGAAGTTGCGCTGCGCGAGGGTTTTGAGGATTTCGCGCCCGACCGCACCGGTGGCACCGACAACCGCAACCCTGTAAGACATGACCAGAACTCCGAAAATGCGAAATAATGCAGGCTGCACTAGGGCCAATTGGCGCCGGGCGCAAGCAGGACCAGGGCGGGGCTGAGCGAGGCTTTGAGCATGGCGGCAAGGCCCGCCTGTGATAAAGGGCAGGCATGGAGACCAATTCAGCCGCGCCCTACAGGCTTGCCGAACTGCTGCGCCACCGCGCCTTCGCGCTGTTTCTGCTCACCCGCATCTGCTCGAGCGCGGCCTACCAGATTGGCGCCGTGGCGGTGGGCTGGCAGCTTTATGCCCTCACCCGCTCGGCCTTTGAGCTGGGGCTGCTCGGGCTGGCCCAGTTTATTCCCGCCGCCGGGCTGACCTTTTTCGCCGGCCATGCCGCCGACCGCTACCGGCGCCAGAGCGTGGTGCGGCTGTGCCAGCTGACCCAGGGGCTGGCCGCGCTGGGTTTGGCCACGGGCAGCTTTGCCGGGCGACTGACACCCGCCATGATTTTTGGCGCCGTGGCGCTGATCGCCGCCGCGCGGGCGTTTGAATCTCCGGCCAGCGGCGCGCTGCTGCCCGCCACCGTGCCGGCCGGCAGCCTGCAAAAAGCCACCGCCATCTCATCGAGCATGTTTCAGATGGCCACCATCATCGGCCCGGCGCTGGGCGGGTTGCTTTATGCGCTCAACCCCGGCGTGCCCTACGGGGTGATGGCGGTGAGCCTGCTGGGCGGCGCGCTGGCGACGGGGATGATAAAAACCGCCGCGCGCGTGGTGCCCTCGACCCCGCCCACCTTGCAGGCGCTGTTCGCGGGGGTGGGGTTTGTGCGCGCCAACCAGGCCATTTTGGGCACCATCTCGCTCGATCTGTTCGCCGTGCTGCTGGGCGGGGCGACGGCGCTGCTGCCGGTCTATGCCCATGACATATTGCACACCGGCCCGTGGGGGCTGGGCCTGCTGCGCGGCGCCCCGGCGCTGGGCGCGCTGCTGACCACCGCGCTGGTGACCCGCGCGCCCTTTGAGCGCCGGGTGGGGCTGCGGATGTTTCAGGCCGTGATCGGGTTTGGGGCGGCGACCTTGGTGTTTGGGCTCTCGCGCGAGATCTGGCTCTCGGTGGCGGCTTTGTTCGCGCTCGGCGCCGCCGATATGATCAGCGTGGTCATCCGCCTCTCGCTCGTGCAGCTGCGCACCCCCGATGAGATGCGCGGGCGGGTGGGGGCGGTGAATTATTTGTTCATCAACGCCTCCAACCAGCTGGGCGAGTTTGAGAGCGGCATGACCGCGGCGCTGTTTGGGGCGGTGCCGGCGGTGGTGATCGGGGGGTTGGGCACAATAGCGGTGGCGCTGTTGTGGATGCGGCTGTTTCCGGGGCTGAAAAATGTCGAGAAACTGGAATGATTCCTGGGCAAGCCCCTGGGATATGCTACAATGGCCGCGAATAGCGAGGGTGTGACGCCAGGCTTGCGGAAACGCCGAGAGGGGAAACACGGGCAATGCAGTTTCTGGGCGCGTTACTTCAGGGCGTGTTTTTGGCCGTATGGGCGGCCATGTCTCTGATCGGCATCGCCGATGGGTGGTGGACCGGCCTGCTCAACTTCATAGGGGTGCAGGATAGCGACTACCAGTTTTACGCCCTGCTGATGACCACGGTGTTTGTGGTGATGCTCTCCATGCGCTCGCTGGGCGGGTATGCCGGCTGGTTCGTGATGCTGTTCATGGTGCTGCTGCTGCTCGACCGCATGCTGCCGCCCTCTCACTACAACCCCAACGAGACCGGCGAGACCCAAAGCGCGCTGCTTGCGAACCCCCCGGCGATCGGCTGAAAAGCACGGTTTTCAGCGGCCAAAATCCCGCCGGTAACTTGACGTTTTTGTTAATATCTGGGCAGGGTCTTGGTGCGCCGGGCTCATGGCAGCCATGTTTGGCGCGCACAGAAATTGGCCCAACCGAACACGGCGAACAGCCGCGCTGGAGGTGAAGTGTGACCGCTGACGTAACCCCGGAACTTTATGGCCTCATCGAGGAAAAAGGCATCGCCGAGGTCTCGCTCAAAGAGACCCATGGCAGCCCGAAAGCCGTGTTTGGCTTGTGGATGGCCGCCAATGTCGAGTTCGCGACCCTGACCACTGGCGCGCTGGCCACCTGCCTGACCGGCCTCTCCTTTGGGCAGGCCATGCTCTCCATTTTGCTCGCCAACCTGATCGGGGCGGTGATCCTGGGCTATTTCAGCACGTTCGGCGTCGATTATGGCCGCCCGCAGATGATCCAGGGCGCCAACTGGTTTGGCGCCTGGGGCAACCGGCTGCCTTCGCTGCTCAATTTCTTCGGCGGGTTTTCGTGGTTCGCGGTCAACACCACGGCGGGCGCCTATGCGCTCAATCTGGTGCTGCATACCGGGCTGATCCCGGCGGCGCTCGGCATGTCGGTGGTGCAGATCGCCATCGCGGTGGTGGGGTATGACCTGATCCACGCCGCCGAGAAATATCTGATGATCGTGCTGGTGCTGGCCTTTTTGGGGCTGACCGTGATCGCGGTGCGCCATCTCGGCATCTCGGCCCCCGCCAACCCCAAGACCCTGGCCCAGATGGGCGGCACCTCCGGGGCCTTCATGCTCTCGACCGCCATCATGGTCGGGTATCAGGTGGGCTGGATTCCTTACTCCTCCGATTATACCCGCTATCTGCGCACCGAGACCAATGCCGCCGGGGTGAAGAAAACCGTGTTCACCTATGCCTTCTGGGGCGCGCTGATCTCGACCGTGTGGATCGAGGGGCTGGGGGCGCTGATCGGCTCGTCGGTGCCGTTTTTCTCCAAGCCCTCCGACCTGCTGACCGCCTGGATGCCGTCTTGGTTTACCTATCCGTTCCTGATCGCGGTGATCTTGGGCACGATTTCGGCCAATATCATCAATATCTACTCGGCCACCATGTCGATCCTGGCGGTGGGCATCCGGCTCAAGCAGCATGTCGCCTCGATCACCACCGGCATCATCGGCGCCATCATCTCGGCCATCGTCATCAACTCGTTCGTCGAGAGCTACACCAACTTCCTGCTGGTGCTGGGCTACTGGACCATGCCGTGGATTTCGGTGACGCTGCTCTGCCACAAGACCGACCGCGTCTCGCGCCTGCCCCTCAGCGCGGCGTTCGTGGCCTGGATCGCGGCGGTGGCGGCCTCGGTGCCGTTTTGGGACCAGCAGCTTTATACCGGCGTCTTTGCCGCCGGGCACCCGCAATTTGGTGACTCGACCTTCGTGGTCTCCTTCGTGATCGGCGCGGTGCTCTATATGCTGCTCACCAAGCCGGCCGCCGCCCAAAACGCCTGACAAGGCGCCGCATTGGCTATTTTGGGCCCCCGCCCTTGGCGCGGGGGCCCAAATTCAAGTAAAGCTCCGCCATGACCGGCACACCTCTCGAGCTTATCCGCAATTTCTCCATCATCGCCCATATCGACCACGGCAAATCGACGCTGGCCGACCGGCTGATCCAGTTTTGCGGCGGCCTCTCCGCCCGTGAGATGACCGAGCAGGTGCTCGATAACATGGATATCGAGAAAGAGCGCGGCATCACCATCAAGGCGCAGACCGTGCGCCTGCACTACCCCGCCCATGACGGCAAGACCTATGTGCTGAACCTCATGGACACGCCCGGCCATGTGGACTTTGCCTATGAGGTCTCGCGCTCGCTGGCCGCCTGCGAGGGCTCGCTGCTGGTGGTGGATGCCAGCCAGGGCGTGGAGGCGCAGACCCTGGCCAATGTGTACCAGGCCATTGATGCCAACCACGAAATCGTGCCGGTGCTCAACAAGATCGACCTGCCGGCGGCGGATGTGCCGCGGGTGAAGCAGCAGATCGAGGATGTGATCGGGATCGACGCCTCGGACGCGGTGGAGATCTCGGCCAAGACCGGCATCAATATCGAGGGCGTGCTGGAGGCGCTGGTCACCCGCCTGCCGCCCCCTAAGGGCGAGGAAAAGGCCGAGCTGCAGGCGCTGCTGGTGGATAGCTGGTACGACCAGTATCTGGGCGTGGTGATTCTGGTGCGCGTGAAGAACGGCGTGCTGAAGAAGGGGCAGAAGATCCGCATGATGTCGACCGGGGCGGTGCATCCGGTGGAGCAGATTGGCGTGTTCACCCCGCGCATGCGCCCGGTGGAGGAGCTGGGGCCCGGCGAGATGGGCTATATCACCGCCGCCATCAAGACCGTGGCGGATTGCAATGTGGGCGATACCATTACCGATGACCGCCGCCCCGCCCCCGAGGCCCTGCCGGGCTTCAAGCCCTCGGTGCCGGTGGTGTGGTGCGGGCTGTTTCCGGTGGTGGCCGATGATTTCGAGAAGCTGCGCGACTCGCTCGCCAAGCTGCGGCTGAACGACGCCAGCTTCCATTATGAGGCCGAGACCTCGGCGGCGCTGGGCTTTGGCTTCCGCTGCGGCTTCTTGGGGCTTCTGCACCTCGAAATCATCCAGGAGCGGCTGAGCCGCGAATTCGACCTCGACCTGATCGCCACCGCGCCTTCGGTGGTTTACAAGATCCACAAAACCAATGGCGAGGTGGAGGAGCTGCACAACCCCGCCGACATGCCCGACGGCTCGGTGATCGACCATATCGACGAGCCGTGGATCAAGGCCACCATCATGGTGCCCGATGAGTATCTGGGCTCGATTTTGACCCTCTGCTCGGAGCGGCGCGGCCAGCAGATGGACCTGACCTATGTGGGCAACCGCGCCATGGCCGTTTACAAGCTGCCGCTCAACGAGGTGGTGTTTGATTTTTACGACCGGCTGAAATCGGTGAGCCGGGGCTATGCCAGCTTCGATTACCATATGGATGAGTATGCCGAGGCCGACCTCGTCAAGATTTCCATTTTGGTGAATGCCGAGCCGGTGGACGCGCTCTCCTTCATCGCCCATCGCTCGCAGGCCGATACGCGCGGGCGGGCCATTTGCGGCAAGCTCAAGGAGCTGATCCCCAAGCAGCTGTTCAAGATCGCCATTCAGGCCGCCATCGGCTCGCGCATCATCGCGCGCGAGACCATCTCGGCGCTCTCGAAGGACGTGACCGCCAAATGCTATGGCGGCGACATTACCCGCAAGCGCAAGCTGCTGGAAAAGCAGAAGGAAGGCAAAAAGCGCATGCGCCAGTTCGGCAAGGTGGAGATTCCGCAGAGCGCCTTTCTGGCCGCGTTGAAAATGGATGGCTGAACCCCTTGTGGGATGGCCTGCATTTCGCTAAGCAGGCCCCCACGCCGGATGGAGAGATGGCCGAGCGGCTTAAGGCGCACGCTTGGAAAGCGTGTGTACGTTAATAGCGTACCCAGGGTTCGAATCCCTGTCTCTCCGCCACCCCCTTAGATTTTTGAGTTTCAAACAGACCCAAAACCGGCAGAAATCTGCCGGTTTTTGGCGTTTTTATGTTGCATGCAGGCTTACCGCATTTCATAGTATCCCACATGATATGTGGTAATTAGTGTGGGATGAAATGGGCAAGCTCTCTGCCACCTCCGTAAAGGCCGCAAAAGAACCAGGGCGCTATGGCGATGGCGATGGCCTATACCTTGTCATTAGCCCCAGAGGCGGCAAATCCTGGGTTTGCCGGGTGCAGAAAGACGGAAAGCGCCGGGATGTGGGGCTAGGAAGTGCCAAAAAGGTGCCTCTGGCCCTGGCCCGTGATCGCGCCACAAAGGTGCGGATGCAGGTTGAGGTGGGAATTGATCCCGTTGCCGAGCGGCGGAAAGAGGCAGGGATTCCCACCTTTAAAGAAGCCGCCGCACGGGTGTTTACCGAGCACAAAGCGAGTTGGCGGAATCAAAAACACCGGGCACAGTGGCTTTCCACCTTGGAAACCTACGCCTTCCCCACCCTGGGCAATCTCTCCGTGGCCGAAATCGACGGGCACCATGTCCGGGATGCGGTCATCTCTATATGGCTTGAGAAGCCCGAGACGGCGCGGCGGGTACGCCAACGGATCAACACCGTGGTCGA
Source organism: Pseudomonadota bacterium (assembly GCA_021781835.1). Classification (GTDB taxonomy): domain Bacteria; phylum Pseudomonadota; class Alphaproteobacteria; order Acetobacterales; family Acetobacteraceae; genus Acidocella. The sequence continues at coordinate 20,483 of JAJXWD010000017.1, read as the reverse complement.
TTGGGCGATTGGTAAAGGGTATCGGACCATCCCCCTGCCCATCGCGGCCATGAATAAGTCACTGCCCAAGGTAAAAGCCAAGAGGGCGCACCATACAGCCCTGCCCTACGCCGAAGTCCCGGCGTTCACTGGCAAGCTCCGGGAGCGGGACTCGGTGGGGAGGCTTGCCCTTGAGGCACTGATCCTTACCGCGACCAGGTCCGGCGAGATTCGCGGCGCGACTTGGGGCGAGGTTGATCTGAATAATGCCCTATGGACAATCCCCGCCGAACGGATGAAGGCGGGGCGAGAGCATGTTGTCCCGCTGTCATCTGCTGCCCTGGACGTGTTCCGGCGGGCGCAAGGCTACCGAGAGGCACGGAGCGAGTTGGTGTTCCCCGGCCAACGGGGCGACAAGCCGCTTTCCGACATGACCCTGACCAAGATTTGCCGTGACATGGAGATGGCGGCCGTGCCGCATGGCTTCCGGTCATCTTTCCGGGACTGGGTAGCCGAGGAGACGGATTTTGATGGGGATATTGCCGAGATGGCCCTGGCCCACGCCATTGGGAATAAGGTGGAGGCCGCTTACCGGCGGGGTAATCTTCTGGAAAAGAGGAAAGCGGTCATGGAGGCATGGGGGCGGTATTGTGTGCCAAATTAGAAATGTGGAGCGTCATATCGGCCATCTTGGGGAGCTATAATTTTGATGACTGGCATAAACCTCTACGAAGCATATAAAAAACATGTGTTAGACCAAAGTACGTTCGAGGAAGAACGAGAGGTTGCTTTCAGATTCATCAGAAAATTTATCGACAACGAATTTTATGCCACAGGCTGGCGCTCTGGGGAGTATCAAATAACTCGTATTGAGCGTGAGTTTTGGAACTTGTTGATGCGGGTTCTTTCAAACAACACTTCATCCGATGGGATAGAGATAGACTACATTAATGAGCGGCTAATTAAAAAGGAAGGTGGAAATACAGAAGTTATATATCGTAACGTTTCTATATACGAAGAACCATATGAGAATGAAAAAGATGCTAATGATGTGAGGCAGAGCGCCCAACAAGAGGTGGACAAATGCCCTGCCGAGCATGGGGAAGAAATCGCAGCATCCTCAACCGCTGCGACGGCCACCAAGACCAAAAGGGTCCGCGTTTTTGCTTCCAAGCTCAGTTCAAAATTTTTGATTAAAATGGATAACAATGAGTACGGTCAAGTACGGCGGCGACTGGAAGAAGAAGCCAAAAAGCAGGAGTACCGTACTCGTGCGTCCATATTGGAAAGTTTGAGCTTAATTGACGAACTACGAAAGCCGGAACACCGCGAGCTTTCACAGAAAGAAGTTATCTCAATCCTTTCTGATCCTGCTCCAAACAGAAGGCGATTCACACCTAGCACCGTTCAGAAAATATATTCAGGTAACTACGATCCATTTGAAAATTTTGTGAGAAAATTTTACCCCGTTACTGTACCACGAAAACCAAGCGACAGTTGAACGAATACTGAATGACAGTTGAATGAATTGCGTATTCTACAATCGTTGTGTTGTTTTGCGATCCGTACCGAACCATCATGGATCAACACAATGCATGACAACGCTTCGATGCTCCTGCTGACAATCGACGACGTACTGCGACTGACTGGTTACAAGAGCCGTTCGTCTATTTACCGCCGTATGCGGCATCGAGATTTTCCTCAACCTGTTGTTCTCGGCGGGGGACGTATCCGCTGGCGTTCCAGCGAGATTGAACAATGGCTCCGGGGGCTCCCTACCCAGACCTATTCCTGATGGGTTGACCCTGCCCCGCTGCTCTTGAGCAGCCTGGGCCGCCCGTCGTCTTCCAACACTGATCTTCACCGGTTCGCGCCCGCGCGCGCGAAAAGGATACCCCATGCCTGTCTTTCAGAACCTTGCCGCTCGTCTGTATACCCGATACTTCCCCAAGGATGTTGCCACTTTCACCGTGCGGGTCACCCCCCGTATCGCCCATTTCGTCATACCGATTGTCGAGAGGCTAATCCGTGACGACAAGATTGGCGAGACCTATCGCTGTGCCGTTGCACTCTGGCACCGTTGGGATGAGCCGCCTCTCACAATGTACCAGGGTACTGTCTCCTTGTGCAGGGTCAATGGCCCATCACTCACGGCAGAGGGAGCCAACCTCCCCGCCGGGGGCTTGGTTGAGGCCCCTGGCCTGACCGCACGCCTCTCATCCCAGGAAGCCCATAACCTGGATAATCGCCTCAAGACGGCCATCGAGCAAACCATCCGGGATTGGGCCGATGAGACGAATCGTGGCCCTTGGAAAACCCTCCCCCAACATCAGCATCGGGGGCCAGAAGATGCGTAAAACCCCGCAATCATCACGCCTCGTGAAGAGATATGGCCATACGGCTCCGCCGCATGGCCCCATGAAAGCTCCACACCGCACGCACTGGCCTGCGGCTGTTTCACAAGACTTTTCAAGAGTACGATCAGAGTACGGAGTCGAAACGCTTTTCATATCCCGCGCAATTCTTGAATCGGCTGAGAATACGGGGCGAGTACGGGAGGCGGGTGAGCCATGAAGTACGTCCAGCACACCGTCCGGTTGCCTCTGGCGTTGGACAAGGCACTTCGGCACGCCGCACAGAGCCACCAAGTCACGGTCTATGCTCTGCTTCAGCAATGCGTGAAGGCTGGTATCGCCTCGCTCTCCGGCGAACAGGCCGTATCTCAAATCACCACCGAGATTGCCCAAGAGATTGGAGCGATTAGCGCCCGGCTGGCCCATGTCGAGAGACTGACGGAGCGTGCTCTCTTCGTCGCCTGCGCGGCCTACGTGTACGCCCGCGCCGCCGCCGGTCCCCACGCCAACGATACCTCCCTCGCTGCTGAAATCAATGCCGCCTTCGCGCGGCAACTTAACCTTGCCGGAGACGTGTGATGGCCAATGTGCAAAATCGCCGCGCCCATGCCGACGCCCTACGCGCACGGGAGCGTGCCAACGGGCAAGCCCAGTTCCGCTTCGCCGCCAGGGCGCTCGCCGTTTGCGCGGCAGGGGGCGCATTGCTTTTTGGCTGGGCAACATCCACCGCCGGACAGGTCAAAGAAGTGGGCGAGTACACGCTTGCCAGCTTCATAGCCTACATGCTGAAAGCCACGCCCGCCGATCCGGTGATGAATTTCACCTACCAAGGCCAAGTCTATCGAATTGGCGTCAAGGAGCTGGCCAGCATCCAGGGCTTCGGCGGTGACGCCATCGCTCTCGCCGAACAGCTCGCCTTGGGTGGCATAATAGGGCTTGGGGTCGGCGGTGTCTGTTTATGGATAACCGCCGATCACCGCCGCCGAAAGCAAGAAGAACTGCTGGCCGACCGCATCATTGCCGGTACGCGGGTTGTGAACGAAAACGATCTTGCACGCATGACCGCGCCGGAAAGCCATGCCTGCCCCCTACGGTTTGGAAACGTCCCTGTCCCGTACACCCTGGAGCCAAGGCACATAACCATCCTGGGGACCACAGGCACCGGAAAAACCACTGCCTTGCGCCAGAACCTGGACGCTATTGAAGCACGGGGCGACACCGCCCTGATCTACGACACATCGGGGGAGTTCATCGCTCATTATTATAACCCCGAACGCGGCGACATCATCCTCAATCCCTTTGACCGGCGTGGGGCGTTCTGGAATCCATTTGATGAAATTTCTCATCCCGCCGACGCCGATCGCATCGCCCGTTATCTCATCACCGAGACGGGCGAGGAGGACCGAGACATCTGGTTGGACACTTCCCGGATGCTTGTCGCCAATGTGCTGCGTACCCTCTGGCAGGAGGGGCGGCGGTCCCCACGGGATTTATTGGACGCCTTGCAGTCCATGCCACGTGAAAAGCTGGAACGCTGGCTGGCTCATACATCCTCGGCCCGCATCTTCGCTCAAGGGGCCGACCGCGCCACCGGCAGCGTGCTGTTCATGCTGTCGATGGCCGTCAATCTGCTTATGTTTTTGCGCGCCATGCCACGGGAGGGCGAGACGGGCTTTTCGTTTGCCCACTTCTTAAAGACGGTTGACGAGCGGCCAGGCCCAAAGCCCTGGATATTTGTGCCACGGAAGGAGGATTATTTTGAGGCCATGAAGCCTCTCATGGCGCTCTGGCTGGAATGCGCCGCCAGTGGCGTCTTGGGGCTTGCACCCGCTGCCAAGCGGCGCGTGTGGTTCATTCTCGATGAATTGGCCGACATGCCGCGCGTCGATAACCTTGCGCGGTTATTGCCCGAGGGCCGCAAATTTGGCGCATCCGTCATTCTTACCTTCCAGACCATCGACCTGATGCGTGATCGTTATGGCCGTGAGGGGGCGGAGGCATTGCTTGGGTGCTGCAACACCAAGCTATTCCTGCAACTGGTTGACCAGGCCAGCCGGGAATGGGCATCCGCGACCATTGGCATGGTCGAGGTGGAAATCTCCACCATCGCTGACACGCTCGACCCGAAAACAGGCAAACCTCAGCAGACATTGAGTACCACGCGCGAGACGCGCCCCGCCGTATTGGAAAGCGAGCTGCGCCTGCCCAAGCATACGGCTTACCTATTATTACCGGACGGCTTACCCGCCGCCAGAATCAGGCTGACGGATGACCATATCCATGCCCGAGGCCCTGCCCATCACCCTGGCTTTGTAGCGGGGGACATCGTGGAAACGCTCTGGGGCGGACTGCAAGCAGCCAAGGGGAATAAGGACAAGGAGGCTATGGCCCCTGGCCCGAGCCTGCCTCTTGGACCGGGGCCGGTGTGATGGTTGCCACCATATCAGCGCTGACCAGCGCCGCCCAAGCCGCCAGCTATTATGAGGCTGACGATTATTATGCCGAAGGAGGTTTGGCCCCATCGGAATGGCGGGGCAAAGGTGCCCAGACGCTGAAGCTGGCCGGGGCAGTGGACCGCCAGCAATTCGCCGCGCTGCTGGCGGGGCATGTCGCCGGTCAGGAATTGGGGACGATGCGCGACGGCGAATGGGAGCACCGGCCCGGTTGGGACATTACGTTCAGCGCGCCGAAATCCGTGTCGGTCATGGCCGAGGTGGCGGGCGACCGCCGCCTTATCGCGGCGCATGAGCGGGCGGCACGAACCGCGCTGGACCTGGCAGAAATACATTTATCGGCCACGCGCATCCGCAAGGATGGTGCTGTCCGGCGTGAGGCGACCGGCAATCTGGTTATCGCTTCCTTCCGGCACGGCACCAGCCGGGCGCTCGACCCGCAGCTTCATAGCCATAACATCATTCTCAACATGACACAGGATGAGGCCGGGCAATGGCGCAGCCTGGAACCCCGTGTTCTCTACCAACTGCAAAAGCAGCTTGGGGCCATCTACCGGCAGGAGTTAGCCAGTGAAGTGCAGCGCCTTGGCTACACGATTGAGCGCGGCAAGGATTCGACCTTTGAGATTGCCGGTATCGGCGCGGACACCTTGGAAGCTTTCAGCCAGCGCAGTACCGCGATTGAGGCTCGGCTAGCAGAGCGGGGCAAGAGCCGGGCCGAGGCCAGCGCCGCCGAGAAACAGATCGCGGCACTGGATACGCGGTTGGCCAAGGAAGCTATCCCCCATGCCGAGCTGGTAGGGGAATGGCGGGAGGCCGCCGATGCAGCCGGGTGGGGTAAACAGGCGCGGCGCAATCTGATTGCCCAGGCCGAGGCGCAGGCGGAAGCCGTTACCCTTGGCGTGGACCAAGAATTTGCCCGCGAGTTGGCGGCTGACCGGGCCGTGGCACAGGGCGCGGCCATGTTGGGGGAGCGGCAATCCGTGTTCTCGACCACGGCGCTACATGAAGCGGCGGGGCGGTTCGGCATGGGGCGCATCGGGCATGGTGATATTACCGCCGCCACCGCCCGCGCGGAAAAGATTGGCGCGTTGCAACCGCGCGAATGCCTTGACCGGCGCGGCGTGGCCTTCGAGGGTTTTACCAGCGCCGCCAATATCTCCAACGAGACCACGATGTTGCGGCTGGAGGAGCAGGCGCGCCGACAGGTAGAGCCGATCCTGTCTCCCACCGCTGCTGCCCGTACTGTTGCCGAAGCCGAACGGCGCAGCGCATTGCACGGCCATGCTTGGACCGATGAACAGAGGACGGCGGCACAGCAAATTCTTACCAGCCGCAACCGGATTATCGGTTTGCAGGGGACGGCTGGCACCGCCAAAACTTCTACCGTGTTGGCGACCACCGCGCGGGAGGCCGAGGCGCGAGGTATTCAGGTGACGGCGCTTGCTCCCACCGCATCGGCGGCGCAGGTTTTGGGCGAGGCGCTTGATGCCCGTGCCGACACGCTGGCCCGGCATTTGTTGGCGCCGGGCCGCCCCAGTTCCAGGGAACGCCTATGGATCGTGGACGAGGCTTCCCTAATCTCAACAGCGGATGCCGCCAAACTGCTCGGCCTAGCCGAGTCACACCGCGCAAGAGTCTTATTGGTGGGCGACACGGCGCAGCTTGGCTCCGTGGAGGCGGGGGCGGCATTTGCCCAGCTCCAGGGGGCGGGCATGGAAACTGCCCGCCTGACAAAAATTCTTCGCCAGACCAATGAGCAGGCCAAGGCAGCGGTGGAGGCCAGTCTGGCCGGTGACGCCAGGAAGGCTCTCGCTGCCCTGGATGCAGGCGGCGGGCGGATCATTGAGCATGACAGCCGCGAGGCGCGCTTTGCCCAGATTGCCCAGGACTATACCAAGTTGGACGCCAAGGAGAGGCGCAAGGCCCTAGTCATTGAACCATCCCGCGAGGGGCGCGATGTGCTGACCAGGGAAATCCGCCAACGTCTGGCGGAGATCGGCGCGCTGCATGGCCCTGCCGTAGCGGCCACCAGGCTTGCGCCGCACGACCTGACCCGCGCCGAGGCCAAAGACCCTCATAGCTATGCCGTTGGTGACATGATCCGCTTTACCAAGGATTATGCCGACAAGGGCGTGTCAAAGGCCCAAGCCTACCGGGTGGCAGGCATAGACACGGCCAAGGCTGCCATCATGCTGGAAAGCCAGGATGGCAGGATGATCGACTGGCGGCTCCAGCAGTGGGGCGCTTCCCATGCCCAGGCGTTCACCACCGAGACGATGGAGCTACAGGCTGGGGACCAGGTGCGATTTACCCGCAATGACCGCGCGCTGGGGCGGATCAACGGCCAGCAAGGCGAGATTGTCGCCGTTGATCCGGCCACGCGACAGGCCACGATCAAGCTGGCCAGCAGCAAAGTCGAGACGTTGGCGCTCGACAATCCCCGTGACCAACATGTTACCCATGCCTATGTCGCCACCGCCTTTGCCGCCCAGGGCCGCACCGCCGAGCGCACCTTTATCCATGCCGACAGCACCGCCACGCACCTCATCGACCAAAAGAGTTTTTATGTTGCTTTGTCCCGCGCCAAGGAAACCACCGTCGTCTACACCAATGACCGGACCAAGCTGGTTGCAGCCATCGCCGAACGCACAGGCGAGAAGCAGACCGCGCTTATGCGGGAGGCTAACACTAACATGGTAAACAGTACGGCGGCATCCATAGGAATGGGCTTATAACTGCTTTCCGGCCATCTCGTTGCGGTATCGATTTATGCAATATAACCCTTGACTCGGAAACAATTTGTTCCCACTATGTTCTTGCCGTCAGGAATTGGCTTGGCGGTTGGACTGTTGAGACTGTCAACCTTGATACTGACGCCCGGCACGACGATGCCGAACAGCATCGCCATGACGGCGGCCAGATTGAGTGAGACATCGAGCATCGCTCGGACCTCCACAGTTATACTATACCACCTCGCGTTTTGAGGCCCGTGTCGGCGAGGCGTTTGGAGTTGAGACGCTGAACGCAATGGCTGGCAGAAGGTGGCGTGCGTTCGGGGGGCGCCCGGTTTCGACCGGAACCCAGGGTCAGGGTCAGTCCCCCGAACTCTGCGTTAATAGGGAGGTGTGATGGATTGGCTAAAGCCCCGCCGCTATCGGCACTTCGACCTGCCCGTTAACAAAGTCTTCGCCCATAAGGTAATGAATCCTGACATGGTATCTCGGCACATATTTTTGCCGCTCATCCATTACACTAAGACAGAGACACGTTATAAAAAATGTCCGAAGACTGGGACACGGACGATTGTTCAGAAAGAACGCCCCATCAAATATGCTTCGCATCGGGACGCCTGCATCCTTTCCTATTATGCTCACCAGATAAACCAAGCGCTCGACGCTAGATATAAAGAGAAGGGCATTTCAGACAACGTGATTGCCTATCGGGCTCTGGGACAGGCCAACTATAATTTTGCAGCGGAAGCTATGAGTTTTGCACGAGCCGAGGCTCCAGCCGTCATTTTGGCATTCGACATTACAAGCTTCTTTGATACCCTTGACCATACACTTCTCAAGCGACGGCTAAAATCTCTGCTCAACGTTCAGGAATTGACCGACGATTGGCAAAAAGTTTTCCGCTTTATCACCCGGTTCCACTATGTCGATCTCAACGAGTTGAAAGCTCATCCGGTTTTCGGAGCACGCCTAAGAGAAAAGAGCCGAGATCGGATTGCCAGTGTAGAAGAAATGAAAGCAAAGGGGATCGTCTTTCACGCTAATCCTGGAGTGACTAAGGACTGTCGGCGAGGAATTCCGCAAGGGACACCAATAAGTGCTGCTGCTTCCAATCTCTATATGATAGAGTTCGATGTAGCAGCACGCGCCTGTTGTGACCAAGTCGGCGCGCTCTACCGACGTTATTCCGACGACATTCTCATCATCTGCAAACCCGATTACGCGCAGGCTATCGAAACAGAAATCATAAACCTGATCGCCGCAGAGAAACTAGAAATTGCTTCTCATAAGACTGAAAAGACTCGGTTTGAGGAGAGGCAAACCATACCCCGCGCCACCAAGGCCGCCCAGTATCTCGGCTTCACTTTTGATGAAACTGGCGCGGCAATTCGTGAAAGCTCTCTCGCCCGGCAGTGGCGTAAGATGAGACGAGCAATACGGCGTGCCAAAAAATCAGCTATGTGGCGCGCCACTGCGGGACTGTCTGGCAAGGCGCATACAAAGAAGCTTTACCGCCGTTTTTCACACATCAAAATCAATGAAGAGGGAACACTAAGAACGCTTCGGAATTTTTCATCTTACGGCAGGCGAAGCGCAGAGGCTTTTGGTGCGGATGAGAAAATTACCCAGCAGGTGAGGCGTTTTGAGCAGGCCGCTCAGCGAGAAATTGCTAAACTTAAGGCTCTTTGATACGTACCAAGAATCTACACCACATCCTCCAGCGCCAACCGCTCTAGCGCCTTATCAGATACACTTTCCTCAACAACATTACCCGCCGTGGAAATCAGCGCCAGCCGCGTTCCCAGCAGTTCCTTCTTCCGCACCACGGCGATACGCGCCGGGGGATGTTCCAACTGGTTGAGATCGACAAACTTCGTCAGAACGGACGCCACGGAATTCGGGTGCTCCGAAACCGGCTCGTAAACAGCTTTATGGCCATCGGCCCGCACCAGCGCCGTGACGCTCCAGGCTGTATTCGATGCGCCAACGATAGTCGCCTCCCGTTCCACCTTGGCCGGTGTGAACAGGCGGTATAGGCGCTCGCAAAGCCGGTCAGCAGCATCAGCCCTCTTTTTCTCATCCAGCTTGAAGACGGCAAGCTGGACCGCCTCTTGCGAGCAAGCGGCGATGACCGAAACAGCGCCGACAAGCTGTTCCCGGCGAACACCCAAGGTAAAGCTCTGGCGGTCAAGATGAACCCCCGCCTTCACAGCAATCCCCGGCGCCGAATGGACAAATTGCCGCCCTGCCGCCATCAGATCGGCTTCCTCGAAGCCCATCCCCATGTCGGACACGAAGTAACGCCCCTCGCTGTGGGGTTCGATGCGAACCGTCACCAGCGAGCCGCTGGGGTACATGACCGGCAAGCTAAGAAAGGAGGCACCGTTCATATGGCGCGCGTCAGCTAAGGTGCGTGCCACACCGTCCACCACTTCACGAAATGCCGTACTCCGCTCATCCAACCCACTTGTCATCACAACAACCTCGGGGCCTGCCACGGGGGAGCCGGAATAGCCCCCACCCCATTGATATTAAACACGTTTCCCATCAGCGCCACCAAAGCCGCCACCCCATCGGGATCGGTCTCCAGCGGTATCGCAATGGGCAGGTTTGACTTTATGCTATCCGCCAGCGGCTGACCATTGCCAATTATCCAATCGTAGTTTTCTTGGAAAGGATGGATATGGGATACATGGAAACGCCTTAACTGCCACTCAACCGGACCTATATTTTTATTTTGGTGCGGCTGCTTAGGCCGCCAGTCGATACGAGTAACCGGCACCAGCTTGGACATACCACTGAACTGGTATTCGATCTGGAAGGTGACATTTTCGTCGGGATAATCCCGGTTACACTTGCCGCGCAACCGAAGACCAATCTGCGTGACGCTGTTAATATCCAGTGGCACGGTAAAATTGAACTGGTCATCCAATTCCAGCCACTCCGGCGTGGTGGCCAAGGTCTTAGTCGCAGCAATTAACGCCGGCAAACGGTTTGTCATTCGTCATATTTCCAGGCTTGGGCACAGCGTCCGCACATGGACTACTTTTTCCTGCGTTGGACGGCTGTTTTCTTGGGTACAGGCATAGCAAGAGGACTAGACAATTTTTCATATTGATCGAAGAGAAATGTCGCCCTTTCACCGTCACTCGCAAAAGCACGACTCCGATATGCTGCCTCAACCGCAGCGTCCAATTTCTTGTGCGCTTTCACAAGATCAACTGGCATGGACAACGGATCATACAATTCCGCCAAAGATGATTCCTTATACGCCGAACGGGCATCTAAAACTGATTGTGCCGCAGTCTCGATTGCTTTGGCCTGTTTGTCACTAATCGAAGTAGGCCAGGGGAAATTGTTGTAAACAATGGTGTTTGAGTACCGATATCGGCTTTCAAGGCGGCCACAGACGTATCGGACCCAAGCCATGTGCATCGAGGATGAGATAACACCGAAATGGTAAAGGGTCGCGCCAGGGATAATGAGGCAGAGATTGCTGGCAATCACAGCCGAGGGCATAAAGCCAATAGGTATATAATTCCGACGTTCAGAGGAAACGCTTGGAACTATGAGGTATGACGTTTCCGTGTGTGAGATGAAAGCAAAGCGGGCTGGGGTAGAAGCAAGGTTCCGGGTTGCCTCTCTCTCACTCTCGTTTCTAAATTTTTTAACGAGGGCGAGGCGCTGCTTGACTAGCGGCAAGGAGTTAATGTCGCTTGGCTTGGCATTCACCAACCACAGGCACCAACGCTCGACGTTGTTGATGAATTCTTCCGAACCAACATACCGTCGAATGAATTTCTTTGCGTCCGGTTCCTTTTTAAGAAATTCGATTTTTTCATCTGGCTCCATGAGCAAATGTCCGCCATCTATAGGCTGATTACCAAATCTAATTTCTGGAACATCACAAAGAGGCGAAGATCGCCGGACAATTAGGATATCGTCGGCATCCGCAAGGTAAGGATTAATATTCTTAGCAGAGACTTCGTGCGCTTCCGATTGAGGAGTTTCGTATTCAAATATCCGCTTTGGAATTGCAAGGCTGCTGAGAGAGAAGCCGATAATAACGCAATGAACAGCCGCCATGCCACTGGCCTCATTAGACCAGCGGAAAGTACGATGACCAAAGAAAATATGTGCTCCTTTACTCAAGAGGTATGTCCAAAGCGCGCCGACCTGTTCCCCTTGAGATATCGAATTTGTGGACACAAAGGCTGTTCGGATTTCCTTATTTTCTTCCATATAGTCCGCAGCCTTTTTGTACCAACCGGCTACATAGTCTAGAAGCTTTGCCCCTTTCACCCTCCCGAAGACATCAGCCATTTCCTTACGCTGAGTGTCATTCATAATTTTTGCACCCACGAATGGTGGGTTGCCGAAAATGAAATTTAGGTTCTGTGGCTGGATAATATCATGCCAATCATAATTGAGAGCATTTTTGTTTTTAATCGTGGCCGACTTTCTCAAAGGGAGGCGGCGATAATATAGTCCAAACTCCTCAGAGACCTTCATGTTCATTTGATGGTCCATTAGCCACAAAGCAGTAGCGGCAATTTGAGCGGGAAATTCTTCGATTTCTATCCCATAGAATTGATCTACATCGCATTGGACTTCGTGAGCAATATCTATAGAAGTTTGCCGTGCGCCGGGCATGGTACTGCCAACCCCAGCACGCGGGTAAAGGACACGCAATATCTCTAATTCAAGCTGCCGCAATTCGCGGTATGCTATAACAAGGAAGTTACCACAGCCGCAGGCGGGGTCAAGAAAGGTTAGCTTGGCAAGTTTCTGATGAAACTCCAACAGCTTTCTTTTATTGCCCTTAGTTTTTTCGAACTCATTCCAAAGCTCCTCTAGAAATAGGGGCTTAATGACCTTCAGGATGTTTTGCTCTGAGGTGTAGTGCGCCCCGAGATTTCGCCGAAGTTTTGGGTCCATGACGGATTGAAAGAGGGCGCCAAAAATAGCTGGAGAGATTTTACTCCAATCAAGGGCGCAGCATTCAAGGAGAATATCTCTCATCTCCCGATTGAAGCCAGCTGTAGCAAGACGCTCCCCAAAGAGGTTTCCGTTGACGTAGGGGAATTCCTTTAATTGCTCATCATGAGTTTTGAGACGCTTGGTTTCCTCAGTATTCAAGACCTGGAAAAGAGTTTCCAGCCATTGAGCCAAATCTTGACCATCTTCCCTAGTCCGCTGCTCGATCAAATCCTGAAACTGACGACGCTCAAAAATACTGGTGTCTTCCGCGAACAAACAGAAGAGGAGGCGGACAAGATAGACCTCGAGCTGATGCCCCTCATAACCGGACTCTTTCAAGCGATCATGGAGCTTACCCATCCGCTCCGCAGCTTCGACATTAACTGGATCTTGGGCCTTGAATTTAGTTGTCTGGTATCCCGCGATGAAGCCGAACAGCTTTACGTTCTTGTAGAAATCTTTGAGAGCAAAATTTTCTTGTGTGCCTTCTTCCAGATCATAAAGCCGGAAGCGATCGAAATCGGAAACGATGATGTACCGGGGAAGGTCATTATCCTTCAGGCCTGGAAAGTAATCCTTGGCCTGGCTAAACGCCTTGTCCAAGTTTTTCCCCTTAGACTTGTGTTCAACGAGCAGGATGCCCTTCCAGAGGAGATCGATATAGCCGCCATGCCCATCCGACTTTTTGACCGGCTCCTCAAAGGTGGCAAAGCGGCGGCGGGACAGCCCAAATACCTGGAAAAAGGCATCCCAGAACGATTTTGCTTCCGCGTCTTCCGATGTTTCGTTCGCCCATTCACGGGAGAAATTTAGGGCGCGGTCACGTATCTCATTCCACGAAAGGGGCATCGTCTACCTTTGATTACAGGACGGAGCTTGAAGGGGAGGAGGCGAACAACTTGTTAATAACATCACGGCATAATTCTAGGGCCATCTCGCTACCTTGAATGAAGCGGTGAATTTGACCGTGGCTAAGACCGTTCCGCAAACGCACAACACCATCCCGGAGATGACACAGTGGCGGGCTATCCGGCATGGCATGGAACTCGTAATCCTTCTCGTTCAAGAGGCCTCTTTTGAAAGCGGCTTTTAGAAGGTCTTTCATACCGTCGCGCGCGCGTGGTGGCTTTTCAGAGACGGAAAGACGTTCCCTCAACGCCATTTCAAGCACCGCATAGGCGTAATGCTCGCCGACCGTCGCCAAATCATAGGACAACCAGGCATAGATGAACGTATGGCAAGCAGCATCGAACTCGCGCCGTATGTGTGCGGGCACAGCCTCATCCAAGGTCAGATCAGGGAGAGCACCGTAGAAATCCGAAAACTGGCAGGGGCGGAACTCTCCCGTAATCTTATCCAAACAGACGCTGGACACCCAGTATGGGTCAGGCTGAAGAGCGTCATCAATGCTTTTCATAGGCTAATGAGTGTCCCAGTTCATAGACATTGGCCTTGCTTAACTCATGGATGGAAGTTTACCTACTTTGGTTGATTCTGCCATACTTGGCTCTGGGACGAATGTTCTTGTTATGTTCTGGATGGAATTTGAGGAAATTCACCCAGTGGCGGACGATGCTCAAAGACTGCCCAACGCCATAATGCTCAATATACGGGCTTGAGCTAAAACAAGGGTTTTTATGTGGGATAAAATTCAAAATGATACTATAATAGATAATATAATCAATGTATTATGTAAATTTTATGGAGGACTGTCTCTCCGCCACGGCAAACCCTGAACCTCCTGCGCCTGCCCCGCCTGATTGATCGCGCGTTTTGGGCGCGACGTTGGTGGATGAAACAGCAACAGGCTGAACCGCGCGGTTCAGCCTGTTTTGCTTGGCCCGATCCAAGGGGAGGCCTGGTTATCCAGATAGTGTCACCGGGCCGCCGCCCGCGGTGCTGGTGCCGGGAACCGAGCAGGTGAAGGCCATGACGGCATTCCAGTAGCCGAGATCGTCGGAGCCATAGGTGCCGAGATCGTTCCAGTAGAGCGCATAGGTTTCGGGCGGATTGCTGCCGCAGATGATGGCGCCGTCCTGCGGGTTGGCGATGGCGTCGATCGCCTCATTGTCGTTCTGGTCGTTCACGGCGGTGAAGCTGGTGGGCTGGCTGGTGCCGTTCTGGATGGCCACCATATGCGCCGCGTTGCCGTTTCTTTGCGGGTCATAGCATTGGTGCGACGTTTGATCGGGAGGGTCGAACTCGCTGCCACCATGCGAGGGGGGCTCGAAATAGCCGTAATCGCCGTTATAGGCCCCGGAGGTGATTTGGAAACTTTGGTAAGTGGAGGGGACAAATCCGTTGCCGGTCAAGCCGCCGCTGGAATTATAGGTGGCGGCGGTGTCCTGGTCGGTGACCGCGCCGTTGCTGATGCTGATGTTGGGGTCGATCTGATTGGCGACCAAGCTGGCGAGCACGCCCGGCACCAGATCCGGGAAGGTCTGGCCATCCCAGACCGGATCGATCGCCAGGATGGTGCCGCCGCCATTCGCGGCGGTGCTGACCAGAATATAATAGTCGGGCAGCAGGGCCTGGTTGTTGCCGTTGGTGGGCACGGCCGTGCCCAGCGGCTGAATGAGCAGCGCGCAATTGCTGTATTGCGGCTGGCCGACCGTGGTGCCCGAGGAATTGGACTGGGCGGCGGCGAGGTAGCTCGACTGATGCGCCGAACTCTCTTGCGCGCAACTGCCGGCGTTGCTGGCGTTCCAGTTCCACCAATTCGCGGGGGTTGTGGTGACACCGTTATCGGATGCGTTGGTGGCCGGGGAACAGCCGGCAATGGCGGGGGGGTAAACATCGTTGCCGCCGCCGACCATGGCGACCGCGCCGCTGCTGTAGAGGCCGGTCGAATCATCGGGCGGGTAGGCGGTGCCGGTGTCGGTGTAGGTCTGGCCGGGGAAGGCGGTGGAATAGATGTTGAGCCCTTGCCAGACCGAACCATCGCCCCCCTGGTTGGCGAGGGTGGCGGCGATGTCGCCGGCATAGGTGGAGGCAATCAGCGCGTTGATGGTGGTACCGGTGGTGGCGTAATTGGGGCAGATGGCCGTGACATGGTAGGTCGTGCCATTGACCGTTTCCGCCTTTGCCAGCCCGGTGGCGGCAAAGGGCACGAGGGCGTGGTTGGTCTCGAAGGTGGGCGGATAGCCGGCCACCTCATAGGCCGAGGAATAGACATTGATGCTGTCGGCGGGTGGGCCGCCGCCCGAGGCCGCGCCGGTGCTGGTGTTGACGTTAATGGAATCAAGCGAGCCATACAGCGTGTGGGCGGGGCATTGGCCATATAGTTTGACCGAGTTGGTGATCGTCGCCGACGTGGTCACGTTCGTGACGCAATATTGCTGGCCATAATAGTAATAGTCGCAGCTTGTCGTTGTGCCGTCCGTGCCGGTGGTTGAGGTGGCTGTGGAATAGGCTTGTCCGGATGTATCGCAATTACCGCCGTTGAGCTGATAGTCCCAGCATAAATACTCGCTGGTCGTGTAGGTCGTGATGTCGTTCGTCACGGTATCGCCGTTTTGGTGATAGGTGCCGAGCGAACCCGAGCTGGCCGAAACGTAAAGCTGCGTGCTGGTCTGGTAATAATTGGATGAGTGATAGCCGTCAGCGCCGGTGTAGTTGACGAAGGTGAAGGCGATGGGCTGGTTTTGCTGCAAGGTGATGGAGCCGCCCGCGCCCGCCGTGCCCGAGCTGGTGGACAGCGCGATGAACAGATAATTGCACGCGGCCGAGGCGACGCTTTCCTTGAGCGCCAGCGGGCCGATGGACGAGTAGCTGCCGCAACTGCTGCCCGCCGCGGGCATGGTGGTGTAGTTGGGCGTGGCGCTGGCGCCGGTGCCGCTCATGGGCACGGCATAGGCGTAGATGCCGCTGACATCGCCCGCCGAGCCGAAGCCGGGGCTGGGGGGAATGTTTTTGCCCGAAATGGTGGTGGCCGGGAAGGCGGTGGTGGCCATGGCCGAGACGGTGAGCAGCTCGCTCGGGATCATGCCACTGATCAGCGAGTTGGCGAGCGTGCCCGAGGCCTTGACGATGACGCAATATTCGGACCCGCCGGGGCAGTTATGGGCCGAGGGGGTGGTGGCGTAGCTGTCTGGCGTGGCGGCGCCGCATTGGGTGGAGCTGCCGGTGCAGGTGAGCTCGACCGCCGAGCTGGGGCTGGAGACAAAATTGGCGATGGTGGAGGCCGTGCCCGCATAGGCGGCGCTGGCGGCGTTGTGGGCGGCGGCGGCCTGCTCGGAGGTCTGCCACGCGCCAGCGCCAGCGATGGCGGCGGCATCGGCCGCGGCCTGCAGCTCGGCGCGGGTGGAGGCGATGCGCGAAATATCGACCGCGGCACTGGCGCCCACCACCAGGGGCACGATCATCAGGGCCAGCGCCATGGCGGTGACGGCCCGGCGGTCTTTACGGAATTTGGCGAGGCGTGACATCATGGTGCCTGGTCCTCCTCAGTTGGCGGTGTTGGTGCTGTCGCAGAGCGGCGTGGCAACGTAGCTGGTGTAACAGGCGCTGTCGGAGGTGGAGCATTGCAGCTCGGTTTGCGGGCTGGCGTAGATCCAGCGTGTGTAGATGTTTTGCGACAAGGTGGGCCGCGAGGACAGCACGAGACCGATGATGCCGGGATAGGGCATGCTGGCCTGGATGATGATGGCATTGTCGCACGGATAGGCGAGCAGGCCCGACGTGCCGCTGGCGCCCTTGGTGCTGGGCGGCGAGGTGGTGGCCAGGTTTTCCGCCGCGGCGGCGCCTATGGTCGCGGTTTGGGCGGTGCTGGTGGGGGTGCAGTTATGGCCCGAAACGGTGAAATCGGCCTCCCACATGTCATAGGTGGGGGAACTGCTGTTGACCGCGGCGCTGGCGGTGCCGTTGGGGTTTGATTCGAGCGTGACGCTGGCGATGTTGAGCACGAGGCCCGAAGCCGGAAACGGCGCCATGCCCTCCACCGCGCCCTGGCAAATATCTTGCAGGGCGGCGAAGCTGGTGCCCTGGGCGTTGATGGTGGCGACGCCCGACGTGTTGGCGGTGCTCTCGGCGCCCACCATCTGGGCGACATTGACGGCCAGCATCTCGAGCTTGGCCTGGGCGCGGTAGAGGGTGTTGAGCTCGACCACCCCCAGCAGCAGCAGCACCAGAAACGGCGCCACCAAGGCGAATTCCAGCGCCGCCACGGCCCGCCGGTCTTTGGGAAAGGGGCGCTTGATCATGGGGCCATCACCGTGGAAACAACCGCGTAGAGAGAGGGCGTGCCGTTTTCGGTGACGGCGCCGTTGGGCAGCATCAGCAGCGTGATGGGCACGGGGAAGGCGACCTGGGCGAGCACCACCGTCTCGCTGGCCGGGCTGCTGGCGGTGATGCCGCTGAACAAAGCCTGGGAACCGAGATTGCCGCTGCCATCAAACGTCACCGGCGCCACGCTGTTGGCGCCCGTGCCGAAAAACTGCCCGCCCTGCACGGCATATTGCAGATTGGCCCGGCAGTTTGGCACCGCGGCGCCAAACTCGGCGCATATGGCGGCGCTGAATTCGGGGCCCGTGGTGATCTTGCCGATCTGAACCTGGCGGACCGCGTTGCGCACCGCATCGTCAAGGGTGAGCTGCCAGAACAGGTCGAGAGAGACCAGGAGAATGCCAAATACGAGCGTGAAAAACGCCATGCCGATCATCGCGAACTCAAGAGCGGTGACCGCGCGGCGCTCATGGCAGAACCGCCGGACAATCAAGCGCAGACTGCGACCCTTCATCTCACCTCACCTCAGGGGGGGAACCGGCGCGCGCCACCAGGGCACCGCGAAGCAGCTTTGACCCTCCCCTTTTTAAAATGACGTTAATTTGTTAAAATTATACGTTGTTTCTGATTGTTACGTGAAAACATGGTGCGCCAAACAGCGCCCCCCACGCACATCCCCAAAACGTCATCTATCTACAGATTGCGTTATAAAAAATAAATATCATCTCACGAAAGATTGTTCGCGCCGCCCCCCGCCATGACCACCGCGTGCCGCAAATGCCACCAAAAGGTTAAAACTGGCGGCGGCGGCGATATGGGCGGGCACACATCTTCTCAAACACCGGGCGACCCGTTATCGTCAGCCTTCCAGGAGACCGGGTGCCCGTTTGGCGGGCATGCGGGGTCCATTGCGGGGCGCCGCGCGGGTTCGGGCAAGGCTTTTTGCTGTCATGGTTTGAGGCATCGGCTTGTCCGGTCCGTCTGGGGCTCAATTACGGGGGCTGTCTGACCTTGAACCACGAAGTGTTAACATTGTCTGTCGCGCTGGGTGTCATCGTTATCGGTGTTGTCCTGCTTGTCGTTGATCTGATCAGCCGGGCCAAGCGCCGCGCGGCGGAGCGGCCGATCGACATGTCGCGGTTCAACCAGAGCGCGGGCACCGATGCGCTGGGCGATGGGGGGGAGTTTCCGCGCAAACCCCGCAACCGGCAGAGCCTGAGCGCCCCCGAACCCGTTGCCCCCAGCGAGCCCCGGGAATCCCTGCCCCCGATCGGGCTGTTCGCGCATGTGGCCCGCATGGCGGACGCCCAGCAGACGCAGAGCGAGCCCGCCGACGGCGGCGCGGCACCAATAGCCTCCGAGCCCGCGCCTTATGCGCCGCCCGAGCCCGCGCCCCAGAGCGCCCCCGAACCCGCGCCTTACACCCCAGAACCCGCCTTTTACACGCAGCCCGAGCCGGTGGCCTATCAGCCGCCCGAGCCCGCGCCCCAGAGCGCCCCCGAACCCGCGCCTTACACCCCAGAGCCCGCCTTTTACACGCAGCCGGCGCCGGTGGCCTATCAGCCGCCCGAGCCCGCGCCCCAGAGCGCCCCCGAACCCGCGCCTTATACCCCAGAGCCCGCCTTTTACGCGCAGCCCGAACCGGTGGCCTACCAGCCGCCCGAGCCCGAGAGCGCGCCGGCGCCGGAGCCGGAGCCGCTCTGGGTGCCAAGCCCGGCCGCCGCCGCGCCACTCTTTACCCCCATCACGCCCGCCCCCGTGCCCGAGCCGGTCTTTACCCCCGCGACCGTGGCGGCCCCCATGGCCGCGCCCGCGATGGCCGCGCCCAGCCTGCCCGTGCTCACCTGCCGGGGCTATGGCGCCGGGTTTGGCAACAAGATCGTGCTGGCCGACATCAATCTGGAGCTGCGGCCGCGCGGCATCACCACCCTGATGGGGCCGGTGGGCACCGGCAAATCGACGCTGCTGCGCTCGCTGGCCGGGATTTACGGCCAGAGCACGCTCTATAAAAACTGGGGCCAGGCCTGGTACCGCGACAAGCCGCTGGCGCTCGGCAACCGCCCGCTGCTGGTGGCCCAGCGCATCCAGCTGACCCAGCGCTCGGCGCTCGACAGCCTGACCTTCCATCTGCGCGACCAGATGGAGGGGGCATCCGACGAGGCGCGCCGCCTCTGGGCCACCGAATGGCTGACCCGCCTGGGCGCGACATATATCATCCCCATGCTCGAGACCTCGTTCATCGAGCTGGAGCCCGTGTATCAGCGCGCCGTGACCATCTTGCGCGAGGCCGCCGCCGAGACCGAGCTGCTGATGATCGATGAGCCGACCTCGGGGCTCTCTGACAAGGACGCCAACATCCTGCTCGACCTGCTGATGCCGCTGGCCGAGCGCGCCGCCCTGCTGGTGGTGCTGCATAACCAGCGCCAGGCCCGCAAGATCTCGGAGGAGATCATCTTGCTGGCCGGCGGGCATGTGCAGATTCATACCGACACCGCCAGCTTCTTCGCCAATGACAGCCACCCGGTGGTAATGCAGTTCGTGGCCACCGGCAGCTGCGCCGTGCCCGCCCCCGACGCGACGCGCGAAAGCCTGGCCGACCATGTGGCCCCGCCCCCGCCCCTGACCGCGGCGGCGCTCGCCGCGATCAAGAGCGAGATCCGTAGCACGCTGGCCCCGGCAGCACCCGCCGCGCCAGCCGCGCCGGCGCATATGCCCCCCGCCCCGCCCTCGGCACCCGCCGCGATGGTCCAGCCCGCGGC
>JAJXWD010000002.1 GCA_021781835.1 Pseudomonadota bacterium | reverse complement strand
CGCTCAATCCACCCTCGCCTATTCACGGACGAGAACTACATGACGGCCTCTGTCTACGCCCGGCTGCTTTTGCCTGGGCTGTGGTGCGAGGCGTGGGATGATGGCGTGGTCGAGATGCGCCCACTCCGCCTCAAGGCGCGCATTTTCCCGTGCGATCAGGTCGATATTGACGCGCTGATCGCCGAGCTGGTGGCGTTGCAGTTTCTGCGCCTGTTCGAGGTGGATGGGCGCGAGTATGGCGCGATCCGGAATTTCCGGAAATGGCAGAAGCCCAAAAAGCCATCGCACAGCGGCATTCTGCCGGCTGAGCTTGTTGGTTTTGTGGGCATCGACCCGGAAGAGCTGGCCAAGCCCGTTCCGCCGCCCGCACCCGAAGTTCCCGATATGTTCCCCACTGTTTCCGCACGTCTGGAGAACCAGTTCTCCACCGGTGGGGAAAAGTGTTTTCAGAAGGGAGGAAGGGAGGAAGGGAAGAAGGAAGAAGAGGGTTCACTACGTTCACCCTCTCCGCGCGAGGTGCGCGAGGCCGGGACGGCGGATGAGCCGCCGCCCGGGAGAGAGAGGTCTCAGGATCCATTCGATGCGTTTTGGGGCGCGTTGCCGCCCGAGGCCCGCACCGCACCCGATTATGCCCGCAAGGCCCACGCCAAAGCGCTGGGGCTCGGGGCCACGCCCGAAGGCATCATCGCCGCGCTCAGGCGCGAGCTGAGGCGGTCAGGGGGGCGATTGGCGCTCTCGCCTGCCGGTTGGCTTAAGGGCGGCTCCTGGCGGCTCCAGGAGGCGGATTGCGCTGGGCCTGAGTGCGGCGCTCCCCCGCCGCGCGCTGTGGCGGCCCAGGCGGGCGGCCTTGAGGGGATGGATCAGGTGCATCTCGACGCCTTCCGCCGCGCGGCAGCCGGGGGATGGCATTGGCCGAATGCGCCGGTGAGCTATGCCGATGCGGATGAGCGCCGCGCCGATTGCCTGGCGACGCTTGAGCGCCGCAGCCCGAAAGCCTTTGCCCTGGTGCAGGCCGAGATGGGCGATTTTTTGGACAAAGCAGCCGCCCAACTGGTGGCGTGAGCGAGGAGGAAGGTCATGGGTTTTGCAAATCACCGCGAAGAGACTGCCGGGTTTGGGGCCATTGGGATTGCCATGCTTGACGCGGGCATCATGCCTGCCGCCATGCGGCTCGAGCGCGCAGCACAGCGGGTGTTGAAGGTTCAGCCGCCGGCGCAGCGCGTGGCGGCGTTGGGGGCAATTCTCAAGGATGATTACGCTGCGCTGTGGGAATTGACGAAGTCTTGTTTCGCTGAGAAAGCGCAAGAATATTTGAATTCGCGTGCCGATGAGGCAGGCGAAGGGGAGGGCCAAGGGGTGCGTGCCGCCGAGGCCATTATTATCCTGCCCTCCCCGAAAAAAATCCGCCGAGGCGGATGGACGAGCGGGCCATGCCGGGGGCGCCGAACAGGCCAAAAACCAGTCGCCCGCTCGTCCCGTTCATTCGCTGCAATCCCTCGTCCATGGCCGAGACGACGCGGGGAAATTTGCGCCGCTGCCTGCTCGGACCATCAACGCGCCGGTGGCGGTGGATGCCTTGCGGGCCGCGCGGGCGGTTGCGGCGGGGGCGATTCTCGCGTCGTTCCGGATTGGGGACGTGACGCTGGGTGAGGCCACGCCGGCCATGTGCCGGACTTTTGTCGCCAAACGCCGGCGCGATGCGGCGTTTGTTGAGCGCGTGATTTCGGGCGTGCCCGAGGGTGGCAAGATTGGTGATTATGTGACCGAGGCGGAAGCCGCGGCACTTTACCGCCAGGCGAACGGGGAGCACCTGAATGCTGCGCGATAATGAGATAACGGGCCAACGGTCGTCCGCCGAACAGGCCATCCCGGGCGTGCCCGTTGCCGGGGGTGAGTGCCCCCGGCGTCAAAATTTAGAAATCGAGGGCCAACAATCCGGTGTCGAAGAGGCCATTCTAGACGCGCCCTCGCCACGCTCCCGGAAACGGGGCGTGGGAAAATCTGGCAAGGTGGGCCATGGTGGGCTTGCCGCACAGGCCGATCCCCTCCTGCCTGCCTTGCCAGACCCCAATCAAGCAGCGGAGGGCCACGCTGCGCGTGCCGAAGAGGCCGCCCCGCCCCCGCCCTCCCTGCTTGATGCCTCTGTAGCTGAGTTGATGGCGCTGCAAAGGCAGCGACGCTTTGCCATTAAAACCCAGTCGCGGATTGACCGGTCTTTGGAGGCGTATCTGGCGCAATGCGCGGGGTACCGGCCTTTGATTTCGGAGACTGGCGAAGCGGTGCGGGATGAAAGCGGCCGACGCGTGGAGGATAAGGCCGGGAAAAAGCTGTGGGGGCAGATTGGCAAAATCCGCCGGGCCGTGGAGGCGGGGAACATGGACGGTTTGCCGGCCTGGGCGGATGTTTCGATGATCTCGGCCAGCGCGCATTCTCGGCAGGTTTGGGACGAGATGCGCAAAGCCGTGGAAGCGCGGATGGAGGCGGTTGCCAAGACGCTGCCGGTTTGGGGCTGGTGGAATGGCATTCGCGGTGCTGGCGCGAAGGGGCTGGCGATTATTGTGGCGGAGTGCGGAGATTTGGGCGCTTACCGCGATAAATCGGCGGTGTGGAAGCGGCTGGGTCTGGCGGTGATTGACGGCGGCGCGCAGCGGCGCGCTGCTGGTGATGCGGCTTTGCTGCATGGGTTTTCGCCGGCCCGGCGGGCGGAGATTTGGACGATTGCGGACAGCTTGTTTCGGGCTCAATGGCGCGGCGCCAACGAAGAAGAGGGGCGCGCGGCTGGCCCGCTGGGGCCATATGGCGCGTATTATTTCCGGCGCCGGGCGCATACGGAAGGGCGCGAAGGCTGGAGCGCGGCGCACAAGAACAACGACGCCAAGCGGTACATGACCAAGGCGCTGATCCGCGATTTGCGGGCGGCGTGGCGACGAGGTGCAGCAGGAGAGGGGCTGGACTGAGGGCCTGCGCCTGACATGGGGGTGATATCGGTCTCGGATGTACGCGGGTTGGTGCATGCGGGGGCGGATGTCGCCGCCATTTCGGCAAAGCTTGGCGCGCGGCGCCGCGACGTGCGCCGGATTATCGCGCGGGAAGGGATTGTACGCGGGCAGGCTGATCTGTTCATTGAGTGGCTGGCGCGCATTGAGCCAGCGAATGCCTGGCTGGCCCGGGCCAAGCGGATGGATGATCAGGTGAATGAGCTGCACCGGCAAGGGCTCTCGGCCCGGGCGATTGCCGATAAGCTGCAAATCCACCCCTACCAGGTGCGCGAAGCGCGCGGGCGATTGGGCGTGGCGCAGCACAAGGGGCGGCTTGATGATGATATCGACGATGTGCGGCCCAAGCGGCTTTATCGCTGCCCGATGTGCCGCAAAGAGCATTGGTCGGCGCCCCATGTGCGGACGTGCAAGCTGTGCAAGGAGAAGCTGGCCGGAGAGATTGAGGATGTGGTTTATTCGGTGGGGCGGTGAGCGTTGCTCCACACGCGCCGCCGCGCGTAGGTCTGGTATATGGCCTTGAAAATCAACATTTCCGCCGATGTGCGTGGCGTTCGGATGATGCTGGACCGGCAGCGGCGCGAGATTGTGCCGCAGGCGACCAAGGCGACCGTGAACGCGCTGGCGTTTGAGGTGATGCAGGCCGAGCGCGCTGCGACCGCCGAGGTGTTCAAGAATCCGCGCCCGTTTACGCGCAAAGCTTTTGTCGTCGATCAGGCGACCAGCACCAGCGCGCCAGAGGCGACGGTGTACGCCCGGCCCGAGGCGGCGCGGTATCTGGAGCCCTACGAGACAGGCGGCGAGCATTTCGCGCCCGGCAAGATGGTGGCCGAGCCGGTGGATATTAAGCTCGATCAATATGGACAGCTGCCCAATGGCACGCTCGAGCGGCTGAAACAGCGGCCGGATATCTATGTGGGCACGATCAATGGCGTGTCTGGTGTGTGGCAGCGTGTTAATGTCAATCGCGCTGGTGAGGCAAAGCGTGGGCGGCCAAAGCGTGGAACAGCTTGGCATCACGATGCCGGTCAAGTGCGGCTGCTGATACGCTTTGCACAACCGCAGCAAGTCAATGAGCATTTCGGATTCATGACGCGCGCAAGTGCGGTGATTGGCGCTCGGTTTGGGAATATCTTCCAAAGAATGCTCAGGAAGGCGCAGAAATGAGGGTGTTTCGCTCCATGGGGTCGGAGCGGGTACCCGGGTCATGGGTCCCTCCGGGTGGACCCCTTAAACGCGGGGTTGCGCGAGCCCGGTTTATCTCTAGGTGCAGGCCGATTTTAGTGGGTAACAGGGTAACAAGGTAACGCCATGCTGGTGTCGCAAGCGCAGTTCGCCCGGGAGATGGGCGTGAGCCGCAAAACGGTCACGATTTGGAAAAGCGAAGGCAAGATCGTCATGGATGGCGATCTTGTTGATTTGGCCGCCAGCAGACTTGAGCTAGAAAAATTTTCTTCACCCCGGGCGGAAGCGCGGCGCGGCGGAAAAACGGGTAACACGCAAGGTAACGCTGGTGCCCAGGATCCGGCGCTGATGGTTGTTACCGAGAGCGTTGCCCCGAGCGACGAGGATGACCTCAAGGCCGCCGCGTCGGCGGCGCTCCAGACCCAGGGGCTGTTCAAATCAAAGGCCCAGGCCGAGCTCGCCCGTGACAGCTGGATCGCCCATCTTCGCAGGCTTCAATTCGAGCGCGAGGCGGGGAAGGTGGTCGAGGTCGAGCATGTGGCCGGCATCGTGGGCCAGCACCTTGCGCGGGTGCGCACCCGCCTGATGGCGATACCCGCCGAGCGCTCACCCGATCTTTTCCGCGCCAAGACGGTGCAGGCGCTGCAGGATCAGCTGCTCGAGGTAATCACTGAGGCGCTACAGGAGCTGGTGACCGACGCGATGCAGCAGCTCGCGGAGCCGCCCGGGCCGGATGCCGGCGACTAGCTACCCGGCGGGCCTGGCTGCTCTCCACACCTCACTCAGGCGCGCCGTCGCTGATAATCTCGCGCCGCCCCCGAAGCTTTCTTTGAGCGAATGGGCGCAGCGCTACGCGGTGCTTTCCCGCGAGACCAGCGCCCAGACCGGCCGCTTCCACGCCTATGCCTACCAGCCGGGCATCATGGACGCGATCACGGATCCGACCGTCGAGGAGGTCGACGTGATGAAATCAGCCCGCGTCGGCTTTACCAAGATCCTTGATCATGCGGTCGGCTATTTCATCCACCAGGACCCCAGCCCCATCCTGGTGGTGCAACCGCGCGTCGAAGACGCGGAGGATTACTCAAAAACAGAAATTGCCCCGATGGTCCGCGACACGCCGGTTCTAGCCGCGCTGGCGGGCGACGAAAAGGCGAAGGACGGCAATCGGACAATCCGCAAGCAGGTGTTCAAGAACGGCGCCTCGATCACCTATACCGGCGCCAATGCGCCGGGCGGATTCCGGCGTATCACCTGCCGCTTGATCCTGCTGGACGAGGTCGACGGCTACCCGGTGCAGGGCGCGGGCGATGAGGGTGACCAGGTGAAGCTGGCCATCAAGCGCGGCGAGACTTTCTGGAACCGGAAAGCGGTTTTGGGCTCGACGCCCACCCTCAAAAGTGTCTCGCGCATCGAGAAGGCCTTCAAGGCCGGCGATCAGCGCTTTTTCTTCGTGCCGTGCCCGCATTGCGGCGAGCGCCAGGTGCTGGAATGGGGAGGCAAAGACAAGCCCTATGGCATAAAATGGCGCCAGGACGGTAATGGCGCCCACCTGCCAGAAACGGCGCATTACGTGTGCCGGCATAATGGCTGCATTATCGACGAGGCTGAGAAGGGCGACATGGTCGCTCAGGGCGAGTGGCGTGCTACGGCGCCCTTCCGGGGCAAAGCCAGCTTCCATATCTGGGCGGGATATTCACCGCACCCAAACGCCAGCTGGGGCAAGCTCGTGGCCGAGTGGCTTGAGGTCTACAACGACCCGCTCGGGCGCCAGACCTTCGTCAACCTGGTGCTGGGCGAGCCCTTCGAGGACCGCGGCATGCAGACCATGGACGAGCACGCGCTCGCCGCGCGCACGGAGGTCTATGGCGCCGAGGTGCCAAGCGGCGTGGCCGTGATCACGTTCGGTGGCGACACGCAGGATGATCGTGTGGAGCTCGAATTCGTTGGCTGGGGCAAAAACGAGGAGAGTTGGAGCCTCGATCATGTGGTGATCGAGGGAGACCCGGACACCGAGGAATTCTGGGAGCGCGTGGATTCGGCCACCAAGCGCATCTATTACCGCGCGGATGGCAGGCCATTCGCCGCCCAGGCGGGTTGTATCGACTCTGGAGGCCACCATACCCAGCGCGTGTACGATTTTGCCAAGGCCCGGCTCGGCCGGAAGATCTGGGCCATCAAGGGCGAGAGCGCGCGCAATGGCCAGCGCTCACCCGTCTGGCCGACAAAGCGCCCATCTGCCCGCCATAAATCCACCTTTCGCCCCGTCATTGTGGGCGTGAATGCGGCCAAGGACGTGGTGCGCACGCGGCTGCTCATCAAGCCGCCGGAAAACGTGCATGAGGCAAAGCCGGGCTACTGTCACTTCCCGGCCGACCGTGACGTGAATTACTTCGCCCAGCTGCTCGCTGAGCGCTCGACGCTGAAGAGCGTGGGCGGCCGGAAATTTAGGGTCTGGGAGCAGTTGCCCGGTCGGGCCAACGAGGCGCTCGACTGCCGCGTCTATGCCTACGCTGCTCTGTGCGGGCTCCAGCATTTCGGGTTGCAGCTCAACCGGTGGGTGGAAAGCGTGGCGGCGCCATTTACCGGCGCCGCCGCCCAGACGCCAGAGCTTGCTCCAGCGCCAGCTTCAACCCCAGACAAGGGGGAGCACCCGCCGGGTCGCCGCGTCGTGAGAGCGACCGCGCCGCCACCCGAGGGAGCGCGCAAGAAGTTCGGCCTGGCCGGACGCCTTGCGGGAGCGTGACTTCGACCAGCGTCGTGATGACGCCGGGTCCCATCGATGGAGCCTACCATGTCCGGCGCGGGCCGCAGTTATAATCCGTCGACGTCTGTTTTCGCGGGCATGACCACGGCTCAGCTCCAGACTGCCCTGGCGAATGCCCAGACGGCGTTGATCGAGCTACAGACAGGCGCCAAGGCGGTCACGCTCTCCTATACCCAGGGGGACGGCACAAAATCGGTCACCTATTCGCCCGCAAGCGCGTCGGGCCTTGTGATGCTCATCAAACAGCTGCAGGCGCAGCTTGGCATTGTGTGCCATCCCCGGCGCCCGCTGAATTTCCGGTTCCGCTGATGGTAGAGATCCTCGGCGCCGACGGCATTCCCCTCCCCCGCCCAAAAACGCCGGTTGGAGGCGGCCGCCAAGGGCCCACGCCCATGGCGCTCAACGGCACCATGAACACGCCTTTCGACGCGGCGGACAATTACTCGGAGCAGATGGAGGGGTGGTATCCTTTCCTCTGGTCTCCTGATGGCGAAACGAGTCAATTTT
Organism: Pseudomonadota bacterium; assembly: GCA_021781835.1. Taxonomy (GTDB): domain Bacteria; phylum Pseudomonadota; class Alphaproteobacteria; order Acetobacterales; family Acetobacteraceae; genus Acidocella. The sequence continues at coordinate 137,679 of JAJXWD010000002.1, read as the reverse complement.
GGCGCGACCGCATTGTCTCGCGCGCCCGCGACCTTGAGCGCAATGACGGCTGGGCGCGCGGCGGCATCACGCGCGTGCTCGACAATGTCATCGGGGCGGATTACCGCGCGATCTCAAAGCCCGATTACCGGGCGCTGGCCTATTATACCGGCATCAAAGGCTTCGATGCCGTATGGGCCGACGAATTCGGCCGCGTCGTGGATGCATGCTGGCGCAGCTGGGCAGATGATAAAGTCGGCCATTACTGCGACGCCATGCACTGCCTGACGCTTCCCCAGCTTTTCTGGGTGGCCATGCGGCACAAGCTCATCGACGGAGACGCGCTCGGCGTGATGGCCTGGCGCGACGATGTGGTCGGCCCTGGACGCGCCCGCTATGCGACGGCGCTGCAGCTGATCGACCCCGACCGCCTTAGCAATCCTCAGCTGCAATTCGACGCCAACTCGATGCGCGGCGGCGTTGAGGTCGATCAGTATGGCGCGCCGAAGGGGTACTGGATCCGTCGGGCCCATGTGGGCGATTGGTTCTCGGCGGCCAAGGCCCAGCAATGGGATTATCTGCCCCGTCAGACCACCTGGGGGCGCCCGGTGGTGGTGCACGATTACGACCACCACCGTGCGTCTCAGCACCACGGGGCGGTCGGCATCCTGACGTCGGTCATGCAGCGGATGAAAATGCTGACCAAATACGATTCCGTCGAGCTCGAGGCGGCAATCATCAATGCCGTGTTCGCCGCCTATATGAAAAGCCCGTTCGATCCCGCCATGATCGAAGAGGCGGTCAATCCCGGCCCCATGCCGGGAAGCCTCGGGCCTTACCAGGACATGCGCAATGAATTCTGGACCGGCAAGCGGCTGGATATCGGCGGCGCGCGGGTCACGACGCTGGCCCCGGGCGAGGAAATCGGCACGGTCAATGCCAGCCGCCCGGCGGCGAATTACGAGCCGTTTTCGGTGGCAGTGCTGCGCCACATCGCCTCAGGCCTGGGCGTGACCTACGAGCAGCTTTCGGGCGATTTCAGCCGCACGAATTACTCGTCTTTCCGCGGCGCGACCAATGAGGTGCTGAAGACGTTCAATCGGCGCGCGGCGGGGTTCGAGAGCGGCTTTGCCATGCCGGTGCGCGCGGCCTTCCTCGAGGAGGTCATGGACATTGAGGATATTCCGCTGCCCGCCGGCGCGCCATCGTTCGAGGAGTTCCGCACGGCCTATGCGCGCTGCCGCTGGCTGCGGCCGGGGCGCGGCTGGGTCGATCCGGTGGCCGAGCGCCAGGGCGCGATCATCGGCATGAATGCCGGGCTTTCGTCTCTCGAAATGGAGGTGGGCGAAAACACCGGCGAGGACTGGGAAGAGATCGTCGACCAGCTGGCGCTCGAGCGGCGGAAATTCGAGCAGGTCGGTTTGCCGCCTCTTCCCATCGTGGCGGCCATGGCCAGCGTCGACAATGGCGGCCAAGCGGGCCGCGATGCGGGCGACAAGCCCATTACCCCCAAGCCGCCAGGAGCCGGCGAATGAAGATCGACCCCCGCTTTTTCACGCGCCCGCTTGCCATGCATCGACTGGAAATCGAGCGCCTGGCGGCCACCATCACGGCCTGGTCGGATTATGACGACTATGTCCGGCCACAGCCGCAATATGGGCTGCATAAAGGCGTGGCCATCTTGCCGGTGCGCGGGGTGCTCGCCAATGACCTTCCCTGGTGGGCCGACGGAACGGAATACAGCTGGATCCGGCAGGGCTTCGACGCGGCGCTCGAGGCCGATGATGTGCGGGCCATTGCGCTGGACGTAAACGGCCCGGGCGGGACGGTCGAAGGGTGTTTCGACCTTGTCGACCACATCTTCGCTGCGCGCGGGAAAAAGCCGATCTGGGCGATCCTCAGCGAAAGCGCCTATTCGGCCACCTACGCTTTGGCCAGCGCGGCAGATCGGATTCTCATCCCGCGCACCGGAGGTGCTGGCAGCATCGGCGTAGTCGCCGGGCACGTCGATATCAGCCAGGCGCTCGACAAGGCGGGGGTGAAAGTCACGTTCATCCAATACGGTGATCGTAAAACGGACGGTGCATCTGAGAAGCCGCTTTCTGAGGATGCACTCGCTTGCTTCAGGGCTGACGTGGATGAGATGGGGGAATTGTTCGTAGCGACGGTCGCGCGCAATCGCGGCCTCGACGCGCAAGCGATACGGGACATGCAGGCCGGCACATTCATGGGGGCCGGAGCGGTCGCCGCCGGCTTGTGCGACGAGGTTGCCGCGCCCGACGCGGCTTTTTCCGCCCTGCTTAAAACGCTGGGCTAAAACAGGAGCTTTCTATCGTGGCTGGTAAATCTGCCGGGTTCAAAAAAACTTTCGCCCATCTCATCGGGTTGGGCGCGTCCGCCGCGAAAGCCGAAGGGGATGAGCCCGACGAGCGCGAGCGCAAAGAGGGCGAGACCGACGACGAGTATGAGGCGCGCATGAAGGCCCTCGACGACGACGAGAAGGAAAAGGAAGAGGCGCGTAAGCGTGCCGAAGCCGACGGTGATGAGGAAGGCGACGACGAGAGTGATGATGGCGAGATGGCCAAGGCGTCGCCGGTGCGCGGCGCCCGTCTGCGCGAGCGTGCGCGCTGCGCCGCCATCTTTGCGACGCCGGAAGCCGCGGCCAATCCCGCCCTTGCCGCTGAGCTGGCGTTCAACCAGGGCCTTTCCAGGAGCGCCGCCATTCGCCTCCTTAAAGCCGGCGCGGCCGCCCCGCAGCGGCGCCAGGCCCTGGCCGCGCGCATGAGCCGAGAGGCCCCCACCAATCCCGGCCCGGGCGCTCCGGCCGCGACTTCCGTCGACCCCCATGCCGCCACTGCCGCCGCGATTGTCGCGGCCGGCCGTAAGCGCCGCGGCGAAATCTGAAGGACCTGACGCATGACCCTCATCACCAGCACCGTTGGCGATAATCCCCAGCAGCCCGCCGTCTATTCGGAAATCTATAATCCCGATCAGCTGATCGCGGGCAACCTAAAGGTTGTCTCTCAGCCGATCATCCTGTCCGGGTCAGTGGCGCTCCCGCGCGGTTCCGTGCTTGGCCGTGCCTCGTCCTATTCTGATATCGTGACCATCGGCGCGACCAATGTGGGCAATGGCACCATCGGCTCGATCACCCTCGGCACCGCCGTGTTGGTCGGCACGTACACGCTCACCGCCAAGTCCGCGACCGATTGGTCGGTCACCGACCCCGAGGGAACGGTCCTTGCGGATGCGACCACAGGCACCGCCTATTCCCAGGAAGGCCTCGGGTTCACCATCACCGCCGGCGGGACTGCTTTTTCGGCGGCCGACAGCTTTGACGTGCAGGTGGTCAACGCCATCGGCACGCTCAAGCTCTCGGTCAAAACTGCCTCCGATGGCAGTCAAAACCCTGTTGCCATTCTCGCCGATTATGCCGACCCGAGCGCCGGCAATGTCCCCGCCGGGGCCTATTTCATGGGCGAGTTCAACATCAATGCCGTCAGCTATGACAGCAGCTGGACCCCGGAATTGATCGCGACCGCGATCCCGAATGGGCTGTTTCTGAAAGGCGCCGTCACTGCCGCCGATCCCGGCACGGCGACCCCGGCCGTTATCTAATCGCGCGGCGCTTCGGCGCCGCGTTCGCCCTTTGCGCCCTTGGGCAAGGCGTTTTGACCAGCGTCGTGATGACGCCGGGTCCCATCGATGGAGCCTCAGCTTATGGCTGGCAATGCGAGCTTTCTCTACGACACCAACACCCTGATTCAGGTGGTTCCCAACCTGAAGCTTGCCCAGACGTTCCTGCTGGACAAGTTCTTCCCGAACATCGTGGTGGCGGATTCCGAATTCGTCTCCATCGATATCGATATCGGCAAGCGCCGTATGAGCCCGTTTGTCAGCCCGCTGATGGAGGGTAAGCTCGTCGAGCAGCGCCGCTACCAGACCAATGAATTCAAGCCGCCCTACATCAAGGACAAGCGCGCGCCCGACCTCCGCAAGCCGGTGCGGCGCATGATCGGTGAGCGCATCGGCGGCGATATGACCGGCGCCGAGCGCGAGATGGCCAACATCGAATTCGAGATGACGGACCAGATCGACATGCTCAACCGGCGCCTCGAGTGGATGGCGGCACAGGCGCTGCTGACCGGTACCATCACCGTGTCGGGCGAGGGCTATCCTGCCACCCTGATCGACTACGGCCGCGACTCTTCGCTGACTGTGGCCCTCTCGGGGCTTGCCCAGTGGGGCGTGGCGGCCAACTTCAATTCCGACGGCCGCGACCCGGTGCCGGTGGCGGACATTGAGGCGTGGCAGACCCAGATCCTCAAATCGTCGGGCGCCACGGTCACGGATATCGTGTTCACCCCGACGCCCTGGCAGAAATTCCTCGGCGCCGAAGGCGTGCAGGGGGCGGTTTATTATCCCAAGCTGGGCGATTATGGGAACAGCGTAAACCCCGGCTCGCAGATCGCCCGCGGCGCGGTCTATAAAGGTCGCTGGGGCCAGTACGATCTCTGGCTCTACAACGACTGGTACGTCGACGAGAACAACGTCGAGAAGCGCATGATCGCGGACGGCACAGTCATCATGTCGGGCCCGGATATGATGGGCACTCGCGCCTTCGCCCAGATCCTGGACCCCGCTTTCAACTACGCGGCGCTCCCCTACGCGCCGAAGACCTGGGTGGAGAATGACCCCGCCCAGCGCTTCCTGATGATGCAGAGCGCGCCGCTGGTGATCCCGAGCCGGGTAAATGCCTGCTTGGCCGCCACCGTCTGCGCCGGGACCGTCGCCTGATGGCGGCCCTGGTTAAGGCCCGCGTGGCGCGCGGGCGCAGCATTCAGACCCGCTTGGTCGAGAAAACCAAGGAAGGCGCCATCTCCAAGAATGTCTCCAAGGTCGCGCAGGCCGGGGAAATCGTGGAGCTGCCCGAGGACGAGGTCGCGCGCCTGCGCGAACTCGGCGCGCTCGAGCCGGCAGATGCGAGTGCGCAGCCTGAAGTGCGCCGCGTGGGCGGCACCGAAGTGCGCGCCTGATGACCGTCGACTGGGACGGTCTGGTGATTGGACCTCTGGCCGCTACGTTCGGCCAGAGCGTCACCTATACCCACCAGGCGGGAACAGTCGAGGCAATCACTGGGGTTTTTGACAGCGAATATCTCTCGCTCGACCCCATAGGGGGCAGCCTCGAGCAGCTCGGGAGCCCCGCCAATATCACCAGCTCGCGCCCGGTGCTGGGCGTACAGCTCTCACAATTTTTAGCTGCGCCGCTGCAAGGCGACACGCTGACGCTGGCCACGGGCGCAGCTTATAGCGTGATGGAGGTGCGGCCTGATGGGCACGGCTGGGCCAAGCTGTTGTTGAACGCAAAATGAGCGGCTCTCTTTATCGACAGCAGATCGCTGACGCGGTGGTCTCCACCCTCCTGGCGGCGGCCACGTCCGCAGGCGGCAGCGTGTACGCAGACCGCGATTGGCCCCTGACGGAGCCTCAGCTGCCGGCCATCCTGGTCAAGTGCCCGTATGACCGGAAAGAAAGCCTTGTGCGGGGGCTGCCACAATTCACGACGGTGTCGGGCATCCTGATCGTTGTGCGCGTCTCGGCAGTGGATAGCGCTACGGCGGCCACCACCATGGCCACTCTGCTCTACCAGATCGAGCAAGCCATTATCAGCGCCGGCTCGCCCGTTCAGCAAATGGTCCAGCAGTTTCCCGCCATCGAAACGGAAGTGCGCTCATCGTCGAGCGGCAACACGCCAATTTCGGAAGCGTTGCTCAAGCTGGAGTGCGAATATTACGAAGAATTCGGCCCGCTTGCCGCGCTTGGCACTCCCGTCGCGAATTTCGGGATGGAGGTGTCTCAGCCGTCGGGCGCTCCGACGATTTACGCGGGCGTGAATGCCCAGACCGGCGGCGTCCCGTCGGTCCAGCCCTGAGGAGGCCCCATGTTTGTCAAGCCCGCCCCCGACCGTCTGGTCCGGTACCCTGCCACCAATCAGCCGCTCCCCGCCGAGGGCGCAGACGTGCCCGATGACGCTTTCTGGCTGCGCCGGGTGCGAGACGGAGACGTGATCGCGGCGGATGCGGCCGGCGCAAAAACGGCGCTGGCTCCGGACAATCTGGTCACCGGCGCTTCTGCCGACTGATTTTTTCTCGAGCGCCGTGAGGCGCCCGGTCCCATCGATGGAGAGACGCCATGAGCGGCAGCATCAATTTCCAGTATTACCCCAGCAGCAACCGCACGCCGGGCTTTTTCACCGAACTGAACGCAAGCAAGGCCAATACCGGCCAGCAGAATTTGCGCGCTCTGATCATCGGGCAGATGACCACAGCCGGGACGGCCGCGCCCAACGTGGCAACGCTTTCGGGTGGCCTTGGCGACGCGCAGACAAAGTACGGCATCAATTCGCAGCTGGCGCAGATGCTCCAGGCCTATCGGAATGCCGACACCTTCGGCGAGGTCTGGTGCGTGGGCGTGTCCGACCCCACCGACACCAAAGCCAGCGCCACGATCACGCCCACCGGGCCCGCGACGGCGGCCGGGACGATCTTTTTTTACATCGGCGCGAGCGCGATCAATCCGCGCGTGACGGTGGCGATCACCGCCGGGATGACCGTGGTGCAGATCGGCGCAGCCATTGCGGCGGCCATCAATGCGATTCCGACGATGCCGGTGACGGCGGCCGCCAGCGGCACTACCGGTGTGGTGACGCTCACCGCCGTGCATGCCGGCCTGGTCGGCAACGCCATTGATGTGCGGGTCAATTATCTCGGCGCCGCCGCGGGCGAGCTGCTGCCCGCCGGGGTTGGGCTGACGATCAGCGGCACGGCGGACGGTAATGGCGCCCTTTTGGCCGGCGGCACGCTCAATCCCGTGATCACCACGGCCTTGGCCAATCTCTCGGGCGATCAGACGTTCGACGCGATCATCACCGGCTTCACGGATACCACCACCCTGGCGGCCCTGACGGCCTTCCTCAACGACGCCACCGGGCGCTGGTCATGGATGCAGGAGCTTTTCGGTGGGGCTTGGGGCGCCTCGCGCGGCGCGCTTGGCACACTCGCGACCTTTGGCAACGCTCTGAATGACCAGCACACCCAGATCATGGGCTTTTATGACAGCCCGAGCCCCGATTATGTGTGGGCTGCTGATGTAGCGGCCACCTGCATGGTCTCGATCCGCGCCAATCCGGCCGTGCCGCTGCAATATCTCGCGCTCTCCACCGTCTATGCACCCCCGCTGGCCAGCCGCTTCACGCGCTCCGAGCGCAATACGCTGCTCTATGATGGGGTCGCCACCTTCCTGGTGACGGATAGTGGCACTGTGCAGATCGAGCGCATGTGCACCACCTACCAGAAAAACGCAGCGGGGGCGGCGGATGACTCGTATCTCGACACCGAGACGCTCTACACCCTTCAGTATCTGCTCCGTGACCTGCGCAGCTTCTTGGCCACCAACTATCCGCGCGTGATCCTGGTGGCCGACGGCACGCCGGTGCCCTACGGCTCGGCCATGGTCACCGCGCAGACGGTCCTGGCGTCGGTGGTGGGGCGCTACAAGACCTATTGCACGGCGGGCCTGGCCCAGAACGCCCAGCAATTCGCCCAGCAGGCCCAGGCGCAGAATGCGGGCAACGGCCTCGTGAAGCTCTTGCTGCCCATCCAGGTCGCCAACCAGCTGCGCCAGATCGCCATGCTGGTGCAGTTCACCAAACCCTAAACCACGCCAGCCAGCGCCGTGAGGCGCCGGCCATCCCTTTGATGGAGTGACAAGATGAGTGGCACACAAAACAGGCGGGCAGGCATTGCCTACCTCAGCATCGACGGCTCGAATTACGATGTCGTCTCAGACGCCGAATATTTTGCGAACAGCGTAAAGCGGGAATCGCTGACCGGGCAGAGTGGCGTGCAAGGGTACTCCGAGATGCCGGTGACCGGCTATATCTCGGCCACCATCCGCGACGCCGGGTCTCTCACCGTCGCCAGCTTCAACGCCATGACGAGTTCTTCTTTGGTGCTCACGCTCGCCAATGGCAAGCGCGTCTACGGCGACGGCATGTGGTGCACCGAGGTGGAGGCGGTGAAGACCCAGGAGGCGACGTTCAGCGTCAAATTCGAGGGCGTCTCCGTTGAGGAGCTCACGGCATGACGATCCGTGAGCGCACGCGCACTGTTGAGCTGCCCGCCGTGATCTCCCTGGCGGGCAAGGATTATTACACGCTGGATCTCCGCGTCCCGAAGATCGGCGAGCTCAAGCGGGCGCAGACCCATTTCAAGGGCACCGCGGACAGCGCCACGGCCATGCAGATCGCGCTGGTGTCGATCGTGACCGGCATGCCGATTCCGGCGGTCGAGCAGATCGATATCGATATCGCCGCCGAGGCCGCCGAATGGCTGCTGGGTTTTATGCCGAAGCCTCTGAAAGAGGAGGCGACTTTAGACGCCTGATGGCCTCGGTGGCGCGCTTTTTCGGGTGGTCGAAAAGTGAGGTCGAGGATCTGACGGTCGAAGAATTGTACGAATGGGCCGACCATGCGGCGGCCTTGGCAAAGGCAGGTAATAATGGCCGGCGGTAAACTCAGCCTTACGATCACTGCCGTTGACCAGGTCAGCGAGCACCTCGAGGCGATCAACAAACGGATTGCCGCAATGGCCGCGCCCGTTGAGCGCGTGCAGAAGTCGTTCAAGCGCTTATCGGATGCATCGGGCCTCACGCGCATGTCTGAAGGATTTCGCAATCTTGGCGCTGCCTCCGGCAAGGTCTTCCACAACGTGGCGCGTATCGTGGAGCCTTTGAGCGCTATCACTAGCGCGGCATCGATTGCCGGGCTTGTGGCGCTCACTACCAAATTCGCCGGCTTCGGATCGCAACTCAGCTTTACCGGCCAGCGCATCGGCATGTCTGCCTCGGCGCTCCAGACATGGCAAAATTCCGCCCGTCTGGCTGGCACGTCCGGCGCCGCGATGGCCCAGGGCATGCAGACGCTGGGCCAAAACTTATGGAATGCCATCGGCGGAAGATCGCCGCAAACTGTTGCAACATTTCAGTACCTTGGCTTCAAAATGAGCGACATCGTTAAAATGTCGCACAATTTAAATGCGGCGATGCCGCAATTGGCAGATAAAATTGCCGCGATTCAGAATCCCTTCGGCCAGGCCGCGGTAGCCACTGCTCTTTTCGGGGGCGCGGCGGAAGATATGCTGCCGTTCCTGCGCCTGGGATCGAAGGGGATGGCCGAATATGAGGCCGAGGCCAAAAAATATGGCGTGGTGAACGCCGCAGGCGTCACGGCGGCGAACAATCTCCGCATCGCCCAGACCAGCCTGACGCTGGCCGTGGAGGGGCTCGGCTATTCCGTCGCTGAGAAGCTCGCGCCCTATCTCGGCCCGCTGCTCACCAACATGGCGAATTGGATCGCCCGCAACCGCGCCTGGATCGCCACCGGCATTGTGGGGGCGGTCAAAAGTCTGGTGGGATGGGTGGAGAAGGTCGCGCCGGAAGTGCAAAGTGCCGTGCACGAATTCGGCGGCTGGCAGAAGGCCGCCCGGGATCTGGCCATTTTCATGGGGGCGGCGTGGCTCGCCTCAATGATGGCACCGATCCTGACCGTCACGGCGGCGCTCGTGCGGGTGGTGTCGCTCATGGCGGCGACCGGCATTTCGACCGGCGCCGGGGCGGCCGGTTTGGTAGGAACGGCGGCAGGCGCCGCGACAATGCTCGGCGGGGGCCTTGTGGCGGGTGGCATGCTCTACATGATGAATACGCCGGACCCCGACCCGGTAAATCAGGGCACGCTCGGCCGGTACGGCCGGTACGGCATCACGGGCCCAAATGCGCCGCCCGCGTTCGGCACCGCGCGCGGCCTGCGCGACAATAACCCTCTGAACCTCAAAACCGCCGGCATGGCGGGGACCGTGGGAGCAGACGGGCCATTCGGTAAATATGCCACCATGCAGGCCGGCGCCACCGCCGGCGCCCAGCAGCTTGTGCGTGATAACACCGTGCACGGTCTGCACACCCTGCGCGCGCTGATCACCGATCCCAAATGGGGCTGGGCGCCGGCAAGCGATGGCAATGACGATCCAGCCTATCTTAAGGCCGTGACCGGCATGACCGGGATTGGCGCCGACGCTCCGCTCGACCTCACCAACGCGAGCAACCTTCGCAAGGTGCTGTCGGCCATGGCCCAGGAAGAGACGGGCGCCACGCTCGATCCGACGATTGCCAGCAACGCCGCCGCCCAGGCCGTGCAGATCACCGTGGATGTGAACCACAACAACGCGCCGCCCGGCTCATCGGTGGTGGTCAGTGCCAGCTCGCCATCCGTCTCTCAGGGGGCCGTGAAGATCAGCCGGGCCATGGCCGGGGGTGGGATATGAGCGGCCTCCTGAATGCAGTGGGGGCCGTCGGCAGCACGGTTTCCGCTCTTTCCGGCGCTGCATCGTCTCTCGGAAATGCTGCATCGAGCATCGAATCTCTCGCCACGGGCGGCTACGGGGCCAAGCAGGGACTCGGCATCTGGGCGGCGTCGTTGCAGGCGGCGAGCTTTCGTGGCGTGCCGTTCGCGGTGACACAGGCGACCCATAAAACCGGACGCCGCACTGCGCCACATATCTACCCCTACCGAGATGAAATCTGGGTCGAAGATATCGGCCTCGGAACGCGCGCCTACAGCTTTTCCGGCTTCATCGTGGGCGATGATGTTTACAGCCAGCGCGACAAGCTTAAGGCCGCGGTAGAGACGGCCGGGCCGGGGATTTTGGTCCATCCCTCACTGGGCTCGAAAAAAGTCTCGATCGTCGATTTCGCCATGGTCGAGCGCGCCGAGCGCGGGCGGGTGGTAGAGCTGCAGTTCACGGCGCTGGAGACGGCGGGCAGCATCATGCCGACGGCTGTGGCTCAGACCAAGAAGGGCATCCTCAGCGCCATCACCAGCGCCGTGTCGGCGGTGGAGGCGGATTTCCAAACATACATCGCTGGACCGCTGGCCTATGGTGAATCGGCCCTCGCGAAAGTGACCTCCACGGTCACCGAGTTTGAGGGCGTCGTGAGCAGCGTGATCGGTGATGCCTCGGCGGCCTATAATTCCATCACCGGGCTGGTGGGGGGGTTCGGGCGGTATTTTGGCGTGGGCAGCCCGGCGGCGCCGGCGCCTAATACGGCCACGGTCTCCTCCCTGCTCGCCGCACAAATCACGGCGCGGACGGCCGTTTTAGCGGCCGCCTCCGGGCTTTCTGCCGCCGGTGAGAGCATGACGGTGGCCACGGCCAGCAGCTTCGCCGGAGAGGCTCAGACACTGCTCGATGCCGTCGCGGCCATCGCCCAAAGCCCCGCCGACCAGGTGCGCATGTTGACGGCGCTGCAGGCGTTTTCCCCCACCATTCCGGCCGCCACCTCGACGCTCGGGCAGGCCGGGGCCAATGCCCAGGATGCGACGGCCCAGCTGCTGCGCCGGAGCGCGCTCGCGGCGCTGGCGGGCGCGTGTGAGGCGTACACGCCGACCTCGTCGACGGAAGCCATGGCGCTGTTGGATGCCGTCATCCCGCTCTTCGATGCCGAGATTACCGTCGCTGCCGATGCGGGCCAAGATGGCACCTATTCGGCTTTCCGAGCTTTGCGCGCGGCGGTCGCCACAGACCTGATCGTGCGTGGCGCCGCGTTGCCCTCGATCGAGACCGTGACCACGGGGGCGCCCCTGCCGGCGCTGGCGGTCGCATATCTCCTCTATCAGGACGCCACGCGCTCAGATCAGCTCATAGCCCGCGCAAACCCTGCGCACCCGGCTTTTATGCCCACCAGCTTTGAGGCCCTTTCGGCATGAGCGGCTCCACTCTACAGCCCGTCACCCCCGACAGCACCGTCACGATTGCCGTGCGGCCTGGCGGCGAGCCGACCGCTGACTGGTCGGGCTATACCGGCTGGAGCCGCGTGCGCATCACCACCGGCATTGAGCGCTGCCCGGCGGATTTTGAGCTCGAGGGCACGGACAGCTATCCCGAATCGGCTGGCGTCGCCAAAATCGAGCCGGGGATGGAGTGCATCATCCTGATCGGCACCCAGACGGTGCTGAGCGGGTACGTCGACCGGGTCAAATATATGATCTCCGGCAATAATCACACCCTGACGGTAATCGGCCGGTCGAAATGCGCAGATCTCGTGGATTGCTCGGCGGAATTCTCGACATTCCAGCTTAACAACAGCACACCTTTATCATTGGCGCAGAAGCTCGCCGCGCCTTTCGGTATCAACGTCTATGCGATCGGCGACATCGGCAGCACGCTGGTGCCGCAATTCGACGTGATCCTCACCGAGACTGCGTTCGAGATCATCGAACGCGTGGCGCGCTATGCTGCCCTCCTCGCCTACGATGACCACGCTGGTGATCTTATCCTCACCCGGGCGGGATCGCTGGAGATGGCCAGCGGATTTTCGCAGGGCGTGAATGTCGAGCAGGCGCAGACCACCTATTCGATGGATGATCGGTTCTCAACCGTCGAGGCAGTGCTGCTCACCACAGCCACCCTTTACACGGAGCCGGGCGATCCTGCTGATGCCGGCGCCGTGAGCGCGGACTTGGTGCAGGGCGCCTTGTCCGTCGACCCCGGCGTGCCTCGTTATCGGCCGATGATTTTTGTCTCCGAACAGGGGGGCAGCGAATACTCCGTAGCCAAGCAGCGCTGCGCCTGGGAGGTCGCGCGGCGCATTGGCCGTAGCCAGGCCGTGCGCGTGACCTGCGACGGGTGGTTTGACAGCGCGGGCACGCTCTGGACCAAGAACACCCTGGCCCCGATCAATCTGCCCTCCTTGAAGTTGACGGATGCCAACTGGTTGATCGGTGAGGTCACTTATCGGCGCGATGAAGCGGGCACCCATGCCGATGTGGTGCTGATGCCCCCCCAGGCATATTTTCCCGAGCCGATTATCCTCCAGCCGTATGCCTCCGACGTTTACCAGGCCCAAAACCCGGTCGGGGGGGCGCAATAATGTGGGAGCAGCTGCGCGCGCTTTCGAACCGGCTGAAATCGGTGTTCAGCGTCGGGCGCGCGACCACCTCCAGCCAGGAAGGCCCGACGGCCAGCGTGCAGGTCAAATTTCCCGGCACAGCCAATGGCGGCCCCGAGATCCGAGATGGTGTCCCATCGATGCAACTCTACGGATTTGCCAGCGCCACGCTGCCCGGCTGCGATTATGCCGTGGCATTCTTGGACGGTGACAAAACTAAGGGCGTCGCGGTCGCGTCCAACGACCGCCGGTATCGTCTGACGCTCCAGCCCGGTGAGACGGCGATCTTCGACAATCAGGGACGCTCGATCGTGCTTGCCTCATCGGGGATTATGATCAACGGGAACGGCTCTCCGATCACCATAAATGGGGATGTGGTGCTAAACGGAAAACTTACAGCTACCGGCGAAGTCTATGCTGAAAGCACACATTCGGTGAGTCAGCATATTCATGCGGATCCTCAAGGCGGCACAACAGGGACACCAACAGGATAATGCCAGATATTACTATTACGTGGGATCCGATCAATTTTCGTGGCGACTGGACCGTCGAGAGCGGGCAGGTAGCCACCGGCGGCGACCTTGAGACCTCGGTGCTCATCTGCCTGTTCACCGATCGGGTTTTGCCGGCTGATACCGCCCCCCCGGACGGAACCACAGATCACCGTGGCTGGTGGGCCGATACTTACGAGGCTCTGCCCATCGGGTCGCGTCTATGGACGCTCGCGCGCCGGTCGATCTCTGACGTCACCCAGCTGCTGCGCGATGCCCGGGACATTTGTCAGGAGGCGCTTGCTCCCCTTGTAAGCGACGGTGTAGCCAAGCAAGTGGACGTGCAGACGTCCTATCCCGCTCCGGGCCGCCTGGGGATTGCCGTGACCGTCACCAAACCCGACGGGACCTTGGCGAATTTCCAATATCAGTGGGCCTGGAGCGGCGTTTTAACCTGATGCAGCGCCGCGATGGCGCCGCGTCCCTGAGATGGAGCGCCAATGCCGTTTGCCCGGCCCACACTGACGCAACTGCGCAACCAGGCCATGCAGGACGTCAACACGTCCCCACTCGGCGCCGACGGCTTCCTGCGCTTTTCGGTCATGCGCGTGCTGTCGTGGGTGCAGGCTGGCTTGGCATATCTGCATTACGGCTATCTGGACTGGATCTCCGAGCAGGCCGTCCCCTGGTCGGCGGCTGACGAATATCTGACCGGGTGGGGTAATCTGATCGGCGTCCCGCAAGAGGATGCCACCTTTGCGAGCGGATACGCGACCATGTCGGGCCTGGCCGGCACACCGATCCCGGGCGGCACTCAATTCGCGCTGTCCAATGGCACGGCATATCTTTCCACGGCCGCAGTCTCCATCGCTGCCGGCGCGACCTCCGTTAATGTGCCCATGACGGCGGTAGTGGCCGGGAGCGCCGGCAATGCGGACGCCGGGACGGTGATCAAGCTTTCCACACCCATTGCGGGCATCACCACATCCGGCGTGGTGGCTGCGCTCGGATTTACCGGCGGGGCGGATCAGGAAAGCCCTGATCACTACCGCACGCGGGTGCTTGAACAATATGCTGCGCCGCCCCAAGGAGGCGACCGGAGCGACTATATCGAGTGGGCCTTGGCCGTTGGGGGCGTGACGCGCGCATGGGTGACGCCGCAAGGGCAGGGGCCCGGTACGGTGGTGGTCTACACGATGTTCGATACCACCGAAGCGGCCTTTGGCGGCTTTCCTCAGGGCGCCAATGGCGTGGCGGCAAATGAAACGCGCGACGCGTCCGCGACCGGCGATCAGCTGACAGTGGCCAACGCGATCTATGCGACCCAGCCGGTAGATGCGCTGGTATATTCCTGCGCCCCGGTCAAAACGCCGGTCAATTTCACCGTCGCCAATTTGGGCACCGGTAACACGGCCGCCAATCAAGCGGCGATAGAGGCGGCGCTCACGGACATGTTCTTGCAGTCCGCCCAGGTGGGTGGATCTGTGGATCCCGCGACGGGTGCGCAATGGCCCGCACTTGACCCAAGCGCCTGGTATGCCGCCATCAATTCGGTCGGCCTAT
This sequence comes from Pseudomonadota bacterium, assembly GCA_021781835.1. Lineage (GTDB taxonomy): Bacteria > Pseudomonadota > Alphaproteobacteria > Acetobacterales > Acetobacteraceae > Acidocella. The sequence continues at coordinate 122,645 of JAJXWD010000002.1, read as the reverse complement.
CAGGCTTCGCGGTCACCGGTCCCAGCGGGCCGCTCACGCCGGCGCCAGGGGAGTTGTTCGTGCTCGGCACGACGACGTTCGCGACATGATGGCACTGGCGCTCACGGCGCAGAACTTCCGCACCGCCACGCAGGCGCTCATGCCGCGCGGCGCCGTGTGGCCGCGAGACGAAGATGCGGTCCAGACCGCGGCGCTTGATGCGCTTGCGCCGACCTATGAGCGAAGCACCGCAGCGGCGAACGCGCTGTTGGTCGATGCGTTCCCCTCGACGGCGGTTAATCTGCTGCCCGAATGGGAATCGACTCTAGGCCTTCCTGATCCGGTGATCGGTGAGGGGGATCTGATCTCGCAGCGCCAGGCGCAGGTGGTAGCCCGGCTCACGGCGCGCGGCGGCAATATGTCGATGGGGTTTTATATCCGATATGCCGCCACCCTGGGCTACGCCATCACCATCACCCGGTTTGCGCCATTTCGCGTCGGGCGCGATGCGGTTGGCCAGCCGCTTTATGACGTGGCTTGGGCGAGCGCGTGGCAGATCAACGCGCCTCAGGTGACACTCTCATATTTCGCAGTCGGCGATGCCGTGGGCGAACCGCTCGCGAGCTGGGGCACGAATATCCTCCAGTTCGAGCTCCAGCGCGTGGCGCCCGCCCATACCACGCTCATTTTCAGCTATTCGTGAGGTAAGATGTACCAGATCGACAATTCGACCGCGACCACCACCAAGCCGACGCGCGGCGCCACGGGGCCCAATGTCGGGGGATATTTCACCGGCGGCAATCCGGCAACTTCCACGCCGGCCACCATCGTGGATCCAGACTGGATGAATATGCTCCAGGACGAATTTTCGGCAATCCTGGCCGCCGCTGGAATCGCTCAGAATAAATCAAACGATGGCCAGCTTCTGCAGGCGTTGCAGAGCGGCGCGCTGACCTTTGGGACGGACAGTGGCACGGCCGGCGCCTATGTAGTGGCGGCAACGAACGCGCCCGCCACGCTGACCAATGGGATGCGCGTGGCGTTTTTCGCCAATGCCGGGCCGAATGCTGGCGCCTGCACGCTTAATTATGCGGGGCTTGGCGTGAAATCGCTCCTGAATGTTGCGGGCGCGGCTTTCACGGGCGGCGAGATTGTCGCGGGGCAGTCGGTCCTTGCGGTTTATAACGGCGTGGCGTTCCAGGCGGTTAATACGAAGCTGTTTGACTTCGATGTGTCGCGCACAAACATCACCGCGAGCGCGACGGTTTCCCCCACCGCTTACGAGACTGTCGTGTCGTGCGCCAATGGCTCTGCCATTACGGTTACGCTGGGGGCGGGGAAAGTCCCTGGGCAGAGGGTGACGGTGCTAGGCTCGGGCGCGGCGCCGGTAACGGTGGCCAGTGCCGTATCGTCGGGGCAGCCCGCCTTCTGGATGCCGGACGGCTCGGAAATTTATAGCGTGGTGCTGGCTGATGCATATGGGGCTGCGTTCGAGGCTGTGTGGGATGGCAATGGCTGGCGCGCCCGCACCATCGGCCAGGAGATCGTTGCCAACGCGATAGCCAGCAATCATGCAGTGGCGCTGGGGCAGTTTAAGAAAACTGGCTCTACGGCGTGGGTTTTGCCCGCAGCTACGGCGGCGGCGGGAACTGTATCATGCAGCGGCACGCGCACGCTTCCAGACGGTCGCTTGGTGAATTGGGCGGTGATCCAGTTGGTAGACTCCACAAATGTAACGTGGACGTTTCCAACGGCGTTTGGAGTGGGTGTTACGGGCATGCGCTGCTTTAACTTGTCGATTGCTACTGGGCAGACCGGAACAGCGAATGTTGGGATAGTTGATTTGGTGTCGTTGCCGACCCTTAACTCAGTTGAGTTGGTTGTGCACAATACTACGTTAGGCGGCACTTTGGTCGCGTTCTATGTGGAAGCGGAGGGCTACTGAAATGACTGTCTATGCGCAATACAATCCTTCCGTCGCCTCACCGCAAATGGTGGAGGGGTATTTCGACACAGAAACGCCGAATTTTAAAGCGCTTCCCGCCACAGGTCCAACTTTGGCTCTCTATCAATTAACGGCCACGGATGAGGGTGCGCGTTTTGTGGGAGTTTGGGGCATGGTGAATGGCGTTTTTACCGAAATATCCCTTTCGGCGGCCGCCCCCACGCTCGCGCAGCAGGCGCAGGCCGCGCTCAACGCGGGGCTCGCTATCACCAGCAGCGGCACGCCCGCGCTCAGCGCGACATATGCCTGCAACGAAGCGGCGCAGGCCCGGCTCAATCGCGTGTCGGTTTACCTGCAAGTCAACGGGGCTTTCCCAAACAACGCGACCACCATTCAATGGGTTGATGCGACCGGCGCGCCGCACACGTTTACCGAGGCGCAGTTCAAAAGCCTGGCCGTGGCAATTGCCGATTATGTTTTGGCCCTGGACGATGTGGCCCTCGGGCTTGCCAGCACGCTCCCCGCCACCACGGCGACGATCCCATGAGCTTGTGGGGTGATTTTTCGGGTAGGGGCTATTGGGCAAACATCTGGTCCGTGGTCAAGGCTGACGGCATCCAGCTCGACGAAACCGAGGCCGCGATCCTTGGTGCGCCGCGCGGCGAGACCATCAGCCTATGGGCCGCGATGGCGCGGCGCCATGGCGTGGTGCTGGCGGCAATTGCCTGCGCGATCTTCTCGATCCTGATCCAGTGGGACCATTGCCACAAGCAGCTAATAGGCGCGCCTATGAGCGGCCTGGATTATTTTCGCGCCACGATCTGCCTCATCGTAATTCCGCCCGGGCTCGGTGCGGTAGTAGCCTGGGGGGCGATTTGTCTAGCCCGCGCAGCGGGATTGCTTTAGCCGCGCCCTTCCGCCGATAGAATTGGTGTCGCTCAATTTTCGTCGCCAGAAAGGGCATCACCCATGAGCTCCACCCAGACCAATCTCGCCGCCGCGCCAGGCGTGGCGCTCCACCGCTGCGGTTTCATAGACTCACCTCGCAACTGAGGTGCCGGCAAGATGGGCAACGAGGCGGAATCTGAACTGTCAGCGGCAGAGCTTGCTGTCCTGCGCCCCCTGGTGGTGCGGCCGGAATTGCTCGCGCTGCTGATGGAGTTTCTGGAGAACATGAGCGCGGCCAGGCGCATGGCGAAGTGGGTGGCGTATTTTTTCGGCATCATCACCGCTATTGCTGGGCTCCTCTATTATCTTGCCGGCATCGCCGGCGGTCGGGGCGCTCATGGCTGACGCATACCGCCGCGGCAAAGAATGGCTGGCGCTCACCATCTGCCAGCTTGTCGGCACGATGGAATGCGCGGCAGTCTTCACGGGACTGGCACTCGTCAGCCTCCCGGCTGCCATTCACGGCGGCGTTGCCACGCTCATCGCCTGGACCGCGCAGACCTTTTTGCAGCTCGTCCTTTTGTCCGTGATTATGGTCGGGCAGGACATTCAGCAACGCAAGCACGACGAAAGCCGCGCACTGCTCGAAGAACTCCACGAAATGCACCGCGAGATACATCAGATTTTGACCGCGGATTCCGCGTAACAATCGGCCGTGCCGCCAGGGGCGAGGCATGGCTGCAACACCCGCCCCAGGAGATTTGTTATGTCTGAAACGACCGTTACCGGCGCCGCCGGCGTCACCGCCGTTACGCCCTCCGCCATGCCGACCAAGGAAAGCGTGCTGGCCGAGGTGAAAGCCACGATCGAGGCGGCGATTGCCAAGGCCGAGGCCGCGCTGGGCCATGAGCTCACCGCCATGCGTGCCGATCTCGCGGCCATTGAACAAGTGCCGGAGACGTTTTTCGCTCGCATCGAGGCTTGGTTCCACAAACATCTTTAACCTGTAAGGAGACGCGCCATGCCTGGGTTGATCGACCTCGGGAGCGCTATCGCGCCCATTGTGAACAAGGTTTTGGATTTTATCCCCGATCCTGCCCAGAAGGCCGAGGCACAAGCTCAGGCACAGGCGGCGTTGCTATCCGCGCAGTTGCAGATGGCGCAGGGCCAGCTTGATGTGGACAAGGCGGAAGCTGCGAATGCGGATGTTTTTGTCGCGGGCTGGCGCCCCTTCATCGGGTGGGTTTGCGGTGCGGCGCTGGCTTACGAGTACATCGCCAGCCCGTTTCTGACGTGGGGACTGGCGCTTGTGCATCCCAGTCTGCCGCCGCTGCCGAGTATTGATAGTGCGGGTCTTTCCACGCTCACTTTCAGCCTTCTCGGCATGGGGGCAATGCGCACGATTGAAAAAGTTCAAGGCGTGGCTGCTAAGGGGGCAAAGTAAACGCGATGGCCACCGACAATTTCACGACTTGTTTCCTATGGACTGTGGGGGCCGAGGGCGGCTTCACCGCTGACCCAGCAGACTCCGGCAATTGGACCAGCGGCGTGGTGGGCGCGGGCGAGCTTCGCGGCACCAAATTCGGCATCAGTGCCGCCGCGTATCCCGCACTCGACATTGCCAACCTCACGCTCGGGCAGGCCGAGGCGATTTACCAGGCGGATTACTGGCCGAAGATACGCGGCGATGAATTGCCGCTGCCCGTCGCGCGCGCGACGTTTGACGCGGCTGTGAACTCGGGGGCCGGTCGGGCGATCCAGTGGCTACAGAGCGCCGCTGGCGTTGCGCCTGACGGTCAGCTCGGGCCGGTCACGATGGCCGCCATTCAAGCTGCCGATCCAGTCCCGCTTGCCGTCGATGCGCTCGCCGCCCGGCTGCAATTCCTCGGCAGCCTCGCTGTTTGGGAGCGCTATGGGCTGGGCTGGGCGCGGCGGGTGTTGAATCTGCACGCCGCAATTTTAGGATAACCGAAAGGAAGTAGCTCAATGAAAAGAGTCGTCTTCATCGCTGCGCTTTTTCTGCCTTATGCGGCAGGCGCGCAATCGCTTCTCAGCCCCAATTCGGCACCAATCTCTGGGACGACAAGCGTCACGCCCGGCACATGGACACTGGCCTTGGCGTCGCCACCCCTTTTAAGCCGGCGGGGGTGCACCATCCAGATCACCGGATCGGCGCCGGTGAATATCGCCACAGGCAGCACCACGCCGACAGCGGCGGAGTTCACGCTGCAACCGGAGCAGGCGTTTAATTGTATCGACCAACAGCAGGTATGGGTGATGAGCACCACGGCTTCGGTCACGTATCAGGGAGCAAGCTGGTAATGCGGAAATTTATTCTCGCAATCGCGCTGTTGCTCGCGCCTCTCGGGGCGTCGGCGCAGGCGCTGGGGCCGACCGGGGCTTTGGGGCCGACGCCCGCGCCGGGGTACGCCAAGGTTTTTACCGTTTCGGGAACAGGTACGCTCCCGGCGACGTGTGTTGATTTCGAGGTCAAAGCAGTCGGCGGCGGAAGCTCTGGAGCTGCTGGCACCACAATCGCCAGCGGCGCTTCCGGCTCTGGTGGCGGTGGTGGTGGGGGTGCCAACGACTATGCCAGTCCATGGATACCAACATCACTACTGACCACGCTTAGCTACAGCGTGACCATAGGCGCAGGAGGCGCAACGGCCACCGGCGCCGGGAACGGCGGCGGCGCAACGTACATCGTGTTTGGCTCTACATATTACGGCGCGAATGGCGCGCCCTACGCGCCGGCCCAAGGAGCTGCGGGGGCGACTGTTTCCGGTGGGCAAGGGGGCGGCAACCCCCTCATCGCGGGCGGTGGTGGCGCGGCCTACACTGCCTCCATGGGCGCCGTTGGCGGGGGCGGCTCTACTGCCACGGGCACGGCTTACGGAACGCAGAACACATCCGACGCTCCCGGCGGTGGCGCTGGCGGGGGTGGCCTTAACGCGGGTGTCGCGCAAGCGGGCGCCAGTTCTGGTTACGTGTTTTTCGGGTACTCAACGCCGGGCAATGGCGGGGCTGGCGCCGTTGCTGGCAATGGCGGCAATGGCGTCTCGGACGCCTCGTGGCCAGCGAAGGACGACGGCGCGGGGGGCGGCTCTGGGGGCGGCAATGCCTCTGGCGTGGGTGGCAATGGTGGCACGGGGGGTTTCCCTGGTGGAGGCGGCGGTGGTGGTGGCTCTGGCACTGGCGGCGGCGGCACTGGCGGCGCTGGCGGCAATGGCGCCCTCTTGGTGCAATGCCATGACTGAGGAGGTAAAAATGCGCGCACTTATCATCGCGGCCCTCGCGCTGTTCCCCTTCGTCGCCCACGCGGCGCCCGCCAACTACGCCATCGAATGCACCGCCCCGTGCGTGGCCTCGGACGGCACCACGCAACCGGCGGGGACGTTCCTTAATACGGTGGTGGCCGACCCGAGCAATGGGTGGCTGCCCACGGACGGCGCGGGCAACAGCCAGGACGTGAAGCTTGTGCCGGACACCAGGCAGCCGGTCTATGTGCCCAAGCAGGCCAGCCCGTGACCACCGAGGCCCACACAGATGACACCCCGCCCAGCCTTACGGCTGGGCGCCACGCGCTAGACTGACACATGGTCGCGGATTCCATATTGTGCTGCGGGATGACGCCCCTCCGAACAGAGCCAGAGTATCAGTTTAAAAGCCGGGTATATTTCCGGGTATCCCGCCGCGCGGCGGTCTAAAAAACACAACAGACTCAATATCGTAATCGCCCGTATGTGATGGCCACCCCTTCCGCCATAATTTATTGAATTTTAAAAATATTTTTAACTGATCGGGCCGAGAAACCTCCCAGGCCAGCACGTGAGCGCTGGCCTGTTTCGCGTTTACTCACCTCTCAAACGGCACATGCACGAAGCCGCTCATCAGCACGCGGGCCGAACGGCTCATGATGGCCTTGCTCACCACCCAGACGCCATTTTCGAACGTGGCTTTCGAGCCCACGCGCAGCGTGCCCGAGGGGTGGCCGAACACCACCGCCTCGCGCTCAACGCCGCCGGCCGCCAGATTGACCAGCGTGCCGGTAATGGCGGCCGCCGTGGCAATCGCCACCGAGGCCGTGCCCATCATGGCGTGGTGCAGCTTGCCCATGGAGAGCGCGCGCACCAGCACGTCGATGTCGGACGGTTTGATCTCCTTGCCGCTCGACGCCTTGTAGCCCTTGGGCGGCGCGACGAAGGCGATTTTTGGCGTGTGCTGGCGCGAGGCCGCCTCTTCGAGCGACTTGATCAGCCCCATCCTCAGCGCGCCATATGCGCGGATGGTCTCGAATTTTTTTAAGGCCACGGCATCGCTGTTGATGTCGTCTTGCAGCTCGGTGCCGGTGTAGCCCAGCGCCTCGGCATTGAGGAAAATGGTCGGGATGCCGGAATTGATCATCGTGGCCTTGAACGTGCCCACACCGGGCACCTCCAAATCATCGATGAGGTTGCCGGTGGGGAACAGCGCCCCGCCATCGCCTTCCTCGGCCGGATCCATGAACTCGACCACCACCTCGGCGGCGGGGAAGGTCACGCCATCCAGCTCGAAATCCCCCGTCTCCTGCACCTGCCCGTTGGTCATGGGCACATGGGCGATGATGGTCTTGCCGATATTGGCCTGCCAGATGCGCACCACGGCCACGCCGTTCTCGGGCACGCGCGCGGGGTCGATAAGCCCGTGGCTGACCGCGAACGGCCCGACCGCCGCAGAGAGATTGCCGCAATTGCCCGACCAATCGACAAACGCCTTGTCGATGGAGACCTGCCCGAACAAATAATCCACGTCGTGGTCGGGCTTTGCGGATTTGGCCAGGATGACGGTCTTCGACGTGCTCGACGTGGCGCCGCCCATGCCGTCGATCTGTTTGCCGTAGGGGTCGGGCGAGCCGATCACGCGCATGAGCAGGGCATCGCGCGCGGGGCCGGGCACTTGGCAGGCGGCCGGCAGGTCGGTGAGCGCGAAGAAAACGCCCTTGGAGGTGCCGCCACGCATATAGGTGGCGGGAACCTTAATTTGGGGAGCGAAAACCATGTGCGCGCCTCCTTATTCGGCTGCCTGGGCGGCTTCGAGGAAATCTTGCGCGAAGCGTTGCAGCACGCCGCCGGCTTCGTAAATCGAAACCTCCTCGGCGGTGTCGAGACGGCAGGTGACCGGCACCTCGAAGCTGCTGCCATCGCGCCGGTGCACCACCAGCGTGAGGTCGGCGCGCGGGGTACGGCTGCCCTTCACGTCATAGGTCTCCGTGCCGTCAAGCCCCAGCGTCAGGCGGGTGGTGCCGGGCTTGAACTCCAGCGGCAGCACGCCCATGCCAATGAGGTTGGTGCGGTGGATGCGCTCGAAGCCCTCGGCCACGATGGCCTCGACCCCCGCCAGGCGCACGCCCTTGGCCGCCCAATCGCGCGATGAACCCTGGCCGTAATCGGCGCCGGCCACGATGATGAGCGGCTGGCGGCGGGTCATGTAGGTCTCGATCGCCTCCCACATGCGCATCACCTTGCCTTCCGGCTCCACGCGCGCGAGCGAGCCCTTCTTCACCGAGCCATCCTCGTTGCGCACCATTTCGTTGAGCAGCGTGGGGTTGGCGAAGGTGGCGCGCTGGGCGGTGAGATGGTCGCCGCGGTGGGTGGCGTAGGAGTTATAATCCTCCTCCGGCAGGCCCATCTTGGCCAGATATTCACCGGCCGCGCTGTCACCCAGAATGGCGTTGGAGGGGGAGAGATGGTCGGTGGTGATATTGTCACCCAGCACGGCCAGCGGGCGCAGCCCGGTCAGCGTGCGCTCACCGGCCAGCGCGCCTTCCCAGTAAGGCGGGCGGCGGATGTAGGTGCTCATGCTCCGCCAGTCATAAAGCGGGCTGACTTGTTTGCGCGCGCCGCGATTGCCAAACATCGGCTCATAAACCTTGGTGAACTGCTCGGGCTTGACCGAAGCGGCGACCGCGGCATCGATCTCCTCATCGGACGGCCAGATGTCCTTGAGGCGGATTTCCTGGCCCTCGGCGGTGGTGCCCAGCACATCCTGCTCGATATCGAACCGGATGGTGCCAGCGATGGCATAGGCCACCACCAGCGGCGGCGAGGCCAGGAAGGCCTGTTTGGCATAAGGGTGGATGCGGCCATCGAAATTGCGGTTGCCCGACAGAACGGCGGTTGCGTAGAGGTCGCGGTCGATGATTTCCTGTTGGATTTGCGGGTCCAGCGCGCCCGACATGCCGTTGCAGGTGGTGCAGGCAAAGGCGACGATGCCAAAGCCCAGGGCTTCGAGGTCCTTGGTCAGCCCGGCTTCATCGAGATAGAGCGCCACCGCCTTGGAGCCGGGCGCGAGCGAGGTTTTCACCCATGGCTTGCGCGTGAGGCCAAGCTTGTTGGCGTTGCGCGCCAAAAGCCCGGCGGCAATCACGTTGCGGGGGTTCGAGGTGTTGGTGCAGCTGGTGATGGCGGCGATGATGACAGCGCCGTCGGGCATCTGGCCGGGGGTTTCGGTCCAGGGAGCGGCGATGCCGCGCTCATGCAGCGCCGAGACGGGCAGGCGGCGATGCGGGTTTGAGGGGCCGGCCAGCGTGCGCACCACGCTCGAGAGATCGAACTTCAGCACGCGCTCATACTGGGCATTGGCCAGCGCATCGGCCCACAGCCCATTGGCGCGGGCATAGGTCTCGACCAGCTTGAGCTGCTCCGCCGTGCGGCCGGTGAGGCGCAGATATTCAATCGTCTGCTCATCGATCGAGAACATGGCGGCGGTGGCGCCATATTCGGGGGCCATGTTGGAGATGGTGGCGCGGTCGCCCAGCGTCAGGCTGCGCGCGCCCTCGCCATAGAATTCCAGATAGGCGCCAACCACCTTCTCCTTGCGGAGAAACTCGGTCAGGGTCAGCACGATGTCGGTGGCGGTGATGCCGGGCTGGCGCTTGCCGGTGAGTTCCACGCCGATGATGTCGGGCAGGCGCATCCAGGAGGCGCGGCCGAGCATGACGTTTTCGGCCTCCAGCCCGCCGACGCCAATGGCGATCACGCCCAGCGCATCGACATGCGGGGTATGGCTGTCAGTGCCCACCAGCGTATCGGGGAAGGCGACGCCATCCTTGGTGAAAATGACCGGCGACATGCGCTCGAGATTGATCTGGTGCATGATGCCGTTGCCGGCCGGCACCACATCCATGTTGTCGAACGCGTCCTTGGTCCAGTTGATGAAGTGGAAGCGGTCCTCGTTGCGGCGGTCCTCGACGGCGCGGTTCTTGGCGAAGGCCTCCTTGTCGAACCCGCCATATTCAACCGCCAGCGAGTGATCGACGATGAGCTGCACGGGCACCACCGGGTTCACCTTGGCCGGGTCGCCGCCCTTGTCGGCGATGGCATCGCGCAGCCCGGCGAGATCGACCAGCGCGGTCTGGCCCAGAATATCGTGGCAGACCACGCGGGCGGGATACCAGGGGAAATCAAGGTCGCGCTTGCGCTCGATGAGCTGCTTGAGCGAGGCGGTGAGCGTGGCGGGGTCGCAGCGGCGCACCAAATTCTCGGCCAGCACGCGCGAGGTGTAGGGCAGGGTGGCATAGGCGCCCGGCGCAATGGCCTCGACGGCGGCGCGGGCGTCGAAATAATCCAGCCCGGTGCCGGGCAGCGGTTTGCGGTTTTCGGTGTTCATGTGCTGGGTTCCTGCTTTATTTGGCGTTCGATGTTGAGGCGGGAGGTGCGGATGTGGCGGCGCATGAGCAGTTCGGCCAGCTCGCCGTCGCCGTCGGAAATGGCGTCCAGTATGCGGTGATGCTCGGCGAAGGCCTGAGCCGGGCGGTTGGGCGTGGCCGAATATTGGATGCGGTACATGCGCGCGAGCTGGTAGAGTTCATCGCAGAGCAGCCGGATGAGCAGGCCGTTGCCGCTGCCTTGCACGATCCGGTAATGGAAGTCGAAATCGCCTTCCTGCTGGTAATAGCCGCGCCCTTCCTTGAAGGCCTGGTCGCGCTCATGTTCGCGCAGCACCTCGCGCAGCGCTTCCACCTGCTCGGGCGTCATCCGCTCGGCGGCCAGGCGGCAGGCCAGCCCCTCGAGCGATTCGCGGATCTGGTACAGCTCGGCCAGCTCGGCGCGCGAAAGCGAGGCCACCCGCGCGCCCACATGGGGCACGCGCACAATCAGCTTCTGGCCCTCGAGGCGGTGCAGCGCCTCGCGCAGCGGCCCGCGGCTGATGCCGTAGGCCCGCGCCAGCTCGGGCTCGGAAATCTTGCTGCCGGGCTGAATCTCGCCTTTGACGATGGCGGACTGGATTTGGCGCATGACATGGTCCGAGAGCGTTTCACTCTCGGCGCTCAGACTGGCCAGGCTCACATGGGTTTTTTGCATGTTGTCGACAATAATGGGTGGAAACTACGACAAATCGCCGTTTTCCTAACTGTCAAACCGTATATTGTCAACAATAAACCCGTCCGCCTCAGGTGGGCGGCGGGATCAGGCCGCCGAGAGGTTGCCGAAATCCCAGAAATTGGCGCGCGGGCTGGTGCGCGCGATAAAGGCGCGCAATGTTGGGTGTTGCCAGCCCTCCGGGCCGATCAGCGCCTCGATGGGGGCGAAGAACTCATGCGCGTGGGGAATTTGGGTTGACACGAACCCGGCATATTGGCGCGGGCGCAGCGCATACATCACCCGCAAATCGCGCACCGGCAGCATGAGCGGCATGAGCGGCGCCTGGCGCAGCAGGCCGGTATAGCGCCAGCGCGGCATGGGGTTGGCGGCCGAGACCGGCTGCATCAGCCACTCCAGCGGGCAGACGGCGAGCAGCGAATGCATGGAGGGGGCGAAGCGGGAGCGTTTGTCGAGCAGGTTGGAGAAGGAGCCGCAGGCCTCGATGGCGAACACATCGACAAACGGATCATGCGCGGTGCCGCCGAAATTGAGCCACAGCCCATCGGGGATGGTGCGCAGGCGGTTGGTGCCGGGAATTTTCAGGTAGGGCGGGTCGGCATCGGTGGTGGCGTTGGGGCGCGCGCGCAGCCAGGCGCCGCTGGCTCCCATGTCATGGTCGGCCAGTCCGGGCGGGTGCTGGGGCCAGGTGCGCAGTTTCTGCCTGACGAGGGCGTCAAGGGTCGTCGGAGTGGCCATGGGAGTTCCTGTTATTGAGCGACACAACCTTGGCGGGAATACTGACCAAAAACGAATCGGATGCAAGAGAAAATTAATCTTGATTTTGAACAATATGCGGTGCCCCGGCCGTGGGCCGCACATAAAATTTTATTGTAAGCAATTGATTGTAATGGTTTAGCGCCTCGCGTGCCAAAACCACGCGCGCGCGTTGCCGCCCGCCGTAAAAACCACCGGCCAAGGGCTTGTTATATTTATCCAGCCACGGGCCAAACCCGCCGCGCAACCGGCGATTGGCCGGACGGGCGAGGGGGTTTACGCCCAAAAGCCATAATTTTTGGTGGCGGGACCGCGCCAAAATCACGCAACCGGCACATATTTGAAACGTCTTGCTCACCGGGCGCTCTTGCGCTGGCGCGGCATGTCGGCCTCTAATACTGGCCGAGGCCGCGCTGGGCCATGCAACCAGCCCATCCGTGCGCCGGCCGTCAGGGAGACATGATTTGCCGCCAGCCAGTCCCGCGCCGCGCCCGGCGCGCCCGTTCATCATGTTGTTTGCCGTGCTGGCGCTCATCGGCTTGGCGTTTTTCATCTATTGGTGGCTGAACCGCGGTTACGCCACCACCGATGACGCCGCCATAGACGGCACGATCTGCACCATCGCCCCCCAGATCGCCGGGCGGGTGGTGGCGGTGGAGGTGGCCGACAACCAGCATGTCATCGCCGGCCAGGTGCTGGTGAGGCTCGATGACCGCGACGAGCAGGTGGCGCTGCTCCACGCCCAGGCCGCCGTGGCCCAGGCTTTGGCCCAGCAGGCCCAGTCCGAGGCCGTGGCCGAGGAGACCGCCGCCACCCTGACCCAGGCCGGGCAGGATTATAAGCGCTTCACCACCGTCAACCCGCGCGCCACCACCCGCTTGCAGGTGGATGCCGCCACCGCCGCCATCCATGCCCAGCAGGCCAAGCTCGCCGCCGCCGAGGCCGACATGCAGGCCGCCGCCGCCGCGCTTACCGTCGCCAAGGCGCAAGAGGAAAGCGCCAAGCTGGCCTTGTCCTACACTGTCATCACCGCGCCCATCGATGGCCATGTGGCGATGAAAACCGTGCAGCTCGGCAATGTGGTGGCGCCGGGCAGCGCGATGATGGCGCTGGTGGGCGACCATGTATGGGTGACGGCCAATTACAAAGAGACCCAGCTCGCCGGCATCAAACCCGGCGCCAAGGCCAGCGTGACCGTGGATGCCTATCCCGGCGTTACCTTCAAGGCCCATGTGGATAGCGTGCAATACGGCACCGGCGCGGTGTTTTCGCTGCTGCCCGCCCAGAACGCCACCGGCAATTACATAAAAATCGTGCAGCGCGTGCCGGTGAAGATCGTGTTCGATGACGACAAGATCGGCCAGTATCTGCTGGCGCCGGGCATGTCGGCGGTGCCCGAGGTCAGGATCGCCCCGTGAGCCAGAGCGCGCTGCCGCGCTCGCCGGCGGGCGGGTTCAACCCGTGGATGGTGGCGGTGATGATCTCGCTCGCCCCGTTCATGGAGGTGCTCGATTCGACCATCGCCAATGTCTCGCTCACCCATATCGCCGGTTCGCTCGGCGCCGGCCAGATCGAGAGCACCTGGGTGCTCACCTCCTATCTGGTCAGCAATTCCATTATCCTGCCCATTTCTGGCTGGCTGGCGCGCGTGCTGGGCCGCAAGCGCTTCTACCTCATCAGCGTGGTGCTGTTCACCGCCAGCTCGGTGCTGTGCGCCATGTCCACCTCGCTCGACATGCTCATCGTCGCGCGGGTGATGCAGGGTTTGGGCGGCGGTGGGCTGGCCCCGGCCGCGCAATCCATGCTGGCCGACAGTTTTCCGCAGGAAAAACGCGCCCAGGTGTTTGCCCTGTTCGGCTTCACCATCATCGTCGCCCCCGCCACCGGGCCGGTGATCGGCGGCTGGCTGACCGACACGTTTTCCTGGCACTGGATTTTTCTCATCAACCTGCCGATCGGGCTGGTCGCCTTCACCCTCATCGCCATTTTCGTGGCCGAGCCCGCCTTGCTGGTGCGCGAGCGCGCCGCGCTGCTCAAGGGCGGGCTGCGGCTTGACTATCTCGGCCTGTCCCTGGTCGCGCTCGGGTTTGGCACGCTGCAAATCTTTCTCGATAAATTCGAGCTCGATGACGGGTTTTCCTCGCCCTTTATCTGCGCGCTGGCGGCGGTTTGCGCCATATCCTTGAGCCTGCTGGTGGTGTGGGAATGGCATCACCCCCAGCCGGTGATGAATTTCCGCCTGTTCAAAATCACCAATTTCGCCGTTTGCTGCCTGGTCATGTTCGTGGTGGGGTTCGTGTTTCTGGCCTCCACCCAGCTTTTGCCCCAAATGGCCCAGACGCTGCTGGGCTACACCGCCACCATATCGGGCGAGGCGCTGGCCTTGGGCGGCATGGCCACCATTTCGCTCATGCCGGTGGCGGGCATCATCACGGGGCGGTTCGTCTCGCCGCGCCTGCTCATGGCGGGCGCGCTCATTCAGATGGGCGTGGCCTTGCTGATGGATGCGCATTTCTCGCCGCTCATGAGCTTCGCGGATCTCTCCTGGGCGCGCATCGTCCAGGTCATCGCCATGCCGTTCATTTTCATCCCCATTTCGGCGCTTTCCTATGTCGGCGTGCCGCCAGAGCTGTCCGGCGAGGCCGCGGCCTTGTTCAACCAGGTGCGCAATATCGGCAGTTCGGTGGGGGTTTCGTTTGTCACCACGCTGCTCGCCTGGCGCACGCAATTTCACCATGAGCGGCTGGCCGAAGCCATCACCCCTTATGCCAATCTGCATGGTTTGAGCGCGGCGCAGATCGCCCCGCTCTTGCAACGCCAGGCAAGCTTCGCCAGCTATCTTGACGTATTTCACGTCATCGGGCTCATGGCTGTGCTTGTGTGGCCTGTGGTATTGTTTCTGCGATCGCCGCCCCAGCGGGCGGAATAATGGAGTTTCGCCCCGTGTCTGCCGTTTATATCCGTCTTCCGTTGCTGGCTTCCGCTGCCCTGGTGCTTTCCGGCTGCACCATGGGGCCTGACTTTGTGCGGCCCCACACGGCCGTGCCCGGCGCCTTCACCGCTCAGGCGCCCGGCAGCGCCCGGCCCTATGTTTCGGGCGATGCGGTCGACCCAACCTGGTGGAGCAGCTTCCAGGATCCGGAGCTGAGCAAGCTCGAAGCCCAGGCCGTCGCGCAAAATCTCGATCTGGAGATCGCCACCCAGCGCGTGCGCGAAGCCGAGGCCCAGGCCGAGATGGAAGGGGCCACGCTCTACCCCACGGTCGGCGCGGCCGGCTCCTACACGCGTGAACTGCCGAGCCAAAAAGGCCCGTTCGCGCTGTTCGGTTCGGCGTTGGGCGCCTCCACCAATGCGGGCGGCACGGCAAATGGCGGCTCGGGCGCCTCGGGCGGCGGGGCGATACAGATCTCGTCCGGCGCGCTCGATCTCTACCAATACGGCCTGCAGGCGCAATATGACATCGATCTCTGGGGCAAGAACCGCCGCGCGGTCGAGGCGGCGGTGGCCAATGCCCGTGGCTCGGTCGAGGCCGAGCGCGCCGCGCTGCTTAATGTCGAGGCCGGGGTCGCCACCAATTACATCCAGCTGCGCGGGGTCGAGGCGGTGCTCGCCATCACCCAGCAAAATCTGGATAGCGCCAACCAGCTCGTGCAGCTGACCCAGGAGCGCCAGGCCGCCGGGCTGACGACCGCGCTCGATGTTGCCAACGCCAAGGCCCAGGCCGCTGCCATTCAGGCGCAACTCCCAAGCTTGATCGCCCAGCGCGATGCCCTGGTTGCCCAGATCGGCCTGCTGCTGGGCCAGACGCCCGATGGCCTGCCGCCAGCGCTGACCACCGCCGCCCCCGTGCCGGTAACCCCGCCCACCGTGCCGGTTGGCCTGCCCTCAGACCTGCTCACCCGCCGCCCCGACGTGCGCGAGGCGATCGACAATCTGCACGCCGCCACCGCCGAAATCGGTGTTGCCAAGGCGCAGTTTTTCCCGGATTTCACGCTCGGCGCCTCGGCCTCGCTGCAGGCCTTGCAGTTCAAGAACCTGAACGAGTGGAGCGCGCTCACCTACGCCATGGGCCCCGAGGTGACGCTGCCGCTGTTCGAGGGCGGCTTGCTGCGCGGACAGCTGGAGCTGCGCGAGGCCCAGCAGCGCGAAGCCGCCATCGGTTACGCCAAGACCGTGCTCACCGCCTTTACGCAGGTGGATGTGGCGCTGACCAATTATGAGCAGGAACACGCCACGCTGGACGCGCTGAACGATGACGTGACCCAGGCGCAAACCGCGCTGGGCCTGGCCGAGGACCAGTACAAGCAAGGGCTGACCGATTATCTCACCGTGCTCACCGCCCAGCAGGGGCTGCTGGGCGCGCAGGTGAACCAGGCGCAGTCGCGGGCGCGGCTGGGCACGGATCTGGTCACGCTCTACCAGGCGCTGGGCGGCGGCTGGGAAAGCACATATCCCGATACCAAACCCTGAGCGGTACGAAACAGGGGCCGCGCGGCGCCTGTCTCAGGTTGGATCGATATTGGGGGGCTTTGAGTCGGCAGGCTCAAGCTAAACCAATGAAAATTGATCGCTAAAACAAGAGTAGGGCGGGGGGCGCTTCAGGGCGTCCCGCCCTAAAAATCCGTACAGCGGCCGTTGCGCTCCCAATCGCCATAGCGGGTGGGTTCGGGGCCCTTGGGGCCGCCGATCTCGGGCGGCAGCTTGGGCGGCTGGGGCTTGGGCGGGGTTTGTTCCGCGGCGGGCTTGGTCTGGTCGGGGGGTTCGTCGGTCATGCGTCTTTGTGGCGCCAATGCGCGTGGTTGGGAAGCCGCGCCGCTCGGCCCTGCCATGCATTGCCCCGGCCCCGGGCGCGCCAGGGCTCTTCAGGCATAAGATGCCATCGCGCGGCAATTCCATCTTATATCATCCGGCTCTAATGTGTCGTCATGACACAATATTGGCTGATCAAATCCGAACCCGACGCGTTTTCCTGGGCCGAGCAGGTGGCCCGTGGCGTCGAGCCCTGGACGGGGGTGCGCAACCATCTGGCCAAGAAAAACCTGGCCAGCATGAAGCTGGGCGATGCGTGTTTTTTCTACCACTCCAATGTCGGCAAGGAGATTGTCGGCATCTGCGCGGTGGTGCGCGAAGCCTACCCAGACCCCAGCGCCGAGGGCGGGCCATGGGTGTGCGTGGATGTGCGGGCCGTGAAGCCGATGCCAAGGCCGGTCACGCTGGCGGCGATCAAGGCCGAGCCCCGGCTGACCGAGCTGGCGCTGGTGCGCCAGTCGCGCCTCTCGGTCTCGCCCGTAACCCCCGCCGAATGGGCGGTGATTTGCGAAATGGGAGGGTTGAATGACTGAAACCGCGATTTTGGGCGGCGGCTGCTTCTGGTGCTTGGAGGCGGCCTATGATGAGCTGAAGGGCGTGGCGCTCGTGCGCTCGGGCTATGCGGGGGGGCATGTGCCCACCCCCACCTACAAGCAGGTCTGCACCGGCGAGACGGGGCATGCCGAAGTGGTGGAGGTGACATTCGACCCCACCGTGATCTCTTATTCCGACCTGCTGAAAGTGTTTTTCACCATTCACGACCCCACCCAGCTCAACCGTCAGGGGGCCGATGTCGGCACGCAATACCGCTCGGTGATTTTCCACGCCTCGCCCGCGCAAAGGGCCGCGGCCGAGGCCGCCATCGCCGATTTCACCCCGGTCTGGGGCAAGATCGTCACCCAGCTCGCGCCGCTCGAGGCTTTCTATCCGGCCGAGAAGGAGCATGAGGATTACTTCGCCCGCAATCCCTGGTCGGGCTATTGCCAGGTGGTGATCGCCCCCAAAATCGCCAAGCTGCGAAACATGTTCAGAAACCGCCTGAAAGACCGGGCGTGACTTTGCGGCTCGACGCCGGGCGGCCCGGTTGGTAAGCAGCCGGCCTCGCGGAAGGGCGTGTGAAGGCGGAAAATGACGGTTGCGATTGAACTTGGGCAGGTAAATGGCGGCGGCGCGGCGACGCTCGATCTGGAGGAGCTGCTGGCCACCCGCCTGCTCGTGCAGGGCAATTCGGGGTCTGGCAAATCGCATTTGCTGCGCCGGCTGCTGGAGCAAAGCGCGGCCTGGGTGCAACAGGCGATCATCGACCCCGAGGGGGATTTCGTCACCCTTGCCGATAAATTCGGCCATCTGGTCATCGATGCCGAGGCCCATTCCGAGCAGGCGCTGCAACTCGCCGGGGAGCGCGCGCGCAGCCACCGCGTCTCGGCGGTGCTGAACCTCGAGGGGCTGGATTCCGAAAACCAGCTCCGCCGGGCGGCGGCGTTTCTGGGCGGGCTGTTCGAGGTCGGGCGCGAACATTGGTACCCGATGCTGGTGGTGGTCGATGAGGCCCAGCTTTTCGCCCCCGCCATCGCGGGCGAGGTCTCTGACGACGCGCGCAAGCTCTCGCTCGGCGCCATGACCAACCTGATGTGCCGGGGGCGCAAGCGCGGCTTAGCTGGCATCATCGCCACCCAGCGCCTGGCCAAGCTGGCCAAGAATGTCGCGGCCGAGGCCTCAAATTTCCTCATGGGCCGCACCTTTCTCGACATCGACATGGCCCGCGCCGCCGATTTGCTCGGCATGGAGCGCCGCCAAGCCGAGGCCTTCCGCGACCTCGAGCGCGGCCAGTTCATGGCGCTCGGCCCGGCTTTGTCGCGCCGCCCGCTCGGCCTGCGAATCGGCCCGACCGCGACCAGCCCGCGCAACGCGACGCCCCGTCTCACCCCGCTGCCAGAAGCCCCGCCCGAGGATGCCGCCGCGGTCATTTTGGCCGCGCCCCCGCCCGAGGCCCTGCGCCCCATCCGCCGCGCGCCGCCCCCGCCCGCGCCAGACCTGCTCGAACAGCTGATGAAGGCGCGCCCGGCGCTCGAGCCAGTGGAGCCCGAATTGCCCTTGCCCCCAACGCCCGAGGAGCAGGCCGAGCGGCGCGCCAAGATCGAGCGGATTCTCACCGCCCTGCTGGCCGACCCCGAAGCCGGATTTCGCCCCATTGGCGTGTTGTTTCAGGATTTTCTCGTGCGCTGCCGCATCGAGGGGCTGGGCAGCGCGGCACCTGATCTCAATAATTTCAAGCGCATGCTCACCCGGGCGCGGGCTGGCATCAGCGCCGAAATCGCCGAAGACGAGGCCTGGCGCGATGTTTTGGCCCGCGCCACCCTGCTGCCCGAGGATATGCAGGGTATTTTCATGATGATCGCG
This sequence comes from Pseudomonadota bacterium, assembly GCA_021781835.1. Lineage (GTDB taxonomy): Bacteria > Pseudomonadota > Alphaproteobacteria > Acetobacterales > Acetobacteraceae > Acidocella. The sequence goes on along the minus strand of JAJXWD010000002.1, from coordinate 103,508 downwards.
GGTGCGGCACGGGCGGGAACGCCGTGCCCGTCCGATGCCGCCATCGCCCGCGCTTATGGCACGCGCTCGGCCGGGCGGGCGCGCCGGGTGGTCTCGTTCATCGAGGAGCAGGGGCTGATTGTCTGTCAAACCGATGGGTTGGGGCGGCGGATCATCACGCTGGTCGAGCTGGCCTGGGCCACCGCGCCGGGCGATCCCAATGCCGACGAGACGCAAGCCGCTTGAAACCGGCGTGAAAATTTGCCATAGGGCGCCCGCCCGCATGGTGCGGGCAGAGTTACATGCCCGCATGGTGCGGGCAAATTCACACGCGGGGGCCTGTCCGGGCGTAAGCCTGTAAGGTCCGGTGCCATTTGGTGCTTCCCCCGCGGAGGATAGAACCGGATTAGATAAGGAAAGAGATTGCCCATGGCACTCCCCGACGTTTCTCTGCGCCAGCTGCTCGAGGCCGGCGCCCATTTTGGCCACAACACCCGCCGCTGGAACCCGCGCATGGCACCCTACCTGTTCGGCGTGCGCAACCAGGTCCACATCATCGACCTGCAGCAGACCGTGCCCCTGCTCGAGCGTTCGCTCAAAGCCGTGCGCGACGTGACCGCCGCCGGTGGCCGCGTGCTCTTCGTGGGCACCAAGCGCGCCGCCGCCGACTATGTGGCCGAAGCCGCGCAGCGTTGCGGGCAGTATTATGTCAACCATCGCTGGCTGGGCGGCATGCTCACCAACTGGAAGACCATCACCGGCTCGATCAAGCGCCTGCGCCAGATGGACGAGATGCTGGGCGGCGAGACGCACGGCTATTCCAAGAAGGAAATCCTCAACTTCACGCGTGACCGCGAGAAGCTGGAGCGCGCGCTGGGCGGCATCAAGGACATGGGCGGCCTGCCCGACATTCTGGTGGTGATCGACACCAACAAGGAGAAGCTGGCGGTTGAGGAAGCCAACAAGCTGGGCATCCCGGTCATCGCCATCCTCGACAGCAACTCCGACCCCGCCGGCGTGACCTTCCCCGTGCCCGGCAATGATGACGCCATCCGCGCCATCACCCTCTATCTCGACCTGTTCGCCGCCTCCGTGCTCGATGGCATTTCGGCCGAGCTGGGCTCGTCGGGCATCGACCTCGGCGCCGCCGAGGCCCCGATCCTGGACGCCGCCGAGACCGAGGCGCAGGCCTGATTTACCTCCGCCCGGCCCCCCGGGCGGAACCGTTGAACAAATGGAGACGCGCGGTGCCTTCCGGTGCCGCGCGCAACAATTAACAGGAGCAGAGACATGGCTGAAATTACCGCCGCGCTGGTGAAGGAACTGCGCGAAACGACCGGCGCCGGCATGATGGACTGCAAAAAGGCGCTGACCGAGGCCAACGGTGACAAGGAAGCCGCCATCGACTGGCTGCGCAAGAAGGGCCTCGCCGCCGCCGCCAAGAAGTCCGGCCGCGTGGCCGCCGAGGGGCTGGTTGGTGTGGCGCTGGCCGAGGGCAAGGCCGCGGTCGTCGAGATCAATGCCGAGACCGATTTCGTGGCCCGCAACGAGGCTTTCCAGAATTTCGTCGAGACCGTCGCCAAGGTGGCGCTCGAGGGCTCCGATGATGTCGAGGCCCTGAAGGCCGCCGCCTATCCCGGCACCGGCCGCACGGTCGCCGAGGAGGCCGTGAACATGATCGCCACCATCGGCGAAAACATCTCGGTGCGCCGCGTGGCCGTCATCAACGTGCCCGGCGGCACCGCCGCCGCCTATGTCCACTCGGCGCTCAAGCCGGGCCTGGGCAAGATCGGCGTGATCGTGGGCCTGGCCGGCAAGGCCGATGAAGCCACCGCCCAGCTTGGCCGCCAGATCGGCATGCATGTCGCCGCTACCCGCCCGGACGCGCTTTCGGTCGCCGAGGTTGACCCCGCCGCCCTTGAGCGCGAGAAGAACGTGCTCTCCGAGCAGGCCCGCGCCTCGGGCAAGCCCGAAGCCATCATCGAAAAGATGGTCGAAGGCCGCGTGAAGAAGTACTACGAGGATGTGGTGCTGCTCGAGCAGACCTGGGTGCATGACGGCGAGAGCAAGGTGAAGGACGTGGCCAAGAAGGCCGGCGTCGAGCTGACCCGCTTCGTGCGCTTCACGCTGGGCGAGGGCATCGAGAAGGAAGTCACCGACTTCGCCGCCGAGGTGGCCGCCGCCGCCGGGGTTTAACCGACTCGCTTGATGAGCTAGCAGGGGGCGGTGCCGGGTTGGTCTGGCACCGCCCTTGTTGTAGAGAAAGGACGATTCCATGACCGGCTCTCTGCTTTATAAGCGCGTGCTGCTGAAGATTTCGGGCGAGGCCCTGATGGGCAAGCGCGATTACGGGCTTGATACTGACATGGTCTCCGCCATTGCCTCGGATGTGCGCGCCGTGGTGGCCATGGGCGCCGAGGTGAGCCTCGTCATTGGCGGGGGCAACATCTTCCGTGGTGTCGCCGGTGCCGCCGCCGGCATGGACCGCGCCCAGGCCGACTATATGGGCATGCTCGCCACCGTCATGAACGCGTTGGCCATGCAAAGCGCGCTCGAGAAGCTCGAGGTGCCGACCCGCGTGCAAACCGCCATTCCCATGTCCTCGGTGTGCGAGCCCTATATTCGCCGCCGTGCCATGCGCCACATGGAAAAGGGCAGGGTGGTGATTTTCGCCGCCGGCACCGGCAACCCGTTCTTCACCACCGATACCGCCGCCGCGCTGCGCGCCGCCGAGATGAATTGCGACGCCATGCTCAAGGGCACGCAGGTCGATGGCGTTTATTCCGCCGACCCGCGCAAGGTGAGCACCGCCGAGCGTTACGAGGAACTGACCTATCTCGACGTGCTGGCCCGTGACCTCAATGTCATGGATGCCTCGGCCATCTCGCTCTCGCGCGAAAACAAGCTGCCCATCGTCGTGTTCAACATCCACGCCCCCGGTGCCTTTGCCGCTGTCATGCGCGGCGAGGGGCTGTTTACCCGCATCACCGAACCGCAGAACTAGGAAACCGCCATGCCCGCCGATTTATCGACGATCAAACAGGATCTGACCCGCCGCATGGATGGCGCGCTCGACGCGCTGAAGCGCGAATTTGGCGGCCTGCGCACCGGGCGCGCCAGTCCGGCACTGCTCGAGCCGGTGAAGGTCGAGGCCTATGGCCAGGTCATGCCCATCAACCAGGTGGCGACCATTGCCGTGCCCGAAGCCCGCATGATCACCGTGCAGGTGTGGGACCGTTCGATGATCAATTCGGTGGTCGCCGCCATCCGCGATTGCGGCCTGGGGCTGAACCCCCAGCCCGATGGCCAGACGGTGCGCGTGCCCCTGCCGGTGCTGACCGAGGAGCGCCGCATCGAGCTGGTGAAAGCCGCCAATAAATACGCCGAGGGCGCGCGCATCGCGGTTCGTGGCGTGCGCCGCGACGGTATGGAGCAGATCAAGGGGCTGCTCAAGAAGTCCGAAATCTCGGAAGATGACGAGCGCCACTGGGCCGATGAGGTGCAGAAGCTCACGGACGGCTATATCAAGCGTGTCGATGAGGCGTTTGCCGAGAAGGAAAAGGACATCCGTCAGGTCTGATGTCTGAGCCGGTCTCACCTGGCGTGCCCCGGCACGTTGCATTTGACGTGCCCCGGCATGTGGCCATCATCATGGATGGCAATGGCCGCTGGGCGAAAGCGCGCGGCCTGCCGCGCGTGGCCGGGCACCGCGAGGGCGCCAAGGCCGTACGACGCACCATTCAGGCGGCGATCGATCATGGGGTGCCTTATCTCACCTTGTTCGCCTTTTCGTCCGAAAACTGGCAGCGCCCCGCCGATGAGGTGGCCGACCTCACCTTTCTCATGAAGCATTATTTGCGCAACGAGCTGGCCGAGTTGCATGAGAAGGGCGTGAGGCTGCGGGTGATCGGCGAGCGGGAACGCTTTGGCCCGGCCCTGGCCGAGGAACTCGACGCCGCCGAGCGCAAAACCGCCAGCAACACCAAACTGACCCTGGTGATGGCCATTTCCTATGGCGGGCGGGCCGAAATCGTGACCGCCGTGAAGCGGGCCATGCTGGCGGGCGTTTCGCCGCAAGAGATTACAGAACAAAGCTTTAGCGGGTTTCTTTCAACCGCTGACCTGCCCGACCCGGACCTGCTCATCCGCACATCCGGCGAGCAGCGCGTGTCGAATTTCCTGCTCTGGCAGATCGCCTATGCCGAGATACTCTTCACCCCCGGCCTGTGGCCCGATTTCGGGGCCGCCGAGTTCGCCGCCGCGCTCGAGAATTACGCCACCAGAGAACGGCGCTTTGGCGCCCGGCCGGTCTGACATGCCAGCCCCCAACCGCTGGTCGGATATTTATGTGCGTACCGCCTCGGCGCTGGTGCTGGGGCCGCTGGCCTTGTTTTGCCTCGGCCATGGCGGCTGGGCGTGGGATGGGCTGCTGGCGATCGCCATGATCGGCCTGGGCCATGAATGGGGCACGCTCTCGAAACTGCCCCAGCCTTGGGGCTTGGCGGTGGTGCTGGGGCTGATCTGGGCGCTCGCCGCGAAATTCGGGTTTTTGGCCGGCATGGCCGCCATTGCCCTGGCCACGGGCTTGGCCTGGTGGCGGCTGGGGCGGTTTACCGGGCTTGGCGTGCCCTATGCCGGGCTTGGCGGCATTTCGCTTCTCTGGCTGCGCCTGCGCCCCGATGTCGGGCTGCTCGACACCGCCTATCTGGTGTTTGTCATCTGGGGCACCGATATCGGCGCCTATCTCACCGGCCGGCTCATGGGGGGGCCCAAGCTGGCTCCCGCCATTTCGCCCGGCAAAACCTGGAGCGGCGCGGCGGGCGGGCTGTTGAGCGCGGCGCTGACCGGTGGCATGCTGGCGGGCATGACCGGGCAATTCAGCCTGGGCGCGCTGGTGTGGGGTGTGGTGCTGAGCACCCTCGCCCAAGCGGGAGATTTGATGGAAAGCGCCGTTAAGCGCAAACTGGGCGTGAAGGATTCCGGCCGGACCATCCCCGGCCATGGCGGCCTGTTTGACCGGCTGGATGGATTTTTGACTGCGGCGCCCATGGCGGTGCTGCTGGCTTATTTGGCAGCGAAAGGCGTGCCCCTATGGCGGTAAAACGCGTGAGCATTCTCGGATCAACTGGTAGCGTTGGTACGCAAACGCTTGATATTGTGGCAGAAAACCCCGGAGACTACACGCTGGTCGCGCTCATTGGCGGGCGCAACGTGGCGCTGCTGGCCGAGCAGGCCAGGCGCTTTCGCCCGCAAATCACCGTCATTGCCGATGAAGCGCGGCTGCCCGAGCTGCGCGCCGCCTTGGCGGGCGAGGGGCTGGAAACGGCCGGCGGGCGCGAGGCGGTCATCGCGGCGTCGGCCTTGCCGGCCGACTGGACCATGGCGGCCATCACCGGCGTCGCCGGGCTGGAGCCCAGTTTGGCGGCGGTGCGGCATGGCGGCACCATCGCGTTTGCCAACAAGGAGGCGCTGGTCTCGGCGGGCGATGTGTTTTTGCGCGCCGTGAAAGCGGCCGGGGCCACGCTGCTGCCGGTTGATTCCGAGCATAACGCCATCATGCAGGCCATGGCCGACGGCAATGGCCGGGCGGTGGAGAAAATCGTGCTCACCGCCTCGGGCGGGCCGTTTCGGAATTATACGCTCGAGGAGATGCGCGGCATCACCCGCGAGGCCGCGCTCAAGCACCCGGTATGGTCGATGGGCGCCAAGATCTCCATCGATTCGGCAACCATGTTCAACAAGGGGCTGGAGGTCATCGAGGCCGCCCGCCTGTTCGACCTGCCCTCCGCCAAAATCGACGTGCTCGTGCACCCGCAATCGGTCATTCACGGCATGGTGTGCTATTCTGACGGCTCGGTGCTCGCCCAGCTTGGCTCGCCAGACATGCGCATTCCCATCGCTCATGCGCTGGCCTGGCCCGGGCGCCTGGCCACCCAGGCCCCCAAGCTCGATCTGGTCGAGGTCGCCAAGCTCGAATTCGCCGCCCCCGACGAGGTGCGCTTTCCCGCCCTGCGCCTGGCGCGCGAGGCCTTGATCGCCGGCCAGGGCGCGCCCACGGTGCTGAACGCGGCCAATGAGGTGGCGGTGGCGGCGTTTCTGGAGCGGCGGATCGGCTTTCTCGACATCGCGGCCATCGTCGAGTCGGTGATGCAGCGCCACGGCGCTCCGGCGGTCGATGATCTGGCCGCCGTGCTGGCGCTCGATCTGGCGGCGCGCGAGTCCGCCGCCCAGCTCGCCAGCGCCAGGGCCGCCTGAGCCATGTGGGATACGCTGCGCACCATCCTGTCCTTCATCGTCGATATCGCGGTGCTGATCTATGTCCATGAGCTTGGGCATTATGTGGCGGCCCGGGCGTGCGGTGTCACGGTCGAGGTGTTCTCGATCGGCTTTGGCCCGGCGCTGTTCGCGCGCAAGGCCAAATCGGGCACGGTCTGGCAAGTTTCGGCCCTGCCTTTGGGGGGCTATGTGAAGATGCAGGGCTGGGGGGAGGATGACGCGCCCAACGCCGCCCCCGCCGCGCCCGGCTCCTTCAGCGCCGCCCCGCTGGGCGCCAAGGCCCTGATCGTGGCGGCCGGGCCGCTGGCCAATCTGGCGCTTGCCGTGGTGCTGTTCGCGGGCCTGTTCATGACCGTTGGGCAGATGGTCACCCAGCCGGTGCTGTCGCAGATCCTGCCCAACTCACCCGCCGCCGCCGCGCATTTGCAGGCCGGAGACCGGGTGGTGAAGATCGGCGATGCCCCGATCGTCGATTTCCAGGCCCTGCAGGACATGGTTGCCGCCAACCCCGACCGGGTGCTCGATTTCACCGTTCGGCGCGGCGCGGCCACCCTTACCTTGCCCGTGCAGCTGGGCGATGTCGCCGAGGGCACGGACAAGATCGGCCGTCTGGGCGTGGTCGGTCAGGCCTCGGCGTTCCGCCATTATGCGCCCGGCCCCGCCATGGTGGCGGCCCTGCGCGAGACGGGGCGCCAGATTGGCGGCTGGGGGCAGGGGATTTTGACCCTGCTCGTGCGCCATCAGGGACTTTCAGACCTTGCCGGGCCGCTGGGCATCGCCCAGGTCACCGGGCAGGCGGCCGCCATGGGGCTGGCCTCCATCATCGGGCTGATCGCGGTGCTCTCGATCAATCTCGGTCTGGTCAATCTCATCCCCATTCCGGTGCTCGATGGCGGGCATCTGCTGTTTTACGCCTTCGAGGCCGTGCTGCGCCGCCCGCTTTCGGCCAACACCCGCGAGGCGGGACTCCGCGTCGGGCTGCTGGTCATCGTGTCGCTCATGCTCATGACCACCTTCAACGACCTCAACCGCCTGGGGGCGGTCGCGTGGTTGACGCATTTATTGTAAGACCGCCGCGGCCGCGCGCCCGGCTGGCGCCACCGGCCCGATTCGCGCCAAATTCGTCCGCACGAATTCGGCGATCGGGGGGTTGGCACCTTGCCGCTAAGCGCCCCGCGTGCCAAACGCCGCAAGACAGATGATTCCGGGTTCCGGGATCTCTATGTTTGGGAGATTTCGATTGCTTAAGCCGCGCTCCGTCCTTCTGGCGTCCGTCTGTCTGTTGCCGGCGATGCTGGCCGCTCCTGGTCCCCAGGCCCGTGCCTGGGCGCAATCCGCCCCGGCCGCCGTTCCGGCGGGCGGTGTCATCTCGGCCATTTCGGTCAGTGGCAATCACCGCATCGATGCCAGCACCATCCAGGCCTACATGGTCGCGCAGGTGGGGCAGCCGTTCGACCAGCAAAAAATTGACGAATCGGTGAAGACCCTGTTCGGCACCGGCCTGTTCTCGGATGTGAAAATCACCCGCCAGGGCAACAGCCTGAATGTCGCGGTGGTCGAGAACCCGACCGTGAACGACGTGCTGTTCGCCGGCAACAAGGAGCTTGAGGACAAGGACGCCAAGGCGGCCATCGCCCTGAAGGCGCGCTCCGTGTTCACCCCCGAAGCCGCCGAGGCCGACCGCCAGGCGCTGCTCGCGGCCTATGCCAAAAAAGGCTATTACAACGCCACCGTCGAGGTGAATGTCATCAAACTGCCCGATAACCGGGTGAATGTGGTGTTCAACTGCAACGAGGGCGTGGCCGCCAAGATCAGCCGCATCGAGTTTATTGGCAACAACCATTTCAGTGCCGGCACGCTCGATGATATCATCTCCTCGCGCGAGAATACCTGGTGGCGCTTCCTCTCGTCCGCCGATGAGTACAGCGCCGAGCGCGTCGACTATGACGAGTACCTGCTGCACAAATTCTATCTGCACAAAGGCTATGCCGATTTTCAGATCGTCTCGGCCAATGCCTCGCTGAGCCCGGACCATAAATCCTTTTACCTGACCTATGACATCAACGAGGGCCCGCGCTATCGCGTGAAGTCCGTCACGATCAAGTCCGGCATCCCCACGCTCAGCGAGTCCGAGCTGCGCGGTCTGGTGCCGCTCTCGGCGGGCGACTGGTTCGATGGCGATGCGCTGGAATCGGGCATCGAGGCGCTCAACAAGCGCGCGCTCGACCTGGGCTACGCCTTCGCCACGGTCAACCCCGATGTCGAGACCGACCCCGCCACCAAGACGCTGACCATCACCCTCAACGTCATCAACGGCCCGCAGGTCTATATCCAGCGCATCGACATCACCGGCAACACCCGCACCGAGGACAAGGTCATCCGCCGGCAGCTGACCGTTGCCGAGGGCGATGCCTATAACCAGAGCAAGATCGACGATTCGACCAAGAACCTGAAAAACCTTGGTTTCTTCAAAGATGAGAAGATCACCACCAGCCCGGGCTCGACGCCCCAGCAAGTGGTGCTCAACACCGCCGTCAACGAGCAGGCCACCGGCCAGTTCTCGCTGGGCGGCGGCTACTCCACCTCCATGGGCGCGCTGGTCAATACGGGGCTGAGCCAGAATAATTTCATCGGCACCGGCACCAACTGGTCGATCAACGCCATGCTCGCTCAGCGCGGCACGCAGGTTAATCTCGGCATCACCGATCCGTATTTCCTCGACCGCAACCTCATCGCCGGGTTCGATCTGTTCCGCACGGTCACCAACTCCTACACCGGCAGCTCGCAGGCTTATTCGTACTCCGAAAGCACCATCGGCGGCGATTTGCGCCTGGGTTACCGCTTTAACGACAACGTGCAGCAGACCTTCACCTACACGTTCAGCCGCCGCAACATCTACAACATCCCCACCGGCACGGCCACCAACGCCTATATCCAGACCGAATACGGCGTCTCGACCCTGTCGCAGCTCAGCCAGTCCTTGTCGTTCGATTATCTCGACAACGACCAGAACCCGACTTCGGGCCTGCTGCTCGACCTGACGACCGATTTCGCCGGCCTTGGCGGCAGCGCGCGCTATGTGCGCCTCAGCCCCGACATTTCCTACTACATCCCGCTCGAGAAGGTCTTTGGCAACAAGGGCTGGGTGCTCAAACTCTCGGCCACGGCGGGAGATCTGATCGATATCGGCGGGTATAAGGACAAGGTCGAGGACCGCTTCTTCGTGGGCGGCGACAATCTGCGCGGCTTCGCCGATGGCGGCATCGGGCCTTATGTCGAGCCGGTCTATAGCAATGGCAGCCTGAAATATTCCGGCGGGCAGATCGGCGGCCGCTATATGTGGACGCAGAGCACCGAAATGCACTTCCCGCTGCCCATCTCGCCGGATCTGGGCATGACCGGCTTTGCCTTTGTCGATGTCGGCTCGCTGTGGGGCGCGCGGACGATCAACAGCACCCAGGCCGGGCCGGTGGTGGATAACAGCATGCCGCGTGTCGGCGCGGGTGCCGGTGTGTCGTGGAACACGCCGTTTGGCCTCATCAACCTGTCGCTGGCCTATCCGGTCGTCAAATATCGCGGCGACCAGCCGCAGCAGTTCCGCATTTCGTTCGGCACCCAGTTCTAATGTTTTCTCTAAAAAGGGTCACTTCAGTGTCTGTTTTCTCCCGTTACGCGCTGTTGGCTTCCGTGTTCACCTTAGGCGCCGCGCCGGCCGCCATGGCCCAGTCCTCGGGCTATTTCATTCCGCCCAGCGCCCAGCAGAGCGCCCCCGCCGCGCATGCCCAGCCGGCCCCCGCCGCGCAAGCCCAGCAGGCCGCCAGCGGCCAGCCCCAGATGCCGCCCGTGCCGAACCTGCCCGCCCTGGCGCCCGAGGCCGCGCCCCCCACGGCCGTGATCGGCGTGATCTCGGTGCCCGATGTCATGCGCCAGAGCACGGCCGCCCAGGGCGTGCAGGCGATCATCGAGCAGCGCCAGGCCGCGCTCGGCAAGGATGCTCAAGCCGCGCGCACCAAGATCCAGGCCGAGCAGCAGGCGATCATCGCCGAGCAGGGCAAGATCTCCAACGCCGCCCTCGATGCCAAGGAGCAGGCGCTCCAGCAGGAGGTCGCCACCACGCAGACCAAGTTCCAGCTCCGCAATGAAGCCATCCAGAGATCCGGCCAGGAAGCCCTGGGCAAGATCGAGGCCGAGCTGATCGCGATTGTGCGCCAGGAGGCCCAGGCCCATGGCATGAACCTGGTGCTGCACCGCGAGCAGGTGGCGCTCAATGTCTCGGCCTTCGACATCACCGATGAAGCGGCCGCCGAGCTGAACAAGCTGCTGCCCAAGGTGGATGTGCCGCCGAGCGTGGTGACGCCGGACATGGAAGCCAACCCCTCCTCGCCCGAGCAGGATGGCGGCCAGTAACCATGAGTGAGGGGGCAAAACCCGGCGATCCGCGTTTTTTTGTGTGTTCGGGGCCACATACGCTGGCGGCCATCGCGGCGCTGCTGGGGACCGAGGTCACGCAAGGCGGCACGCTGATCCGTGGCGTGGCGCCCCTGCAAAATGCCGGGCCGGAGGATGTGTCCTTCCTCGATAATCGCCGCTATGCCGGGCTGCTCGCCGAAACCAAGGCGGGGGCGGTGATCTTGCATCCCGACTTCGCCGACAAGGTGCCGGCGGGCACGGTGGCGCTGTGCACGCCCGAGCCTTATGTCGGCTGGGCCAAGGTGTCGGCGCTGTTTTTCCCCTACCCGGAGCCGCTGGCCGGCATTCATCCCAGCGCCGTCGTCCACCCGGCCGCCATCATCCACCCCGAGGCTGAAATCGGACCCGGCGCGGTGATCGGCGCCCGGGCCGAGATCGGCGCCGGCGCCATCATCGGCGCCCTGGCGGTGATTGGTGAAGGGGTGATGATTGGCGCGGATTGCCGCATCCATGCCCGCGCGGTCATCTCTCATGCCGTGCTGGGCAAGCAGGTCACGGTCTATCCCGGCGCCTGCATCGGCCAGGACGGGTTTGGCTTCGCCATCTCCAAAGCCGGCTTCACGCCCGTGCCCCAGCTTGGCCGCGTGCTGATCGGGGATGGCGCCGAGATCGGCGCCAACACCACCATCGACCGCGGCTCGGCCACCGACACCGTGATCGGCCCTTATGTGCATATCGATAACCTCGTCCAGATCGCGCATAATGTGCAGCTGGGCGCGGGGGTCGTGGTCATTGCCCAGGCCGGTATTTCGGGCTCCACCAAGATCGGGGCGGGGGCCATCATTGCCGCCCAGGCGGGGCTGACCGGCCACCTCACCATCGGCCCCAAGGCCCGTATCGGCGCCAAGGCCGGGGTGATGAACGACGTGCCCGCCGGCGAGGACGTGATGGGCGCGCCCGCGACCAATTCCAAGGCCTTCTTCCGCGAGGTGGTGACACTGCGCCGCCTGGCGGGCACGGCCAAAAAGACGACACCCAAGCAGGGAACCGAATGACGATGACCGACGAGACCCTGGCGGAGCTGCCGCCGATCGATGTGGCCCTGATCGAGACCAAGCAGATCCTGACCATGATTCCCCACCGCTATCCCTTCCTGCTGATCGACCGGCTGGTGGATGTGCGCCATGATCATTCAGCGGTCGGCCTCAAGAACGTGACGGTGAACGAGCCGTTCTTCCCCGGCCATTTCCCCGGCCACCCGGTCATGCCTGGCGTGCTCATCATCGAGGCCATGGCCCAAACCGCCGCCGCGCTGGTGATCTCCACCCTTGGCGAGAATGCGGGCATTCCGATCGTCTATTTCATGTCGATCGAGAACGCCAAATTCCGCAAACCCGTGACCCCGGGCGATCAGCTCCGTTTGACCGTGACCAAGGCCAAGCGCCGCGGTAATGTCTGGCGCTTCGACGGGGTTGGCCGCGTCGATGGCGCGATTGTCGCCGAGGCGTCGATCACCGCCATGATCATGGACCAGGTGAAGCCCGTTTAAAGCTTAACAATCATGGGTTTGGCCGGAAACAACCGGTAACAATGATTGACTTGGCCGCGCCTCGGGCGGCCTGTAGAGCGGGCGGGCGAGGGAAAGGCTTGGCAGAACATGCTGAACAAACTTGAAAGCTTCATTCACCCGAGCGCCATTGTGGCGCCGGGCGCGCAAATCGGCCAGGGCGTGAAAATCGGGCCGTTCTGCACGGTGGGGCCCGAGGTCGTGCTCGAGGACGGGGTGGAGCTGGTTTCTCATGTCGCCGTCGATGGGCGCACCCGCATCGGCGCGGCGGCAAAGCTGTTTCCCTTCTGCACCGTGGGCTTCGAGCCGCAGGATTTAAAGTATAAGGGCGAGCCGACCGAAACGGTTATTGGCGCGCGCACCCAGATCCGCGAACATGCCTCGATCCATCGCGGCACGGTCACGGGCACGGGCATCACCAAGGTGGGGGCGGATTGCCTGCTCATGGCGACCGTGCATGTCGCCCATGATTGCACATTGGGCGATGGCGTCATCATCTCCAACAATGTCGCGCTGGGCGGGCATGTCGAGGTTGGTGACCGGGCGGTGATCGGCGGCAACGCGGCGCTGCTGCAATTCGTGCGCGTGGGGCAGGGGGCCATGGTCTCGGGGCTCACCGGCGTCACGCGTGACGTTATTCCCTATGCCCGCGTGTTCGGCCCGCGCGCCGAGCTGCTGGGGCTCAACATCATTGGCCTCCGCCGCCGCGGGCTGGAAAAATCCCGGCTGGCGCGCGTCAATGCGGCGTTCAAATTTCTGTTCACGGGCCCCGGCGTGTTTGCTGAGCGTGTCGAGGCCACACGCGGGCAATATGCCGATGAGGCTTATGTTCAGGAAATTCTGGACTTCATCGCCATGCCGTCGCGTCATGGCATTCTCACCAACGTCGCCGGCGGCGCCGGGGACGAGTAAGAGCGCCCGATGAGCCGGAAACTCGGCATCATCGCCGGTGGTGGGCCGCTTCCCGGCCAGGTGGCGCAGGCCGCCGTGGCGGCGGGGCGGGATGTGTTCATCGTCGGGCTCGAAGGCTTCGCGGCGCCCGACGTGCTGCGCCCCTTCGCGCATAAATTTTTCCGCCTCGGCGCGCTCGGCGCCATTCACCAGGCATTGCGCGATGAAGCCTGCCGCGATCTGGTGATGATCGGGCCGGTCAAGCGCCCCTCCATCCTCTCATTGCGCCCCGATTTAGAGGGCACCAGGCTGCTGGCGCGGGTCGGCAAGGCGGCGTTTTCGGGCGATGACGGGCTGCTCTCCGCCATTGTGCGGATCATGAACGAGGAGGGCTTCGCCGTTCTTGGCGCCCATGAAATCCTCACCGACATGCTGGCCCCCGCCGGCGTGCTCACCACCTACCCCCCCGATGAGGCGGCGCGCGCCGACATCGAGCGCGGCATCGCGGCGCTGAAGCTGATCGGCGCGGCCGATATCGGCCAGGCTTGCGTGGTGCAGCAAGGCATTGTGCTGGCGGTCGAGGCGGTGGAGGGAACCGACGCCATGCTCAGCCGCATACCGGCCGTGCACCGGCCGGGCCCCGCCGGGGTGCTGGTGAAAATCGCCAAGCCGGGCCAGGAAAAACGCGCCGACATGCCAACTATTGGGGCAGCAACCATCACCCATGCGGCCAGCGCAGGGCTCCGGGGCATTGCTTATGAGGCCGGCGCCACAATTTTGGCTAACCGTATACAAATGATCGACGCGGCCAACGCCGCCGGGCTGTTCCTGGTGGGGGTCGATGTCGTGTCCAATTCTGAAAATGGAGAGCGCAGCCCATGACCCTGTTTTCCTACCTGCATACCATGTTGCGTGTTGGTGATCTGGAGCGCAGCGTTGGGTTCTATACAGAGCTGCTGGGCATGCGCGAGCTGCGGCGGGTTGAGGTGCCGGAAGGCAAATACACCCTGGCCTTTCTCGGCTATGGCGATGAGGCCAGCCACACGGTGCTGGAGCTCACCTATAATTGGGGTGTCGGGCAATATGAGCAGGGCAGCGCGTTCGGCCATCTGGCGCTGGGCGTGCCCGATATTCACGCCACCTGCACGGCCCTGCGCGCCGCGGGCGCCAAAATCACCCGCGAGCCCGGCCCCGTTAAGTTCGGCACCACGGTGATCGCCTTCATCGAAGACCCGGACGGCTACAAAATCGAACTGATCGAGCGCGCGGCCCAGGCCTGACATGGCCTGGTTCACGCCAGCGCTGACCGGCGCCATCCGGGCGGCGGGGCAGGTGGTGCCCGATGGCCTGATGCCCTCTCTGCGCCCCGAGGATCTGGCCAGCGCCGCCCGGGCGGTTTTGGCGCCCGCCAGCCGCGAAGGGCTGGAGCAGCTCATGGCGTCGATCCAGCGCGAATCGCCGCTGTCCTTTTTCGGCCACATGGCGCTGCGCTGGGATGCGCTGCGCCTGTTGCGCAATGCGGCCCAAATCGATGCCGCCCACGCCAAAACCCCGGCGCTCGCCGCCGCCCCCGTCGAGGCGCCCATTTTCATCCTGGGCCTGCCCCGCTCGGGCACCACGTTTCTGCATACGCTGCTGGCCGAAGACCCCGCCAACCTGGTGCCGCGCAACTGGCAGACCATCTACCCCGCCCCGCGCCCGCCAGGCTTCGACCCCAAGCAAGACCCGCGCGCCCGCCAGGTGGACCGGCAATTGCGCCTGTTCGAGGCCCTGTCGCCCGGCTTCGCGCAGATGCACCCCATCACCGCCGACAGCCCGCAGGAATGTTCCGAAAGCACCGCCCACGGGTGTCAAAGCCTGCGCTTTGATTCGACCCACCGCGTGCCCAGCTATTTCGCCTGGCTCGAGGCTCACGGGCACGAAGACGCCTTCCGGTTTCACAAGCGGTTCTTGCAATATCTGCAAAATGGCCGACCGGGGCGCTGGGTGCTCAAATGCCCTGACCATACCTTCACCCTCGAGGCGATTTTGCGCATCTACCCGGATGCGCGTTTCGTGTTCGTCCACCGCGATCCGCTGGCCGTCATCGCCTCGGTCGCGCACCTCACCGAAGTGCTCCGCCGCCCCTTCCTGACCCGGATCGACCAGGCCGAGATCGGCGCCCAGGTGGCCGAGCGCTGGATTTATGGCGCCAATCTGCTGCTCGCGTTCGACCAGCGCGGCGACATCCCGCCCGCGCGTAAATTCCACATTCACTATAAAGACCTCACCCACGCCCCCCTGGAGGCGATTGCCCGCCTCTACGGCCATTTCAACCTGCCGCTGGAAAACACCGCCCACGCCGCCATGGCCCGCCGGATTGGCGCCCGCCCCCAAGGTGGCTACGGCGCCCACGCCCCCTACCGGCTGGAAAGCTTCGCGCTGAACCGCCAGGAGCTGAAGGCGCAATTCGCCCCCTACATAAAAACATTCTGCGCCGCCTGAAATAACACCTACAGGTTGAATTATTGACCTGTTGATCATCCTTTGGTTTAATCTGGTGTTAATGAACACCCGTCAAACCACCATCGGAGGTTGGACGTCCAGGCTGTGGCGCTGTCTACCCAAGGGGCCAAGGCGCTGGGCCCTGAGCCGGTGCGCCGCGCTGCTCGCCCCAAAGCCCGACCCGCGCCCCCCACCATGCGCCGGGGCGGTCGTGGTGGCGGGCGAGATCGAGGCCGCCAATGGCCTGGGCGAAAGTGCGCGCATCCTGCACGGGGCCATTGGCGGGTTGGGCGTCGGCGTCTCGTCTCAGGCGCTCGGCCTGCCGGGTCTCACCGCCATGCCCATCACCACCTTGCCGCCTGGTGCCGCGCTGCTGGCGGTGGTCAATGCGCCGTTTCTGCCGGCGGCCATTGCCCGCCTGGAGCGGGGGGCCCTGCGCACGCGGCCGGTGGTTGGCTACTGGGCCTGGGAATTGCCGGTGGCACCGCCGGCCTGGCGGGCCGGTGCCCGGTTTGTCCATGAAATCTGGGCGCCCTCGGCATTTTGCGCCACCGCCTTCGCGCCGCTCAAGCCGGGCCGGGTGCGCGTGGTGCCCTTGCCCTTGGCGGCCATGCCTCTGCAAATCTTGGGCACGCGCGCCGCCTTTGGCCTGCCCGAACAATGTTTCATCGTCACCGTCTGCTTCAACCTCGCCTCCTCCTTCGCGCGCAAAAACCCCCTGGCCGCCATAGCGGCCTTCAAGGCGGCCTTTGGCGCCAGCCGCGACCACCTGCTGGTGCTCAAGCTCGCCCATCCCGAAGCCTATGCGCACGACCTCGCCACCATCCGCCATGCCGTGGCTGGGCAGGCCAATATCCGCCTCATCACGGCAACGCTCAGCGATGAGCAGTTGCGCGGGCTGCTGGCCTGCGCGGATGTGGTGCTGTCCCTGCACCGTGCCGAGGGGTTCGGGCTGGTTCCGGCCACGGCCATGCTGCTCGGGCGCGCCGTGGTGGCTACCGGGTGGTCGGGCAATATGGAGTATATGGCGCCAGATGCCGCCGGGCTGGTCGAGTACCGGCTGGTGCCCGCGCAAGATGAGCGCGGCACCTACGCCGTGCCCGGCGCGCGCTGGGCGGAGCCCGACACCGAACATGCCGCCGCGCTGCTGCGCGCGCTGGCCGATACCCCCGAGGCACGGGCGGCCCAGGGCAGGGCAGGGCAGGCGCTGGCCCGCGCGCGCCTGGGGGATGCGCCGTTGCGCGCGGCCCTGGAGGGCATGGGGGTGCCATGCATGTGCTGATCTGGCATTGGGGGCGGCGCGGGGCAGGGCCGTTATTCACCGCCAACCTCACCCAGGCGATGGCCGCTCTGCCCGATACGCGCGTTACCCTCTCGCTGGCCGCCCAGGCCGAGCTGCTGGCCGCCGAGGACGCGCCGCCCTGCGCCTGGCGCGAACCCACCTATACCAGCCTGCCGGGCTATGCATGGCAACGCCTGGCGGGGCTGTTGGGCAAGCCTCCGCCAACGGACCAGCTACGCGCCCTGCGGCCCGATGTGGCGCTGTGCGCGATGCCGGCTTTGCTCGATGGCCGGATGCGGGCAGGCCTGACGTCCCTGCATATTCCCTATGGCGTTGTGGTTCACGATGCGGTCGCCCATCCCGGTGAAGGCTTGAGCTTTCTGGCCCTTGGCCAGAAACGCCTGTTGCGCCAAGCGGCCTTCATCGTCTGTCTGTCTGGGCATGTGGAGGCGGGGTTGCGCGCCCAAGGGGTTGGCCGGCACGGGCAGAAGCTTGTCACCCTTTGGCACCCGCCGATTCGGCTGCACAGCCCATCTCCCGCCCGCCCCCGCACGAGCGGGCCGTTGCGCCTGCTCAATTTTGGCCGCCTGCTGCCCTATAAGGGGCTGGATCTGCTGGCTGAAGCCTTGGCCAGGCTCGGCCCGGCACCGGCTTTTGAGCTGCGTGTCTGCGGCGAGGGGCCGGATTCGGTGGCGCTCTCGCGCCTGCGCGCCATGCCCCATGTGCGGGTGGAGGCACGCTGGTTTAAAGAGGCCGAAATCCCCGCCTTGCTGGACTGGGCCGACGCCCTGGTGCTGCCCTACCGCGAGGCCAGCCAATCCGGCGTCGCGGCCCTGGCCCTGGCGGCGGGGCGGCCTGTGCTGGCCACCAAGGTCGGCGGCTTGCCCGAGCAGCTGGCCCAAGCCTCGGCGGCCCTGCTGTGCCAGCCGACGGCCGAAGACATCAGCCTTGGCCTGCGGGCCTTGCTTGAGAACCTGGCCAGCGGCAGGGCCGGGGCAGGGCAATTATGTGCGGAAACGGAATGGAATAAATTTGCCAAAAAGCTGACACCAGCTTTATCCGATGGTAAATTTTTCTGAAACTGGCTCCCGAAGTAGGACTCGAACCTACGACCGAGCGATTAACAGTCGCTTGCTCTACCAACTGAGCTATTCGGGACCAGTGGGAAGGGCGTATAACCAAACCCGGCTCGCCATGCAAGCGGGGCGGCGGTAATTTTTACGCTTTCCCGTCTGCCTGCCCGGCAGCCGCGGATAAGCGCTGTTTTCCCCGATACGTGGACTTTGTTGTTGCATATCGGTTAAACTTTTCGTGAGGGTGGCTATCATATAGCGCGGAGGTTGAAGTAACATGCGTCTCGCTCGCAAGGAATCAAGTCTGTCGCGGGTTAGGAGTGTTTTATGCTGACGGAGCACCTGAATGGGCTGATGCCGTATGCAAGATGCCGCCTTGGCCGCATCAAAGGCGACAAACGCGCCGTAACGGCGATTGAATATGCGTTGATCGCGGTCATCATTGTGCTCGCCATTATGGGGGGGCTCGGGATTATCGGCGGTAATTTGGCAATAATTTTTAATGACGTCAGTTCGGAGCTTTAACCGCTTGTTTTATTAGACGGCATATAAAAATCACCCGGGCTGTTTTTTTGGAATTACACCGGTTGTTTAATCATTTTCAGACACCCGCCGCTGGCGGCAATAAATAATCACGCATTATTGTTCAAAACCCTCCACGGAGCGTTTGACAAACACGATCCTTTTCCGTGTACTAATAGCAACCCAAGACGGGTTAACGGGGTGACGGGAAGATTAACCTATTTCCATCTCACCGTTCAGCAACTTCCATCGGCTGCCTGGCGGTGGCTTGATGTTGTAAAGAAAAGGATTTTGCCATGCTCGTGAACTACGTTCGCACCGCCGTCGCGCACAAGCTGACCCAGCTGAACGTCGACAAGCGCGCTGTCACCGCGATTGAGTACGCCCTGATCGCCGCCCTGATCGCCGTCGTGATCATTGGCGCGGTCACCACCCTCGGTAAAAATGTCTCCAGCACCTTCAACGCGGTGGCCTCGGAGCTCTAATATTTCGCGCGGCGCGCAGGCGCCACGCTGCAAAGGCTGGCAGGGGGAAACCTCTGCCAGCCTTTTTTACGTTGAGATTGCCGTCCGTACATTTGCCGCCAAAATCAAAATTGTGTTTTTTTGGGGGGTTGGGTGAAAATATTGCAAGACATTAACGTGTTTGTAGTCTATTTTGTTGACATTACAGTAATTCTGTCGTCTGAATCTGTCTTCACGGAATTGTGAGATACAAGGTGCCGGGTGGTGCGGAGGCGAGGCGTAAAACATGTCTGGTAACGCGAAACGGAGGGCGGGCGCATGCGGGAATTGATGATTCCGGCCGCGTTTTTGCTCATCTATGCGGCCCTGCATGATCTGGCGGTGAGAACGGTTCCCAACTGGCTTTCCGTGGCTGTGCTGGTCATTGGCGTGGCCGCGCAGGCGCTCGACCATTCGCTGCTCTCCGCCATTGGCGCGTCGCTGGTGGTGTTTTTGGCGCTGTTCGGCATCTGGATGGCGGGCGCAATGGGCGGCGGAGATGTGAAATTATGGGCGGCCGCGGTCATGCTCATTCCACCCTCGTGGCGCCAGGAGCTGGATTTTTTTCTGTATGTCGTTCTGCTTGGTGGCGGTTTGGCGGTTATATATCTGCTTTTGTCGCCGTTAGCGCCGGGCCTGAGGCTGGCGCGCGGGGGCGGATGGCTTCGCCGGTTCGCGCGTGCCGAATTATGGCGGATCGGCCGGCGGGGACCGCTTCCCTATGCCTGCGCCATATCCGGTGGCGCGCTCTTTGTTCTCATGCCTCAAATATTCAAGCCGTAGGTAGATCATGGTTTTTCGTCTCACCATTTTCGGCGTTCTGATTTTCGCGCTGGCCGCGGTTTTGGTGTTCGCCTACTCGCTCATGAATGAATCCAAGGTGAGCAGCCAGCAGCAAAACACCGCGCCGCCGCCGCCGACCGAGCAAATTCTGGTGGCTTCGGGGCCGCTTCAGGGCGGCACCTTGTTGCAGCCCGCCGGCATTGCCTCGGCCAGCGTTCTGGTCAAAACCGCCCCTCAAGGGGTGATCATCGACACACCCGACAACCGCGCCACGCTCACCGGCTCGATGTTGCGCGTGCCGCTTGCCGCTCAGCAGCCGATCCTCGACACCGCCGTCATTCATCCTGGTGATCACGGCTTCCTCGCGGCGGTGCTGTCGCCGGGCATGCGCGCCGTCACCATTTCGGTCGATGCCGTGACCGGCGCGGATGGGCTGATCTGGCCGGGCGACGATGTCGATGTGTTGCTGACACAAACCATTCCGGGTGCGCCCGACAGCAAGAGCATCGCGGTCGAGCAGGTGCTCAGCAATGTGCGCGTCATCGCCACCGGCGCCGAGCTGATCAAAGACCCCAATGCCGGCGCCGATGGCGGCCAGAGCGCCAAAACGGTGACGCTGGAAGTCACGCCCGACCAGGCCGCGCGCTGTATCGTCGCGGGCACGCTGGGCAAGCTGTCGCTCATCCTCCATTCGGCCCAGGGGGTGGACAATGCCGCCAAGGCCGCGCCGAAAAACACCGCGGCCCCCAGCGTGCCGCTCACGGTTTGGTCGGGTGACGTATCTCCGGCCCTGACCAACGCCGTGCCGCAAAACAGCCAGATGACGACCGTAAATGTGCTAACGCCCAATGGTTCAGGGGAGTTTAAATTCTGATGCGCGCAAAGTCCTTGTCCCGCGTAAATTATGGTGCGCTGGCTCTGGTTGGCGCATTCGTGGTTGCCGGCGCGCCCGCGCTGGCCCAATCGGCGCCCGCCGACAGCAGCGGCGCGGCCGCGCCGGCCCAACCGGTGCCGCCGGCCTATTACGGCTCCATCACGGTTGCCAAAAGCCAGGGCAAGCTGGTGAAGCTGCCGCGCCCGGTGGCGAATCTGTTCGTGGCCGATGATTCGATCGTCTCGGTGCGCCCTGCCAGCCCCACCACCATGTTTGTGTTCGGCAAAACGCCGGGCAACACCAACATTGTCGCCACCGACCAGGCGGGCAACCGCGTGGCGCAATTCTCGGTGCAGGTGGGGCCGTCCAGTTATACGGCCCAGCGCATCGAGCAGTCTGCCTCGGGCGGCGATGTCTCCGTGTCCACGGGGCAAAACGGTGTCATGCTCAATGGCACGGTCTCTACGCCCGAGCAGGCCGACGAGCTTTATAACCGGGCAAAACTGGAGGCGCCGGGCGGCAATGTCACCAATAATTTAACCGTGTCCGAGCCCGTGCAGGTGGAGCTGAAGGTCCGCATCGCCTCGATGTCGCGCACTGTCACGCGTGAATTGGGCATTAATTGGAGCGCGGTCGATGCCCATATCGGCAGTTGGATGGTGTCGGCGAGTTCCGCGTCGCTGCCGCAATCGCTGGCCTCGGAAGCGCTCGGGGGGGTTGCCGTGCAAAACCCTGGCGGCACGTTTGAAGGGGTTATCGACGCTCTGGCGACCGACAATCTCGCCCATGTGCTCGCCGAGCCGACCCTCACCGCGCTTTCCGGCACTCAGGCCAGTTTCGAGGTCGGCGGTCAGTTTCCCATTCCCGTCAGCTCGGGTTCAAATGGCAGCATCAGCGTCAGCTACAAAAATTACGGCGTGCTGCTCACCTTCACCCCGACCGTATATTCCGACGGGCGCATTGCCCTGCAAGTGTCGCCCGAGGTGAGCTCGCTCAACAGCGCCAATTCGGCCCAGCTATCGACAACGGGCAGCAATGAAACCTTCAACGTGCCGTCCCTCAACGTAACGGCCGCCACCACAACGGTCATTCTCGGCTCCGGCCAGGGCATGGCCATCGCCGGCTTGCTGGAAGATACCACCAACCAGGTTGATAACGGCGTTCCCGGCCTGAGCGAGGTGCCCCTGGTCGGCGCGCTGTTCCGCGGCGATGCTTTCCAGCGCGAGCAACAGGAATTGGTGATCACCGTGACCCCCTATCTGGTCAGCCCGGTGAACAATCCCAACTCCATCGCCTCGCCCGATGACGGCTGGTCGCCGCCGAACGATCTGCAACGAATTCTGCTGTTGCGCGATAACGGCACCGTGGCAAACAATAGCCAGATCCCGGGCGATGCCGGGTTCATGGTGCAATGATGAAGGCCGGTGTCATGCGTTATACCATGTTTTTTTGCTTCTGCGTCGCGGTGTTGAGCCTGACGGGCTGCGCGGGGATGGTGGATCCGTTCCAGCGTCAGGGCACCTGGTCGGCAACGGGTGCCGTGAATGAGGACCTTGCCCAGCAGGCCGCCAATAAGTCCGATCTGATCAGCGGCCATGGGGACGAAGGCTCCAACGGCATCGCGGCCGTCGGCGCGGTCGAGCAGGCGGACTCCAACGGCACCGCATCGAAACTGGAAACCCCGCCGGCGCTGACGGCGTCGGTCAACATCAGCAGTCAGTGACGGCGCATGAGAAAGCGTCTAGTCTCGGCTGAAGGGCAGGAGGTCACATGAGTCAGCAAGGATCCCGTGGAGTTCCTGCAGAAACCGGCCCGGCAGGCCGCCCTGACCGGCTGACCGTGCTGGCCTTTCTGGGCGACCCGGCAACGGAACAAGTGCTGCGCGACGGGCTTGGCGACACGGTCGCCAACGGCATGGATATACGCCGCGGCACCGTGCGCACGGCCATCGCCGCCATGTCGAAAATGCAGACGCCGGAAGTCCTGATCGTCGACATCGCCGGTGAGGAACAGCCCCTGCACGCCTTGGGCGAATTGTCCGACGTGGTCGAGCCCGGCGTGCGCGTGCTCGTCATCGGTGACACTGACGATGTGGATTTCTACCGCCACATCACCCGCGGCATGGGCGTGATGGAGTATATCTTCAAGCCCATCACGCGTGAGGCGGTGGCGCGCCATTTCGCGCCGCTGATCACCCGCAAGACCATCGGCCAGGAAGCGACACGCGGCGGGCGGGTCGTCGTGGTCATGGGCGCGCGGGGGGGGGTGGGCTCCACCACCATCGCCGGCAATCTGGCCTGGCTGCTTGGCGTCATGGCCAAGCGCCACACGGTGTTTGTCGAATCAGACATCCACATGGGCTCCGGTGCCCTGCTGCTCGGCGGCAAAACCGGCCCGGGCCTGCGCATGGCGCTCGAGACGCCCGACCGTATCGATCCGCTCTTCGTCGAGCGCGCGGCGCAGCCGGTGGCGGAGCGTTTGCATGTGCTGGCCTCCGAGGAGAAACTCACCGAGCCCTTGCACTACGCCCCCGGCGCGGCCCGGCGCCTGATCGAGGCGCTGCGCGTGCGGTACAATTTCATCATCATGGATGTGCCGTTTTTGCCGATGGCCTGTAACCGCGAGCTGATCGAGTTCGCGCATCACCGCGTCATCGTCATGGACCCGTCCTTGGCCTCGGTGCGCGATACGCTGCGGCTGATGTCCTTGCCCAACGGCCCCTGGCAGCCGCAAAGCCCGACCATCGTGCTCAACCGCCAAGGGCGCCCCGGCGGCCTCACGCGCAAGCAGATCGAGGACGCGCTGAAGGTCAAGATCGACATCGTCATCCCCGACATGCCCAAGCAGCTCAACGAATCCGCCAGCTTCGGCGAGCCGGCCATCGCCACGCGCGGGCCGTTCCGTCAGGCCATCATCGAGCTGTCCCGCGAGGTGGGCTTTGTCGCTGGACGCGAGGATGGCGTGGTCGAAGGGGCAGGGCAGGTGACATCGGTTGGCGGCATCTTCAAGATGCTCAGCATAAGCAAGAGGTAAACGCGCATGTCTGATGGCAGCCTGCCCATTTTTGGCCGCCGCCGGAGCGAAACCTTTGGCGGTGGCGCGAATAATCCGGTGATGCAACAGGTCGCGGCG
Source organism: Pseudomonadota bacterium (assembly GCA_021781835.1). GTDB lineage: Bacteria > Pseudomonadota > Alphaproteobacteria > Acetobacterales > Acetobacteraceae > Acidocella. The sequence goes on along the minus strand of JAJXWD010000002.1, from coordinate 79,732 downwards.
CCGCCGCCACCCCAGCCGGTCGCCGATTATGCGCGCATTCCCCTCGATACAGCGCCCACCGTTCGCGCCGAAATCGCCGAGCTGCGCAATCTCTGCCTCGCCCGCATGGATGCCACGGCCGTCGCCTCGCTGCCGGCCGAACGTCTGCTGATCGAGGTCGAGCGCCTGATCTCGGATCTGGCGACCGAAAAGCGCGTGCAGCTCAATGCCCGCGAGCAGCGCGCCCTGGCCACCGAGCTGGTCGATGACATGCTCGGCCTCGGCCCGCTCGAGCCGCTGCTGCTCGATGACACGATCAACGACATCATGGTCAACGGCCCGGAAAAAACCTTCGTCGAGCGCGGCGGCAAGCTGCTGCAGGTGCCGGTGCGCTTCCGCGACTGGACCCACCTGACCAATATCTGCCAGCGCATCGCGGCCTCGGTCGGGCGCCGTGTCGATGAATCAAGCCCGATGTGCGATGCGCGCCTCAAAGATGGTTCGCGTGTCAACATCGTGCTGCCGCCCCTGGCCATCGATGGCCCCTCGATCTCGATCCGTAAATTCTCCAAAAAGCCGATCGATTTCGAAAAGCTCATCCAGTTCGGCGCCCTCACGCCGCCCATGGCGCGCGTGCTTGAAATCGCGGCGCGCTGCCGGCTCAACATCATCGTCTCGGGCGGTACGGGTTCGGGCAAGACCACCATGATGAACGCGCTCTCACGCTTCATCGACGTGGCCGAGCGTATCGTCACCATTGAGGACGCGGCGGAGTTGCAGTTGCAGCAGCCGCACGTGGTGCGCCTTGAAACCCGCCCCGCCAGCCTTGAAGGCAAAGGCGAGGTCACCGCCCGCGACCTGGTGCGCAACGCCCTGCGTATGCGCCCCGACCGCGTGATCATCGGCGAGACCCGTGGCTCGGAAGCGTTCGACATGCTCCAGGCCATGAACACCGGCCATGACGGCTCCATGTCCACCATCCACGCCAACAACACGCGCGACGCGCTGTCTCGTATCGAGAACATGGTGCAGATGTCCTCCATGGGCCTCACCTCGCGCGCCATCAAGCAGCAGATTTGCGCGGCCGTGAATTTGATCGTGCAGGTCGAGCGCCAGCGCGACGGCGGCCGCCGTGTCATTCAGGTCACCGAAATCGCCGGCATGGAAGGCGAGACACAGCTGCTCAACGATATTTTCAAAATGGAGGTCACCGGCGAATCGAACACCGGGCGGCTGACCGTTCGTTACGAGGTCAGCCGCATCCGCTCCTCGTTCCAAGAGCGCCTGCAATATTTCGGGCTCGACCGGGCCTGGGCCAACGCGTTGGAACAAGCCTGATGTTGATTCAGAAACTCATCCTGCTGCTTGCGCTGGTGGTGCTGCTGTTGCTGTTCACCGTCGTCACCACCATGGCAGTGGTCAAGGAGCATGACCGCGATACCAAACTGAAACAGCGCATGATGGAAGCGGTCGTCCCTTCGGCCCGCCCCACCACGCAGATCGATGACGAGTTAAGTCTGGTCCGCACCCGTTCGCGCGCCGACATACTCAAAGAGCGCGCCGCGGCCTCGATCGGCGTGGATCTGAAACAGGCCGAAACCTACCCAATCAAATGGTGGCTGGTGCCGCCCTTGGCCGCGATCCTCGATTGGGTGTTGATGTTCATCCTCTCCCATCCAATGGGCGGCTACCCGGTACTTTGGTACGTTACCGAATGGTTCGGCTCGCCCATCGCCTGGTATGTCATCGACCGCTTCATTTTTAACTGGTTCACCAACCGCCGTAACACCAAACTGATCGAGCAATTCCCCGACGCGCTGAACACCGTGGTGCGCTGCGTGCGGGTCGGCATTCCCATGGCCGAGGCGCTGCGCACCGTCGCCAAGGACGCCATGGAGCCGACGAAAATGGAATTCGGCATTCTGGCCGACAAGGCCTCCATAGGCATCCCGCTCGATGTCGCCTTGCGCGAGTTGGCGGAGCGCGTGAAATTGACCGAGTACCAGTTCTTCGCCACCGCGCTCACCCTGCAGGCCCGGTCCGGCGGCGGCATTACCCAGACGCTCGAGACCCTGGCCGATGTCATCCGCAAGCGCGTGGGCCTCAAAGCCCGCGGCTACGCCCTCACCGCCGAGGCCAGGACCTCGGCCATGGTGCTGGCGGTGCTGCCGTTCTTCGCCGGAGGTGTGATTTTTCTCATGCAAAGAACCTATATTCTCGTGCTGTTCACCACCAAGGCGGGTGAATCGGTGCTCGGCGCGGCCATCGTGCTCATGATCCTCGGCATGGGCACCATTCAGTTCATGATCAGCAATGTTCTTAAATAGCGCCATCCCCGTTTGGTTGATCCTGGTCCTCCTCGGGGGCGCGTTTCTCCTGTTCGCGGGCTTGGCCGTCTTGCTGCTGGTCGAGTTCGAGCGCGACAACCAGCTTGCCAAGCGGCTTGCCGTGGTCACGGAAGGCGGTGGCGACCATGCCGAAACAGAGGTCAAACACGAAGGGCCACTGGCGCTTCGCCTGATCTCGGGCTTTGGCATGATCATCGTCCGCTCGGGCTTACTGTCACGCAAGACCTTGGCCGAAATCACCGCCACCCTCGAGGGCATCGGCTTTCGTGGTGGCCGGGGGCTCGGGCTGTTCATCGGCTCTAAAATCCTGCTGGCCATCATCGGGCCATTTGTCGGGTTTTTTCTGGCCAAGCGCCTTGGCCTGTCGCATTTTTGGCTGCTGGCCTGCACGGGCGGCGGTTTGGTTGTCGGCATGCTGGCGCCTGAATGGATCGCCACCAACATCCGCCAGAAACATCTGGCCAAGGTCGAGACTGGCGTGCCCGACGCGCTCGACATGCTGGTCATCTGCGCCGATGCCGGTCTGGCGCTGGAGGCGGGCATTTCCCGCGTCGCCCAGGAGCTGGAAATGCTCAACCCCAATCTGGCCATGGAGCTGAACCAGACCTCGCGCGAATTGACCATCGGCGCGGATATGCGCCAGGCCATGGAGGCGCTGGGCGATCGCACCGGGCTTGAAACATTGAAACGCCTGGCCACCACCCTGGCCCAGTCTCTGCAATACGGCACGCCGCTGACCCAGGCGCTGCGCACACTTTCAGCCGAGTTGCGCGCCGAGGCGCTGGTGCGCTTCGAGGAGCGCGCGGGCAGGTTGCCGACCCTGATGACCATGCCGATGATCCTGTTCATCCTGCCGTGCGTCTTCCTCGTGCTCGGCGGACCCGCGATCATCAACGTTCTGGCCGCTTTCCATCACCATTAGTCGCAAGAGCCATAAGCAGAAGGTCTCATGAGCATCATCTCTCCTGCCCCGCACAATATCCGCCGTCAGTTCAAGACTGGCGTGGCGCTCGCGACGCTCGCCGCGATTCTCGCCCTCTCAGCCTGCAGCCAAACCGGGCAATCGGGCAGCAGCCCGGATGCCACGGCCACCTCAGACGAAGCCCAGGCGAAATCCTCGATCACGCCTGACACGCTCAACGTTGCCGATGCCGCCATCGCCAGCGGCAACCCGGGCATGGCCTTGTCGGTGTCGCAGTCCGTGCTGCAATCGGATCCCAACAACATCGATGCGCTGGTGCATGAGGGCAACGCCTATTATGCCCTCAACCGCTGCGAGCCGGCCAAGGCCGCCTATCAGCTGGCGCTGAAATACGACCCCCATGCCTCGGAGGCCGAAACCGGCCTCGGGCGCTGCCTGATAAAAACCGACCCGGTCCAGGCCATTGCCGCCCTTCAGGCCGCGGTGGCCGATGACCCCGGCAACGCCGCCGCGCTCAACGATCTCGGCATCGCCTATGATCTAACCGGCAATTTCGCTGCCGCGGTCGATCCGTACCACAAGGCGCTGCTGGCCGATCCGGCGATGACGGCGGTTGAAATCAATCTGGGCCTGTCGCTGGCGCTGTCCGGCCATGGCGAGGATGCGCTGCAATATCTCGGCCCCTTGGCGACCGGGCAGGACGCAACGCCCAAGATCCGTGAAAACTACGCCTTGGCCCTGGTCTCCGTCGGCGAGATCCAGCAGGCGCGGGACGTTCTGGCCATCGATCTGCCGCCCGACCAGGTCCAGCGCGCGTTGGATGGCTACCAGGCCCTGATCGCCGCCAATATCAGCCAGCCGTCCCCGCCGCCCGCCGCCGCCCCGACGGTCGATACCGTCTCCACCCCGCCGGTCACCGCCGCCCCGATCGAGGAGGCGCCACCCGCCTCGCAGCCCATGAGCGCGCCCGTGCCCCTGGCTCCGGCCGCCGCTCCGGTGGCAGCGCCCGCGCCCATGCCCGCGCCCATGCCTGCGCCCGCCGCGAAGCCGCATTATTCGAGCCCGCCGGCGGCCACCCAAAACCCCAACGCCGCCTATGTGGGCCCCTCGCCAATTCCAGGAGCGATTTCCTCTTCGGCCGCTACGCCGGCCGCCCCTGGCCCGGCCCAGCCGGCGGTGGCCATGGCGCCTGTTGCCCCGCCGCCCACGCCCATCGCCACCACCGCCCACGGCCATGTGGCGGTGCAAATCGCCGCGCTCGACAGCGAATCAGCCGCCCGCCATTCCTGGCATCTGCTCACCGACCGGGCGCCAGTTCTGCTGGCCGGCAAATCGCCCGACATTGAAAAAGCCTCGGTGCACGGCAAAACTTTTTACCGCTTGCGCATTGGCGGGTTTGGCAGCAAGGTCCAGGCCGCCAAATTCTGCGCCGAGCTTTCCAGCACCGGCAATGGCTGCACCGTCGCCGATTTCTGAGCGCCGCGTATAGCTCTTTCTTCACGCCCGGCCCTGTGGCCGGGCGTTTTGTTTGGCTACAAAACAATAAAAAACAACCTAACACCGCAACGAGGTTGATGCAGCGCACAAAATTACCCGCTATACTGTGTCTGGCCGCTGTTCCGAGCCGCTTTGTCGGACCCGCGCGCCATGCGTTCAACTGTCTTGGTTAACCAGCCCCGCCCGCACGGCCAGCCCCCCCACTACACCAGCCGCCGTGCGAAGCGTTGGCCCATGAGCAACAGCAAAAAGGACTCGTGACGACATGGTGGCTCAGAACGACTACGCAAAAGCTCTGGAAAAAGCAGCAGCTTCCTTTGCACCGGAAAAAATGATGCGCGACTGGCAACAAAGCGCCACCCGCCTGCTGCGGGCCCAGGAGCGCATTTTGCGCGGCATCGCCGGCGCGGCGCGGCTCGAAATCTCTTACGGCCAGGAGGTGCTGAACACCCGCCTGGCGCTGCTGCACAGCGATGCCGCCAAGCCCGCGGCGGCCGGCACCCAGGTCTCGGCCGAGTTGGAAAAGCTGGTCGCGCTGATGCATGAGGTGTCGGATGAGCTGCGTACCAGCTTCAGCGAGGCCATGCAGCTTCTGCGCGAGGGTGAATTGGTGACGGTCAATGATGTGATCCTGCCGGCCGCCACACCCGAAGCCGCGCCCAAGCCTGCTTCAGAACCCACCAAATCCGAAGCCGTGCCCCCCGCGCCCGTGGCCCCCGAGCCGGTTGCCGAAGCCGCCCCCGTGGCCGAGCAACCCACCCCGCCGGCAGCCAAACCCGCCGCCACCCGCAAGCCCGCCCCTAAACGGGGCTAGATCGATATTGGGTTGGATTGAGTCGGCAGACGCAACCTAACCCAATAAAATGGGGTATTAAAAGACGTCAGATTTACCCGCAAGGCGGGTCAAGCTGATACCTGTCAGCCCTGGGGCTGACAGGTATCAGCTCCGGGTGGCGCTTTTTTTCGCGGCCGCGGGTTTTTTCGTGGCGGCCGTCTTGGCGGCGGGTTTTTTAGGCGCGGCCTCCTTGGTTCCAGCTGCCTTGCGCACGCCAGGCTTGGCCTTGGCGCCCTTGGCCGCCTTGCCCTTGGGCGCCAGCGCCTTGCCTTTTTCGGCCAGCAGCGCCACCGCCTCATCCAGGGCGAGATCGGTCATCTCGCGGCCCTTGGGCAGGTTGGCCACCATATTGCCCCACTGCACATAAGGCCCAAACCGCCCCTTGCGCACAATCACATCGCCGCCATCCTTGGGGTGGGCGCCCAGCGTGCGCACCGATTCCTGTTTCTTGGCGATCAGATCCATGGCCCGGTTGAGGCCCAGATGCAGCACGTTATCGTCCCGGTCGAGCGAGGCGAACAGCGCGCCCATTTTCACATAAGGCCCGAACCGGCCGATATTGGCCTCGATCTTCTGCCCCGTCTCCGGGTGCACACCAACCAAACGGGGCAGCGAGAGCAGCCCAAGCGCCTCATCCAGCGTCAGCTTGGCGCCATCCATGCCCCGCGCGAGCGAGGCGCGCCTGGGCTTGGCCTTTTTGTCGTTGGGGTCAGGCTCGCCCTGCTGCACATAAAGCCCATAAGGCCCACGGCGCAGCGTGATATCCTCGCCGGTCTCGGGGTGCTGGCCCAGCACGCGCACGCCGTCCACCAGCGTGTCATCCTGCTGGTCGCCACCCTCGACCGCCAGTTTGCGGGTATATTGGCAGGTTGGATAGTTTGAGCAGCCGATGAAGCTGCCAAACCGCCCCAGCTTCAGCCCCAGCCGCCCGCCGCCGCATGAGGGGCAGGCGCGCGGGTCGGAGCCATCCTCGCGCGTGGGGAAGAAATGCGGCCCCAGATCGGCATCCAGCGCGTCGATGACATCGGAGATTTTGAGCCCCTTGGTCTGCTCGATGGCGCCCGAAAACCCTTCCCAGAAGGCCCGCAGCACATCGCGCCAATTGGCCGCGCCCTCGGCCACCTGGTCGAGCTGGTCCTCAAGCTGGGCGGTGAAGCCGGTATCGACATAATGGGCGAAGAAGCTGGTGAGAAACGCCGTCACCAGCCGCCCGCGATCCTCGGGGATGAAGCGGCGATTTTCGAGCTTCACATAATTGCGGTCGCGCAGCACGCCCAGAATCGAGGCATAGGTGGAAGGCCGGCCAATGCCCAGCTCCTCCATCTTCTTCACCAGCGAGGCTTCCGAGTAGCGCGGCGGCGGCTGGGTGAAATGCTGGCTGGCCTGCACGCTGCCGGTGCGCGCGGGGTCACCCTTGGCCATGGGCGGCAAAATACGGCCTTCCTCATCGCCCGAGGGGTCGTCCTGGTCCTCGTGGTAAAGTTTCAAAAAGCCGTCAAATGCCAGCACCGAGCCGGTGGCGCGCAGCGTCTGACCCTGGCCGTCGGTCAGGTCCACGCTGGTCTGGTCAAGCTCGGCCGCCTGCATCTGGCAGGCCAGCGCGCGCTTATAAATCAGTTCATAAAGCCTGGCCTGATCGGCCGAGAGCATGCGCGCCACCTGCTCGGGCTTGAGGGTGATGTCGGTCGGTCGGATGGCCTCGTGCGCCTCCTGGGCGTTCTTGGCCTTGCTTTGATATTCGCGCGGCGCCACGGGCAGGTATTTGTCGCCGAATTCCCGGCCGATCTGCTCCCTGATGGCGCCGACCGCCTCCTTGGCCAGCTGCACGCCATCGGTTCTCATATAGGTGATCAGGCCGACCGTATCGCCGCCAATCTCCACGCCCTCATAAAGCTGCTGGGCGAGGCGCATGGTGTGCTGCGAGGAAAAGCCCAGCTTGCGGCTGGCTTCCTGCTGAAGGGTCGAGGTGATGAAGGGCGGCGGCGGGTTGCGCCGCGTGCGTTTTTTCTCAACCGCCGAAACCGCGAAGGCCCCGGCCTTCACCGCCGCTTCCGCCGCGCGCGCCGCCGCCTCGTTGGGCAGGTCGAACTGCTCGAGCTTGCGGCCCTGGTAATGGGTCAGCTTGGCGGGAAAGGGCGCGCCGCCCGGGGTGAGCAGGGCGGCTTCCACCGTCCAATATTCGCGGGTCTTGAAAACCTCGATCTCGGCTTCGCGTTCGCACACCAGCCTGAGCGCGACCGACTGCACACGCCCCGCCGAGCGCGAGCCCGGCAGCTTGCGCCACAACACCGGCGAGAGGGTGAAGCCAACCAGATAATCGAGCGCGCGGCGTGCCAGATACGCCTCGATCAGCGGGGTATCGAGGTCGCGGGGCTGGGCCATGGCGGTTTTCACCGCCGATTTGGTAATCTCGTTGAACGTCACGCGCTCAACCTGCACGCCCTTCAGGGCGTTTTTGTCCTCGAGCATCTGGCGCACATGCCAGCTGATAGCCTCGCCCTCGCGGTCGGGGTCGGTGGCGAGGTAGAGCGTTTTGGCGCCCTTGAGCGCGCGGGCGATCTCATTGATCTGCTTGGCCCCGCGGTCATCCGCCTCCCAATCCATGGCGAAATCTTCGTCCGGACGCACAGAGCCATCACGCGCGGGCAGGTCGCGCACATGGCCAAACGAGGCCAGCACCCGGTATTTATCGCCCAGATACTTGTTGATGGTCTTGGCCTTGGACGGGGATTCAACGACAACGATATCAGTCAAGAACCGTTCCATTCATAGGTCTTCGAGGCGCACAACCCTGTCGCCGGGCAGGGTTTCCACAACACCTGCGAGTTCCAGCTCCAGAATGACCGCCCGGATGGCGGCTACCGACAGTTGGCAGCGCCGGGCGATCTCGTCAACCGTCACCCCTTCAAAACCCAGCAATGGCATGATCTTGTGCCGGGCGATCGGCAGCTCCTCGGCCACCGGGGCGCGGGGCGGCCACGGGGCGGGGGGCTCGGCAAAGCCGGGCAGGGGGCTTTGGCCCACGCGGCGCAGCGCGGCATGGGCGGGCAGGTTTTCAAACACATCGGCGGCGTTTTCACATAAATGCGCGCCCTGGCGGATCAGCTCATTGCCCCCGCTCGAGCGCGGGTCGAACGGATGGCCGGGCACGGCGAAAATCTCGCGCCCCGCCTCGCCGGCAACGCGCGCGGTGAGCAGCGAGCCAGAGCGGGCAGCGGCCTCGATCACCACCAGCCCCCGGGTGAGCCCGGCAATGATGCGGTTGCGCTTGGGAAAATGCCGGGCCAGCGGTGCGGTGCCCAGCGGCGCCTCGGCCACCACCGCGCCATTGGCGGCTATGCGCCTTTGCAGTTCGGCATTTTCCTCTGGATAAGGCACATCCAGCCCCCCGGCGATCACCGCCACCGTCCGCCCCGTGCGTAGCGCGCCCTGGTGCGAAGCCGTGTCTATGCCGCGCGCCAAGCCCGAAACCACCGGGTGGCGCTCGGCGATATCGGCCGCCAGGCTTTCCGCGAAACGCAAGCCATTGGCCGAGGCATTGCGCGCGCCGACCATGCCGATGGCGGGCTGGTCCAGCAGCGCGGCATCGCCCAGCACCGCCAGCGCCGGCGGCGCATCGGCCAGCTCGGCCAGATATTCGGGGTAATCCGGCGCGCCCAGAAACAAAAACCGACCGCCCAGCCGGTGGAGCGCCGCCATCTCACGCCCGATCTCGGCTTCGGCGGGAATTCGCGGCGGCTGCGCCCGTCCGCCATTGCGCGCCAGCTCGGGCAGCGCGGCCAGCGCGTCTTCCACCCGCCCAAACCGCGCCAATAGCCGCCGATAGGTAATCGGCCCCACGCCCTCGGTGCGCGCCAGACGCAGCAGGGCAGCGGGGTCGTTCATCTCATGCGGCCTTTTTCTTGCCGATTTTGGGTTCCGTGCCCGCCAGCAACCGCGCGATGTTGGCCTTGTGCTTGGTATAAACCAGCACCGCGATGAGCAGGGCCAGCAGTGCCGTCGGCCATGCGCCGGTGAGCAGCCAGGCCAGCACCGGCGCCACCGCATAGGCCACCAAGGCCGAGAGTGAGGAATAACGGAAGGTAAGCGCGGTCAGCAGCCAGGTCAGGCAGCACAGCGCGCCCAGCGGCCAGCTGAGCGCGTAAAACACGCCAAGCCCCGTGGCCACGCCCTTGCCGCCCTTGAAGCCCAGCCACACCGGAAACAAATGCCCCAAAAACACCGCCAGACCGGCAATGAACACGCCGTGATGCGCCAAATGCGCCACCAGCAGCACCGCCACCGTGCCTTTAGCGCCATCGAGCAGCAGGGTGGCCGCGGCCAAGCCCTTATTGCCCGTGCGCAGCACATTGGTGGCGCCGATATTGCCAGAGCCGATGGCGCGGATATCGCCCAGCCCCGCCAGTCGGGTCAGCACCAGCCCAAAGGGGATGGAGCCCAGAAGATACGAAAAAACCGCAACGGCCAGATCGGTCATCATCATCCAAACACCCTTTTGCCGGCTTTCCAGGTGCCCAGCACCACACCCTCGACCGCGCGGCCGTCAAAGGGCGTATTCTGCGCCTTGCCGGGCAGCTTGCCCGACTGCACTTGCCATGAGCGCTCGGGGTCGAACAACACCAGATCGGCCAGCGCGCCGCGTTTGATCCGCCCCGCCTCTATCCCCAGCCAGTCGGCGGGCTTCGCGGTCAGCAGGGCCAGCGCCTCGGGCAGGGTGAGGGCGCCATTTTGCACCTGCGCCAGGGTAATGCCCAGCAGCGTGGCAAGCCCGGCGCCACCGGGCGCGGCATCGGCAAAGGGCAGGCGCTTGTCGTCGGCATCGCGCGGCTGGTGGTCCGAGGCAATGGCGTCGATGGTGCCGTCCTTCAGCGCCGCCAGCACCGCCTGCCGGTCACTCTCCGCGCGCAGGGGCGGCGAGAGCTTGGCATAGGTCCGGTAATCGCCAATGGCGGTTTCGTTCAGATCGAAATAGGGCGGGGCGGTGTCGCAGGTCACCCGCAGGCCCCGCGCCTTGGCGTGGCGGATCAACTCCAGGGCCTCGGCGGTGGTGACATGGGCAAAATGCACCGCGCCACCGCTCAACTCGGCCAGCCTGATATCGCGCGCCACGCAAATCGCCTCGGCGGCGGCGGGAATGGCCGGCAGACCCATCCAGGTTGCCCGCGCGCCCGCCGTGGCGGCCCCGCCCTTGGCCAGCTCCACATCCTCGGGGTGCTGCACAATCCGCGCCCCAAACCCGGCCGCGTAGGAAAGCGCCAGGCGCATGAGCCGCGATGAGCCAAGCGCCTTGGCGCCATCGGTAAAGGCCACGGCGCCAGCCTCTTTCAGCAGTCCGTATTCGGCCAGCTCCTCGCCCCGGCAGCCGCGCGTGGCCGCGCCGTAGGGCAGCAGGGTCAGGCTGCCGGTCTGCGCGCCCTTGGTGGTGATGAGATGCACAAGCGCCGGATCGTCGATGACCGGCGCGCTGTCGGGCAGCACGGCGATGGTGGTGATGCCGCCAAAGGCCGCCGCCTCCGCCGCGCTCTCTATGGTCTCGCGGTACTCATAGCCGGGCTCGCCCAGCGAGGCGCGCAAATCCACCAGCCCCGGCGCCAGCACCGCGCCCGGCGCCTCGATCACCTTCGCCCCGTCCGGCCGGCCCACATTGGCGCCAAAATCAGCGATCAGGCCATCCTGAACCAGCAAATCACCTTCATGTAATGCTTGAGAAGTAGCATCCAGATAGCTGATTTTTGAAAATAAAATATTCAAACCACACCTCCGCGCGCGAGCCAGTCCAGCACGGCCATGCGCACCGCCACGCCCATCTCCACCTGCTCGGTAATGCGCGAGCGGGCGGCATCGTCGGCCACGGCGCTGTCAATTTCCACGCCCCGGTTCATCGGCCCCGGGTGCATCACCAGCGCATCCGGCTTGGCGTATGAAAGTTTTTTACGATCAAGGCCGTAATAGGCAAAATACTCCCGTGTCGAGGGCACGAGCCCGCCGGTCATGCGCTCTTTCTGTAAGCGGAGCATCATTACAATATCAGCGCATTCCAGTCCTTTCTTCATGTCGTGGAACACTTCCACGCCGGACGTCGCGATATTGCCCGGCACCAGGGTTGGCGGGCCAACGAGGCGGACGAAATTGCCCATCATGGTGAGCAGCAAAATATTGCTCCGCGCCACGCGCGAGTGGGCGATATCGCCGCAAATCGCCACCGTCAGTCCCGAAATCCGCCCCTTGTTGCGGCGCATGGTCAGGGCATCGAGCAGTGCCTGGGTCGGGTGCTCATGGGTGCCGTCACCGGCATTGATCACCGAGGCGCCGACTTTCTGCGCCAACAGGGCAGGGGCGCCCGAGCGGTTATGGCGCACCACCAGCAGGTCGCAATTCATGGCGTTGAGGGTGGCCGCCGTGTCCAGCAGCGTCTCCCCCTTGGTCACCGACGAGGTGGCGACCGACATGTTCACCACATCGGCCCCCAGCCGGCGCCCGGCCAGCTCGAAGCTGGTGCGCGTGCGCGTGCTGTCCTCGAAGAACAGATTGATGAGCGTACGCCCGCGGAGCAGATCACGCTGCGTCTTGCCCGAGCGGTTGAGCAGCGCATAGCTCTCAGCCAGGTCGAGCAGGTTGGTCACGGCGACCGGGTTCAGGCCCTCGATCCCGAGCAGATGTTTGAAACTTGCCATTAAAGCCCGCTTATTCCACGGGCGGGGCCGATGGGGAAGGGGGGCGCGCTATGCGGCCGCCTCGGAAGCGGGCGCCGAAACCACCGGATAGCCCAGCCCCTCGGGGATGACGAGCCGCATCTCACCGTTGATTTCCTTGATTTCCGGGGTGATGGTGGCCATTGGCGTGGCGGCGATATGGGCCAGCATCTCGTCATAGGTGGGGTGCGCGGCCAGCCGCTCCAGATTGCGCCGGGTCGGAAAGATCAGCTTGTGGCGTCCCGCATCCGATTCCGCCAGCGCCTCGGCGGCGCCAAGCCAGAGCAGCGTCACGCTCTCCCCGCCATCGGCCTCCGCCGCATCCAGCGGGCCATCGTAGCGCGCCACGTAAAAGCGGGTGTCGAAATTGCGGCTCATCTTGTGGCGCGGGCACCAGCGGGCAAAGGGGGTGAGCGCGCCAAGCTCCAACCCGTGCCCGCCTTCGGCCAGCAGGGCGGCGAATTTCACCCCCTCCTTCAGCTTCGCGCGCCACGCCTCGATCACATAAGCCGCCGGCTGGGGGAAAATGCCGATGGCCAGCCCCGCTTCCTCCAGCGTCTCGCGAATGGCCGCCACGCGCGCGGCCGCGTCATCGGGGGCGAGGCCCGGCAGGGCAGGGGCGTGCTCACGGTCCTGCTCATCCACCCGCCCACCGGGAAACACCAGCGCGCCGGCGGCAAAGCGCAGGCTTGCCCCCCGCTCGAGCAGCAAATGCCGCGTCTGGCCGTCTTCTTGCGCATACAGCACCAGCGTCGCCGCCGGTATGATCTGGGTCTCATCCATGTTTTACCGCCGGACGTACCAGAAAATAATAAAGCCCGTTGGTCAACAGCCCAAAACCCACCATCGGCACCACCATGGCGGCAATCGCGAAATGCGCGAACGCCGCCGCCACCACGGCGCTGGCCAGCACGGCGGTGGACATTTGCAGCGTGGTCAGCACCGCGCCGGCGATGCCGGCAATCTCGGGCAGGGCGTGCATGGTCCCGTGCGAGGCATTGGGCGCCGTGATGCCATAGCCATAGGCCGAGAGCACCAGCAGGGGCACAAACAGGGCAGGCGTGGCCATGCCCGCCTGCAACAGCCCCAGCAGCGCGAAACCGGTGACGAGATACAGGCTCAGGCTCAAACGCAGAGCCTTATCCTGGCTAATCCCCAGCCTCGTGAAGGCGTTGCTGGAAAACGCCCCGGCGATGATGCCCGCCGCCGTCGCCGCGAACACAAAGCCGTAAAGCCTGGCCGAGAAGCCGAATAAATTGATGAACACCAGCGGCGAGCCCGCGACATAGGAAAACTGCACGCCGAAGCTGGCGGCATAGATCAGCGCATAGCCCAGCGCCGCGCGGTGCCCAAACAGCACCGCATAGCCGTGCCGCACCTGCCCAAACAGCCCCCTGTGGCGCACCAGCATCTTGTTGGTTTCCGTGAGCGCGCTCAAAACCAGCCCCAGCAGAGCCACGCCGCCCAGCCCCAAGGCGGCGTAAATCGAGCGCCAGCCCAGCCCCAGCAAGGTCGCGCCAATGGTGGGGGCGATCATCGGAGCTATTGCCATAACCATTTGAATTTGCGATAGTTTAGAGCGCCCCGCCGCCCCCTCGAAGCAATCCCTGGTGAGCGCGAAGGCCAAAGCCGTGCCGCCGCCCGCGCCAGCTCCCTCGATGCAGCGCGCGGTCAGCAGCAACCCGATGGTTGGCGCCATCGCCGCCGCCAAACTGCCCAGCGTGAACAGGCCAATCGCCACCGCCAGCACGGGCTTGCGGCCATAACGGTCTGATAGCGGGCCATAAATCACCGGCGTCGCGGCAAATCCGGCCATGAACAGGCTGAGCGTCAGCCCCGTCAGCCCGGGCGCCGCGTGCAGGCTCACGCCGATCTCGCGCAAAGCGGGCAGGGCCATGTCGATCGATAACGGGGGCAAGGCGGCCAGGCAGGCCAAAAACGCCAGAAACGCCAAACTATGCGGATTCTTCACATCATTCCCCCCGGTTCCAGCCCCATTTGGCCGCAGCCCGGACAGGGCACAAGATGGCGGCGGTGCGCAGGGCGTAAAATTTCGAAATTTCTCCGCCACACCCCGCCGCCACGCCCGGATTTGTCACCGCCAATAATCGCAGAATCTATATTATGGAAAGTAACGGCGGCGCGACCGGCGCAAACTCAAAAAAATCTCAGAAAAACAAAGCCATCAGCCCCAGAAACCTCCGCCAATCGGTTTAACAGAAGTTTTATTCATGGCGAAAACGCATGGATTATGCTTTTACCTGCGTCATGACTGCTGCACCAATTCATTTCCGTGACGAACGCCTGATGCTCGATCCCACGGGCGCGGCGTTCTGGCCTGCCAAGCGCGTGCTCATCGTCGCCGATCTGAGCCTCGAGCGGCTGGCGGGCGTCGCGGTCAGCCAGATGTCGGCGGCCGACCCGCGCGTGGCGCTCGAGCGGCTGTTGCGCCTGGTGCGTCTCTATCGCCCGGCCAAGGTCATTTTGCTCGGCGTGCAGGCCAACACCCGCTTCCTCACCCGCCGCCTGCACCAGGATGACAAAGCCCGCCTGGAAGCGATGGCCCGCGAGGCGCCGTTCATCTGGGTCACCGCGGCCGAGCATGACCCGAACTTCCTGCCCGGCCAGTTCACCCCCGTTCACCGCGAAGGCCCGTTCACCTTCCGCCACGAGCCCGCCGCCCAGCTTGGCCCGCGCGAAATCGAAATCGCCGGGTTCCATCGCCCCAAGGCCAGCATCGCCGCGCGGGCGCGGCGGGTGTCGCGCCCGTGTTTCGTAGCCGATTCCCGGCGCCTGGTGCTGCCCGCCTTCGCCGGCGCCGCCGAAGGCCCCGATGTCCGCGATCAGCCCATCGCCCGGCTTTTCCCCCGTGGCCTGCGCGTGTTTCTGCTCGGCCAGGACCAGCTTTTCTCCTTCGCCCTCGAGCAGCTTGGCCGCATCGCCGAAGTCGCCTGATTTCCCCACGCCGCGCGAGGTGTCTGAATGAGCCAACCCGTCAGGCTTATGTGGTTCCGGGGCGATCTGCGCCTGGCCGACAATCCCGCCCTGCACGCCGCCTGCGCGGCCGGTGGCCCCGTGGCGCTGGTTTATGTGCTCGATGAGCGCGCCGGCGCCGCCAGCCGCTGGTGGCTGCACCAGTCGCTCACCGCCCTGTCCCGCGAAATTGAGCCGCTGGGCGGCCATCTCATCCTGCGCCGGGGCGAGCCGCTGGCGGTCATCCCCGCCCTGGCCGCCGAAATTGGGGCCGGGGCCGTGCATGTCGCGCGCGCCTTCGAGCCCGCCCACCGTGCCCTCGACCGGGCGCTGGACGCGTCTCTCAAAACCCACGGCATCGCGCTGCACCGCCACCAGTCGCTCTCGCTGTTCGCGCCCGAGCGCATCCTCACCAAAACCGGCACCCCTTACGGGGTCTTCACCCCCTTCGCCAAAGCCTGCCAGGAAGCCGGCATCCCCGATGATGCCTGCCCGCGCCCCGCGCGCATTCAGGGCGTGCAGGCCCCGGGCGATGATCTGGCCAGCTGGGCGCTGCTGCCCACCCGCCCGGACTGGGCAGGCGGCCTGCGCGCCGAATGGCAGCCGGGCGAGGCTGGCGCCCAGCAGCGTCTGAATGCGTTTCTGGCCGGCCCCATGGCCGCCTACGCCACGGCGCGCGACCTGCCCGGCCGCCCCGGCACCTCCAAACTCTCCCCCCACATCCATTTCGGCGAGATCTCGCCCCGCCGCCTCTGGCACGCCGCCACCCAGGCCGAGGGCCAAGGCACGGCGACGTTTCTCAAGGAGCTGCTGTGGCGGGAATTCTCCCTGCATCTGCTCTGGCAGCACCCCACGCTCCGCACCCGCCCCATCCGCCCGGAATTCGAGCATTTTCCCTGGCAGCCCGATCCATCCGCCCTCCAGGCGTGGCAGAGCGGGCGCACGGGTGTCCCCATCGTCGATGCCGGGATGCGCGAACTGTGGCGGACCGGCTGGATGCACAACCGCGTGCGCATGATCTGCGCCTCCTATCTGGTCAAGCATCTGCTCATCCCCTGGCAGGCCGGCGAAGCCTGGTTCTGGGACACGCTGGTCGATGCCGACGAGGCCGCCAACGGCGCGTCCTGGCAATGGGTGGCTGGCTGCGGGGCCGATGCCGCCCCCTATTTCCGCATTTTCAACCCCGTGCTGCAGGGCCAGAAATTCGACCCCGAGGGACAGTATGTGCGCCGCTTCGTGCCCGAGCTGGCCCGCCTGCCCAACGCCTGCCTGCATGCGCCCTGGCTGGCACCGCCAAGCGTGCTGGCGGCGGCCGGGGTGAGGCTCGGCACAACCTATCCGCGCCCTCAAGCAGAGCTGGCCGAAGGCCGCGCCCGCGCCCTGGCCGCTTTTGCCATGCTCAAGGGCTGATCTTCACTTTTTCGTTAAGTATCGTGAATTTTGCGTTGATTTCCTTGCGATATGCCGGCCGATAGCCCATCTCAAAGTTGTAATGCCCAGGCCTCCTAACGATCAGGCGCCGCAATGATTCCCCCCGGCGCGAAGCTGCGTGTCATCGGTGATGTCCACGGTGATTCCCGTGCCTTCGCCGTTGCCGCGGAGACAGACCGTTTCGTCATCCAGCTCGGCGATCTGGTCGATGATGGGCCAGACACGCCGGGCGCGCTGCGCATCATGTTTCGTCTGATCGTTGAAAAGCGCGGGTTGTTTTTGCTCGGCAACCATGAATACAAGCTCGCCCGCGCCTTGCGCGGCGACAATGTACGCAACGGCCCCACCGCCCGCACCATAGCCGA
This sequence comes from Pseudomonadota bacterium, assembly GCA_021781835.1. Lineage (GTDB taxonomy): Bacteria > Pseudomonadota > Alphaproteobacteria > Acetobacterales > Acetobacteraceae > Acidocella. Next base: position 62,690 of record JAJXWD010000002.1, on the reverse strand, counting down.
ACTGCCCGAAGACATGCGCGCCCGCACCTACGAGGCCATCTGCGCCGCGCCGCTCTGGCTGTCCCTGGGGCCGCTGTTTTTCGTCCATGGCGCCTTTCAGCGTGGCATGCTGGAGCTGCCCCGCGCGGCCTTCCCCCCTGGCCGTCCTGGCCCGCTCGCGGCCTTTGCCCTCTATGGCCAGACCACCGGGCGCGTCACCGGCACGGGCAGGCCCGAGCGTTTGCTCCGCTGGATCGACGACATCCCCGAAGGCATGACCGTCTATGCCGGGCACGACCAACGCTCGACCGATGGCCGCCCCTATGTCCGCACCGGCCGCGCGGGCGGCACGGCCATCATGCTCGATACGGGCGCGGGCAAAGGCGGGCATCTCTCCTGGATCGACATCGACCCGGAATAAAGCTTTTCTAACCCCACGTCCCTTGCAAAAACGGGTTGCTCCGCCGCTCGGCGCCAATGGTCGAGGTCGGGCCATGCCCGCTGATGAAGGCAAACTCATCCGGCAGGGTCAGAAGCTGCGTGCGGATGGAATTGACCAGCTGCTCATGGTCGCCATAGGCGCCCAGATCCGTCCGCCCGATCGAGCCCTTGAACAGCACATCGCCCACCAGCCCGATATTGAGCCGGTGGCACAGATACACCACCGAGCCCGGCGTATGGCCGGGGCAATGGCGCACCTCGAACGCCTCGCCACCCAGCTCCACCCGGTCGCCATGTTCAAGCCAGGCATCGGGCGTGCAGTTGCGGCAGGCCATGCCATAGCGCGCCCCGGCCGCAACCAGGTCATCGAGCAGAAATTTCTCCGCCACCGCCGGGCCGATGATGCTCACCCTCAGCGCTTCCGCCAGCTCGGCCGCGCCGCCCGCATGGTCCATATGGCCATGGGTCAGGTAAATCCCCTCAACCTCGATGCCCTGCTCGCCAATCACGCGCAAAATCTCATCGACATCGCCGCCAGGATCGACCACCGCGCCCCGCTTGCTCTCATCATCCCATAAAACCGTGCAATTCTGCTGAAAGGCCGTGACCGGGATAACCGCGATTTTCAACGCCATGCCCCCTGCCCCCGCTCAGCGTTTCAGGTCGGGCGGCGTGGCCTCGCCTTGAAGCATCGTCACCGCTTCATCAAGCGTCAGCACCTCCTGCGCGGCACCGCCCAGCCGGCGCAGCGCCACCTTGCGCTCCTCGGCTTCCTTGCGCCCCACCACCAGAATATTGGGCACATGGTGCAGTGAATGCTCGCGGATCTTGGCCTGGATCTTCTGGTTGGTCGTATCCAGCTCCACGCTCACCCCCGCCTTGGTCAGCGCCGCCGCCACCTCCGCCGCGTAGGCGTCGGCATCCGAGACGATGGTGGCCACCACCACCTGGGTTGGCGCCAGCCAAAGCGGGAACCGCCCGGCATATTGCTCGATGAGAATGCCCAAAAACCGCTCGAACGAGCCGATGATCGCGCGGTGCAGCATCACCGGGCGGGCACGGCCCGACTCCGAGGTCACATATTCCGCATCCAGCCGCTCGGGCAGCACAAAATCCACCTGGATGGTGCCGCATTGCCAGTCGCGGCCAATGGCATCGCGCAGCACGAACTCAAGCTTCGGCCCGTAAAACGCCCCCTCGCCTGGGTTCAGCGTATAGGCCACGCCGGCCTTCTCACAGGCTTCCTTCAGTGCCGCCTCGGCGCGGTCCCACACCTCGTCAGAGCCCGCGCGCACGTCCGGGCGGTCGGAGAATTTGACCGAGAAGCTCTCAAACCCGAAATCCTGATAAACGCTCTCCAGCAACTCCACAAACCGCACCGTCTCGTCGGCGATCTGATCTTCCGTGCAGAAAATATGCGCGTCATCTTGCGTAAAGGCCCGCACGCGCATGATGCCATGCAGCGCGCCCGAGGGCTCATAGCGGTGACATGAGCCGAATTCCGCCATGCGGATCGGCAATTGCCGGTAAGAGCGCAGCCCCTGCTTGAAAATCTGCACATGGCAGGGGCAGTTCATCGGCTTGAGCGCGAGCGTCGATTCCTCCTCGACCACCTCGGCGATGAACATGTTCTTGCGGTATTTGTCCCAATGCCCCGACAATTCCCACAGCTTGCGGTCCACGAGCTGGGGCGTGCGCACCTCCTCATAGCCATTGGCCTCGAGCCGGCGGCGGATATAGGCCTCCACCGCGCGATAAAGCTTCCAGCCCTTGGCGTGCCAGAAAATGCTGCCCACCGCCTCTTCCTGGATATGGAACAAATCCATCTCCCGGCCGATTTTGCGATGATCCCGCCGCTCGGCTTCCTCGATCTGGTGCAGATAAGCGTCCAGCTCCTTCTGGTCGCGCCAGGCGGTGCCGTAAATGCGGCTCAGCATCTGGTTCTTGGCATTGCCGCGCCAATAAGCCCCGGCCACCTTCGTCAGCTTAAAGGCCGTGCCCACATCGCCGGTCGAGCGCAAATGCGGCCCGCGGCACAAATCCAGCCAGTCCCCCTGGCGATAGACCGTAATGGTCTGGTCGGCGGGCAGATCGCGGATCAGCTCGGCCTTGTAGCGCTCGCCCTTGGCCTCGAAATAGCCAATGGCCTGCTCGCGGCTCCACACATCGCGCTCAAACGCCGCATTGGCCGCGATAAGTTCCCGCATCTTGGCCTCGATGGCCGGCAGGTCTTCGGGCTTGAACGGCTCGTTGCGGGCGAAATCATAATAAAACCCGTTCTCGATGGCGGGCCCGATGGTGACCTGCGTACCGGGAAACAGCGCCTGCACAGCCTCGGCCATCACATGCGCGGCATCATGACGGATGAGCTCCAGCGCCGCCTCGTCCTTGCGGGTGACAAACTTCACCGCCGCGTCTTCGGTAATCTCGCGGCTCATGTCCATTGGCTGGCCGTTAACCTCCATCACCAGCGCGGCGCGCTTGAGCCCGGGGCCAATCGCCTCGGCGAGCTGGGTGCCCGTCACCGCACCGTCAAACTGGCGCTGTGAACCGTCAGGCAGGGTGATAACCGGCATGTCTCTCTCTTTCGGTGCAAAAATCAGGCGCGTTATGGCAGGGCTTCGCGCACTTGTGCAACCGCCAGCCCGGCCAGATGTGGGGCGCGCAAAATTATCGGCCAGCCGCCATCGGGGTAGCGGGGCGCCGAGCAGGCGGGGTCGGAGGCGTTCGAGAACAGCGACACGCAAGGCGTGCCCACGGCGGCGGCCAGGTGCATGGGGCCGGTATCGTTGCCCACCGCGAAATCCGCCCCGCGCAGCACATCGGCGAGTTGAAAGAAATCCGTGCGCCCGGCAAGGTTGATGCCCCCGATTTCCTCGCCAAGCCCCGCCTCGGCGCGGCTGCCCACCACCACAACCGGCCTGTCCAGCCCCTCGGCCAGCGCCTTGAAATGGCCCACCGGCCAGCGTTTCTCGGGCCGGTGCGGGGCCGCGCCCGGCACCAGCACCACATAGCGCGGCGGCAGCGAAAGGGCCGCTATATCCCCGCTCAGCCAGCCCAGATCGGGTGCCGGCAAGGGCAGCGCCATACCGGCCTGGGCCAATTGCGCTTCCATCCGCTCCTTGGCGTGCAGCGTCATGCGCGCCGGGTTGGCGTCGCGCAGCGCGCAGCCCTTGGCGGTGCCAGACCAAACCGGCCGTCCGGCCAGCGCGAAATAGCGGCGGGAGCGGCCGGAATTTTGCAGGTCATAGACCATGTCGAACCCGCGCAGCTGGCCGCGCAGGCGCCAAACCCCGGCGAGGTTCCACCAGTCTGGCTTGTCATCCACCAGCACCTCGTCAAACCAGGGCGCGTGGGCCATCATTCCGGCGAAGGGTCTGGTGGTCAGCAGGGTGATATGCGCGCCCGGATGATGCGCCCGGATGGCGGCAAATCCGGCAAAAGCCAGCACGATATCGCCAAACGCGCCATGGCGGATCACCAGCACCCGCCTCATGGCAGCAGCTCGGCATAAAGGGCGAGCATACGCAGCTGCATCGCCTCGATGGAAAATTCCCGCACCGCCTCGGCCCGCGCCACCTGCCCAAAGGCAATGCGCACCAGGGCTGGCATATCCAGCGCCTGGTCGAGCATGGCGGCCAGCGCCGGGGCATCGCCGGGGGGGAACAAAAACCCGGTCTCGCCGGGGCGCACCGTCTCCAGCGCGCCGCCATGGCCGGCGGCCACCACCACCCGGCCCATCGCCTGGCCCTCGATGATGGTCAGCCCGAACGATTCCGGCTGCACCGAGGCATTCACCACCACATCGGCCAGCATCATGGCGGCGGGCATGTCATCGCATGTGCCCACCAGCCGCAGCCGGTCCTCAACGCCGCCCTGGCGCGCCAGGGCCAGCAGGCTCTGCATATAAGCCGGGCGTCCGGCCGCGCCCACGCACACGGCCAGCACATCCGTATGGCGCATCCGGGCCAGCGCCTCTATCAGCAGCTTGTGGCCCTTCAGCGTCGTCAACCGCGCGGGCAGCATAATCACGGGCCGGCTCACATCCAGCCGCCAGGCCTTGGCCAGGCGCGAAACCCGGTCGCCCAGCACGGCGGCGGGGTCGAACAGGTGCGGGTTGACCCCGCCATGCACCACCCTCACCCGCGATTCGGGCACGCCATAGCGGCTCATCACCAGCTCGGCGATAAACCGGCTCGGCACCACAATCAGGTCGCCCCGCGCCATCACTTGGTTATAGCGGTGCTTGAGGCCCGAATTTTCGCCATAGGCGCCATGATATGAGGTGACGAACGGCACCTTGCGCCGCCGTGCCGCGTAATAAGCCGACCAAGCGGGCGCGCGCGAATGGGCATGCACGAGATCCACCCCCTCGCGCGCCATCACCCGCTCCAGCCGCCCGATATTGCGCCAGATCTTAAACGGGTTCTTGGTCGCCAGTGGCAAGGTCACCAGCTCCGCCCCCGCCCGGGTGGCGGCCGCGGCGAACGGCCCGCTCTGCGCGCCGATCAAGGCGCGGTGGCCGCTCGATTTTATGGCCTCGGCGGTTTCAATGGCTACCCGCTCGGCACCGCCCATGGCAAGACGGGGCAGGATCTGGAGAATCGTCAAACGGCGGTCTTTCATACCGGCGCGCTATCATGTTTTGCCAAACGATGGGAGATGAGGAATGCCACATGTGACCAGCGCCGAGGGCGTGGATCTGGCCTATGAGTTTCAGCCGGGCAAAGGCCCCGCGCTGGTCTTCTGCCCCGGCTACGCCTCGGACATGACCGGCGGCAAGGCCCTGGCTCTGCTCGATTTCGCCAAGGCCACCGGCCGGGCCATGCTGCGGTTTGATTATGCGGGCCATGGCGCCTCGGGCGGTCTGTTCACCCAAGGCACCATCGGCTCCTGGCGCGATGATGCCCGCGCCATCATCGAACATGTGCTGCCCGGCCAGGACATTCTGCTCATCGGCTCCTCCATGGGCGGCTGGATTTCGCTGCTGCTGGCCCGCGAGCTGGGCGCGCGCGTCACCTCCCTGGTGCTCATCGCCCCCGCCCCGGATTTCACCGAGCGCCTGGTGCGCCATGGCCTTGATGATGAGCAAAAAGCCGCCCTCGCGCGTGATGGCGTCATCCACCAGCCCTCGCAATATGGCCCGCCCCAGCCCTTCACCCTCAAATTGCTCGAAGACGGCGCCCGCCATCTGCTCCTGCACGCCCCCATCGCCTATGCGGGCCCGGTGCGCATCCTGCACGGGTTGCAAGACGATGCCGTGCCCTGGAAATTGAGCGAAATCCTGCTCGATAAGCTGGAAAGTCAGGATGTTGAGCTGGTCTTTGTAAAGGATGGCGACCACCGCCTGGCCCGCCCGCGCGACCTTGCCCTGCTAACGCGCATTGTCGCCGCCCTGCTCGGCGAGGATGGCTGACAGCCCCGCCCGGTAGCTCGGGTATTTCCAGCAAATTCCGAGCCTTGCCTTGGTCTTCTCAGCGCTCACCCGGCGGTTTTCGGCCCAAAATGAGCGCGCCATCGGGCTCATGCCCTGCACCGCCCGCGCAAATGCCACGGGCGGCGGTGGCGCCACCCCCAACAGCCGCGCGGCCTCGCACAGCACCTCGGCCGAGGTGGCGGGCTCATCATCGGCGAAATTGAAAATGCCCGAGGCCTCTTGCCGGGCGGCGGCCAGCACGCCCAAGGCAATATCCTCGACATGGATACGCCCGAACAAATGCCCGGGCTTGACCACATGGCGTCCCTCGCCTGCCCGCAAATCATCCAACATCGAGCGCCCTGGGCCATAAATCCCGGCCAGACGGCAAATGGCCAAGGGCTTGCCCAGCGCCGCCCAGTCACTCTCAGCCGCCACCCGCCGCCTGGTGCGCTCAGAGCCGGGGTTCACCGGCGTCTCCTCATCCACCCAGCCACCCGCGGCATCGCCATAAACGCCGGTGGTGGAGAGATAGCCGATCCAGCGAAGCTCGGGAGCCGCCAAAATCTCATCGCGGTAGCGCCCCAGCACCGGATCCCCGGCCTCGAGCGGCGCGGCGGTCGCCACCACGTGACTCGCCTCGGCAATCGCCCCAGCGGCAGCGTCAAACGCCACCAGCTCAATACCCGGCTCATCGACCGCGCCGCCCCGCGTGGTGGCCGCCACCCGCCATCCGGCTGCCACAGCAGCACGCGCAATGGCCCGCCCCGAATAGCCCAGGCCAAAAATCAGCAGCCGCCCGCTTGGCGCCACGGCTTAAAAATCCAGGTCGGTATAATGGGGCGGCGGCGCGATGCCGTTCACCTTGTCCTGCAAAATGGCCCGGAAGGAGGGGCGGCTCTTGATCTTGGCATACCAGTCGCGCGCACCCTGGCTTGCCGACCAGTCCACATCGCCCAGATAATCCAGCGCCGAGAGCTGCGCGGCCGCCGCGAAATCGGCCAGCGAGAGATTATCCCCCGCCAGCCAGCGCCGATGCTCGGCCAGCCAGCCGATATAAACCAGATGCTGCTTGAGATTGGCATAGCCCGCGCGCAGGGCGTTGGCATCGGGCGGCCCCAGCTTCAGCGCCTGCTTCATGGTTTTTTCCCACAGCAGATGCCGTGTCACCTCGGAGAAAAATTTCTCATCGAACCAGGCCACCAGCCGCCTGGTCTCCACCCGCTCCTCAAACTCATGGCTGAGCAGCGGCACATCCGGGTAGGCTTCCTCGAGATATTCGCAAATCACCCGTGAATCGGGCACCACCAGCCCGTTGCTCTCCACCAGGGTGGGCACGGTGCAGGCGGGGTTGAGCTCGAGATAGCTCGGCGCGCGCTCCCACACCTTCTCCATCCTCATCTCGAACGGCAGGCGTTTTTCGGCCAGCACAAGCCGCACTTTGCGTGAATAAGGCGATAACGGCAGATGATAAAGGATTCGCATGGTCAAAGCTTATGCCATCACCGCCGGCCCAATTCAAAGCCGGCGGTGAATTGCAAATCCGTCAGGCGCTTGCGGCCTCCACGGCATCGGTCAGCGCGGCGGGCAGATATTTGATGTACTCCTTGGGCACCACCTGCCAGAAATGCGGCGCCTCGCGCTCCCAGTCATTGAGCAGCGTGGCGGCGAAGCGGCTTTCGGTCTCGGCCACATGGCGCTCAACCAGCCCCTTGAGCACGCCCGCCCAATGGCTGGCGGCCACACGCTGCCAATGCAGCGTATCGGGGTTCACGCGCATCTCGAATTTCTGCGCCTTGTCATAGACAAACGCCATGCCGCCGGTGAAGCCCGCGCCGAAATTATCGCCGACCTCGCCCAAAATCACCACCATGCCGCCGGTCATGTATTCGAGCGCATTGCAGCCCGCGCCCTCGACCACCGCCGTGGCGCCCGAGTTACGCACCGCAAAGCGTTCCCCCGCCATACCCGCCGCATAAAGCTCGCCCGAAGTCGCGCCATAGAGCACCGTATTACCGATAATGGTGTTCTCATTGGTCTTGAGCTTCGAGGACGGCCCGGTGCGCACCACGATGGTCGCCCCCGACAAGCCCTTGCCCACATAGTCATTGGCATCGCCAAACACTTCGAGCTTCAACCCCCGCACGCCAAACGCGCCGAGAGACTGCCCCGCCGAGCCGCGCAACCGCACGGTCACGTGGTCTTGCTGCAAGCTCGCCTTGCGGTACTTGGCCACCACCTGGGAGCTGAACTTGGTGCCGATGGCGCGGTGCGTGTTGCGGATATTGTACTGCAACTGCATCTTCTCGCCATTTTGGAAGAAAGGCTGGGCATCGGCGATCATCTGGGCATCCAGCGTCTCGGGCACCTCGTTGCGCCCCTCGCGGGTGCAATAGCGCGCATAGGGGCCGGGGTCGGCCTGGGCCAGCAGCGGGTTCAGGTCGAGATCGTCGAGATAATCGGCGCCACGCGAAACCTGATGCAAAAGGTCCGTGCGGCCGACGATCTCCTTCAGGCTCTTGAAGCCGAGGCTCGCCAAAATCTCGCGCACCTCCTCGGCCACGAACGAGAACAGGTTGATCACCTTCTCGGGCGTGCCCTCGAATTTCTCGCGCAGCCCCTCATCTTGCACGCACACGCCCACGGGGCAGGTGTTCGAGTGGCACTGGCGCACCATGATGCAGCCCATGGCCACCAGCGAAGCCGTGCCGATGCCAAACTCCTCGGCGCCCAGCAGCGCGGCGATCACCACATCGCGGCCGGTTTTGAGGCCGCCATCCGTGCGCAGCACCACCTGGTGGCGCAGCCGGTTGAGCATCAACACCTGATGCGTCTCCGACAGCCCCATTTCCCATGGCAGGCCCGCGTATTTCACCGAGGATTGCGGCGAGGCGCCGGTGCCGCCCACATGGCCCGAGACCAAAATGGCATCGGCCTTGGCCTTGGCCACGCCCGCAGCGATGGTGCCAATGCCCGAGCGCGCCACGAGCTTCACGCACACGCTGGCGCGCGGGTTGATCTGCTTCAGGTCGTAAATAAGCTGAGCCAGATCCTCGATCGAATAGATGTCATGATGCGGCGGCGGGCTGATCAGCGTCACGCCGGGCGTCGAGTGGCGCAGCTTGGCAATCAGCTCGGTCACCTTGAAGCCGGGCAGCTGCCCGCCCTCGCCGGGCTTGGCGCCCTGCGCGACCTTGATCTCGATCTCCTTGCAATCGTTCAGATATTCCGCCGTCACGCCAAACCGCCCCGAGGCGATTTGCTTGATGGCCGACGAGGCGTTGTCGCCATTCGCGCGCGGCTCGGCACGCGTGGGATCCTCGCCGCCCTCGCCCGAATCCGAGCGCGCGCCGATGCGGTTCATGGCGATCGAGAGCGTCTCATGGGCTTCGGGAGACAGCGCGCCCAGCGAAATGCCCGGCGCCAGCAGGCGCTTGCGGATTTCGGTGATGCTCTCCACCTCATCCACCGAGATGGATTTCAGCCCATCGGTGCGGAAATCCAGCAGATCGCGGATGGCGATCGGCTTTTGCTTGCGCACGGCCTCGGTATATTTCTTGTAGGTGCGGTAAGAGCCGGTATTCACCGCGGCTTGCAGCAGATGCACGGCGTTATTGTCAAACGCATGGGTCTCGCCGGTCTTGCGCAGCCGGTACTGGCCGCCAATGTCGAGCGGCACCACATTGCCGTTCCACGCGCCCTTGTGCAGCTCGAGCACCTTATGGGCAACGCCCGGCAGACCAATGCCCGAGATGCGCGAGGGCATGCCGGGGAAAAACTCGCCCACCAGCTGGCGCGAGAGCCCGATGGCCTCGAAATTATAGCCGCCGCGATAGGAGGAAATGACCGAGATGCCGAGCTTCGACATCACTTTCAGCAGCCCCTTGTCCACCGCCTTCTTGTAGCGGCCCACGGCTTCCTTAAGCGAGAGCTTGCCAAACAGCCCGCGCGCATGGCGGTCCGCTATGCATTCCTGCGCCAGATAGGCGTTCACCGTGGTCGCGCCCACGCCCACCAGCACCGCGAAATAATGCACATCCAGGCACTCGGCCGCGCGCACATTGAGCGAGGTGAAGGTGCGGAGCGACTGGCGGACCAGATGCGTGTGCACGGCGCCGGTGGCCAGGATCATCGGGATGGGCGCGCGCTGCGGGCCCATCGCCTCATCGGTGAGGATGACATGCGTGCAGCCCGCGCGCACGCCTTCCTCGGCTTCGCGGCGGATGCGCTCGATGGCCCGGCGCAAGCCGCCCTCGCCGTTCGCGACCTTAAAGGTGCAGTCCACCACACAGGCCGAGGCGCCCATGGTCTTGCGCATGGCCTCGAACTCGGCGGTCGAGAGCACGGGGCTGTCGAGCTGCAACAGGTCGCACTGGTTCTCGTCCTCATCGAGCACATTGCCCAGATTGCCGAGCCGGGTTTTAAGCGACATCACCCGGGTCTCGCGCAAAGAATCGATCGCCGGGTTGGTCACCTGCGAGAAGGTCTGGCGGAAATAAGCGTGCAGCCCCCGGTATTTTTCCGAAAGCACGGCGAGTGGCGTGTCGTCGCCCATCGAGCCCACGGCTTCCTGGGCATCATCCACCATCGGGTGCAGGATGAGTTCCATATCCTCGAGCGTGAAGCCGACCGAGAGCTGGCGGCGGCGCAGCTCCTCGGCATCCAGCCGCACAGGCTCGGGCGCATCGGTTTTCACGATATGGTCGATGACCGTGATCCGCTTCACCCAGGCGCCGAAATCCTGGCGCGCGGCCAGCATGTCCTTCATCTCATGGTCGGTGTAGAATCTGGCCTCGCCCAGATCGACGCCAATCGTCTGCCCTGGCCCCACCGCGCCTTTCTCGACAATGTCCTCCTCGTCGAACTTCACCATGCCGGTTTCCGAGCCGACAATCAGCATCTTGTTGCGCGTGATCGAGTAACGCAGCGGCCGCAGGCCGTTGCGGTCGAGCCCGGCGATCACAAACCGCCCATCGCTCGCGCACACGGCGGCCGGGCCGTCCCACGGCTCCATCACGGCGTTGCAGTACGAGAACAAATCGCGGTGCGCCTTGGACATGGTGGCGTCATTGGCGATCGAGGGCGGAATCATCAGCGCCTTGGCCATGGGCGCATCGCGCCCGGCGCGCACCAGCAGCTCAAACACATTGTCGAGCGCAGCGGTATCCGAGCCGCCCGCCTGCACCACCGGCTTCACATAATCCAGAAACTCATCCAGCCCCTCGGCCGAAAGCCGCGTCTCATGGCTGGTCATCCAGTTGATATTGCCGGCCACCGTGTTGATCTCGCCATTATGCGCGAGCATGCGGAAGGGCTGGGCCAGCTTCCAGGTGGGGAAGGTGTTGGTCGAGTAGCGCTGGTGATAGATGGCAAAGCGCGAAACAAACCGGTGGTCGAGCAGGTCGGGGTAGAAATCCGTCAGACTCTCGGCCAGGAACATGCCTTTATAGACAATCGAGCGGCAGGAGAGCGAGCAGAGGTACAGCTCGGGCACCTGCGCGGCGATGGCCGCCTTCTCGATCTTGCGGCGGATGATATAAAGCTCGCGCTCGAACTCATCCTCCGAAATCCCGCGCGGATTCCAGAGCATGATCTGCTCGATCTCGGGGCGCGTGGCATTGGCCTTCTCGCCGATGCACTCGACATTGATCGGCACCTGGCGCCAGCCGTAAATGCGGAAGCCGAAATTCAAAATCTCGGTCTCGACGATCTGGCGGCAGGTTTCCTGCGCGCCCAAATCGGTCTTGGGCAAAAACACCATGCCCACCGCGATCGGCCCGTCATGCAGCCGGTCGCCGCCGCGCTTCACTTCCGCGCCGAAGAAATCCTGCGGAATCTCGACATGAATGCCCGCGCCGTCGCCGGTCTTGCCGTCGGCATCCACGGCGCCGCGGTGCCACACGGCTTTCAGCGCATCTATGCCCGCCTGCACAATATCGCGGCGCGGCTTGCCATCCAGCGCCGCCACCAGCCCGACGCCGCAGGCATCGTGCTCCATCGAAAGCGCATAGGTTTCGGCCAGAATCTGCTTGTTCTTATCCCAGGCAGCCAGAAATTCGGGGGCGGTTTCAAAATTCATCTGTCTTACTCCGCGGCAGCGGCCTGGGAGAGGCCGGAAAAATGTTTATGCATGGCCTGGGCGGCATCGCGCCCATCCTTGATCGCCCACACAACCAGCGAGGCCCCGCGCACGATATCGCCCGCGGCATACACGCCGGGCAGCGAGGTCTCGAACGTGCGGGCATGAACCTTGAGCGTGCCCCAATTGGTCAGGTTGAGGCCCGGCTCATTGAAGGCGGTGGGAATATCCTCGGGGTCATAGCCCAGCGCCTTGATGACCAGATCGGCCTTGACCGTGAAATGCGAGCCCTCGATGGCCTCCACCGACTGACGCCCCGACGCATCGGGCAGGCCCAGATGCATCCGCACCGCGCGCACGCCCGCAACCTGCTCATCGCCCAAAAACGCCTCGGGCGCGGCCAGCCAGATGAAGTTCACGCCCTCTTCCTCGGCGTTCTTCACCTCGCGCAGCGAGCCCGGCATGTTCTGCCTGTCGCGGCGATAGAGGCAGGAAACCGACTTCGCCCCCTGGCGGATGGCGGTGCGCACGCAATCCATGGCCGTGTCGCCACCGCCGATCACCACCACATCCTTGCCCGCCGCGTTCAGCGCGCCCGAATCGAATTCCGGCGTGGCATCGCCCAGGCCGCGGCGGTTGGAGGTGATGAGATAATCCAGCGCCGGCACAATGCCCTTCAGCCCCGCGCCCGGCCCGCCCAGTTCGCGGGCCTTGTAAACGCCGGTGGCCACCAGCACCGCGCCATGCTCGGCGCGCAGCTGGGCAAATGGGATCTTGCCGCCGATATCGGCATTGAGCACGAATTTCACGCCGCCTTCCTCCAGCCATTTCCAGCGGCGCAGCACAATCTCCTTTTCCAGCTTGAAGCCGGGAATACCGTAAATCAGCAGCCCGCCCACGCGATCATGGCGGTCATACACGGTCACCTGATAGCCCAGCCCGCGCAGCCGCTCGGCCGCCGCCAGCCCGGCTGGCCCGGCGCCGATGATGCCAACACTCTGCTCGCGCTCCTCGGCCGGCGAAACCGGCTTCACCCAATCATTGGCGAAGGCCGTATCGGTGATATAGCGCTCGACCGCGCCGATGGTGACCGAATCAAACCCTTTCTCGATCACGCAATTGCCTTCGCACAGCCGGTCCTGCGGGCAGATGCGGCCGCAAATCTCGGGGAAGGTGTTGGTGGCCGAAGACAGCTCATAAGCCTCCTCGAGCCGCCCCTCGGCGGTCAGCTTCAGCCAATCGGGGATGTTGTTGCCCAACGGGCAGTTCATCGAGCAAAACGGAATGCCGCACTGGCTGCACCGGCTGGCCTGCGCCTTGGCCGAGCCCGGCTCGAAGCTCTCATAAATCTCGCTGAAATCGTCCTTGCGCGCCGCCGCCTCGCGTTTCGTCGGTGTCTGCTGGGGCAGTTTGATGAATTGCAGCATGCGCTCGGCCATGGCTCAGCCCTCGTCAAAAATTGGCGCGGCCAGCATCCGCCCGCCGCCCTGGTGAAGATCGAGGGCGTCTTACCCCAGTTTTTCGCGGATTACCAGGATTTTTTTAATAATAGGGTTTATTTACTGTCCTTTTTTATCATTTTTTCAGATCAAACCAACCCCAACACCTCGCGCTTTTCCCTCTAAAATGTCCGGTTTGATACCAATACCTAAAAAGTTACTTTTTACCCCCACCCTGGCCGCGAAAACGGGCAAGATCATCGGGCACCACCCGCTCGATGGCGGTCGGCGCAATGCCCAGCGCCGCCAGCCCCGGCATATCGGGCGCCGCCACATTGTCGCGGCCCAGCAGCTTTATCTGGTCGCGGGTCAGTAATTTGCCGGGCAGTCGCTCCAGCACCATGGCCTGGAGCTTCGCCACCCCCACCGGCATATCCCAGATCAGCCGTCGCTGGCCGCTATAGCGCAGCGCCCGCGCGATCAGCTCATGAAAGCTCACCACATCCGGCCCGCCCAGCTCGAACACCCGCCCCTCGCGCCCCGGCTCGGCGGCGGCCCGGATCGCGGCGGCGACATCGCCGACATAAACGGGCTGAAACCTCACCGCTCCGCCAACAATGGGAATCACCGGCAGTAGCCGCGCCATCGCGGCGAATCGGTTGAAGAAACTGTCTCCGGCCCCAAACATCACCGAGGGGCGCAAAATCACCGCCTCCGGAAAAGCCGCGCGCACCAGCCGCTCACCCTCACCCTTGCTGGCGGCATAGAGGCTGTCCGCCGCCGGATCGGCGCCGATCGCCGAGACATGCACGAATCGCGCAACCCCCGCGGCGGCGGCCTGCGCCGCCAGCCGCCCGGCGGCCTCGGCATGCAGCCGGACAAAATCGCCCGGCCGGGCCTCGGCCAATATGCCCACCAGATTAACCGCCAACGCCGCCCCCTCCAGCGCGCGCGCCGTGGCCTCGGGCGATTCGAGCGGCGCCAACACAGGCGCCGCGCCCAATTCGCGCAAAAATTCCGTCCCCGCCAAACGCCTCACCCCGGCGCGCACGCTCCACCCGCCCCGCGTCAGCTCCGCCACCGCATGGCGCCCCAAAAAACCCGCCGCCCCAAAAATAACCGCGGTTTTCCGCTCCAAATTCATGGTTTCATACCCCTTTGCCTGCCAATAAAATGTAGGTTCGGCATCTTTCTCGCTCAAGCGGAGTTGACGGCGCCCTCAGCGGGCATTAAACGCCCGTCCCACGGTGCTGCGGCACCCGACGCGGAGCGGACACAAGCCGCCGAGCAAATGGTAAGCCCTGGTGGCGGAATTGGTAGACGCACTAGTTTCAGGTACTAGCGATCGCAAGGTCGTGGAGGTTCGAGTCCTCTCCTGGGCACCACTTTTTCTCTCTGTATTTAAGGTGACAAGATGAACGGGATTACGCTGCACAAGCATGATCTTCCGGCGGACCTCGATTTGGGCCCCATCGTCGCCATCGACACCGAGACCATGGGCCTGGACCCGCGGCGCGACCGTCTGTGCCTCGTGCAGCTCTCGAGCGGCGACGGCACCGCCCATCTGGTGCAAATCATCCCCGAGCGCCTCGGCGGCCAGGGCGCCAACTGCCCCAACCTCAAGGCGCTGCTCGCCAACCCCAACGTCACCAAGCTGTTCCATTTCGCGCGGTTCGACATCGCGGCGCTCTATAACGCCCTGGGCGTGGTCACCGCGCCGGTGGTGTGCACCAAAATCGCCTCCAAGCTCGTGCGTACCTACACAGACCGCCACGGCCTCAAGGATCTGTGCCGTGACCTGGCCGGTGTCGAAATCTCCAAGCAGCAGCAAACCAGCGACTGGGGCGCCGCCGAGCTGAGCCCCGAGCAGCTCACCTACGCCGCCTCAGACGTGCTCCATCTGCACACCATCTGGTCCCGCCTCCAGTCGCTGCTCGCGCGGGAGAACCGCACGGCCATTGCTCAGGCCGCCTATGAATTTCTGCCCACCCGCGCCCAGCTCGACCTGCTCGGCTATGAAGAGCCCGACCTCTTCTCGCACTGAGGCCGCTATTTCCGTTCGTTACCGCCTTCATGTTGACCTGCCCGGCGCCGCTGGCCATATCACGCCCATGAATCGTGGTCAGAGCCCTACCCCCCGCGTGCCGGGCGCGCCAACAAAGCCCCCCGCCCGCGGGCATTTGGTGGTACGCTCACGCTTGGCGCGGCAAAACCGGGCGGGGGCTGGCGCCACAGCCATGATGAGGGCAGCATGAACCGGCCGCGGCGCGACAGCATTCTCGAAACCCTCCACCGCCATGATTCAGCGGATATGGGCCAGCTCGCCAAGCGCAGCCTGCGCGTGGCCTGGGCCAAAAAACTGTTACCAGTGGTGGCGGCGCTGCTGCTGGTGGCGCTGGTGATCGTCCCGTCCCTGCGCCTGGGGCCCGATGGCAACCGCGTCGCCTATCAGGTAAGCGACGGCTCCGGCCCCGCCCCCACCTCAAAATTGCTGGGCGCCACCTATCATGGCACCGACCAGCAGGGTAACCCCTTCACCATCACCGCCGACACGGCCATCCAGTCGCAGACCAACCTGGTAACGCTCACCAACCCCGAGGCCGATATCAGCCTCAAATCCGGCACCTGGCTGATGCTCAAGGCCCAATCGGGCCTTTATCACCAAGATACCGACCAGCTCGAATTATCGGGTACCGTCACGCTGTACCGCAATGACGGCACCACCATGACCACCAGCGCCGCCGCGCTGGACCTGCGCGATGGCACCGCCCAAGGCAGCGCGCCGGTGCAGGCCCAGGGGCCGTTTGGCACGCTCAGCGCCCAGAATGGTTTCCAGGTGGTTGATCGCGGCGCGGGGATCAGCTTCAAAGGTCCCGTCGACCTCACACTCACGCAGGCGCCATGACCAAGTCACTCTTTTTTCTGCTGGCCATGCTGGCCGGTTCGCCCGCCGCCGCGCAGGAGCTCAATCTCGGCGCCACTCCCGACGGCGTGCCTCTGCCCGTGCACATAACCGCCACCGGCGGCATGTCCTGGTCGCAAGACGCCCAGACCGTCACCGCCTCGGGCAATGCCAAGGCCGTGCGCGGAAATGTGACGATCGAGGCCGATCAGCTCATCGCCCATTACCTCAAAGCCCCCACCCCGGCCGCCACGCCCACCCCCCAAGCCGCGCCCAGCACCCAGCCCCCTGCGGCAACGCCCGCGGCATCAAGCGCTGGCGCCACCCCGTTTGACCAGGGCAACGCCCAGCTCGACACGCTCGAAGCCACGGGCAATGTGCATATTTTCACCGCCACCGATAATGCCTGGGGCGACAAGGCGATTTACAGCCTGAAATCGGCGGTGCTGGTGCTCACCGGCCAGAATCTCAAGCTCACCACCCCGCAAGACACCCTCACCGCCCGCGATTCGGTTGAATATTACGCCGACCAGCATATGGCGGTGGCACGCGGCAACGCCCTCATCACCACCCAGGATGGCCGCTCCATCCAGGCCGATGTCATCACCGCCTACCTCACCCCCGCCGGCGGCAACGCCACCAGCGCCGATTCGCTTTCGGGCCTTGGCCAAAGCGGCGGGCTTGAGCGGGTCGAGGCGGTGGGCCATGTCATCGTCCGCACCAAAACCGACACCGTCACCGGCGATCGCGGCGTGTATCTCGCGGCCACGCAGCAGGCCCGGCTGGGGGGCAATGTCCATATCATCCAAGGCCAAAACGAGCTTGCCGGCGGCGATGCGCTGGTTGACATGAAATCAGGCACCGCCACCCTGCTGGCGGGGCCGGGCGGCCAGGTCTCTGGCACCATCACGCCGGGTTCGGGAGACACGAAGTGACCGTCGATATATCCCGCGAGGGGCTTTATGCCACCTCGCTCAGCAAGCGCTTCAAAAAGCGCCCGGTGGTGCGCGATGTCTCGCTGCACGTCAAACGCGGCGAGGCGGTGGGCCTGCTCGGCCCCAACGGCGCGGGCAAAACCACCACTTTCTACATGATCGTCGGGCTCATCGCCCCCGATAGCGGCATCATCTCGCTCGATGGCACCGAGATCTCCTCCCTGCCCATGTACCGGCGCGCGCGCCTGGGCATTGGCTATCTGCCGCAAGAGGCCAGCGTGTTCCGGGGCCTCAATGTCGAGCAAAACATCATGGCCGCGCTCGATGTGGTCGAGCCCGACCGCGACCGGCGCGAGGAAATCCTCTCCGAGCTGCTGGCCGAGTTCAGCATCTCGCATCTGCGCCGCACCCCGGCGCTTGCCCTCTCGGGCGGCGAGCGCCGCCGCGTCGAAATCGCCCGCGCCCTGGCCACCGGCCCCAATTACATATTGCTCGATGAGCCGCTGGCCGGCATCGACCCCATCGCGGTCGGCGAAATCCGCGATCTGGTCTCGCATCTCAAACATCGCGGCCTCGGCGTGCTGATCACCGACCATAATGTCCGCGAGACGCTCGAGATCATCGACCGCGCCTATATTCTCTATGACGGCCAGGTGCTGATGGAAGGCCAGCCTTCCGAGGTCGTGGCGCATGAGGATGTCCGGCGCGTCTATCTGGGCGAGCGCTTCAGCCTGTAACCAATAGGCCGGGCCCCCACGGCCCGGCCACGCACGCATAAGCCATGCAAAAACCGCATGTCCATGCCAGGGCTTTTCCGCGCTCCAAGCCCTTGAACCCCCCTTGGCCGCCACAGCATGGTTGCGCCCCCGCGCCCCAAGCTTCTCACATTATCTTTAAATAACAGCAGAAAATCAAAACAACCCGCCCCCGCGCCGCGCAGCCGGCACCATTGTGCAAACGCACAAATATTTATGCACATTCCGGGCCAAGCCCGTAAAATGCTTTGCGCCGCCCAAAAAACGCGCTAGCCTTCTGGCATGGCTTTTGCTCCCTCCCTCGGGCCGCGTCTGGATATGCGCCAATCGCAGTCGCTGGTGATGACACCGCAACTGCGCCAAGCCATCCAGCTGCTGCAATTCTCAAACCTGGAGGCGGCCAGCTATCTTGAAGATGAATTGCTGAAAAATCCGCTACTTGAGCGCGATGATGGCAGTTCCCCCGCCCCCGCCGCGCCCCCCGCCGACACGCCAGCCTTCTCCCCCGAGAGCGACGCCGCCAGCGGCACGGCCTCCGAATTCCTGCCCTCCGCCAACGAGGCCCCCCTCGATCTCGACCCCGCCACTCTCTACGATCCCGGCACCAACGCCGATGGCTACGGCGCCTCTGGCGGCGGCTCCGTCTCCGAGGATGGCGATGAGTGGAACGCCATCGAGGCGCTGGGCGCCGAGCGTCCAAATCTGCGCGAGCATCTGGAAGGCCAGATGCGCCTCACCTTCGCCACCCCCACGGCGCGCCTCATCGCCCAGGCCCTCATCGCCGCGCTCGACGAAGCCGGCCGCCTCGCCGAAGCCCCCAGCGTCATCGCCACCCAGCTCGGTGTGAGCCTGGCGGAGGTCGAGGCCGTGCGCGCCAAAATGCTGCGCTTCGAGCCGCCGGGCCTGTTCGCCCTCTCCCTGGCCGAGTGCCTGGCCGCGCAACTGGCCGAAAAAAACCGCCTCGACCCCGCCATGGCCGCCCTGCTCGAAAATCTCGAGCGCCTGGCCCGGCGCGAGCTGCGCCAGTTGCAGGAAATTTGCGGGGTGGATGCCGAAGACCTCGCCGACATGATCGCCGAGATCAAACGGCTCGACCCCAAACCCGGCGCCGGATTTGATTTCGAGCCGCTCCGCCCACTGATCCCCGATGTGCTGATGCGCAAAGCCCCCGCCACCGAGGCCACCGAGAGCGACTGGCTGCTCGAAATCAACCCCGAAACCATGCCGCGCCTGCTCATCCGCCGTGGTTTTCATGCCCGTATGCTGGCCTCTGGCTCGCGCGAGACGCGCGGCTTCCTCTCCGAGCAGATGCAAAACGCCAGCGCGCTGGTCAAAGCCCTCGAATCGCGCAGCCAGACGATTTTGCGCGTCGCCGCCGAGATCGTGCGCCGCCAGGATGGATTTTTCCGCCACGGCATCTCGCATCTGCGCCCGCTCACGCTGCGCGACATCGCGGCCGAGGTCGAGCTGCATGAAAGCACCGTCTCGCGCGCCACCTCCAACAAATCCATCGCCACGCCGCGCGGCATTTTCGAGCTGAAATTCTTTTTCACCACCGCCCTGGCCGGGGCCAATGGCGAAACCCACTCGGCCGAAACCGTGCGTCACCGGGTCGGCCAGATCATCGGCGCCGAACGGCCGGAAAATATTTTATCAGACGATGCCGTCGCGGCACTATTGCAAAAAGAAGGCATAGACATCGCACGAAGAACCGTGGCCAAATACCGGGAAGCGTTGCGTATTCCAGGCTCGGCGCAGCGTAAGCGGGAGAAACAGCCCGCTTAAAACGGGGGGTTAAGCAAACCCCGCCATAATCGAGCCATTCTAGTCGGGAGAAGACCATGCAACTTACGGTCTCAGGCAAACAGGTTGAACTGTCAGACGCCCTGCGCGTTCATGTTGGCAAAAACCTGGACACCATTACGTCCAAATATTTTGACGCCGCGCTCGAAGCGCATGTGACCTTCAGCAAGGCGCGAAATTTCTTCACCTGCGACATCAATTTGCATGCCGGGCGTGGCATAACCGTGCGGGGCGAGGGTGAGGCCGCTGACGCCCATGCCGCCTTTGACGATGCCGCCGAGCACATCGCCACCCGCCTCCGCCGCTATCGCCGCCGTGTGTCCGAGCATGCGCGCGATGCCGGCAACCGCGCCAAGCCGCAAAATGGCCGCCAATATGTGCTTGTCCCCGAGGCCGAACCCGACCACGAAGACATAACCGCCAAACCCGCGCCCACCGCGGCCGAGGCGTTGAGCGCCATGGTCATCGCCGAATCGGCCACCGCCATCGAAACGCTGAGCGTGCGCGACGCGGTGATGAAGCTCGACCTCGCCTTCACCCCGGTGCTGATGTTTCGCAACGCCAAAACCAATGAGCTGAACGTGGTTTACCGCCGTACCGACGGCAATGTCGGCTGGATCGACCCAGCCGCCTGAATTTTTTCACCACGTGACCGGCGGGGCCAAAACCCCGCCGGTTTTTTCATGCCCAATACTTTTTCATGCCCAATACCAAGCAGCCTACACATAAGGCGGCAGCGTGTAGCCCTTGGGCGAGAGGGTGAAAATCTCGCATCCCGTCTCGGTCACGCCGATCATGTGCTCAAACTGCGCCGAGAGCGAGCGGTCGCGCGTCACGGCGGTCCAGCCATCATCGAGCACCTTCACCTCCGGCCGACCGGCATTCACCATCGGCTCGATGGTGAAAAACATGCCCGCCTTAAGCACGGCGCCCTCGCCCTTTCGGCCAAAATGCAGCACGTTGGGCGGCTCATGAAATTTCTGGCCAATGCCGTGGCCGCAAAAATCGCGCACCACCGAAAAACGCTGCCCCTCGACGTAAGACTGGATGGCATGCCCCACATCGCCGAGCGTGGCGCCGGGCTTGACCACGGCAATGCCGCGCATGAGCGACTCATACGTCACCTCGATCAGCCGCTTGGCCTTGGTCGAAGCCTCGCCCGCCACATACATGCGGCTCGAATCCCCGTACCAGCCATCCAGAATGACCGTGACATCAATGTTGACGACATCCCCATCCACCAGCTTCTTGTCACCCGGAATCCCGTGGCACACCACATGATTGATCGAGGTGCAGATGGATTTGGGAAAGCCGCGATAATTGAGCGGCGCCGGAATCGCCCCATGCTCTTGAATGAAATCATGGCAAAGCTGGTTCAGCCGCTCGGTGGTCACACCCGGCACCACATATTCGCCGATCATGTCCAGCGTCTCGGCGGCAAGCTTCCCGGCCGCGCGCATGGGCACGAAATCATCCGGGCCGTGAATCTTGATCCGCCGTGAGTCGGCACCACCATCCATCGTCAAATCACCTTAAAAAACACCCAGCCGCCTTACCACATGCGCGCCCGCCACGGCAAAACAAGCCTGCCATGCCGGGTTTCACCAATTGCCGTTCAAAAACCCCAGCGCCGGCAGCGGCTTCCAGCGCCGTGGCAGGTCTGTCCGCCGGATCGGGCGGACAATATAGCGTGGCACCACCTGCCCGGCGCGCTCCAAAAACCCGGCATAGGCCCGCACCTCGCCCTCGCGCCATGCCAAGTCGCGCAGCGCCGCCGCCCGGCTGGGGTAAATCTCGGCAATGCGGATGACGCGGCCAATCACCGCCACCACCGCCCAGAGTGAATCCTCGCTCCCCTTGCGCCTGTCCGCGGTAAGCTCCACCACCCGCCTCCGTTGCCGGAGTCTTATAAGCGAGTTTTCAAAAAATCAGTGGATTTTTTGTCGGATCGCCGCCACCCCCAGCGCCACCAGCACCCGCGGATCGGCCAGCATATAGCGCCCCACCCGCCGCATCGGCTCAAGGCCCCGCAGGTGCAGCCATTCCAGCCCGTGCTCGCTCATCCAGCGCGGGGCGGTTTCTTGCACCCCCACCGCCTGTTCCAGCGCCGCGCCCACACACAGCCCAATTCCCACGGCCTCGGGGCGCATGGCCACGCTGAAGGCCAGCAGCTCCTGCACCGGCGAGTCGACGGCAAAAAACGTAAACGCCGCCCGCGCCCGGCACACAAACGCCACGGCCTCCCCAAAAGCCTCGTCATTGTCGAGCAGCGCCATCGGCGGCTCGTGGTGCACAAACTCAACCAGCGGGTAACAGGCCCGCACCCTGGCAAAATCCTTGTCTTTCATGCCCACCACCGCCACCCTCATGCCCGCCAAATGCGGCAGCAGGGCGGTGGTCAGGCGTGCGCCGGTCACCACGCCGGGGTGCTCAAGCCCAAACAGCCCGGCCGCCGTCGCCACCATCTGGGAGGAAAGCAAACACAGCATCGCCCGCCGGTAAACGGCTTGCAGCCGTGGTATCCGCATCAGCCGGTCGATATGGTCGGCATTTGGCGCCACCACATAGCCAAAGCGCGCGGCCACGGGCCGGGCCAGCACCCGGCGCACCGCCGCCTCTTCGGTGATGTTGCTGAAATCTATTCCCAATAAAGACGTGGTCGGCGCGAGGCCCGGACTGTCCATCGTCAGCCGTCCCCACCAGGCTGCGAAATGCACGCGCAAGGCAACCTCCTCCCTTCTCCTCCAAGCGAAGAATCACGGTCGCGCCGGCAAAACATGGGCGACATGCCTTTTGAATTCACGTTCGCCATCATCGGGCATTATAGATTTCAAAATCGTTTCAGACCATGGCTTCACCTGTCAATTTTTCGAGATCCCGCCCGTTTTCGTCCAAATTCCGATATAATCTCATCAACTTTGCGCGAGACGGGAAACGCTCCGAAAATTCCCCGGCTTTTTCCGCCGCTACTGCGCCGGCAACACCGGCAAAACCCATGGCCGGCGCCCCTGCACCCCGGCATCCGTGCGCAGCTCTATGGCATGGGGCAAAATCCAGGCCGCCATCGCCCCCGCCCGAAACGCGCCCCGCCGGTCGAGCACCACCACCCCCGGGCAAGGCGGCAGGGGCGCTGGCGAAACAATCACCCGCACCCCCGCCGCCGGTGGGCATACCGGCACCTCGGTGTAGAGCACCGCCCCCAGCCGGCAGCTGGCGGCCGGGCAGGTGGCGGGCGTCAGCCCCGCGCCGCCCCACACACCTTGCCATTGCGCCAGCACAAACCGGCTCGCGCGGGGCTTTTCCACCACATACACGCTCTGCCCCGCGCGGATCGCCACCAGCCGCGCATCGGCCGAAATCAGCACATCCGGCGGCCGCTGGCCAAGCGCCAGCCCCAGCGCCAGGGCCATGCCCCCAATCCCCAGCCAGCGCCCCCGCCCGCGCCATATGCACAGCCACCCCAGCCCCGCCGCATAGGCCAGCATGGCGCTCGCGGGCGGCGTGGGCACATGCAGCAGCGCATCCGGCCAGGCGGCAATTTTTTGCGTCAGCCAGACCATCGCCCCAATGCCCCAGCCCATGGGCACCAGCGCCAGGGCGGCCAGATGCAGCGGCATCAGCCCCAGCGCCAGCAGGCCGAGCGGCATGATCCAAAACGCCGTCAGCGGCACCGCCGCCAGATTGGCCGGAATCCAGTAAGGCTGGATTTGTCCGAACTGGTAGGCGGCAAACGGCATGGAGGCCCCGCCCGCCAGCAGGCTGGTGAGCGCCAGCATGAGCAGATGCCTGCCCACCCGCCCATATTTAGACGAAGCCCCCACCCCCCGCGTGAACCAGTGCCCCACCGCCGCATACCCCGAAATCAGCGCCAGCACGGCCGAAAAGCTCATCTGGAAGCTGGCGCCCAGCACCGTCTCGGGGGTCGCCAGCATCAGGGCGAGCGCGGCAATCGCCAACCCGCGCAACGAACCCGCCCGCCGCCCGGCCATGATTCCCGCCGTCACCAGCCCGGCCATGGCCAGGCTGCGCAAAATCGGCAAATGCGCGCCGGTCAGCAGCGCATACATCCCGCCCGCCAGCAGCGCCGCCACCGCCGCCACCGGCTTCACCGGCCAGCGCAACGCCAAGCGCGCGCTGCGGGTGAGCAAAAACCGCACAAGCCCAAAGGCCAGCCCCATCACAATGCCCACATGCAGCCCGGCCACGGCCAAAATATGCGCGAGCCCGGCGGCGATGAAATCCAGCCGCTCCACCGCCGGTATGGCCTGCTCATCGCCCGTCAGCAGCGTCACCGCCACCGCCCCCGTGCGTGGGGGTAAAATGGCCAAAATCCGGGAGGCAATCGCGGCCCGCGCCGTCTGCAACCAGGCCCCCAGCCCGCCCGGCGGCGCGGGCGCCACCACGCTCACCTCCCCCGCCATCGCCCCCATGGCGGCCAGATTGGCGAAATACTCATCGCGCCCCATGTCCCATCCGCCGGGCCAAGCCGGACGGTCGGGGCCAAACAGCAGCGCATAGCCGCGCACCGTTTCACCGGCCACCAGCGGCACGGGGTCGTTGGGGCGCAGTTTCACGCGCACCTCGCGCGCCAAGGGCGGCCCGCCATCCAGCCGCGCATCCGCCAGCGTCAGCCGCACCGTGCCGGGCAGGCGCACAATGCCCGCCACCCGCCCCTGCACCGCCAGCACGCCGGGCGGCATGATCGGCATCAGCGGCAACGCCGCCGTCCGCCATTCCGCCCGCGCGAACCCCAAGGCCGCCGCCAGCAGCAAAGCCGCCGCGAAGCGCCCGTATAAATGCCGCCATCCCAGCCCCAGCGCCCCGCCGGCCAAACCCACCGCCAGCCCCCCCAACCATAAAGGCGGTTCGGCGGGCAGCGCGAAATAGCCCAAAATGGCCGCGCCCATGGCCACCGGCAGCAGCGGAAAAAACCGCCCCCGTTCCACCTCCACCCACCGCGCGAACCATTCGGCCATACGCAACCATTAGTTGTTTCCCCGACATTAACCATTTCGCCCCGGCTGGCACAATCGAGGCCAAAGGTTTATGGGGCAGACATGACCGTCCGTACCCGTTTCGCCCCCTCGCCCACCGGCCTGCTGCACATTGGCGGCGTCCGCACGGCGCTGTTCAATTATTTGTTCGCCCGCCACATGGGCGGCGAGTTTCTGCTGCGCATCGAAGACACAGACCGCGCCCGCTCCACGCAAGAGGCCGTGCAGGTGATCCTCGATGGGCTGGAGTGGCTGGGCCTGAAAGCCGACGCGCCGCCGGTCTATCAAACCACCCGCGAAGCCCGCCATGTCGAGGTGGCGATGCAACTGCTCGAAGCCGGGAAGGCCTATCGCTGCTATTGCACGCCCGAGGAGCTGACCGCCATGCGCGAACAGGCGATGGCCGAAAAGCGCCCGCCCCGCTACGATGGCCGTTGGCGCGAGCGCGCCCCCTCCGAGGCCCCGGCCGGCATCAAGCCCGCCATCCGCCTCAAGGCCCCGCGCGAGGGCGAGGTGGTGCTGAACGATCTGGTGCAGGGCGAAGTGCGCGTGAAAAACGCCGAGATGGATGACATGATCATCCTCCGCTCAGACGGCACCCCCACCTATCTGCACGCCGTGGTGGTGGATGACCATGACATGGGCATCACCCATGTCATCCGCGGCGATGACCACCTCACCAACACCTTCCGCCAGATCCAGATCTACGACGCGATGGGCTGGGAAACGCCGAATTTCGCCCATATCCCGCTCATCCACGGGGCAGACGGCGCCAAGCTCTCCAAGCGCCACGGCGCGGTCAGCGTGCTGGAGTTCCGCGAGCTGGGCTTCCTGCCCGAGGCGCTGTGCAACTATCTGCTGCGCCTCGGCTGGGGCCATGGCGATGCCGAATTTCTGAACCGCGAGGAGCAGGTCAGCCTGTTCACCCTCGAAGGCGTGGGCCGCGCGGCCAGTCGCATGGATTATGCCAAGCTCACCCACCTCAACGGCATGTGGCTGCGCGGGGCCGATGATGCGCGCCTGCGCGAAGATGTCGTCGAGCGCCTGAGCAAGGCGGGGCTCACTGTCTCGACCGAGGCGATGGCACGCCTGCTCACCCTCATGCCAGGCCTTAAAGAACGTGCAAAAACCCTTGATGAATTGGCAATTTCCTCCGCATTTCTGGCGCGTGAAGTGCCCCTGCCCTTTGAGCCTAAGGCCGAAGCCCTGCTGACCCTGGAAGCCCGCGAGCTGCTCGCTCGTCTGGCCCCCAAGCTGGAAGCCACCGAATTCACGGCCCTGGCCATCGACACCACATTGCGCGCCTTCGCCGAAGACGAGGGCCGCAAGCTTGGCCAGGTGGCCCAGCCGCTGCGCGCCGCGCTCACCGGCAGCACCACCAGCCCGGGTATCGATGCCACGCTCATCGCGCTGGGTAAAACCGAGGCCCTGAAGCGCATCCGCGCCGTCGCCGGCTGACTTTGCCCACCCGCCATGCACCGGCATGGCGGGTGTCAGTAAAAACTATAAGCCAGCCCGAAATCCACACCGCCTTCGGTGGTGGCGGCAAATGGCTCATAA
Source organism: Pseudomonadota bacterium (assembly GCA_021781835.1). GTDB lineage: Bacteria > Pseudomonadota > Alphaproteobacteria > Acetobacterales > Acetobacteraceae > Acidocella. The sequence goes on along the minus strand of JAJXWD010000002.1, from coordinate 36,387 downwards.
CTCCCGCCCAGATAGGTGAAATGGTCGAGATAAGCCCCGGCCAGCATATGCACGGGGCCGGCCACCGGCGCATCCAGCCCCAGCTCCACCCGCTCCTGCGGCGTCACGCCCTGGGCTTCGCTGCCGCCCGCGCCACCCGCCCCGCGCAAGCGGCTGGCTCCACCGGCCAGGGCCAGCACCTCCACCCCCACCGAGGCCGTAACCCCCCGCCCCAGCGGCAGATCCAGCTTGCCGCCGCCACCCAGCAGCGCGGTCTGATACACAGCCCCGCCACCGCCCGGCACCGCCTGGTTCCAGCATTGATACCCAAAAGCCAGATAGGGAATGATTTCACCGCCCGAGGCCAGTTCCAGCCCCATGCCCAGCCGTGCCTCCACCCGGTTGAAGCTGGCCTTGTCCGTGCCGCCCCCCGCCACGCCCAGCTCTCCGGCGCCAAATTGGTAAGACACCGCGCCATAATCATCATGCCCGGCGGCCGGCCACAAAACCCCGCCGCCCAGCACCAGCCCGGGATAAGCGCCACTCACACCACCCCGCCCGAAGCTCCCGGCCGCATAGCCGCCATAAGCCCCGCTCACCGCGCCGTATAAATTGGTTTCCATAGCGGCCACGTCCGGGCTCGCGGCCTGGGCGGCACCGCCCGCCAGCATCAGCCCCGCCAAAACCGGCCCGGCCAGCATCAGCCCAGCACTCAAACCCCCAAACGGTTTCACGAACCCGCCTCCGCCAGAGAGGCGCCACGTTACACCCAACTTATTATTATTTCATTAAAATTAGTGGCGTCAGGTTACAAATTCAGCGCCGCCAGCGCCTTGCCCTCGGCCACCGCCTTGGCCAGCGAGGTGCCATCCAGCTCGCTGGCAATGGCATCGCGCACCCGGCGCATCACGCGCCTGATGTCACAGCCCTGCTCATCGCGGCATTCCTCGCAGCGGCGGTAATAATTCACGCTCACACAGGCCAGCGGCGCCAGCGCCCCATCCATGATCCGCACCACCTGCCCAAACGTGATGAGATCGGCCGGCTTGGCCAGCGCATACCCGCCACCCCGCCCACGCCTGGAGCGCACAATGCCGTTGCGGTTGAGCTCGAGCAAAATGGCTTCCAGAAACTTCTTGGGCAGGTTTTCCCGCTCGGCGATTTCGCTCACCAGCAGCAGCTTGTCGCTATTTTCCTTGGCCAGCACCATCAGCGCCTGCAGCGCGTATTTGCATTTTTGCGACAGCATCAAACAGGCTCCACCGGCAGCAGATCAGATGGCGCTTTCCATAGCATGGTTTTCCTATAGGAAATATACTTTTAATTTTCCCCGGCGAGAGAAAGCCCCACCGCCTCGGCCACTTTAATGCCATCTATCCCCGCCGAGAGAATCCCCCCCGCATACCCCGCCCCCTCGCCGGCCGGATACAGGCCGCGCACATTGAGCGAGCAAAAATCCCCCCCGCGCGTAATCCGCACCGGGCTCGATGTGCGCGTCTCCACGCCGGTCAGCAGGGCATCGGGGCGCGCATAGCCTTTAATCTGGCGCTCAAAGGCCGGCAGCGCCTCGCGCATCGCCTCTATGGCGTAAGCCGGCAGGCAGCCCGCCAGATCGGTCAAATGCACGCCGGGTTTATAGGAGGGCACAACCTCGCCAAACGCCGTCGAGGGCCTGCCCGCCAGAAAATCCCCCACCAGCTGCCCCGGCGCCCGGTAGCCGCCACCGCCCGCCTCAAAGGCCAGGCTTTCCAGCCGGCGCTGAAACTCCACCCCCGCCAGCACCCCGCCCGGATAATCCCCGGGCGTTATGCCCACCACCAGGCCGGAATTGGCGTTGCGCTCGGCGCGCGAATATTGGCTCATGCCGTTCGTCACCACCCGGCCCGCCTCCGAGGTGGCCGCCACCACAGTGCCGCCCGGACACATGCAAAACGAATACACCGCCCGCCCGTTTCTGGCGTGGTGCACCAGCTTGTAATCGGCCGCGCCCAAGAGCTTATGCCCGGCATATTGGCCAAATCTCTGCGCATCGATCATTGATTGCGGATGCTCGATGCGAAATCCCACCGCAAAGGGCTTGGCCTCCATGAACACGCCCCGCTCATGCAGCGCGGCAAACGTATCGCGCGATGAATGGCCAATGGCCAGCACCACATGGTCGGTTTCTATGCGCTCCCCCTCGGCGGTGATCACCGCGCGCATCTGCCCGTCCCTGATGTCGAAATCCGCCACCCGCGTGCCAAACCGGTATTCGCCGCCCAGCGCCTCGATCTTGGCGCGCATCTGCTCCACCATCGAGACCAGCCGGAACGTGCCGATATGGGGCTTGGCGATATAGAGGATTTCCTCCGGCGCCCCGGCCTCGACAAATTCGGTAAACACCTTGCGGCTCAAATTGCGCGGGTCGCGGATCTGCGAATAAAGCTTGCCGTCCGAAAACGTGCCGGCGCCGCCCTCGCCAAACTGCACGTTCGATTCGGGGTTCAGCTCGCCCCGCCGCCACAGGCCCCAAGTGTCCTTGGTCCGCTCCCGGACAATCTTGCCTCGCTCGAGCACCAGCGGACAGAACCCCATTTCGGCCAAAATCAGCGCGGCGAAAATTCCGCACGGCCCGGTGCCGATCACCACCGGGCGCTGTGGCGGCGCCTTAACCGCCCGCGCCACCGGGTGGTAGCCCATATCCGGCGTCGGTTCGCCCGCGCTCACCTCGCGCGCCAGCTCCGCGTCGATCGTATAAACCAGCGTGATCTCGCTTTTCTTGCGCGCATCCCAGGCCCGCCTGTGCACCTGATAGGAGACGATCTCCCCCTCGGTCACGCCAAACCCGGCCGCGATGGCCTCTCTCAGCTCAGCCTCCGAATGGTCGAGTTTCAGCCGCAACCCGGTCAGACGGCGCATTGGGGTTCACCAGAATTCTGCATTACAAAGGCTCTACAACCATCCGCCCCCAACCGCCAATGTCTCTGGTCATCGATCTGCGCTGCCTGCAAGACCCCAATTACCGCCTGCGCGGCATCGGCGCCCAGGCGCGCGCGCTGGCGCGCCACGCCCCCGAACCCTTCACCGGCCTCATCGACCCCGCCTTGCCGCCCTTGAGCCCCGAAGACGCTGGCCTCGCCGCCACCCTCTCGCCCCACGCCTATGTTCCCGGCGCCACGTGCTTCCTCAACCCCTCGCCCATGGGCCCCAACCAGACCTTCCTGGCCCGCCTGCTCACCACGCCCCGCCTGACCAAGGCCGCCTGCGTGCATGATTTCATCCCCCTCGATAACCAGCAAACCTACCTGCCCGACGCCACCACCCGGCTCGATTATTTCACCGCCCTCGTCTGGCTCCGGCGCTATGATCTGTTCCTCCCCAACGCCGCCCCCACCGAGGCCCGCCTGCAAACCCTGTTCGGCCCCGTGCCCAGCCGCGTCACCGGCATCGCCCTGCCGCCCTGGGTGCACGGCATCACCCGCGCCGCGCCCAAACATTTCCTCATGCTGGGCGGCGATGATCCACGCAAAAACCCCGAACCCCTCATTCGCGCCTGGGCCGCCCATCCGCGCCTGCGCGCCCACCCGCTCATCATCACGGGCACCCTGGCCAGCCCCCAGGCCCTGCACCTGCCCTACCCCTTGCTGCTGCCCGGCCACGTGCCAGACCTCGCGCCCCTGTTCGCCCAAGCCATCGCCCTCATCACCCCCTCAAGGGCCGAGGGGTTTTCCATGCCGGTGGCCGAGGCCATCGCCGCCCGCATCCCCGCCCTCGCGTCCGACATCCCCGCCCACCGCGCCCTGCTGCCCGCCGCCCATCTCTTCGCCCCCGATAACGAAGCCACCCTCACCGCCCTCATGCTCCAGGCGCTCGATGATCCCTCCTCCCTCATCGCCCCCAAAACCCAGGATTTCTCCGCCCCCGCCGTCGCCGCCCGCGCCTTCACGCCGCTCCGCCCCAAGCCTCGCCGGTCCCAGCGGCCCAGCCTCGCCCTCATCGCCCCCCTGCCACCCGCCCAAAGCGGCATCGCCGACCATTCCGCCGCCCTCCTTCAGGCTCTTGGCGCCCACGCCGAGGTCACGGTCTTCGCCCCCGAAACCTTGACCCCCCTGCCCTTCCTGACCGGCAAATTCGACGCCACCCTCGCCATCATCGGCAATTCCCCCGCCCATGCCCGCACACATGACTTCGCGGCGCGCTGCGGGGCCGCCGTGCTCTGCCATGATTCGCGCCTGCTCGGGCTGTTCGCCGGCCAAAGCCTGGCCCAGGCCGCCCAGGTCGCCAGTATCGAGCTGAGCCGCCCTGTCTCAGACTCCGAAATCCTCGCCTGGTCGGAGGATGAAACCACCAGGGCCGCGAGCTTTCTGGGCCCTCTGGCGCACAGCGCCCGCCCGCTCATCTTCCATACAAGCCAGGCCGTTGCCGAGATGGCGCGGCGCTTCGGCATCGCTGCCCGCCACCTCCCCTTTGCCCTGCAACGTGCCATCACGCCCCTGCCCAAGCCCCAGGCCCGCGCGGCATTGGGGCTGGGCAGGCAAAAACTCATCATCTCCTGCGGGTTTCTCAACGCGGCCAAGGCGGTGCCGCTGGCGCTCCAGGCCTTCGCCCGCCTGCGCCAAACCCATGATGCCAAACTGGTCTTCGTTGGCCAGGCCGAGGCAGATTTCACCGCCCACGCCGCCGCGCACGGCCTCACGCCTCATGTCACGCTGGGCACAGGCTATTGCACGGAAGCCACCTACCGGCTCTGGCTCTCGGCGGCCGATTGCGCGCTGCAACTCCGCGCCGGCCCGCCCGGCAACATCTCAGGCGCCCTGCAAGACTGCATCAATGCCGGGCTGCCCAGCGTCGCCACCGCCGACCTCGCCGATAATCTCGCCGCCCCCGCCTATGTCACCCGCGTCAGTCACAACGTCGCCGAGATCGCCGCCGCCCTGGCCGCCCAGCTCAGCACCCCGCCAGCAACCAGCGCGGCGCGCGCAGCCTACGCCGCCAAACATTCCATGGCGTCTTACGCCTCGTCGCTGGCCGCGCTGCTCGGGCTCGCCTGAGCCGGCGCCGTCAGCGCCATCGTCAGCAGCACCGCCTCCAGCGCGGCATCCCGGCGCCGGAGTTCCGCCTTCACCTCCGCCAGCTCCGCCATCACCTCGGCCATCAAAAAGCCGCGCACCCGGCGGAGCAGGGCTTTAAGCACGGCGCAGATCGAGCGTGCGGGTATATTCAGGCCCCGGCGCGGGTCTCGGCGCGGGCGAGGGCCCGGGCGTATGGCCAAACGCCCAGAAACGCGAGCGCCGCCGCGCCTCGGCCGCGTTGGAATTGACCGGGAAATCCTCATAAGCCCGCCCGCCCGGATGCGCGACATGATGGGTCATGCCGCCCAGCGAGCGCCCGGTCCAGCGGTCATAAACATCAAACACCAGCGGCCCCTGCGCCCAAATGGTCGGGTGCAGCGCCGAATAAGGCTGCCACGCCTTAAACCTCACCCCGGCCACATATTCGCCCTGGGTCTCGGTGCGCTGCATCGGCAGCGCCACGCCGTTCACGGCCATGATATAGCGCTCATCCACCCAGCCATTCACTTTTACTTGCAAACGCTCGGCCGAGCTGTCCACATAGCGCGCCGTACCGCTCGAGGTCTGCTCCTCGCCCAGCACATGCCAGGGCTCCAGCGCATGGCGCAGCTCGAGCTGCACATCGCGCACCACCGCCTCCCCGAGCTTGGGAAACCGGAACTCGACATGCGGCGCGAACCACGCCTTGTCGAGCGGATACCCGTAAGCCCCAAGCTCCTCGAGCGCGCCGAAAAAATCCGCCTGATTATAATGGGGCAGCAAAAACTCATCATGCAGCCTGGTACCCCAGCGCACCAGCGCGCGCTCATAAGGCCGCTCCCAAAACGCCGCGACGCAAGAGCGCATCAGCAGCATCTGCGCGAGCGACATTTCGGCATGCGGCGGCATCTCGAAGGCGCGAAATTCCACCAGCCCCCGCCGCCCCGCCCCACCATTGGGCGAATAGAGCTTGTCGATGCAAAACTCCGTGCGATGGCCATTGCCGGTCATATCGGCCAAAATATTGCGAAACAGCCGGTCCACCAGCCAAGGCGGGGTCTGGGCCTGCTTGCCCAGCTGCTGAAAGGCGATTTCCAGCTCATTTACCGCGTCATCGCGCGCCTCGTCGATGCGCGGATGCTGCGAGGACGGCCCGATGAACAGCCCCGAGAACAAAAAGCTCAGGCTTGGATGGTTATGCCAAAACCCCAGCATCGATTTCAGCAGGTCCGGCCGGCGCAAAAACGGGCTCTCGCCGGGGCTCGCCGCGCCCATCACCACATGGTTGCCCCCGCCCGTGCCCACATGCTTGCCATCGAGCATGAATTTCTCGGCCGAGAGCCCCACCTCGCGGGCGGCCTCGTAAAGCTGGCCCGTGCGCTCGGCCATCTGGCTCCAGCTTCCAGCCGGATGAATATTGCACTCGATCACGCCCGGATCGGGCGTTACCGAGAAATTGATCACCCGCTCATCCTCGGGCGGCAAATAGCCTTCCAGCACCACCTTGCGCCCAAGCTCGGCCGCCGTGTCCTCGATGGCGGCGGTCAAATCCAGCCAATCCTCCACATCGTAAAGCGGCGGATAAAACACATGGATCAGCCCATCGCGCGCCTCCACGCAAAGCGCGGTGCGCACCAGGCCCGGCTCCTCGCGCCCCACCACCGGCAAATCCTGCCGCACGGGGCGGAAATTCTCAATCGTCCCCCGCCCCTCACCCCCCTCGACCATACGCGCGCGCTGCATCGCATCACGCCGGGGCAGCGTGGTCTTGGGCGCGAACGGGTCGGGCGCGAAATCCTGCTCAACATGCGCCGGGTCCGCCCAGGGCAGGCTGTCGAGCGGCAGGCGCAGCCCCAGCGGCGAGTCGCCCGGCACCAAAAACATCACATCGTCGCGGAAAAACCATTTGCCCGACTGCCAGCGCCGGTTGCCGTCCATCCACACGCGTCGCAGCGGCAGCACCGCCCCCACGCTGGCCGCCAGCCCCTGGCCAAACACCCGCGCCAGCCGCGCGCGCTCCAGCGGGTCGCCAAGCCTGGCATCCTCCGCGATCACATTGGCCGGCAGCCTCTTCTCGCGCCACAGATAATAATGAACATCCTCATGCGCCTGGTTCACCAGCCCGGGATCCACCCGCAACCGCTCGGCCAGCGCGCGGGCAAACGCCTCCGAATCGGCGGCGGTGGCAGTGTCGCGGTCATCGTCGGAGGCCAGCAACTCGGGGTTTTTCCACAGTTTCTCGCCATCCGCCCGCCAATGGGCATGAATGGCCCAGCGCGGCAGCGGCTCGCCAGGATATTGCTTGCCCATATTATAGGTCAGCGCCGCGCCCTTGCCCCATAGCGGCGTGAGCTTGCGGATCAGCCGCCCCGCATAAGCCCGCTTGGTCGGCCCCAGCGCGTCTATGTTCCACTCCGCCCCCTCATGGTCGGTGGCCGAAACAAAGGTCGGCTCGCCGCCCATGGTCAGGCGCACGTCGTTTTTCAGTAAAGCCCGGTCCACGGCGGCGCCGCGGGCCAAAATATCCTGCCATTGTTTCGGCGTATAAGGCTTGGTCACGCGCGGCGTCTCGTGCACGCGCCGCACCTCCATGTGGAACCCGAATTCCGTCTCCGTGCCGTCCGGCCCGGTGAATCCGCCCGAAATCGGCGCGGCCGATTGCGGGCTCGGCGTCGCCGCCAGCGGAATATGCCCCTCCCCGGCCAGCAGGCCCGAGGTCGCGTCCAGCCCCACCCAGCCGGCGCCGGGCAAATAAACCTCCGCCCAGGCGTGCAAATCGGTAAAATCCGTCTCGGGCCCGGCCGCCCCGCCATCCACCGGCTTCTGGTCGGCGGTGAGCTGAATGAGATACCCCGACACAAACCGCGCCGCATACCCCAAATGCCGGAGCAAATTCACCAGCAGCCAGGCCGAATCGCGGCACGAGCCCTTCGCCCCGGCCAGCGTCTCCTCGGGCGAGAACACGCCCGGCTCCATGCGCACCACATACTCCGTGCGCTCATGAATCTGCCGGTTGACCTCGACCAGCATATCCACCACCTGCGGCGCCTGATCGGCAAATTGCGCGCGCGCATCCTCAATAAATTTCGCCAGCAGCGGCCCGGGCTCGTTCAGCACCCGAAAGGGCGCCAGTTCCTCGGCCAGCACCTCCTGATACTCAAACGGCCAGGTCTCGGCCTCGGGCTCCAGAAAAAAATCGAACGGGTTGATGGTCGCCATATCGGCCACCAGATCGACCGTGACCTCAAAGCTCTTGACCCGCTCGGGAAACACCACGCGGGCCAGAAAATTCCCCTGCGGGTCCTGCTGCCAGTTCAAAAAATGCGGCTTTGGCGAAATGCTCAGCGCGTAAGACACGATCGGGGTGCGCGCATAAGGCGCCGGGCGCAGCCGGATCACCTGCGGCCCCATGGTAACCAGATGATCGTATTTATAAGAGGTGCGGTGCGTGATGGCAGCGTGAATGGACATGCAGGCTCCTCGGGTTTCACCTTAGCTTCACCATGCTCAGGGCTGTTTTGCAACGCATCGCGCACGGGCCGGCGCGTGCAAAATTCCCGCATCGCGCGCATGATGCCCAAAACTTTGCCAAGGGGAGCCGATTTTGACCATCACCCGCGCCAGACCCGTGCAAATCGCGTGTGAAGACGGGCTTTGCCTCTCCGGTCATCTCTGGCCCGCGCCCGGCGAAAGCACGGGCCTCGTCATCATCAACCCGGCCACCGGCGTGCGCGCCGATTATTATCACCGTTACGCGCAATTTCTCACCGCGCACCGCTTCAGCGCCCTCACCTATGATTATCGCGGCATCGGCGCCTCGCGCCCGGCCAGCCTGCGCGGCTGCGGCTATAAATGGCGTGACTGGGGCATGCTCGATTTCGCGGCCGCGCTCGGCTTCGCCCAAGCCGCCGCTCCCGGCTCACCGCTGCTATGCGTGGGCCATTCCATCGGCGGCTATTTGCCCGGCCTCGCCGCCAACGCCGCCGCCCTCACCCGCCTGCTCACGGTCGGCGCCCAATATGCCTTCTGGCCCGACTATGCAGCCCAAAAGCGCCTCGGCCTGCTGGCCAAATGGCATCTGGCCATGCCTGCCCTCACCGCGCTCTACGGCTATTTTCCGGGCAAAAAACTCGGCTGGCTGGAAGATCTGCCCAAGGGCGTGGCTTACGAATGGAGCTTCCGGGGCGCTTTGATGGAGCGCACCCACCCGCCCCATGAGCGCCCCGAAATCCTGCGCCGCTTTAGCACCGTCACCGCCCCCATCTTGGCGGTCACGCTCAGCGACGATGAATTCGCCACCCTCCCCGCCATCAGGCGCACGCTCGCCTATTACACCAGCGCGCGCAAACAGGCGGTCATGCTCCACCCCGCCGATTTCGGCCACGAAAAAATCGGCCATTTCGGCCTGTTCCATGCCCGCCACAAAGATGATTTCTGGGCCCAGAGCGTCAAATGGCTGCAAGGCGGGGCCAATCCCTGGCCCCACCGCGCCCTCGGCGTTTAGCCCAGCAGCACCCGCACATGCTGCTTCTTGCCGGCCGAGAGCTTCTGCTCGGCCTTGGGCGCGATCATCTGCGCCTCATCGGCAATCACCGCATCATCCAGCCGCGCGCCCCCGCCCCGGATCAACCGCCTGGCCTCGCCATTGCTGGCGGCCAGCCCGGCCTTCACCAGCAGCGCGAAAGCCGGCATCCCCTCGCCAAATTCGGCGGCGGGGATGGTGATGCTGGGCAGGCTGCCCGCCGCCACCCCTTCGGTAAACAGCTTGCGCGCGGTCTCGGCGGCTTCCAGAGCCGCTATGCGCCCATGACAAAGCGCGGTGGCCTCGGTGGCCAGCACAATCTTGGCCTGGTTCAGCTCGGCCCCGCCCAGCGCCTCGAGCCGGGCGATCTCGTCGAGCGCCAGATCGGTGAACAGGCGCAAAAACCGCCCGACATCGGCATCCTCGGTGTTTCGCCAGAACTGCCAGTAATTATAAGGGCTCAGCTTCTCAGCCGCGAGCCACACCGCCCCCGAGGCCGACTTGCCCATCTTGGCGCCCGACGCGGTGGTGATCAGCGGCGTGGTCAGCCCAAACACGCTTTTCTGCTCGGTGCGCCGCACCAGCTCGATCCCGGAGACGATATTCCCCCACTGGTCCGAGCCGCCCATCTGCAACACCACATTTTCCCGCCGCAGCAGCTCGCGGAAATCGTAGGATTGCAAAATGGAGTAGTTGAACTCCAAAAAGGTCAGCCCCTGCTCGCGCTCCAGCCGCTGCTTGACCGAGTCAAAAGACAGCATGCGGTTGACCGAGAAATGCACACCCACATCGCGCAGCAGCGCGATATAAGAGAGCTGGTCCAGCCAATCGGCATTGTTGACCAGCACGGCATTGCTTGAAAAATCAATAAACGCCTCAAGGTTCCTGCGAATCCCGACAAGATTTTCGGCGATCCGCTCCTCGGTCAAAAGCTGGCGCGCCTCCTCGCGGAACGAGGGATCGCCGATCCGCGTCGTCCCCCCGCCCAGCAGCGCCACCGGCTTATGCCCGTGTTTTTGAAACAGGCGCAGCAGCATGATGGGAATCATATGCCCGACATGCAGCGAATCCGCGGTCAGATCGAACCCCGCATACCCCGCGATCGAGCCCGTGGCGCAAGCCTCATCCAGCGCCGCCTCGTCGGTGCATTGAAAAACAAAGCCGCGCGCCTTCGCCTCGGCCAAAAATCCACTCTTTGCCATCATCGTGCTCCTGTGGGCGTGGCGGGTAGCACAGCGACCGCGCGCCGCAAAGCCGCCGCCCGCCACACACGCCACGCCGCCAGCGCCACAACCAGGGGCGTGAACAGCACGCCGCTCAGCAACGAAACGGTTGGGCATAATGCCGGCCACAACCAAAAGGCCACATCCGCCAAACCAATCCGCCAGCCGCGCCGCTCGGCCAGCACGGCCAGCATAACCGAACCGGCGACCATGTCGTCGGTATAGCCATAAGGCGTGGCCAGGAGCGAAAGCAGCACGGTCAGCGCCACCTTATCGTGCCGGTCCAGCCGCGCTTGTGCCCACAGCCACATCACAAAGGCCATAACCAAGGCCGAGACGCCCATTTGCCCCACCCCCGCCAAGCCGGTCCCGGCATGCAGGCTGCGCAGCGCCCAAAACACAGAAACCCCCGAAGCCTGGGCCGTGCGCGGGGCGAACCCGGCATCGAGCAGCGTGGCCGCCCCTGCCTGCCCATGGCCGAAATACCCCAGCCAGACCGATGGGCCAAACAGCAGCATTGTCATCGCCACCAGCAGAGCCACCATCCCCGCAAACCCGTAAATGCCGCGCCATGAGCGCTGACCGAGCAACGCGGCCGGCACCAGAATTCCGGTTTGGGGCTTGCAGGCGAGCAGCCCCAGCCATGCCCCCGCGCTCGTTGGGCGCGCCGCCCCCTTCAGTAGCCCGGCCACCAAGATGGCCCCGCCAATCACCCCTAATTGCCCGAGCATGGTGTTCCACAGCGCCGCCGGGCTGAGCAGGCTCGCCATGATCACCAGCCAGGAGAGCCCGGCCCACCGCCACAAGCAAACCGCCAGCACGGCCCAAACCAAGGTCCAGGCCAAAAACCCAGCCTCGAACGGCAGGTGCGACACGAGGTCAGCCGGCAGCAGCGCCGGCGGCGGATAAGGAAACCCCTCATGATACCCACCCGGCAACGGAAATAATGTTCCTGGCCGCAACGGCGGCACCAGCCCGCGCAGCGCCCCCGGCGAAAACCTGACACTCAGCCCCGCCCGCCAGAAATCGGTAAAATCACATTCCGGCCGGCCGCAAGGCTGATCATTGCCAATCAGCGCGCCGGGCACGAAATAGCCCAGTCTGGGCGCCATGTAGTGAACAAACACCCCGATCCACAAGGCCCAAAAGGCCGTCAAGCCAAACCAGGCGGTCAACCGGCCCGCGATCTGGCCGTAGCGGATCAGACAGCGGTACATGGTGCCAACCTGGCGGTTTCATCACCCCCATGCCGCCCATCATGGATCGTCCGGACCAAAACGAGCACCACCACCAAGGGCGTCAGCAAAACGCCCGTTTTCTCTGCCACGATCTGGCATGCCATCGGCCAAATCCAAAACAACGTATCGAGGATCCCAATCCGCCAGCCGCGCTGCTCCGCGAGCGCCGCCAGCATCCAGGAAAACGCGGCCATGTCATCGCCATACCCGTATGGCGTGGTCAGCAATGCCAAAAAGATTGTCAATGCCACTCTCTCTAGCGCTCCCCCCCAGGGCTTTCGCCACAGCCAGACAACAGCCACCATGCAGAGCAGCGCGCATATTCCCTGAACGGCGTAAGCCACCGTCACTCCCGCCCCCAGACTTCGCATCATCCAGAAGACGGAAACACCATCTCCCATATAGACCCATGGATTGAAGGCAACGTTCATAACCTGAGCGGTCCGCGGTCCGCCGCTTATCAGGTAAGCGTGCCAGCATGCCGGGCCAAACACCAGCCATGTTGCCAAAAGCAGCGCGAGGCAGACCGCCCCAAAGCCCAGCAGTGCCCGCCAGTTGCGCTGCCCTATCAGCAAGGCCGGCACCATTACCCCCGTTTGCGGCTTGCAGACCAGCAGGCCCAGCAACCCCCCGGCCCGCAATGGCGAACGGGCCGCCGATAAGGTGCCCGCAAGCAATATGGCGCCGCCAATCACGCCAACCTGCCCAAGCTCGGTATTCCATAACGAAGCCGGACTGAGCAGCCCCAGAACAATCACGGGCCACGACAGCCCAGCCCGGCGCAGCAGCCATGAGGCCGCTATCATTCCTCCCGCCGTCCAAACAAAAAAAGCCCATTCAAACGGCGGATAAGAAATCAAAACGCTGGGAAGCAGCATCGGAGGCGGGTAGAAAAACGCGTCCAAGTTGGCCGTTTTGGCAATTACCTCGCGCTGATAGGCCAGGAACAACGCCGCATTGTATATATGTTCAAACCGCCCGTGCCGCGCCAGCATCCCAGCCGGCCAAAACGCCGAAAAATCACATTCAGGCGTACTGCAGGGGGGATCATTGGCGATCGCCCTCTGGCCTGTCAGATAAGCCAGCCGAGGCGCCATTTTGGTCCAAAAAACATTCAGAATGACGAGCCAAAAGAAGCCGAATACGCCCCAGCAAACCGCCTGCCATGCCCGCTTCGCCGCGCCCCTCCGCCCTTCCGCCATCGTGTCCCCCCACGCCTGCCGCAATCGCCGCCCAAACCGTTCCAACTCTTTGTTTAAACGCGTAACATTATCCGAGCAAATATGCCCATTTGCTCGGATACCACCCTGGCCATGAACACCCCTTCCTGTCGGTGGCACGGGGCGCTACAGCCCATTCATGCCCCACAAACCACTCCGCGCCATCGGCCTCATGTCCGGCACCTCGCTCGATGGGGTCGATGCCGCCTGGCTCGAGACCGATGGCCTGACCATCACCCGCTTCGGCCCCGCCGTCACCCTGCTCTACCAAGACGATCTGCGCGCCGATCTCCGCCGCCTGCTCGACCTCGCCCCCCGCCTGACGCCCGATGATCCGTTCCTCCAAACCGTCGAAGACCGCTTAACCCGCGACCACGCCATCGCCGTGAGCATGACCGGCCGCGCCGCCGACCTCATCGGCTTTCACGGCCAAACCATCCTGCACGCCCCCCAACAGCGCCGCACCTGGCAAATCGGCAATGCCCCCCTGCTGGCCCGCATCACGCGCATCCCCGTCGTGCATGATTTCCGCTCAAACGATGTCGTCCATGGCGGCGAGGGCGCGCCCCTCGTGCCGCTGTTCCACGCGGCCCTGGCGGCGGCGCTGCCCAAACCCTTGCTCATCGTCAATATCGGCGGGGTCGCCAACATCACCTGGCTGGGAGCGGGCGGCGAAATCATCGCGCTCGATTCCGGCCCTGGCAACGGCCCGCTCGATGATCTGGCACAACGCCATCTCGGCGCCGCCTTTGATGAAAACGGCGCCTTCGCCGCCTCCGGCACGGTCGATGAAGCCCGCCTTCGCACCCTCCTCGCCGATCCGTTCTTCGCCCGTCCCGCCCCCAAATCGCTCGACCGCCTAAGCTTCCAAACCCTCATCTCCCGCGCGACCGGCGGCCTCGCCCCGCCTGATGCCGCCGCCACCCTGGCCGCCTTCACCGCCGCCGCCATCAAGGCCGCGCCCGTGCCCGCCCCGCCGGTCCGCGTGCTGGTCACGGGTGGCGGGCGCCATAACCGCGCCATCATGGCCGAGCTTGCCCGGCGCTTCCCCGTGCCGGTTCAGCCGGTCGAGGCGGTGGGCTGGAATGGCGATGCCCTGGAAGCCCAATGTTTCGCCTATCTGGCGGTGCGCTCGCGCCGGGGGCTGGCGCTTTCCCTGCCCACCACCACCGGCGTGCCCACGCCCTTGAGCGGTGGGCGCCTGGCCTTGCCGCCGCTCACCTCATAACCCGGTAAAGCCGCCAGCCCGCGCCGTCCTGGCCCACGGGCGCCAGCCAGGGCGGCGGGTCACCCGCCTCCAGCGCGTCCCACAAGGTCGTGCCCATGGGCAAATCGGCCACCAGCGCGTAGCGCGCCGCGCGCGGGCAAAACAGCACATAGGCCACGTTGGCGGCCTTCAGCGCGGGTGGCTCCACCATGCCCGGCGCCGCCCGCCAGGCCGCGCGGTCGCGCAAATAGCCCGGCACGCCATGGTGAAACAGCGAGCCCACGGTCAGCACTTGGGTACGGTAGAGCAGCTCCGGCGTATCTTCCGGCCCCGCCAGCACCACCTGCCCGGCGGCGGGCCGCAGCAGCGGCGCCACATCGCGCAGCGCGCAGCTCGGAAACACCCGCCCCGCCGCGCCATTCGCCGCGCCCGAATCAGCCATTGGCGGCCCCAAGGCCAAGGCCAGCTCCGGCACACCCAGCACCAAAAACAACGCCCCCCACCGTGCCCGGCGCGCCAGATCCGCCCTGGTCTCGCCCCAGCGGCGCACGGCATCTCCCAGCGCCACCGGCAGCAGCGCGGCGGCAAACGCGGCCGAAAAGCCCACAAACAGCAAAAACTTCGCCCCCAGCACCAGCGCCACGCCCCCGCACAGCGCCACATACAGCCACAAGCCAGGCAGCGGCGCCGGCTCCTTGAGCAGCGCCGAGAGTTCGGCCTCGTTTTCCCGCCAGCGCCATCCGGCCCATGCCCTGGCCAGCGCATAAAGCACCGCGCACAGGCCGGGAAACAGAAACACCACCAGCCCCTCGCCGCTCACGGGCCGCTGCTCGGCAATGACGCCAAAAAACAATTTCGCCTCGGCGGGCGGCAAAATACCGTAAGGCCCTTCCACCACGCCCGGAAACGCCCACGCCCAGCCGCCCAGCAGCAGCACGGCAATGCCGCCCGCCGCCAGCCCGCGCCATGGCGCCTTGTAATGCTCCACCCGCAGCAGCAAGGCGCCGGTCACCATCAGCACCGCCCCCAGCATCGCATACACAAACGAGAGCCGGTCCACCTCGACACCGCCATACCCCCCGGCCGGCGGGTCGATCAGCACGCCCACCACGGCCACGTCAAAAAACCCGGCGGCGCAATAGATCAGCACCATCGTCCGCCCGGTCTGCAGCCAGCGCAGCAGCAACGCGCCATAGGCCATGAGCACAAACGGGTACGTCTCGGGTGTCACCCACACGGCAAACCCGCCGGCCAGCCCGGCCATGAAGCCATGCCAGCGCTCCCCCTTCCAGGCCCGCACCACCAGCCCCCCGGTCAGCGCCAGCATCGCCAGCAGCGTGACATGGTAATGCACCACCCCCGGCAGCGCGATGGTCACCAGCCCCGGCATGAAGCCGGCGGCAAAAGCGGCGGCCCATAAATCGCGCCGGCGCGCCAGCGGCTCCACCGCCCAGCCCAACAGCGCGCCCAGCGCCCCCACCGCCAGCGGCCCCGAGGCCACACCTCCCCAAAACAGCGCCTTGTGCCAGCCCAGCCAGGGTGCCAGCGGCAGGGCCAGCAGCCACAGCACGGCATCGAACAGGCGCGACCATTCGATCATCACCCCCTGCCCCGACTGGTCGCGCGCCACGTCCAAAATCAGCCGCCCGGCCCGCACACCCTCCTCGATGCGCAGCAGGCGCATGTAAGAGTCCGGGTCATTCAGGCTGCCGGCCAGCACGGCGGGCCAAAAATGCGCGCCCAGCACAATATTGAGCCCGGCCGCCAGCCCAAACAGCAGCAGATACATCAGCGGGCCAGCGCCCTGAACCCAGCCACGCCGTTTTCGGTTTCGCTCACATGGCGGGGCGAGAAATAGGCCGGGTCGGTCAGCCCGCAGCTATGGGCGATGATCTCGACCTCCTCCTGCATCCGCCGCGCATAGCGCGCCACGCGCACGGCCTTGTCGGCGGGGTCGAGCCCGGCAATCAGCCGCTCATCGGTGGCGGTCACGCCGGTCGGGCAGCTGCCCGAGCCGCATTTCATGGCCTGGATGCAGCCGAGTGAAAACATGAACCCCCGCGCCGAGGAGACGAAATCCGCCCCCATGCACAGCGCCCAGGCCACCTTGTCGGGCGTCACCAGCTTGCCCGAGGCGACAATGCGGATGCGGTTATGCAGCCCGTGCTCATCGCGCAGGCCCGCCACATAGGGCAACGCCTGGGTAATGGGCAGCCCCACATAATCGGCCAGCGGCGCGGGCGCGGCGCCGGTGCCGCCCTCGCCGCCATCCACCTGCACATAATCGGGGCAATGTTCGGGGTTATCCACGCAATCGCCAAACCACTCATCCACAAAGCGCGGATCGCCGAGCACGAACTTCACCCCCACCGGCTTGCCGGTCACCGCGCGCACGCGCTTGACCATGGCCCCCAGCTCGGCCACCGAACCCACATCCTTGTGCCGGTTGGGCGAGATGCTGTCGCGCCCCGCGGGAATGCCGCGTATGGCGGCGATCTCGGCGGTCACCTTATGGCCGGGCAAAATGCCGCCCTTGCCGGGCTTGGCCCCCTGCGCGAGCTTGATCTCAAACATGCGCACCGTCTCATGCGCCGCGATCTCGCGCAGCTTTTCGTCCGACAAATTCCCCTGCTCGTCGCGCACGCCATATTTCGCCGTGCCGATCTGCATGACAATATCCGCGCCCCCCTCCAGATGGTAGCGCGACAACCCGCCCTCGCCGGTGCTCATCCACACCCCGCCCAGCTTGGCCCCGCGCGAGAGCGCGGTGACCGCGGCATGCGAAAGCGCCCCGAACGACATGCCCGAGACATTGAAAAACCCCTTGGCATAATAAGGCGTAACGCAGGCTCCCGGCCCCTCGGCAATGCCGATCTGCTTGCCCGGATAAGGTTTCTTGTCCTCATCGAGGGTCGGGAAGGCGGCATTCCGGAAAATGAAGCTCGGCACATTTTCCGAACCGAAACTGATGAGGTTGGAAACCCCCTTGGCCGAGCGATAAACCCAGGCGCGCTCCAGCCGGTTAAAGGGCCGCTCCGCCCAGTCGGGCAGATATTGATACTGGCGCATATACTGGCCCCAGGTCTCGGCGAAATAGCGTATATGCCCGATGACCGGATAATTGCGCAAAATCGTATGCTGGTTCTGCCTCACATCATGCAGATAGACGGCCAGCACCGCCACCCCCGCCACCAGCCCGAACACGACAAAGCCTTCCACGACGGCAGCCTCCCTCAGCTCTGCCGCGTTTCTAGCCCAATCACGCCGCCGCTAAAACCCGCCTGGTCACGCCACCGTCTCCATGCGCGCGCGCAGTTCGGGCACGGCCGACTTGGCATTCACCAAAATCACCCCGAGCGGCGTGCGCGCGCAGATGAGCAAAATAACCGAATGTCCCCCGCCGCTGACCCGCGTGCTGACAATCTGGACCCCCTGCGACTCCATGGTCAAAACATCCAGCTCGGTCTGCCCCGTGGCGGCGTTGACCAGCGCCTCGCCCACCGCCAGCAGCGACGAGCTGACCGCCGCCATCTTGCCGATCTGCTCATTGCTCACCCCGGTCGAGCAGACATTAAACCCGTCCGGCGTGCACAGCACCGCGTATGTCAGCTTGGGAATCCGCGCGACCATGGCCGAAAAAGCCGGGCGCAGCGCCGTGCCCAGCGCGCTGAGATAGGCGCCCGCATCACGCGGCTCGGCCTCTGGGGCCTGCGCCGGCTCCTCAGCCCCGCCATCGAGCGCCATTTCCGGCGCCTCCTCGGACGCCGCCTCGGGCTCCGGCATGCTCACAGGCCTGATGTCGGGCGCCGCAAGCCGCCACGGCTCGGCGGGTGCCAGGCCCGCCACGCCAGGTAAAGGCGCGGGCAGAGGCGGAATGACCAAAGGCCGCGCACCAGCCTCCGCCGCCACCCACACCGGCGCCGCGCTCTCCCGAAGCTCCGCTGCCACCACGGGCGCTTCCGCCACCACATCCGGCCCAGCCGGCTCTGCCCCCAGCGCCTCAACCTCCTGCCGCGCTTCAACCGCCACCATGGGCGCCTCAGCCGCCGCATCCGGCCAAGCCGGCTCAGAGGCCACCGCCTCACGCCGCGCGCCCCAAACCTCAGCCACCGGCTCGGCAATCTCCGCCTCCACCGAGGTCTCAGCCGCCACATCCGGCCAAACCGGTTCAGAGGCCACCGCCTCATGCCGCGCGCCCCAAGCCTCAGCCACCGGCTCGGCAACCGGCGCCTCCACCGGCGCCTCAGCCGCCACATCCGGCCAAGACGGCTTAGAAGCCACCGCCTCATGCCGCGCGCCCCAAGCCTCAGCCACCGGCTCGGCAACCGGCGCCTCCACCGGCGCCTCAGCCGCCACATCCGGCCAAGCCGGCTCAGAGGCCACCGCCTCATGGCGCGCGCCCCAAGCCTCAGCCGCTGGCTCGGCAATCTCCGCCGCCACCGGCGCCTCCGGCCAAGCCGGTCCCGGCGCCGCCTCGGGCGGGAATTGCCGTACCGCCGGCCAGATATGCCCGGTTTCCACCTCGTCAATCGCTTCGATCGGCGGCCATATATCCAAAGTCCGGCGCCCCTGCGGCGCCGTCTCCGGCGCCCCGCCATGTGCCTCCAGCCCGGCAGGGGCGGCGTGGGTTGTCTCGTCCCTCGCGGGCGGCACGGTCTCGTAGGGCTTGTTGTCCTGTTCCATCATTCCGCTCATCCTGCCAAAAACCGTGCCGCGGGCGCCGACAGCACCGCCGCCAATGTCTGCATCACATCCTCGGGCGCACGCGGGTCGGCGGCCAGCACCGCCGCATGGGGGTGAAAATGCCGCGCCAGCGCCGCAAATGCCCGCACCCCCTCATCGCGCTGCGCCAAAGCCAAGCGCGATACCGCCACCACCAGCCGCGTGCACGCGTGGCGTCGCGCCAGCGCCCGCAGCCAGGCCGCGCATATCTCCCCGCCATCGGCGCGGTCGCCAAACACCCACAGCACAATGCCGGCGCTGCCTGGTGTCAACATGTTCCACATCAGCTCGAAGCGCTCCTGCCCCGGCAGCCCATACAGCACCACGGACCTGCCATCCGGCAGGCTGCATTCGCCATAATCAAACCCCGCCGTGGTGGTGGTCTTGCCGTGGGCGCGCATCTCCTGGTTCGCTTCCAGGCTGCGCACGTCCATTTCCAGCTTTTCCGGCCCAGAGACGGCGCGCATCGCCGTGGTCTTGCCCACGCCCATCGGCCCGGCGAATATCACCTGCGGGGCGACCCTCTGGCCAACAACAATATCCAACCCGCCTCTCCGTCGTACTTTTCCGCTTGCTCTTGGTCTTGCGCGGCGCGGGGCGCAACAGGCGTTCGCCCGTTCATCACCGCCATCGCACCGCCCTCCGGCCAGCGCGCGGCCGTTTCGTCACCGTTCCCCGCGCCGCCCCATGGCGCGCGGGGGACGGCAAGGCTCAGACCCTGGCCGCCTGCACCGAGCTCAGCGCCTTGGGCAGCGCCACCGAGAGCAGCACGCCCAAATTGACCTTGGAGCTGTCCATCAGCACGCCCTGGAGCAGATCCGTGCCATGCATCACGATCAGCACGATCTTGCCGGTCTGCAAATTCATGAAAAAATACCGGTCGAGCCCGGGAAACCCGGAGCTTTCCAGCGTATCGCCCAGCGAATTCACAATTTCGGTAAACAGCGCCACGGCCGCCGGCTGGGTGTTGAAGCCCGAAAGCGACAGGCCCGTGTTGCGGTCCCAGATATCGGTCGCCAGCAACCCATCCTTGAGCGCGCCCTTCAGGTCGGTCACGGCGTTTTCCAGTTTTTGGACATCAATCTGCATGGACTTCTCTTTTCCTTTGTCAAATCCGGTAATAACCCCCGCAGCACCGGGCCTTCACCAGGCCCCCGCTGCTGGTTTCAGTTTTCATCCGCGCGAGACATCAACGCCTCATCACCCCTGGCGGGCATATCGCGGCGCGCATCTCCCCACGGGGTGGCTTTAAAACCCCAGCTTCTCCTTGCTTCAAGCCTTGCGGGCTTTTATTGCAGCCTCCTGGCCGGGCTTGCTCACAAAACAGCCCTGCGCCTTGATTTTCCTAAACCTATTCCGTTTAGCCTCATCCGTAAACAACTAATAAAAACCCCAACGGGCAATTTTTCGCGCCAGACGTGCTTTGACCAAAGCCCCCGTCCTCCCTATCCTTTCCCTCATGACCCTGCCGTTCAAGCTCATCATTTGCGGGCTAGACGAGCTGCCCGCCCACTCGGGCGCGCCGGTCACGCATGTGCTCTCCATTCTCGACCCCGCCCATCCCGTCCCCGAAATCTTCGGCGCCTTTGGCGAGCATGAAAAGCTCGAACTCCGCTTCGACGACATCATCACCGAGCAGCCCGGCAAAATCATGCCGCAATCATCTGATATTGAAGCCTTGCTAAGTTTCGGCCGCGGGTTTGACCCCAGCCGCGGCGCGCAATTTCTGGTGCATTGCCATGCCGGTGTCTCGCGCTCCACCGCCAGCGCCGCCCTGCTCATCGCCCAAGCCCAGCCAGACCTGCCGGCCGCGCGTATTTTCGACCATCTCGCCGCGCTTCGCCCCCGGCTCTGGCCCAATCTGCGCCTCATCGAGCTGGGCGATGCCCGCCTGCACCGCCAGGGCGAGCTGATCGAGGGCGCGGCCCGCATCTATGCCCGCCAATTGCTGCGCGACCCGTCCCTGCTCAAATATTTCCGGGCACTCGGCCGCCAGCGCGAGCTCAAGGCCGCCAAGCCCTTCTTGGGCTAGAGCGGGATGCGTTATGACGCACCCGCTCCAGTTATATTTTATTGATCTAAGCCTGTCCGGCCCGCGCGTCTGGCGTGGGCAACCAGACCATGAACGCTGTGCCCTTGCCCAGCTCGCTCTCGATCACCAGCTTCCCGCGATGGCGGTTGACCACATGCTTGACAATGGCCAGCCCCAGCCCCGTGCCACCCACCGCCCGCGAGCGGCCCTTGTCCACCCGGTAAAACCGTTCGGTCAAACGCGGAATATGCTCCCGCGCGATTCCAGCCCCGTCATCGGCCACCGTCACCACCACCCCCCCGGCGGGAAAGCGCGTATCGGGCGCGGCCGAGGCGCTCAGCCTGATCTCCCCGCCCCGGCGGCCATATTTCAGCGCATTGTCGAGCAAATTGGTAAAAAGCTGGGCGAGCTGGTCGGCATCGGCGGCCAGGCGCGGCAGGTCGGTCGGCACTTCCACCACCAGCCTGGTCGCCTGGGCCTTCACCATCGGCTCCATGCCGGCCACGATCCGGCTGAGCACGGGCGGCAGCAGCAGCAGCTCCTTGGGCGGCGAATGTTCCGAAATCTCGATCTTGGACAGTGAAAGCAGATCCCCGATCACCCTTTGCATGCGCGCGGCCTGCTCGGCCATGATGCCCAAAAAATTCTGCTGCGCCTCGCGGTCATCGGCGGCGGGCCCCCGCAGCGTCTCGATAAACCCGATCAGCGAGGCCAGCGGCGTGCGCAGCTCATGGCTCGAATTGG
Organism: Pseudomonadota bacterium; assembly: GCA_021781835.1. GTDB lineage: Bacteria > Pseudomonadota > Alphaproteobacteria > Acetobacterales > Acetobacteraceae > Acidocella. Next base: position 14,470 of record JAJXWD010000002.1, on the reverse strand, counting down.
CCACGAAATCGGCGCGCATCTTCTCCAGCGCCCGCTCGCGCGTGCGGTCATTGACGAGCATGTAAAGCAGCTCGCCGGCGGGTATGATGGTCACCTCCAGATTGCGCGCCACGGGCGCGGCCATCCCCACCTCGCGGCGCACTGGCTGGCCACGGCTCTGGGCCTCGGCCTGGGCCTCGCGCACATCGGGGTGGCGGAGCAGGGCGGCGCTTTCGCCGGCAAAGGCGGCGCTGGCGCTTTCATTGCGCCACATCACCCGCCCCGCGGCGTCGAGCTTAAACAGCGGGTCGGGCAGCCGTTCCACCAGCGCGCGGTCTTCTATGGCGGTGGCCTGCGAGCGCGCGCGCACCAGCCGCTCGGCATGTATCAGCCGCACCGCCTCCTGCCCCAGCGCGCGCATGCCCGGCATCAGCAGCCCGGCCTCCTCGGGCAGCGTGTCGGGCTGGGTGCGCAGCGCGCGCATCAGCGCGGTCATGCTGGCCAGATCATGCCCCAGCGCCACGCCGATCACCCCGGCCCCGCCCATGCACACCACCCAGCCCATCAGCCCCAGCCACAGGCTCAGCTTGCCCGCCAGCACAAAGACCAAAAACACCGCGCTCGGCACCGCCATCACCAGCAAAATCGTGCTGGCGGCGGTGGTCCAGGCCTCGCCATATTGCCGTTCGGGCATCAATTTGCCGGCTGGCCCGGGCTGGTGGGGGCGGGCGCGCTCATCACCGGCTGGCCCGGCGCCACGGCAAACACCGCCAGGCCGCGCTTCACGGTGCCGTCGGGGTTAAGCACCACCAGCCCGTCGGACCCGGCAAAGCCCGAGGGTGTGGTGAGCACGGCGCTGGTATAGCCGCCATTGCCCGCCGCCACCCGCGCGATGGCGGCGGCATCGAAGGCGACATCGGCGATGGCGGGCGGGGGCGCGCCGTACACGCTTTGGTATTTGGCATCGAAAGCCTGGGCGCTGGCCGGGTCCGGCGCGGCGTAGAGCGCGCCGATAAACACCGACTGGCTGGCCATTTGCGGCGCCAGCCCGCTCCACAGCGTCGGCCCCAGCAGCTGCACCTGGGGCGGGTTCACATCGTAATAGGGCAGAAAATTCGCCATCTCGGCCAAGGTGGCGGCGTTGGTCGCGCCGATGAACAGGGCGTTGAACGGCGGCGGCGGCACCGGCTGGTGCCTGAGCGCATCGGCCTTGGCGCGCCCGGCGGCGGTGCCTTCCTCCTCGGCGGCCTTGATCTGGTCCACCAGCCCCTGGCCGCGATCGGCAAAGTCCGAAATCTGCTCCACCGCGCTGTTCACGCCGGCAAAACCGGCCTCGTAATAGACAATCTCGGGCGCGGGCTCGCCCTGCTTGCTGGCGGCATCCGTCAGGGCGTTGGCCAGATGATGGCCGAAATCGTCATCGCTGAGCAGCGCGGCCAGCTGGGTATGCCCGCCATCGGCCGCCGCCCGCACCACGCGCGCCACCTGCTGGGTGGGGGTAATGCCCAGCGGCCACACGCCCGGCGCGGCCACCGTGCCGTCATTGGTAAAGGGCAGCATGTTCACCCCGGCCTGTCTGGCCACGGGCACCACGGCCTTCGTCTCGTCCGCGGTCAGCGGCCCTATGATGATGCCATCCCCCGCCGCTATGCCCGCCTGCGCCGCCGCCGCCGCGCCCGCGGCGGTGCCGCCGGTGTCGCGCACATCCAGCGCCACCCCGCCCGAGGCCGGAAACGCCAGCCTAGCGGCATTTGCCAGCGCCTGGCCTATCCCGGCATAAGGCCCGCTCAAAGGCGCCAGCAGCAGCACGTTGCCGCTGGTGCGCCCATAACCCCCCGCGCCGTTCGCGGCGCCAGCCGGCGGCAACGCCGCCCCTGGCGCCGAGGAGAGCGGCATCTGCGGGACTTGACCGGCGCAGGCGCTCAGCGCCAGCGTGGCCGACAGGAGCAGCCATGACGAACGAGACCAGCGCACGCGCGAACCAACCACCGACATCTCCCACCTCAAACCGGATTTCCCGCCCATCCATACCCGCTCTGGTGCTGGTGTCCACGCCCATCGGCAATCTGGCCGACTTTTCCCCCCGCGCGCGTGAGGCGCTGTGCGAGGCCAGCGCTGTTCTGTGCGAGGATACCCGCACCAGCGCGGTGCTGCTGCGCGCGCACGGCATCAATACCCGCACCCTCGCCCTGCACGAGCACAACGAATCGGCGCGCATCCCCGAGCTGCTCGCCGCCATGCAGGCGGGCCAGCATTTCGCCCTCATTTCCGATGCCGGCACCCCCCTGGTCTCCGATCCCGGCTACCGCCTCACCCGCGCGGTCATCGAGGCCGGGCTGCCGGTCAGCGGCATCCCCGGCCCCAATGCCGCCGTGCTGGCGCTCACCCTCTCTGGCCTGCCGCCCCAGCCGTTTTTGTTCGCGGGCTTCACCCCGCCCAAATCCGGCCCCCGGCGGAGCGCCCTGCAAACCTTCCGCGCCGCCGAGACCGCCGGCCTCGCCGCCACGCTCATCTTCTACGAAGCCCCCCACCGCCTGGCCGAGTTCCTGGCCGATGCCGCCGCCGTGTTCGGCCCCCGCCCGGCGGCCGTCGCGCGTGAGCTGACCAAGCATTTCGAGGAAATCCGCCGCGCCCCGCTCGATGAGCTGGCCGCCCATTACGCCACCCACGAGGCGCGGGGCGAAATCTGCGTGGTCATCGGCCCGGCCCCGGCCGAATCCGCCTCGGCGCAAACCCTCGAGACCGCCCTGCGCACCGCGCTCGCCACCCTCTCGGTCAAGGATGCCGCCGCCGCCGTCGCCACCGCGCTCGGCCTGCCGCGCAAACAAGTCTACCAAAAGGCCCTGGAGCTTGCCCGCCCCGGCGCATAAAGCACAACGGCCTGTAAACTTTTCTGCCCCTATCCTGCCCGCCATCTCCGGCAAGGCAGGCATTCATGAATTTATCGGCATCCCAGGCGGTCAAGCTCGTCAGCGTGGTCATCGGCGGCGCGCTCGCCATCATCGCCCTGGTGAGTTGGCTGGCCTTGTCCCGGCTCGAGGTCACCGGCCCGCTCTACAACGAAATCGCCAACAGCCAAGGTGTGATCGGCGACATCGAACCCCCGCCGCTTTATGTCGTCGAGGCTTTCCTCGATGCCAACCTCGCCATCCAAAACCCCGGGCAACTCGCCGCCTACCAGTCCGAAATCGCCGCCCTGCACCAGCAATACACCGCCCGCCGCGCCTATTGGGCCGCCGCCCCCCTGCCCGCTGCCCTCAAAACCGAGATCACCACCCGCTCGGACGTCTATGTTCAGCAATTCTGGCGGATTCTCGAGCAGCAACTCCTGCCCGCCATCGCCGCCGGCAACCAGGCCGAGATCACCCAGTCGCTCGCCCAGCTCACCCAGATCTACAACGCCCACCGCGCCGTCGTGCAAGACATCGTCATCAAGGCCGAAAGCTTCAACGCCCGCGTCCAGCGCCACGCCCAAAGCCAAATCCGCCACTACACGCTGCTGCTGGCGCTGGTACTGGCGCTCGCCCTGGCCGGGGTTGGCGCCGGGCTATGGTTCGTCAACGGCCTGCTGCTGCGCCCTTTGCACCAGATCACCCGTTACATGACCAACCTCGCCACCGGCGATTTCACGGCCAAAATCCCCTGCGCCGACGCGCAGTTCGAAATCGGTGCCATCGTCCAGGCCATGTCGGTGTTTCGCGCCGTCATCCTCAATGAGCGCGAGGCCGAAGCCAACCTCGCCGCCGCCCGCGCCAATGCCGAGGCCGAGCGCACCCGCCAGCAGGCGGATGCCGCCACCGCCGCCGCGTCGCAAAAATTCGTCGTCGATTCGCTGGCCACCGGCCTGGTCGCCTTCGCCAACGGCGACCTCACCTGTCACATCCATGAGTGGTTCAGCGTCGAGTACAAAACCCTGCGCATGGATTTCAACCACGCCGTCACCAAAATGCAGGAGACGATGCGCCGCATCATGGCCACCACCGGCACGGTCGAGGCGAGTGCCCGCGAAATCATGCAAGCCGCCAGTGACCTTTCCCACCGTTCCGAGGCTCAGGCCGCCCGGCTCGAGGAGACCGCCGCCGCCCTCGATCAGATCACCGATACCATCCGCCGCACCAGCGGCAGCGCGCACCAAGCCGCCACCATCGCCGCCTCCGCCCGGACCGACGCGCAATCCTCCGGCGAGGTGGTGCACAAAACCATCGCCGCCATGACCGGGATCGAGGACTCCTCCCGCCAGATCAGCCAGATCATCGGCGTGATCGACGAGATCGCCTTCCAGACCAATCTGCTCGCGCTCAATGCCGGGGTCGAGGCCGCCCGCGCGGGCGATGCCGGGCGGGGCTTCGCCGTGGTGGCGACCGAGGTGCGCGCGCTCGCCCAGCGCTCGGCGGACGCCGCCAAGGAGATCAAAACCATCATCTCCGCCTCGGGCGAGCAAGTGGCCACCGGTGTCCGTCTGGTCGATGAAACCGGCAAGGCGCTCACCCGCATCAACCAGCAGGTCAATCAGCTTTCCGAGGTCGTGCAAAGCATCGCCGCCGCGGCCGCCGAGCAATCAAGCAATCTCGGCCAGATCAACGATTCGGTGAATGAGATGGACAAGGTCACCCAGCAAAATGCCGCCATGGTCGAGCAAGCCTCGGCTTCCAGCCGCGCCCTGGCCGCCGAAGCCACCGGCCTGGCCCGGCTGGTCGGCGAGTTCCGGGTGGGCGAGGCGCCAGCCGCCCTCAGCCCCCAGCCTGAACCCGCCTATGGCTGAGCCTTACGGAAACAGCCGCCCGGCCTCCCAGCCGCCTTCGGTGCGCGTAAAGGTCAGCCGGTCGTGCAGGCGGAAATCAATGCCCTGCCAGAACTCGAAATAATCGGGCACCAGCCGCCAGCCGGACCAGTATTGCGGGCGCGGCACGTTCTGCCCCTCGAATGTCTGCTCCGCCGCCTTGATCCGCGCCTCAAACACCTCGCGCGAGGCCAGCGGACGCGACTGCTCGGAGGCCCAGGCGCCGATCTGGCTCATGCGCGGGCGCGTGGCGAAATACTCATCCGCCGTGGCGTCGTCCACCTGGGTCACCGCCCCCTCTATCCGCACCTGACGCATCAGGCTCTTCCAGTGAAACAGCAGCGCCACATGCGGGTTTGCGGCCATATCCCGCCCCTTGCGCGAGCCGAGATTGCCATAAAACACGAATCCCGCCTCATCGAACCCCTTGAGCAACAAAATCCGCACGGCCGGCCGGCCTTTTTCATCCACCGTCGCCACGCTCATGGCATTCGGGTCGCTGGGTTCGCTGGTCTGGGCCGCGGCGTACCACTCGTCGAATTTTTTTAACGGGGATTGGCTCATGACAATTTCTCCACCTATCATACACCCTTGAAGGGCCGCTTACTCTATGCCACCACCCACCCCCAGAGAGATAGCCCCACGGAGAGCCAGATGACCGAGACCCAAACCGAAGATGCCGTGCCCCGCGGCACATTGATGGCCGGCAAGCGCGGTCTGATCATGGGCGTCGCCAATAACCGCTCCATTGCCTGGGCCATCGCGCAGGCGGTTGCGGCCCAGGGCGCCGAGGTTGCCTTCACCTACCAGGGCGAGGCGCTGGAAAAGCGTGTCCGTCCCCTGGCCCAGTCCATCGGCTCGGATTTCCTGGTGCCGTGCGATGTCGCGGAAGACGCCGCCATCGACACCGCCTTCGCCGAGCTGGCCAGGAAATGGCCCAAAATCGATTTTCTCGTCCACGCCATCGGCTTCGCCGACAAGAATTTCCTGCGCGGCCGCTATGTCGACACCCCGCGCGATGTGTTCCTCCAGGCGCTCGATATTTCGTGCTTCTCCTTCACCGCCGTCGCCCAGCGCGCGGCGGCCATGATGCCCGATGGCGGCTCGATCCTGACCCTCACCTATCTCGGCGCCGAGCGCTGGATGCCCCATTACAATGTCATGGGCGTGGCCAAATCGGCGCTCGAGGCTTCCGTGCGCTACATGGCGGCCGATCTCGGTTCCGAGCAGATCCGCGTGAACTCCATTTCCGCCGGCCCCATCAAAACCCTGGCGGCCAGCGGCATCGGAGATTTTTCCTACATCCTCAAATGGAACAAGAACAACGCGCCGCTGCGCCGCAATGTCGAGCTTGAGGAGGTGGGCGGCGCCGGCCTCTATCTGCTGTCCGACCTTTCCAAGGGCGTCACGGGCGAAAATCACCATGTCGATTGCGGCTACAACATCGTCGGCATGAAACACCCCGACGCGCCCGACATCGCCATCGTCAGCGACTGAACCCCCTTGAATCAGTTATGAAAGTTTTTGGGGGTGTGGCCCCTTTTTCCAAAAAGGGGCCACACAAGACGCCGCCTTTTTTGTAAAAAAGGCGGCACCCAAAAAACTTTTGCTCTTTTACTTGGCGCAAAAACCCGCCTATCTCCACCCCCATGTCACATAACAGCTTCGGCCATCTCTTCCGTGTCACCACCTGGGGCGAGAGCCACGGCCCGGCCATCGGCGCCGTCGTGGATGGCTGCCCGCCCGGCATCGAACTCTCCGAAGCCGACATCCAGCCCTTCCTCGATCAGCGCCGTCCCGGCCAGTCGCGCTTCACCACCCAGCGCCAGGAGCCCGACCAGGTCCGCATCCTCTCGGGCGTCTATCAGGGCCGCACCACCGGCACCCCCATTGCGCTCCACATCGAAAACACCGACCAGCGCTCGAAAGACTACGCCAACATCGCCGAGCGCTACCGCCCCGGCCACGCCGATGTCGCCTATGACATGAAATACGGCCACCGCGACCCGCGCGGCGGCGGGCGCTCCTCGGCGCGCGAAACCGCCATGCGCGTGGCCGCCGGTGCTGTTGCACGCAAAATCCTGCCGCCCGAGGTCATCATCCGCGGCGCCATGGTCGCGCTCGGCCCCCACGAGATTGCCCGCGCCAACTGGGACTGGTCGCAGACCAGCCAAAACCCCTTTTTCTGCCCCGACGCCAAAGCCGCCGAAAGCTGGGCCGTCATCCTCGATGACATCCGCAAATCCGGCTCCTCCATCGGCGCCGTGCTCGAGGTGGTGGCCGAAAACGTCCCCCCCGGCCTTGGCGCGCCGCTCTACGCCAAGCTCGATGCCGACCTGACCAGCGCCCTCATGAGCATCAACGCCGTCAAGGCGGTCGAAATCGGCGACGGCTTCAAGGCCGCCACGCTTCGCGGTGAGGATAATGCCGATGAAATGCGCATGGAAAACGGCCAGATCAAATTTCTCTCGAACCATGCCGGCGGCATCCTCGGCGGCATCTCCACCGGCCAGCCGGTGGTGGCCAGATTTGCCGTAAAACCAACCAGCTCCATCCTCATCCCAAAGCAAAGCGTGAGCGCGGACGGCGAAAATGTCGAGGTCCTCACCAAAGGCCGCCACGACCCCTGCGTCGGCATCCGCGCGGTCCCGGTGGGCGAGGCCATGGTCGCCTGCGTACTGGCCGACCATCTGCTCCGCCACCGCGCCCAGTGCGGCACACGCTATTAACGCCGCTCAGGAAACCGACCCTTAGTTTGATAATTTTTTGAAGCAGGGGCCGGCATCGCCCCTTACGAGCTTGGCAGCACCGGCAGCGGCCCGCCCACGCCAAACATGAAAGGCAGCGTCATCAGCCCAACAATGGCCGCCGTGCTCACCGCCACCACCAGCAGCGCCTGCCACACGCCCAGCCCCAGCCCGGCGCGCAGCGTGAACCAGCGAAACCACAATAAATACCCCACCATGATGCACAGCGCCACGCGCGCGGCGCCCAGCTCCGAGAGCCCCACCGCCTCCAGCCCCACGCTGGCAATGGCGGCCAGCACCAGCATCGGCGGCATCACCCAAAACGACCAGTTGAGCGCCGTGGCGGTGCGCAGCCATAAATGCTCCCGGCCAAACAGCCGGGCAAATTCAAAGGTCAGCACGGGCAGCACCAGCACACCGGCCAGGCGCGAGAGAAAGCTGATCAAGCCCAGCTGCCAGGCGCCCTGCATGGCCACCACGGCGGCGCCCACCAGCGGAAAGGCGATCAGCGGCGCGATCGAGGCCGAGAAATTCTCCAGCCCCGCGCCAAAATCCAAAATCCCGGCCCGCTCACCCTTGGCCAGCCGCCACAGCCCACGCGCGATCATGAGCAAAACCCCTTGATAAATCTGGCGTAAATCGCGCTCAACCGGTGCAAATCCGCCACCGCCACGGCTTCGTCCACCTTATGCATGGTCGCTCCCACCAACCCAAACTCAGCCACCGGACAATATCGCGCGATAAACCGCGCATCCGACGTGCCGCCCCCGGTATTCTGCTCGGGGCTTTCGCCGGTCTCGGCCTCTATGGCGGCCAGCAGCGCGGCCAGCCCCTCACCCGGACGCGAGCGGAAAGATTCCCCCGAAACACTCACCTCCAGCCTGGCGCCGGGGCAATGCGCGCCAATCCGGCGCTCCAGCCACGCGCTCAGCGAGGCGCCCGAATGCAGCTCATTAAACCTGATATTGAGCCGCGCGCTCACCTGGCCGGGAATGACATTGGTCACCTCATTGCCAACATCGACCGTGGTGATCTGCAAGCTCGAAGGCTCAAACGCCTCCGTTCCCTCATCCAGCCTGGTGCCGCTCAGCTCCTGCAACAGCGGCAAAATCCGGTGCACGGCATTGTCGGCCAAATGCGGATAGGCGGCATGGCCCTGACGGCCGGTCACGGTGATGCGGGCATTCAAGCTGCCCCGCCGGCCGATTTTCACCACATCGCCAAGCCTGGCCCGGCAGGTCGGCTCGCCCACCACGCAAAAATCCGGCATCCGCCCCCGCGCGGCCAGCCACTCCAGCACCCGCACGGTGCCGTCCTTGGCCTCGCCCTCCTCATCGCCGGTAATCAGCAGCGAGACATGGCCCGGCGTCGAGAGCGCCGCGGCCACAAAGGCGGCAATGCCGCCCTTCATGTCCACCGCCCCCCGGCCATACACAATGCCCTCTATTTCCTCGGCGCCAAACGGGTCGTGCCCCCAGCCATGCCCTGGCGGCACCACATCCGTGTGCCCGGCGAAGCATAAATGCCGCCCCGCCCCCACCCGCTCGGCGAAGAAATTCTCGATCTCGCCAAAGCGCAGCCTCTGCACCACAAACCCGGCCGCCTCCAGCACATCGACCAGCACCGCCTGCGCGCCGCCATCTCGCGGCGTGACCGAATTGCAGCGCAGCAACGCGCGGGTGAGTTCGACCGGGTCCATGCTCATCAGGCGCGTAACAGCTCGTTGATCGAGGTCTTGCTCCGCGTCTGCGCGTCCACGCGCTTCACGATCACGGCGCAGGCGAGGTTCGGCCCCGGCGTGCCGTCGGCCAGTGGCTTGCCCGGCATGGTGCCCGGCACCACCACCGAAAAGGGCGGCACCTTGCCATATGTCACCTCGCCGGTCTCGCGATCGACGATCTTGGTCGAAGCCCCCAGAAACACGCCCATCGAAACCACGGCGCCCTGCCCCACGATCACGCCTTCCGCCACTTCCGAGCGCGCGCCGATGAAGCAATCATCCTCGATGATGACCGGGTTGGCCTGCAACGGCTCCAGCACGCCGCCAATGCCCACGCCGCCCGAAATATGGCAGTTGCGCCCGATCTGCGCGCAAGACCCCACCGTCGACCAGGTGTCGATCATGGTATTCTCGCCCACATAGGCGCCGACATTGGTAAAGCTCGGCATCAGCACCACGCCGGGCGCGATAAAGGCCGAGCGGCGCACCACCGCACCGGGCACCGCGCGCAAGCCGGCCTCGGCGAAACGCCCGGCATCCCAGTCGGCGAATTTCACCGCCACCTTGTCAAACACCGGCGCGCCGCCGGCCCCGTCCATAATCTGGTTCGGGTAGAGCCTGAACGAAAGCAGCACGGCCTTTTTCAGCCATTGGTTCACCACCCAGCCGCCCGTCCCCGGCTCGGCCACGCGGGCCTTGCCGGCGTCGAGCATCTCCAGCGCGGTCTCCACGGCATCGCGGACCGCCCCCGTGGTGGCCGGTGAAATCTCGCCCCGCGCGTCCCAGGCGGCCTCGATAATGGTCTGCAAATCGGTCGTCATGTCTATCCCAGCGGTTTACGTTGCGGCGGACCATGAGGGTGCCGCGCGCCTCATGTCAACGCGCCGCGCGCAGGTTTCCATTAAGCATTTGTTCATTGTCGCCGCCTAGTTTCCGGGCATGAAACCTTCCCCCCTCTCCCCGCCCGCCGCCGCGCTCGCCCCCCTGCCCGGCATGAGCTGGCTGGGCGTCGCCGCCATGCTGGCCGATCTTGCCTTTGAAACCGACATCATGGGCCGTTTCACCGCCTTCGGCCCTGGCCGGGCCCTGGGTCAGCCGGCCGCGCAGCTCATGGGCGGCGAGCTGGCCGCCCTCATCACCGGCGGCCCGGCGGATGAAACCACCACCAGCGCCGCGCAACTCCGCCAGATCACCGCCACCATCTGCGCCGAATGCGTGGCTTGGCACGGGCGCGTGCGGCTGGCGAAGTTCGATGGCACAAGCGGCGCGTACCGCCTTTCCCTTGCCCCGCGCCTGGCGGGCAGCGCGGTCAGCGGCCTCTACGGCCTGTTATTCGACCTCGACAACCCCGAATTCCCCCTCCCCGGCCCAGAGACCGCCCCCACGGCCGATCCGGCCTTGCGCCATAATGCCTTGCTCGACTCCCAAACCGGCCTGTGGTCGGGCCGCACCTTCGCCGATGAGCTGAGCCGCCGGCTCGACCGGCTGGATGTCGAGGAACAGCCCGGCACCTTGCTGTATCTGGGCTTCTCGCGCGCCCAGCCGCTCAACCGCGTGGCCACCGCGCTCCGCCTGGCCGAGGAGCTGCGCGACATCGTCCGCCCGACCGACCTTCTGGGCCGGATCGACGAAACCACCATCGGCCTGTGGTGCGACAACATGGACCACCTGACCGGCGGCGAGCGCGCGGCGCGGTTTTGCACCATCCTGCCGCCGCTCTTGCCCGAGCGCACGCCCCTCACGGTCGGCGTCGCCTCGCGCTGGGCGGGCAGCGGCGAGGATACCAGCTCCGTGCTCGAACACGCCGCGGTGGCGCTGCGCTTGGCCGACATGGCGGTCGAGCGGACGGGCCCCGAAGGCAAGGCCGGCGCCTGGCGGGTCTGGCAGCGTGATTAGTTACTGGCTTAGGCGGAAGAGGCGGCCTCAGGCCACCCCAACATCGATCTCCTCACGCCAGAAGCCCGCCAATCAGCCCTCAGCCCTTCTTGGTCCCGCACGTATTCAGCCCAAACGGCAGATAGGCCGGGCAAAACCCAATGGCCGCTGTCCCCAGAGGCACCAGCCCGATCAACCCCCACATGGTCTTGGGGCCGATAAACACCAGGCTCAGCAACACCAGCCCGGCAATCACGCGCAAAACCCGGTCAATCGTTCCAACATTCGCCTTCATATCGGCTCTCCTCCGTGGGTAAATTCATAAGCCACAGGGCCTTATCCTCCAGCCGTGCCGTTTCGTCCTTGATCTGCCTTCCCCCGCCCATGAAATTTCGCAAAATTTAACAATTTTCCGTGTCCCGCCGCCCGCGCGCCGCCCCTCATGCAAAATCTTGTTCCAGAGCAAAATTTCACCTAATTCAGCGCCATGAGCGATACCAACAACCCTGCCCCCGCCGCGCCCGAAGATCCCCTGCTCGAGGCGCCCGATCAGCGCATCACCGCCCTTGAAGAAGAGCTTCAGCAAATGCGCGACAAATGGCTGCGCGCCGAGGCCGAGATGGCCAATCTGCGCGCCCGCACCAAGCGCGAGGTCGATGACGCCCGCGCCTACGCCGTGCAGAAATTCGCCCGCGACGTGGCCGAGGCCGCCGAGAACCTCAAGCGCGGCCTCGAGAGCGTGCCCAAGCCCACCCCCGACGAGCCCGAGCTGCTCACCAAGCTGCGCGAAGGCTTCGAAGGCGTCGAGCGGTCCTTCGTCGGCGTGCTCGAGCGCAACGGCATCACCCGCACCGACCCCACCGGCGCCCCGTTCGATGCCAACCTCCACCAGGCGATGATGGAGCAGGAAAGCGCCGAGCACCCGGCCGGCACCGTGCTCCAGGCCTGGAGCCAGACCTGGCAGCTCAATGGCCGCCTGCTGCGCCCGGCCATGGTGGTGGTTTCCAAAGCCCCCACCGGCGCCTGATCCCCAGGCCCCCAAACGCCCGGCCCCGCCGGGCGTTTTTTATCCCCAGCCACGCTCCCGCCACATTCCTGCCTTGCCGATTCGCACCCGCCCCAGCGGCTTGACCCACGGCCCCATCAAGAACAATTAAAGAACGTCCACATTGCCGCCCCACCATCCACATGCCCTGGCCCGCGGAGAATCGCGGGCAAGAAATTTTTCTTCGGATCCATGATCTAGTTATAAATGACAAACGTACGACTATATGTTGTAATGTCGCCCGTTGAATCGACTGGAGCCGGATGAATGAACGCATTGACGAAGCCTGAGGCGGTGTTGCTTGACGATGGCGTCCAGATGCACGGCCGCCATAAAGTCCATGTCGATCATACGCGCGACTCGCTGCTCACCGAATTCGGCCGCGCCACCCTCGATGACCGTTACCTCATGCCCGGCGAGTCCTATCAGGACCTGTTCGCCCGCGTCGCCTCCTATTACGGAGACGATGCCGCCCACGCCCAGCGGCTCTATGACTATATTTCCAAAATGTGGTTCATGCCCGCCACCCCCGTGCTCTCCAACGGCGGCACCAATCGCGGCCTGCCCATCTCCTGCTTCCTCAACGAAGCCTCCGACAGCCTCGACGGCATCGTTGGGCTCTGGAACGAGAATGTCTGGCTGGCCTCCAAGGGCGGTGGCATCGGCTCTTACTGGGGCAATCTGCGCTCCATTGGCGAGAAGGTGAAAGGGGCCGGCAAAACATCCGGCATCATCCCCTTCATCCGCGTCATGGACAGCCTGACCCTGGCCATTTCCCAGGGCGATCTGCGCCGCGGCTCGGCGGCGGTCTATCTGCCGGTCTGGCACCCCGAGATCGAGGAATTCGTCGAAATCCGCCGCCCCACCGGCGGCGACCCCAACCGCAAGGCGCTCAACCTGCACCATGGCGTGCTGATCTCGGATGCCTTCATGCGCGCCGTCGAGGCTGATGAGCAGTGGATCCTGAAATCCCCCAAGGATGGCAGCCATATCCGTTCCATCTCGGCGCGCGCGCTGTGGATCCGCATCCTCACCACCCGCATCGAGCAGGGCGAGCCCTACATCGTGTTCTCCGACCACGTGAACAATGCCCGCCCCGAGCAGCACAAGCTGGCCGGGCTTGAGGTCAAAACCTCCAATCTCTGCGCCGAAATCACCCTGCCCACCGGCATCGACCAGTATGGCAAGCAGCGCACGGCGGTCTGCTGCCTGTCGTCGCTCAACCTCGAAACCTGGTTCGAGTGGCAAAACGAACCCCGTTTCATCGAGGACGTGATGCGCTTCCTCGACAATGTGCTGCAGGATTTCATCAACAAAGCCCCCGATTCCATGGAGCGCGCCAAATACGCCGCCATGCGCGAGCGTTCGGTGGGGCTGGGCGTGATGGGCTATCACTCCTTCCTGCAAGACAATAACATCCCCTTCGAGAGCGTCATGGCCAAGGTGTGGAACATCAAAATGTTCAAACACATCCGCGCCCAGGCCGACGCCGCCTCCAAAAAACTGGCCGACGAGCGCGGCCCCTGCCCCGATGCCGCCGACTACGGCATCAACGAGCGTTTCAGCCACAAAATGGCCATCGCCCCCACGGCGTCCATCTCCATCATCGCGGGCAACGCCTCGCCGGGCATCGAGCCCATCGCGGCCAATGTGTTTTTGCAAAAAACCCTCTCGGGCAGCTTCTCGGTGCGCAACCGCGCGCTGCAAAAAATCCTCGAGAAATACGGCCGCGATGACGAGGAAACCTGGTCCTCCATCACCACCACCAAGGGCTCGGTGCAGCATCTCGACTTCCTGAGCCAGCATGAGAAGGACGTGTTCAAAACCGCCTTCGAGCTCGACCAGCGCTGGGTGGTCGAACACGCGGCCGACCGCGCGCCCTTCATCTGCCAGAGCCAGTCGGTCAACATCTTCCTGCCGGCCAACATCCACAAGCGCGACCTGCACCAAATCCATTACCAGGCCTGGAAGCGCGGGGTGAAATCCCTCTATTATTGCCGGTCGCTGTCCATCCAGCGCGCCGACACGGTGGCGGTCAAAAAACAGGTGGCCGACGTGCTGAGCGCCGCCAACGACACCGCCCAACCCGCCCCCCTGGCGGCCTCCAGCGGCAATTACGAGGAATGTCTGGCCTGCCAGTAACCCCGCCGGCAGGCGTAAAAAATTAAAAGTTTTTTGGGGGCCGCCCCCTTTTTTTCAAAAAAGGGGGCGGGATATCTTTGGGGGGCTTTTTGAAAAAAGCCCCCCAAACCCCTCAAAAACTTTCGATCCCGGGGCCGCCGGCCACGGCAATCCTTTATTATTTAGTGTAGTATTAGTTGATG